>PBGO01000023.1 GCA_002719095.1 Fidelibacterota bacterium
ACTTAGAGTTCTTGACGGCGCGGTTGCATTATTTTGCGCTGTTGGTGGTGTTGAACCTCAGTCAGAAACTGTATGGAGACAGTCTAACAAGTATGGTGTCCCTAAAATTGCTTTTGTCAATAAGATGGATAGAACAGGAGCTGATTACTATAATGTAATTAATATGATTAAGGAGAGATTGGGCGCCAATCCTGTCCCTCTTGCTTTACCTATTGGAGCTGGAGAAACTTTTAAGGGACTTGTTGATTTAATTGATATGAAGGCCATAATATATACTTCTGATGATGGATCTACATTTGACACAATAGATATTCCTGAAGATTTAAAAGAAAAAGCTGAAAAGTGGAACAAACATTTAATAGAAGAAGTTGCATCATCAGATGACACATTGATGGAAAAATATTTATCTGACGAATCTATTTCAACTGAAGAAATTAAGTCCGCAATTAGAAAGGCGACCGTGCATGGAGATATTGTTCCTTCATTCTGNGGNTCTGCTTTTAAAAATAAAGGTGTCCAACAGATTTTAGACGCTGTAATCGACTTTTTGCCATCNCCAATGGANCTTGGAGAGACTCAAGGTTTTTCNGAAGANGATAAGGAATTAACNAGGAAACCGTCTGANGATGANCCTTTTTCTGCATTAGCTTTTAAAATTGCNACTGATCCNTTCGTTGGNAGGTTNACATTTTTTAGAGTGTANTCTGGTTCGGTNTCTACTGGNGANCATATTTATAATCCAAATTCGGGTAAAAAAGAACGTGTTGGTAGATTNATGTTGATGCATTCTAATAAAAGAGANGAAAGAAAAACAGTTGTTGCAGGTGAAATTGCGGCTATGATTGGTTTAAAGAATACNAGAACAGGTCACACGCTNTGNGACTCATCTAATCCNATTATTTTGGAAAAAATTGANATTCCCGAGCCGGTTATTTCGATATCNGTNGAGCCATCTACNAAGCAAGATCANGAAAATTTATCTGATGGTTTAGTNAAGCTTGCAGAAGAGGATCCNACATTTAAAATTAAAAACGANGAGGAAACTGGTCAAATTGTAATTTCTGGNATGGGAGAGCTACATCTTGACATAATTGTNGACAGGCTCAAAAGAGAGTTTAACGTAGTTGTTAATACTGGCTCNCCACAAGTTGCATANAAAGAGTGTATTTCTCAAACTGTTGATAAGCAAGATACAAAATTTGCAAGACAGTCTGGTGGTAGAGGACAGTANGGTCACGTGATTATTAGTCTNGAGCCCAATGATACTGGTAAAGGATTTGANTTTGAGAACAAAGTNAAAGGTGGAAATATNCCTAACGAATANATTCCTGCAGTTGAAAACGGAATAAANGAAACAATGAAGTCTGGTGTTCTTGCTGGCTATCCTCTTGAGGATGTAAAGATTACGCTGCTTGANGGTTCTTATCACGATGTTGATTCGAGTGAAATTGCNTTTAAAATAGCTGGATCTATGGCATTTAAAGAGGCAGTTAAAAAAGCTGGTCCATATCTTGTTGAGCCANTAATGTCTCTTGAAATAATTTGTCCTGAAGACTTTGTTGGTTCNGTAAATGGAGATGTGACGTCTCGCAGAGGTCAAGTAAAAGGAATGCANTTAAGGAGNGATGGTCAGGTTTTAGATTGTGATGTNCCATTAAGAGAGATGTTTGGTTATGCTACTGATCTNAGNTCNATGACGCAAGGAAGAGCATTNTTTACAATGCAATTTTCACANTATGCTAANGTTCCGCAATCTATNGAAAAAGAAATTCTAGAAAAACTCAACGGTAAAATAGAAGCTTAAAGGAGTAATATAAATATGTCAAAAGAAAAATTTGAAAGAACCAAGCCGCATGTCAATATNGGTACTATTGGTCACGTTGACCATGGTAAGACAACTTTGACAGCTGCTATAACAAAATGTTTGTCATCTAAAGGTCTTGCAGANAAGACTGATTTTGAAAATATNGACAATGCCCCNGAAGAAAGGGANAGAGGTATTACAATTAATACAGCTCATGTTGAGTACGANACTGAGCCTCGCCATTATGCTCACGTTGATTGTCCTGGACACGCTGACTATATTAAAAATATGATTACTGGNGCTGCCCAAATGGANGGCGCCATATTGGTTGTAGCTGCAACTGATGGNCCTATGCAGCAAACCCGAGAGCATTTNCTTCTAGCTAGACAGGTTAATGTNCCNTCAATAGTTGTTTTTATGAATAAGTGTGATCAGGTTGATGA
The DNA here is from genome assembly GCA_002719095.1 of Fidelibacterota bacterium. GTDB lineage: Bacteria > Fidelibacterota > Marinisomatia > SCGC-AAA003-L08 > D37C17. The sequence goes on from PBGO01000023.1 coordinate 2,248, forward strand.
CCCAGAGCTTCTTGAGCTTGTTGAGATGGAGCTAAGAGAATTGCTTGATGCTTACGATTTTCCTGGAGATGATACTCCGATAATACAGGGTTCNGCTCTTAATGCTTTAAATTCGGATGGTACNGGCGCAGATGCAGATAAAATATATGAGCTTATGGATGCAGTAGATTCATTTNTTCCTACTCCAAAACGTGATGTAGATAAAAGTTTTCTAATGCCCGTAGAGGATGTTTTTTCAATTACTGGTAGAGGAACAGTTGCTACAGGACGAATAGAGTCAGGCATTGTAAAGGTTGGAGAAGANGTTGAGATTGTTGGCATGGATGCAGATAAGAAGTCTACATGNACAGGAGTTGANATGTTTAGAAAAATTCTTGATGAAGGTCAAGCTGGAGACAATGCTGGTTTATTATTAAGAGGTATCGATAAAGAAGATATTCAAAGNGGNCAGGTGATAGTTAAGCCAGGATCCATTAAGCCTCACAAGAAATTTAANGCCGAGGTATACGTNCTTAAAAAAGAGGAAGGNGGAAGACATACTCCTTTCTTTAAGGGTTATAGACCACAATTCTANTTTAGAACAACAGATGTGACTGGTAGTTGTGAATTACCATCTGGAACTGANATGGTTATGCCTGGAGANAATGTAACTTTAGACATAGAGTTAATAACTCCAGTAGCAATGGATAAAGAGCTAAGATTTGCTATTAGAGAGGGTGGTCATACAGTTGGAGCGGGTGTCGTAACAGAGATTGTAGAGTAGTAATGGCTGGCAATAGCAAACGAGATATAGTTAAGCTTGAAAGTACTGCTGGTACTGGATATAGATATACTGTAACTAAAAATAAAAGGTTGCATCCAGATAGACTGGAATATAAAAAATACGATCCGGTTGCCAGAAAACATGTTGTTTTCAAGGAAACTAAATAGTTATAAAATAGGTGAGTAGTTCAACTGGTAGAGCGCCGGCCTCCAAAGCCGGAAGTTGAGGGTTCGAGTCCTTCCTCACCTGCGTAAAAATAGGTACTAATTTTAGATATTATGGGTAAAGTAAAAAATTATTTAACAAGTGTAAAGAAAGAGATGGGTAAAGTTTCTTGGCTTAGCCCTCAAGAAATGAGGGGCTCAACAATTGTGGTTATATGTTTTTCCATAATAATGGCAGTAATAGTTTGGGGTATAGATAGATTAATATTCATTATAAAAAGGCTTTTTTAAGTTATGCAAATCACAGAATCGGAATTGAGCAGCAGTATTGAGAATAACGATTCAGTTAATCCTGAATCCAATAACTCAAGTGACAAATCTGATTCAAATCAGAATATTCCCGAGACATCTGATTTTTCTAATTGGTTCACTTTAAGAGTAGTTTCTGGTAAAGAAAAATTTGTGAAAGAGAATATTTTTAGAGAACTTGATTTTCAGCCTGAAATAAAATCAAAGATTAATGAAATTTTTGTTCCTTTTGAAAAAATTGTCGTAATAAAAAATGATAAGAAAAAAATAAAGGAAAGAATGTTTTTCCCTGGATATATTATGATTAATATGCTCATGGACGTAGAATCTAAGTATTTCGTTGAAAATTCTACTTCAGTAATCAGTTTTGTTGCTCCTAAAGGCAAAATGCCTGCTCCATTAAGAGAAAAAGAAGTTAAGAGAATTTTTGGAGAGGTAAGGAGAAAAGAAGGTATTTTAGATGTTGTTGACGTTCCATTCAAAAAAGATGATCATGTAAAAGTTATCTCTGGACCTTTTATTGATTTCAATGGAGTGGTAGAAGAGGTTAACAAAGATAAGCAAAAAGTAAGAGTTATAATATCTATTTTCGGCAGACCAACGCCAGTAGAGTTAGACTTTTTTCAATTGGAGATGATAAGTTAGTATGGCAAAAAAACAAATAGGTTTTATAAAACTTCAAATTTTAGCAGGTCAGGCTAATCCTGCCCCGCCAGTTGGTCCTGCCCTGGGTCAGCATGGTGTCAACATTATGGAGTTCTGCAAAGCTTTTAACGCTAAGACTCAAGAACAGCAAGGTAAATTAATACCAGTTGAAATTACTGTTTTTGCTGATAGGTCTTTCACATTTATAACGAAAACACCTCCAGTATCTAGTTTAATTTTAGAAGCTGCTGGCTTAAAGAAAGGTTCACCCGAGCCTCACAAAGAAAAAGTTGGGTCGATAAGTTCTAAGCAGGTAGCTGAGATTGCTGAAGTAAAAATGCCAGATTTAAATGCAACTAGTATTGATTCGGCAAAAAAAATGATTTCAGGAACAGCAAGAAGTATGGGAATTAACGTAGAGAGATAGATTTTATGAGCAAGATTAAAGAAAACAATATGAAGTTAGTCGATAGAGATAAATTTTATACATCAATTGAAGCAGTTAACCTGCTTCTAGATTGNAGTCAGGTAAAATTTGACCAATCTNTAGACATTGCCGTAAATTTGGGAGTAGATCCTAGGCATGCAGATCAGTTAGTACGAGGAACTGTTGTCTTGCCTTCTGGGACTGGCAAAAAAGTCAAAATTCTCGTTCTTGCTCAAGGCGACCAGGTTGATGAAGCCAAGAATGCAGGAGCTGATCATGCGGGTTCTGATGAATTTCTTGAAAAAATCAAAGATGGTTGGACTGATATTGATGTTATTATTGCNACACCTGAAATGATGCCTGCGCTCNGTAGGTTTGGTAAAGTTTTAGGTCCTAAAAAGTTAATGCCTAATCCAAAATCTGGNACTGTAACGAATGATGTTGGNAAAGCCGTNAAAGAAATGAAAGGTGGNAAAATTGAATACAGGGTTGACAAATTTGGGATAGTTCATGCGGGCATAGGAAAAGTATCATTCGGTAAGGATAAAATTTTAGATAACTTGGATGCACTTATGAAAGAAATTATTAAGGCAAAACCAAATTCTCTCAAAGGTTCATATATTAATAAAATTACAATTTCTTCCACAATGGGTCCTGGGATTAAGGTTGANAAAAACTCATTTGTGAAAAGTTAAAAGGATATCAAGAAATGCCAAGTAAGAAAAATTTAAATATTGTTGCAGAGACCACAGAAAAATTTGAAAAATATAAAGGTGTTTATTTTGCGAATTATACTGGTATGGATGTCCCTACGCTAACAAATCTTCGAAAATCTTTTGCACAGAATTCAGTTAATTTTGCCGTCGTTAAAAACACATTGACTAAAATTGCCTCAAAAAACGCAGGCTATGATGGCACTTTTGATTCAATTTTAACTGGGCAAGTAGGAATTGCATTTTCTGAAGATCCTGTTACCGCAGCGAAAGTTATTAAAGAATTTAAGGACAACAACAAGGATTCTTTAGAAATTCTTGGAGTCCTTTATGATGGTANGCTTTATGATTCAGACAAATATAAGCAGTTAGCGGTATTNCCATCTAAAGAAGAATTATTAGGAAAATTTGTTTCATGTTTAAATAGTCCAATGTNTAAATTGGCTTCAACGTTAAATAGTTCTATGTCAAAAGTTGTTTTTGCGCTTAGAGCTATTCAAAAGTAGAAAGGAGTTTTAAAATGGCTGATGTAAAAAGAGAAGATGTATTAAAATATTTAGAAAACGCAAATATGTTNGAAATTTCTGANCTGATATCAGAGATTGAAGATAAATTTGGTGTTTCTGCTGCTGCGCCAGTTGCTGTTGCTGCTGCGGGTGGAGATGCAGGTGCTGCAGGAGCGGCTGAAGAAAAGACTGAGTTTGATGTTGAATTATCTGCAGCAGGCGAAAAGAAAATTAATGTCATTAAGGCAGTTAGAGAAATCACCTCGCTTGGCCTAAAGGAAGCTAAAGAAATGGTAGATGGTGCTCCATCTGTTGTGAAAGAAGCTGTATCTAAAGATGAAGCTGAAGAAATGAAGAAGAAATTAGAAGAAGCAGGTGCTTCTGTCAATCTCAAGTAGTTTTTTCTAATCATTACAATTTTCTTTAATACTAAAATTTCTAATAGGAGACTATAGATGGATAATTCAGCTATTAAAAGACATTCTTTTTCCAAAACTAAAACTATAAACGAAATACCTGACTTGTTATCATTGCAAGTATATTCCTGGGATGATTTTTTGCAGGAAGATATTCTTCCTGAAAAAAGAGAGAATAAGGGGCTGCAGGCAGTTTTTAAAAATATTTTCCCAGTTGAAGATAACCATAAAAACTATATTTTGGAGTACAAGCACTATTATTTAGGACTTCCAAAGTATACTGTTAAAGAATGTTTAGAGAGACGAATTAGTTATTCGATCCCTCTGAAAGTTAGATTCGTCCTGCATATCACAGATGAAAATGATAAATCTCAGTATGTCCAAAGTATAGAGCAGGATGTTTTTTTTGGAAATATTCCGTATATGACAGATAGTGGTACCTTTATTATAAATGGTGCTGAAAGAATAATAGTAAGCCAATTGCAGAGATCTCCAGGTGTGTTTTTTGACCAATCTATACATCCTAATGGTTCTAAGATTCACACAGCTCGAATAATTCCATTTAGAGGTTCTTGGGTAGATTTCTCAACTGATATTTATGACTGTATGTACGCCATAATTGATAGAAGAAGAAAGTTTCCTGCAACATTACTTTTAAGAGCAATTGGTATTTCTACAAATAAAGATTTGTTTGATTCTTTTAATATGCTTGAAACACATAAGGTATCAAGTAAAAGTGTATTAGGAAAGTCAATAGTTGAAGATATTGTTGATGATAAAACTGGCGAAATTATTTTGGAGTCTGATGCTTTATTAAATGAAGATAACATCAAACTACTAAAAAAATCTAAAATTAAAGAAGTAAGTGTTGTTGATTCGCAGGATAACATTGCTTATGAGTTACTAAACAACACTATCAAGAAAGATCCCACCAATAATTTCGAGGAAGCTGTGATGCTTCTTTACAAACATTTGAGAACAGGAGATTCTCCTAACCTAGAAATAGCTGCAAAATTTATTGAGAAAATGTTTTTTTCTACTAAAAAATATGATTTAGGAGCTGTCGGAAGATATAGAATAAATAAAAAGTTTGGTCTAAATGCACCAATTGAAGAGCCTGTTCTTATTAAAGATGACTTCATTGAAGTCTTTAAATATTTAGTTAAAATGCGTACTGGATTAAAGGGACCAGATGACATTGACCATTTAGGTAATAGACGAGTTAGAACTGTTGGTGAGCAGCTTGCAAATCAGTTTAATATTGCTTTAAGTAGAATGTATAGAACTATAAGGGAAAGAATGAGTCAAAGAGAAGCAGAAAGCTTGACTCCGCAAGACCTTGTTAATTCTAGAATTGTTACAACAGTTCTTAATACTTTTTTTGGAACCAGTCAGCTATCTCAATTTATGGACCAAACAAACCCTCTTGCTGAGATAACCCATAAAAGGAGAATTTCTTCATTGGGCCCTGGAGGTCTGTCTAGAGAAAGGGCAGGGTTTGAAGTTAGGGATGTTCATTACACTCATTATGGTCGTCTTTGTCCGATCGAGACACCAGAGGGACCAAATATTGGGCTTATCAATTCTTTGGCTTGTCATGCTATTGTGAATAAATTAGGTTTTATTGAATCTCCTTATAAATCTGTAGATGGTGGAAATATTGGAAATGAGGTGTTTTATCTTTCGCCTGATGAAGAAGATAGGTCATATATTGCCCAAGCAAATGAGCCTACTCTGAAGAATAAATTTGCTGATAAAAATATCAGGGTTAGAAACGGCGACGACTTTCCAGTTATTGATTCTGAGAAAGTAAATTATATGGACGTTTCGCCTTCTCAAATTGTAAGTATTTCTGCTTCGTTGATTCCATTTTTAGAGAATGATGATGCAAACAGGGCATTGATGGGTTCAAACATGATGAGACAATCAGTTCCTCTTATGAATCCAGAGCCACCTATTGTTGCAACTGGTATGGAAAAAGTAGTTGCAAAAGATTCGAGAGCTGCCATTTACTCAGAAGACGATGGGTTAATTAATTACGTTGATGCAGATAAAATTATTATTGAGACATCAGGTGAGCCAGAAGAATTAGAGTTGATGAAAAAAGAGAAGTTTAAGGAATATAATCTCAGAAAGTTCCTTAGAACTAATCAAAATACATGTATAAATCAGAAGCCTGTTGTAAATGTAGGGGATAAAATTTCCAAAGGACAGTTACTAGCTGATGGACATTCAACATGCGATGGCGAATTAGCACTTGGTAGAAATTTAAAAGTTGCCTATATGCCATGGAGAGGCTATAACTTTGAAGATGCGATCATTATAAATGAAAGACTTGTCAAGGAAGATGTCTTCACTTCAATTCATATTAAAGAAGTAGAAGTAGAAATCAGAGATACAAAAAGAGGTGAGGAAGAGCTTACGCCAGAAATACCAAATGTAAGTGATGATGCTACAAGAAATCTTGATTCAAGAGGTATAGTTAGAACTGGAGCAATAATAAATCCGGGAGATATATTGGTAGGTAAAGTAACTCCAAAAGGAGAAACTGATCCGACAGCTGAAGAAAAATTATTAAGAGCAATTTTCGGTGAAAAAGCAGGAGATGTTAAAGATGCATCTAAAAGATCAAGCTCTGGGGTGAAAGGTGTTGTGGTAGAAACTCAGCTTTTTGAGCGAAAAAGCATGGCATTACGAGCAGAAGAAAAAGTCATGATTAGAGAGCTGCAAAAAACTGCAAGAAACGATAGATTTAATCTGATAAATAAGAGAGATGAACTCCTTAAGGATCAGTTGCTTAACCAATATTGTGGTGGCATTAGAGACGCTTCAACGAACAAAACACTCGTTAAGGCTAAAACTCTTTTAACCAAAAAGCGAGTTTTGGAGCTTGATTTTGAAGAAATTTCCCTTAAATCCCCTTGGGTTGAAAACCCCCTCAATTGGCAAAAAATTCTAAGAATTTGGAAGAATTATCGAAGAAATCTAAAGCAGATTGAAGAAGATTTAGAAAAGCAAATTTTCAAATTACGAGTAGGAGATGAGTTGCAGCAGGGTGTAATGAAGCTCGCTAAAGTATATATTGCGCAAAAAAGAAAGGTTTCTATCGGAGATAAAATGGCTGGAAGGCATGGAAACAAAGGTATCGTTTCAATAATTGTTCCAGAAGAAGATATGCCATTCACTGAAGATGGTACGCCAGTTGACTTGATTCTTAATCCTCTTGGTGTTCCCTCCAGGATGAATCTTGGTCAACTTTATGAGACTATGCTTGGATGGGCGGGAAATAAGCTTGGCAAATATTATGCTACACCAGTCTTTGATGGAGCGTCCCATCAAGACGTAATAAATGAAATGCTTGAAGCTAATCTTCCTGAGTCTGGTAAGGTTTACGTTTATGATGGTAAAACAGGAGAAAAAATTCACAATCCTGTAGTTGTTGGAACCACTTACTTTCTTAAACTTTCTCATTTAATTGATGACAAAATGCATTCTAGGTCAACAGGTCCTTATTCGCTTATAACTCAGCAACCTTTAGGTGGTAAGGCACAGTCTGGTGGTCAGAGATTTGGTGAAATGGAAGTTTGGGCTCTAGAGGCTTATGGAGCTGCTCATACCCTTCAGGAAATTTTAACAGTCAAATCTGATGATGTGCAGGGAAGAACGGAGCTCTACAATGCGCTTGTTAGGGGAGAAAATCCTCCAGAGCCAAATGTACCTGAATCGTTCAACGTTCTATGTAAAGAGCTAGAAGGTCTAGGTCTAAACATTGTTTTGGGTTAATAATTAAAAATAAATAAGGACTAATATGTACAAAATTAAAACAAAGTCTAACGCCATAAATAGAAAATCTAATTCATTTTCAAAAATAACCCTTGGATTGCTATCTCCTGAAGAAATTTTGGATAGATCAAAAGGAGAAATATTGAAGCCTGAAACTATAAATTACAGGTCTTATAAACCTGAAAAAGATGGTTTATTTTGCGAGAAAATCTTTGGACCAGTAAAAGATTGGGAGTGCAACTGTGGTAAATATAAAGGTATAAGGTATAGAAGTATAGTTTGTGATCGTTGTGGAGTTGAGGTAACAAAAAAAACAGTTAGAAGAGAAAGAACTGGTCATATTACATTGGCTGTTCCTGTTGTTCATCTGTGGTATTTGAGATCGATTCCAAGTAAAATTAGTAATCTGCTTGGGTATACGACGAAGCAACTCGAAAGTGTTACTTACTATGAAAATTATGTTGTTTTGAATCCTGGCAAGGCTCCTGTTAAGTACGGAGAGCTTATTGATGAAGATACTTATATTGAATTAGAGGACGAGTATGGAATAATGAATTCTTCAGAAAAAGATATTGATGAAGATAATTACTTTGTTGGCTCCATGGGTGGCGGTGCTATTAAGGAACTTCTTTCTAAATTAGATATTGTGCAAACAACCAAAGATTTGACTGAGATAGTAAATAATGAAAAAACCTCTAATCAAAAAAGAGAAGATTGTCTTAAAAGATTGAGAATGTTGCGCAAATTCGATCCGCGTAAAGAGCGAGAATTATACAACAAGCCAGAATGGATGGTATTGAGTATTCTTCCTGTAATTCCACCTGAACTTAGACCGCTTGTTCCTCTTGATGGTGGAAGATTTGCTGCTTCAGATTTAAATGATCTATATAGACGTGTGATAATTAGAAATAATAGACTAAAGCAGCTGATTGAAATAAAAGCTCCTGACGTCATTCTAAGAAACGAAAAAAGGATGCTTCAAGAAGCGGTTGATTCTTTACTGGATAACAGTAGGTATCAGTCTGCTGTTAGAAGCGGTACTAGAAGGCCACTTAAATCCTTAAGCGATTCATTAAAGGGAAAAACTGGTAGATTTAGACAAAATCTTCTTGGAAAGCGCGTTGATTATTCTGCTCGTTCAGTCATTGTTGTTGGTCCAGAATTAAACTTGCATGAATGCGGACTGCCTAAAGAGATGGCAATGGAGCTTTACAAGCCAATCATTCTCCATGAGCTTATTAAACGTGATTATGCTAATACGCCAAAAAGTGCAAAAGTTTTAATTGAAAATAAAGACGATTGTATTTACAAGGTGCTTGAATATGTTGTATCAGATCATCCAGTTTTGCTTAATCGTGCACCTACTCTACATAGATTGGGTATTCAGGCTTTTCAACCAAAGCTCATTGATGGCAAAGCTATAAGATTACATCCCCTAGTATGTTCTGCATTCAATGCTGATTTTGATGGAGATCAGATGGCAGTTCATGTCCCTCTATCATCAGAGGCTAAAATGGAGGCATGGTTTTTGATGTTATCAAGTCATAATATTTTACATCCTGCAACAGGAAAACCGATTGCTATTCCTTCTCAAGATATGATTTTAGGGTGTTATTATTTAACCAGAAGAAGAACTGGTGAAGTCGGGGAAGGGACTGTCATATCTTCTTTTTCAGAAGCTAGATTGGCATATGAAAATAACGAGATTTCTTTACATGCCATAGTTAAGTTCAATGATGGTAAAGGTAATATCATTGATACTTCTTTAGGAAGGATATTGTTTAATGATATTCTGCCTCTAGATATGCCATTTATCAATCAACGGTTAGATAAAAAGAAATTGGTAAGTTTAGTCTATGATTGTTACACTAAAGTAGGTAATTATGAAACTGTTTTATTTCTAGATCGCTTAAAAGATTTAGGTTTTGGATATGCTTTTCAGAGTGGTCTATCAATTGCAATTGACGATATTTTGATTCCTCAAAATAAAGATGATATTATTGATAAGGCAGCGGTTCAGGTAAAATCAATTAGAGATAAATTTTCAAAGAAAATTATAACTGAAGGTGAAAGATATAACAAAGTAATCGATATTTGGACTCATGCAACAACTGATGTAGCTAACGAAATGTTTCACGAACTTAAAAATGACGACCAAGGATTTAATGCTTTATATATGATGGCAGATTCTGGAGCAAGAGGTAGTCAAGATCAGATAAAACAGTTAGCTGGAATGCGTGGATTGATGGCTAAACCAAAAAAATCTATGTCTGGTTCAGCTGGAGAAATCATTGAAAATCCAATAGTTTCAAATTTTAAAGAGGGCTTATCTGTTTTTGAGTATTTTATATCTACTCACGGTGCGAGAAAAGGTCTTGCGGATACAGCTCTTAAAACTGCTGATGCTGGTTATTTAACTAGACGTTTGGTTGATGTCGCTCAAGATTTAACAATAACTGAAGATGACTGTAAAACTGTTCAAGGAGTACTCCTTCAAGACATTAAAGAAGGCGAAGAGATTATAGAGCCGCTAGATGAAAGGATTCTTGGAAGATTTACTGTTGAGCCAATTATAGATTCAATCAGTGGCGAGATTATTTTAAAATCAAATAATCTAGTAACAGAAGAGGTTGTTGCTTCTATGAATAAAACTAATATTTACCAAGTTAGAGTGAGGTCTGTTTTGACATGTGAATCAACTAGGGGAATATGTAAAACATGCTATGGTACAAATCTTGCGACAAATAAAGTCCCTGAAATCGGTGATGCTATTGGAATTATGGCTGCACAATCGATTGGTGAGCCAGGTACACAGCTGACTTTAAGAACTTTCCATATTGGGGGAACTGCTTCAAGGATTATGGAAGAGTCTAATAGAAAAGCTAAAAGTGGTGGTGTAATCATTTACAGTAAAAAAATAAATGTCATAAAATCCAAGGATGATGATGGTAAAACTATTGATGTTTGTAATATTAGAAATTCAGAGATTGAGTTACATGATGATAAAGGCAATGTAATTACTACTTGGGTTGTACCTTACGGTGCAAAATTGCATATCAAAAATGGTAAAAAAGTAAGTGCTGGAGATGTTATATTTTCATGGGACCCTTATACAGATGTTATACTTGCTAGAACTGATGGTGTTATTGCATATAAAGATATGATTGAAGGCGAAACATATGCGGAAGACGCTGTTGATGACGGAAGAAAAATGGTTGTAATAACTGAATCAAAAAATAGAAATCTTAGTCCACACATTGAGATAGTTAGCGATAAAGGTGAATCGATACTTGGCGGTGTAAGTATTCTCCCAATTAAAGCTACAGTGCTAGTAAAAGAAGGTGAAAAAGTCAAGGCAGGTCAAGTACTGGTTAAGATTCCTAAAGATATTGGAAAGACTATGGATATTACGGGTGGTTTGCCTCGAATTGCTGAGCTTTTTGAAGCAAGAAATCCATGGAATCCTGCAATCGTGACCGAGATTGATGGAAGAGTAAAATATGGAAAAATCAAAAGAGGTATTAGGGAGATTCATGTTGTTGGTAGCGATGTTGAAAAAATATATAAAATACCATATGGTAAGCATGTATTGGTACACGATAATGATTTTATTTCCGCGGGTGATAAGCTATGTGAAGGTTCCGTTTCTCCAAAAGATATTTTAGCAATCAAAGGTTCTGCTAGAGTTCAAGAGTATTTAGTTGAAGCAATTCAGCAAGTTTATAGAATCCAAGGTGTAAGTATTAATGATAAGCATATAGAGGTTATTGTAAGACAGATGATGCTCAAGGTTCTTGTTTCTGATCCAGGTGATTCAAGTTTTTATAAAGGGGATAGAGTAAGTAAATATATTCTTAATAATGAAAACAAAGACCTGGCGAAAAAAAGAGTCGTTACTGATCCTGGAGAATCCGGTTACGAAGCTGGTGACGTGGTATATTTTTCTAATATCAAAGAACTAAATATTGAACTTAAAGAAGATGGAAAAAAAGAGATTAAGAGCAGGAAATGTAAGCCAGCCACGTTTACTCCTCTGCTTCTTGGTATTACAAGAGCATCTCTAAATACCGAAAGCTTTATTTCTGCGGCATCCTTTCAGGAGACTACACGAGTTTTAACAGATGCTGCAATTGAAGCAAAAACTGATAATTTAAATGGCCTTAAAGAGAATGTTATTATTGGAAGACTTATTCCTGCTGGAACTGGTAATCCAGTAAATAAAAATATATCAGTTAACGTAGATAATAGCAAAGCTAAACCAGATTCAAGTAGTTTAGATTTAGGGCAGAATATTGAAGAGAGTAAGGTAAAAGAATAATTAAAAAGACAAAAAAAACATCAAATTAATCTTTTTTTTTTTGGATTAATAAATATGTTTTGTATTTTAACAGGCTATACATGGAGGCTATATGCCTACAATAAATCAATTAGTTAGAAAAGGTAGAAAAAAAATATTAAAGAAAAACAATGTTCCTGCTTTGATGGCTTGTCCACAAAGAAGGGGTGTATGTACTCGCGTCTATACTACAACGCCAAAAAAGCCCAATTCAGCTTTGAGGAAAGTAGCGAGGGTAAGACTTTCGAATGGATTTGAAGTTGCTGCGTACATTCCGGGAGAGGGTCATAATTTACAGGAACACTCAATTGTGCTAATTGAAGGTGGAAGAGTAAAAGATTTGCCAGGTGTAAGGTATCATACCATAAGAGGTGTTCTTGACACATCTGGTGTTGAAGGAAGAAAAACTAGTCGCTCTCGTTATGGCGCTAAAAAAGGTAAGTAGCAATGAGAAGAAGAAGACCAGAAAAAAGAACTATTAATCCTGATCCATTGTATGGAGATCTTATAATTGCAAAGTTTATTAATAATCTAATGAAAGATGGCAAAAAAAGTGTTGCAGAAAAGATAGTTTATGACTGTTTTTCCTTAATAAAAACCAAGGAAAAACAAGTTGAACCAGTTGATATTTTTAAAAAGGCATTGCGCAATGCTTCTCCAATGGTTGAGGTTAAATCAAGAAGAATAGGTGGAGCTACATATCAAGTGCCGATCGAAGTGCCAGAAAACAGAAGGTTGGCTTTAGCTATGCGGTGGATAATTACTTATGCCAGATCTAGAAAAGGAAACAGTATGGTAGATAGATTGTCTGCAGAGCTTATTGCTGCATCAAAAAATGAAGGCTCCTCAATAAAAAAGAAAGAAGATACACACAAAATGGCTGATGCTAACAAAGCATTTGCGCACTTTAGGTAAAAAATGCAAAAAGTTTCGTTAAAAAATGTAAGAAATATTGGAATTATGGCTCACATCGATGCTGGTAAGACAACAACAACCGAAAGAATATTGTATTACACAGGAAGATTACACAAGATGGGTGAAGTACATGATGGTGGCGCAACCATGGACTGGATGGAGCAAGAAAAAGAAAGAGGTATTACAATTACATCTGCTGCTACAACTGCAATGTGGAAAGATAGTAGGATAAACATAATAGATACGCCTGGTCACGTAGATTTTACTATTGAAGTTGAGAGGGCACTTAGAGTTCTTGACGGCGCGGTTGCATTATTTTGCGCTGTTGGTGGTGTTGAACCTCAGTCAGAAACTGTATGGAGACAGTCTAACAAGTATGGTGTCCCTAAAATTGCTTTTGTCAATAAGATGGATAGAACAGGAGCTGATTACTATAATGTAATTAATATGATTAAGGAGAGATTGGGCGCCAATCCTGTCCCTCTTGCTTTACCTATTGGAGCTGGAGAAACTTTTAAGGGACTTGTTGATTTAATTGATATGAAGGCCATAATATATACTTCTGATGATGGATCTACATTTGACACAATAGATATTCCTGAAGATTTAAAAGAAAAAGCTGAAAAGTGGAACAAACATTTAATAGAAGAAGTTGCATCATCAGATGACACATTGATGGAAAAATATTTATCTGACGAATCTATTTCAACTGAAGAAATTAAGTCCGCAATTAGAAAGGCGACCGTGCATGGAGATATTGTTCCTGCATTTTGCGGATCTGCTTTTAAAAATAAAGGTGTCCAACAGATTTTAGACGCTGTAATCGACTTTTTGCCATCTCCAATGGATCTTGGAGAGACTCAAGGTTTTTCTGAAGACGATAAGGAATTAACCAGGAAACCGTCTGAAGATGAGCCTTTTTCTGCATTAGCTTTTAAAATTGCCACTGATCCTTTCGTTGGGAGGTTGACATTTTTTAGAGTGTACTCTGGTTCGGTATCTACTGGTGAACACATTTATAATCCAAATTCGGGTAAAAAAGAACGTGTGGGTAGATTAATGTTGATGCATTCAAATAAAAGAGAGGAAAGAAAAACAGTTGTTGCAGGTGAAATTGCGGCTATGATTGGTTTAAAGAATACCAGAACAGGTCACACGCTTTGTGACTCATCTAATCCAATTATTTTGGAAAAAATTGAGATTCCCGAGCCGGTTATTTCGATATCTGTAGAGCCATCTACCAAGCAAGATCAGGAAAATTTATCTGATGGTTTAGTCAAGCTTGCAGAAGAGGATCCTACATTTAAAATTAAAAACGACGAGGAAACTGGTCAAATTGTAATTTCTGGTATGGGAGAGCTACATCTTGACATAATTGTCGACAGGCTCAAAAGAGAGTTTAACGTAGTTGTTAATACTGGCTCGCCACAAGTTGCATACAAAGAGTGTATTTCTCAAACTGTTGATAAGCAAGATACAAAATTTGCAAGACAGTCTGGTGGTAGAGGACAGTACGGTCACGTGATTATTAGTCTTGAGCCCAATGATACTGGTAAAGGATTTGAATTTGAGAACAAAGTGAAAGGTGGAAATATTCCTAACGAATACATTCCTGCAGTTGAAAACGGAATAAAAGAAACAATGAAGTCTGGTGTTCTTGCTGGCTATCCTCTTGAGGATGTAAAGATTACGCTGCTTGATGGTTCTTATCACGATGTTGATTCGAGTGAAATTGCTTTTAAAATAGCTGGATCTATGGCATTTAAAGAGGCAGTTAAAAAAGCTGGTCCATATCTTGTTGAGCCAATAATGTCTCTTGAAATAATTTGTCCTGAAGATTTTGTTGGTTCTGTAAATGGAGATGTGACGTCTCGTAGAGGTCAAGTAAAAGGAATGCAGTTAAGGAGTGATGGTCAGGTTTTAGATTGTGATGTTCCATTAAGAGAGATGTTTGGTTATGCTACTGATCTAAGGTCAATGACGCAAGGAAGAGCATTGTTTACAATGCAATTTTCACATTATGCTAAAGTTCCGCAATCTATTGAAAAAGAAATTCTAGAAAAACTCAACGGTAAAATAGAAGCTTAAAGGAGTAATATAAATATGTCAAAAGAAAAATTTGAAAGAACCAAGCCGCATGTCAATATTGGTACTATTGGTCACGTTGACCATGGTAAGACAACTTTGACAGCTGCTATAACAAAATGTTTATCATCTAAAGGTCTTGCAGAAAAGACTGATTTTGAAAATATCGACAATGCCCCTGAAGAAAGGGAGAGAGGTATTACAATTAATACAGCTCATGTTGAGTATGAGACTGAGCCTCGCCATTATGCTCACGTTGATTGTCCTGGACACGCTGACTATATTAAAAATATGATTACTGGAGCTGCCCAAATGGACGGCGCCATATTGGTTGTAGCTGCAACTGATGGACCTATGCAGCAAACCCGAGAGCATTTACTTCTAGCTAGACAGGTTAATGTCCCATCAATAGTTGTTTTTATGAATAAGTGTGATCAGGTTGATGACCCAGAGCTTCTTGAGCTTGTTGAGATGGAGCTAAGAGAATTGCTTGATGCTTACGATTTTCCTGGAGATGATACTCCGATAATACAGGGTTCAGCTCTTAATGCTTTAAATTCGGATGGTACAGGCGCAGATGCAGATAAAATATATGAGCTTATGGATGCAGTAGATTCATTTGTTCCTACTCCAAAGCGTGATGTAGATAAAAGTTTTCTAATGCCCGTAGAGGATGTTTTTTCAATTACTGGTAGAGGAACAGTTGCTACAGGACGAATAGAGTCAGGCATTGTAAAGGTTGGAGAAGAAGTTGAGATTGTTGGCATGGATGCAGATAAGAAGTCTACATGTACAGGAGTTGAGATGTTTAGAAAAATTCTTGATGAAGGTCAAGCTGGAGACAATGCTGGTTTATTATTAAGAGGTATCGATAAAGAAGATATTCAAAGGGGACAGGTGATAGTTAAGCCAGGATCCATTAAGCCTCACAAGAAATTTAAGGCCGAGGTATACGTACTTAAAAAAGAGGAAGGCGGAAGACATACTCCTTTCTTTAAGGGTTATAGACCACAATTCTACTTTAGAACAACAGATGTGACTGGTAGTTGTGAATTACCATCTGGAACTGAGATGGTTATGCCTGGAGATAATGTAACTTTAGACATAGAGTTAATAACTCCAGTAGCAATGGATAAAGAGCTAAGATTTGCTATTAGAGAGGGTGGTCATACAGTTGGAGCGGGTGTCGTAACAGAGATTGTAGAGTAGTAATGAATAAAATTCGAATCAAATTAAAGTCATACGATCATAACTTACTTGACAAGTCCACTGAGCGAATCGTTAGAACAGCCAAAGATACGGGTGCATTAATACTAGGGCCTATACCCTTACCAACAAAGAAAACTATATACACTGTCAATAGGTCGGTTCATGTTGATAAAAAATCTAGAGAACAGTTTGAAGTTAGGATTCATAAAAGGATTTTAGATATTTTAAACTCTACTACCAAGACTGTTGACGCGTTAATGAAAATCGATATGCCTGCTGGCGTTGATATAGAAATAAGAACATAATTATGACAGAAGATAAAAAAAATATTAAACCTGAAATCGAAATGGATAATAAAAACAAGGCTTCCTCCAGTGAAGCCCATTCGACAGAAAAAGTTGATAAAACCTCCTCAACCGAAAAAAATGTTCCAGTAGAAAAAAATAATACTTCTGAAAAAGATGTCGTTGATGTTAAATCAAATACGCCTGAAATAGATAAATCTAATGATTCTAAGATTTTTAATGAAGTATCCATTTTTGGTAAAAAAATTGGAATGACGCGGCTCTTTTTAGATGATGGGAACAATAGTTGTCCTGTTACTGTTGTTGAGGCGGGTCCATGTTATGTTACACAAATAAAAACTCAAGAGTCTGATGGTTATGATTCAGTGCAAATAGCTTACGGAGATATAAAAGATTCAAAGACAAATAGCGCTCGAAAAGGACATTTTGCATTATCAAATGTTTCTCCAATGCGTTACTTAAGAGAGTTTAAAGTTAAAAATATTGATGATTTTGCACTTGGTGACAAGATATCTGTTTCTTCTTTTTCAGAAGGTGATTATGTTAAAGTTAAGGGCAAATCTATTGGAAGAGGTTTTGCTGGACATATGAAACGTCATGGTTTTGGTGGTGGAAGAAAGTCTCATGGTAAAAATAGTGTTATGAGAAAAGCAGGTTCTATTGGAGCCGGCTCTGATCCATCAAGAGTTTGGAAGGGAACCAGAATGGCTGGTAGAATGGGATTCGATAATGTTTCAGTTAAGAATCTGGCAATTGTTAAGGTTGATGAGGTTAAGAATTTATTATTTATCAGGGGTGCTGTTCCTGGTTCAAACAAAGGATTAGTTTTTATTACTAAATAATTATGAAACTCGATATATATAATCAGAATGGAAAGAAGTTATCCACAAAAGCAGATTTAAATAAAGATGTGTTTGGTATTGAGCCAAATGAACACTGTGTTTATTTGACAATTAAGTCTGAACTAGCTTCAAAAAGACAAGGTACAAGCAAGTCTAAAAGTAAGTCGGAAGTTCAAGGTACTAAATCCAAGCCATTCAAACAGAAAGGCACTGGTAGGGCAAGAGTAGGGCTTGTTAGGAATCCCTCAAGAGTAAGTGGTGGTACTGCATTTGGCCCTCAACCCAGAACCTATAATCTTAAAATTAATAGAAAAGTTAAGCTTATTGCTAAAAAAAGTATTCTATCGAGTAAACTTACTGCAAAAAAGCTTATCATACTGGATAAAATTAGTTTAGAAGACCATAGAACCAAAAATTTTAATAAAATTTTAATTAATCTGGGCCTTCAATCAACTAAAGTTACTTTCTTAACAAATAATAAAAATATAAATGCATTTAGAAGTTCTAGGAACATTCATAATGTCAAGGTGATTCCAAATGCTAATGTATCTTCATATGATCTCATAGATAATGATACATTGGTTATTGACAAAGAAACTTTAGGAAACTTTAACAAAATATAAATATGAAAATAGAAAAAGTAATTATTGGACCATTGTTAACTGAAAAAGGTGCAGCTTTAACTCAGACTTTTAATAAGTATTTATTTAAAGTTGAAAAAAAATCTAATAAAATTCAAATCAAAAAAGCTGTTGAAACCAGATTTAATGTAAAAGTTGAAAAAGTAGCTATTATAAATGTTAAAGGAAAGTCGAAGTCGATGAGCGTCAAAAGTTCTGGAAGAACTATTCGAACAGAAGGAAAAAGAAGTAGCTGGAAAAAAGCTGTAGTTACTTTATCCAAAGATAACACCATAGATTTAACTAACATGGAATTTTAATGGGAAAAACTAATCAAAAAGCATACACTCCATCAAGAAGATATATGACTTTCTCAGATTTTAGTGACATTACTAAAAAAAAACCAGAGCGAAAGCTTCTGAAACCGCTGAAAAAAACCGGTGGTAGGAATAACCATGGTAAAATTACTATGAGACGTAGAGGTGGCGGTCACAAGAGAAAGTACAGACTAATAGACTTTAAGAGAAATAAATATGATATTTCTGCATCAGTTATATCAATAGAGTACGATCCTAACAGAACATCTAGAATCGCTCTTCTTGAGTATGATGATGGTGAAAGAAGATATATTATTGCAACTTCAGGTATGAAAGTTGGAGATAAAATAGTGTCATCAAGGGAAAATAAAATACCTGTAAAAGATGGAAATGCAATGCCCTTAGCTTTTGTGCCAGATGGAATGCTTGTGCACAACATAGAGTTTAAGATTGGTAAGGGCGGTCAAATGGTTAGGAGTGCCGGTTCTTATGCGAGAATTATGGCTAAAGAAGACGGTCGTATTACTCTTAAACTGCCATCAGGTGAGATGAGAATGGTAGATGAGAGATGTATGGCTACTATTGGATCTGTGGGGAACAGGCAACATGAAAATATTGTTCTTGGAAAGGCAGGAAGGTCAAGATGGAAGGGTAGAAGGCCAAAAGTTAGAGGTGTTGCAATGAATCCAGTTGATCACCCTATGGGTGGTGGTGAAGGAAGAACCTCTGGTGGAGGGCATCCAGTTTCACCTACCGGTGTGCCATCTAAAGGTTATAGAACAAGAAAGAAAAATAAACCATCAAATAAATTTATTGTTAAAAGAAGGAATGCATAATTATGCCAAGATCGTTAAAAAAAGGACCATACATTAATTTCAAGTTAGAGAAAAAAATTGAAAAAATGGAAAGTGCGTCAAGCAAAAAAGTAATTAAGACCTGGTCAAGGTCATCGACTGTCGCACCAAACTTTGTAGGTCATACTTTCGCAGTTCATAACGGAAACAAGTTTATTCCTGTGTTTGTGACAGAGAATATGGTTGGCCATAAGCTAGGCGAATTTGCTCCAACTAGAACGTTTAGAATGCATTCAGGCGATAGGAAGGTAAAGTAAGATGTTAAAAGAGTCAAAATGTCAAGTTAAATTCATTAGACAGTCACCTTATAAGGTTAGGTTTGTTCTTGATTCGGTAAGAGGTAAAAAAGTTAATTATGCTCTCAGTTCCTTAAATTTTTCAAACAAGAAAGCAGCTGTGTTCATTCAAAAAGCTCTGAATTCAGCTGTCTCTAACTTTTCTCAGGCAAATGAGAATTTCGATTCGGATTTATTATATGTTAAAGAGGCTTTTGTGGACGAAGGACCCAAAATAAAAAGATTTAGACCGAGAGCTATGGGAAGAGCCTCCAAAATTCTTAAAAGAACAAGTCACCTCACTGTTGTAGTTGGTGAAAAGGGTAAATAATGGGACAGAAAACTAATCCAATCGGTTTAAGGCTAGGTGTAAATCGTACGTGGGATTCTATTTGGTATGATGAGAAACATTTTGCTGAAAAGCTTCATGAAGACATCATTATAAGAAATTATATAAGCAGTAAATTAAAAGAAGCAAGTATTAGTAAGGTAAACATTGAGAGAACGGCTAAAGATATTACGATAACTATCTTTACATCAAGACCAGGAATTGTAATAGGTAAGGGTGGTTCTGAAGTTGAGAAGCTTAAAAAAAACTTAAGCAAATTAATTGGATACGACACTAACGTAAATGTTTCAGAAATTAAAAGACCCGCTTTATCTGCATGTTTGGTTGGACAAAGTATCGCGCAACAATTAGAAAAGAAAATTAATTATAGGAGAAGTGTAAAAAAATCAATTCAATCTACTATGAGTATGGGCGCTGAAGGAATCAAAATTAGAGTTGCAGGTAGGCTAAATGGAATAGATATTGCTAGAGCAGAAACCTTCAAAGAAGGAAGAATACCTCTTCATACCCTGCGATCAAATATTGACTATGCTCACGTTGAAGCATCAACAACATATGGGATTATAGGAATTAAAGTGTGGATTTTTAAAGGAGAGATTAGATAAAAAATGTTATCACCTAAAAAAGTTAAATACAGAAAGCCACAAAAAGGAAAAAATAGGGGTCTTGCTTCAAGAGGCAACTATGTTGCATTTGGAACATATGGCCTTAAATGCTTAGATCATGGATGGATAACTAGTAGACAGATAGAGTCTTCAAGAATAGTAATTTCAAGAGCAGTGAGAAAAATTGGAAGAATGTGGATAAGAATATTTCCTCATAAATCAATTACAAAAAAACCAGCTGAAACCAGAATGGGTAAGGGAAAGGGTAGCCCTGAACTATGGGTTGCAGTTGTTAAGCCTGGAACAATTCTTTTTGAGGTAGATGGCTTGGATGAAAAGGGAGCTCAAGAGGCATTTAGGAAGTGTTCCAATAAGCTGCCCGTAAAAACAAAAATGGTTTTTAGGAGACCTTTGTAATATGGATGTGAAAGAACTAAACAAACTAAGTAAGATAAAACTCGCAAAGCTATTATCCGATAATGAAGATTCATTGCTTAATTTGAGATTTCAGCAAAAATTACAACAACTTGAAAACCCGCAATCAATTAAATTTTTAAAAAGAGAAATCGCCCAGATTAAAACAGTTCTAAATGAAATGAAATTAAACATAAGAGAAAGTAAATAGATGGATAAAAGCTCAAGAAAGCAATTAAAAGGTATTGTCTTAGATTCTAAGATGGAAAAAACTGCCGTGGTTGAGGTCGCTAGAAGAATACCTCATCCGGTTTATAAAAAATATATTATTAAATCTAAAAAATATTACGCCCATGATTCTGAAAATAAAACTACTGCTGGTGACAGAGTAGTCATCGTTGAGTCTAGGCCAAGAAGTAAAATGAAAAAATGGTTCGTTAAAGAAATACAAAAAAATAGCTAAATAAAATGATACAACAAGAAACAAGATTAAAAGTAGCAGACAATACTGGAGCAAAAGAAATTCTTTGCATTAAAGTTTTAGGTGGATCAAAGAGAAAATACGCTAGTTTAGGTGATATTATTGTGGTTTCAGTAAAAAAAACTATTCCAGGAGGAATTAAAAAAGGTGAGATAGCTAAAGCTGTCGTCGTGCGAACACGTAAAGAGTGTAGGAGAAAAGACGGTTCGTATATAAGATTTGATGACAATGCTGCAGTTCTTATCAATAATCAATCAGAGCCGATTGGAAGTAGAGTGTTTGGACCCATAGCTCGCGAATTAAGAGACAAGAGCTTTACAAAAATATTATCACTAGCTCCTGAGGTATTGTAATATGAATATAAGAAAAGATGATTTAGTTAAAATAATTACTGGGAGAGACAAGGGTAAGTCCGGAAGAGTTATTAAAGTTTTTCCTTCAAAAAACAGGCTTATTGTGGAAGGCTTAAACTTAGTAAAAAAACATGAGAGACCAACGCAAGACAACCAACAAGGTGGAATTATTGAAAAAGAATCTAGTATACATAGGTCAAATGTAATGTTGATGAGCAATAATAAACCAACAAGGGTTAGTTTTAAAAAACTTGATAATGGAAAGAAAATAAGGTATTCAAAAAAGCTTAAAAGGAATATTGACTAATGTCAAAAACTAATTATAAACCAAGAATGAAGACATTGTATAATCAAGAAATACAAAGTCAATTAAAAACTCAACTTAAAATTGAGAACATTATGTTGGTGCCAAAAATTGAAAAAATAGTCATTAACATGGGTTTAGGAAATGCTAAGACTAATAAGAATTCTTTAAAGCAAGCAGAACAAGAGCTAGCGCTAATTACGGGACAAAAGCCAGTTATAACATATGCAAAAAAAGCTATTTCTAATTTCAAGACTCGTGAGGGTGATCCTGTTGGAATTAAAGTTACTCTAAGGTCTGATAATATGTATGATTTTTTGGATAGATTTATTTCAGTAGCTTCCCCCAGAATAAGAGATTTCAGGGGTATTTCATCCACTGGTTTCGATGGAATGGGAAATTATAATTTTGGAATTGATGAGCAAATTATCTTTCCTGAAATTGATTACGACAAAGTAAGCGAAGTGAGGGGATTTAATTGTACTATTGTTACAAATGTAGGTGATGATAATCAAGCATACGCTTTAATTAAAGCTTTTGGATTCCCTATCAAAGATAAAAAAAATACTAAGGATTAAATAATGGCAAAAAAATCAATGATTGTTAAGAATATTCGCAGAAAACAAATCGTAGAGCGATACAAAGTAAGAAGAGATGAGCTCAAAAATATTATAAAAAGCTCAAAGTCATCGGACTTAGAGAAATATGAAGCTAGACTGAAATTAGAAAAAATGCCTAGAGATTCTAACCCAATAAGAATTCGAAATCGATGTGTGGTTACGGGTCGTCCTAGGTCTTATTATAGAAAGTTCGGTCTTTCGCGAATCACTTTCAGAGAAATGGCCCTTAAAGGCCAAATCCCTGGCATAACAAAAGCAAGCTGGTAGAAAATTAGGAGAAATGAGATGTCTCAAACAGACCCGATAGCAGATTTTATTACATGCATTAGAAATGCTCAAGCAGTCAAAAAACCTTGGGTTGATGTACCTTCTTCAAATCTAAAAAAGAGGATATGTTTTGTATTAAAAGAAGAGCATTTCATTAGGGATGCAATGTTGATAAAGGATGATAAGCAAGATACAATTAGAGTTTTTTTATCTTACGACAATAGCAATAATCCTGTTATAAATGGAATAACAAAAATTAGCAAGCCAGGCTGTAGGACTTATGTTTCTTCTTCAGAAATCCCAAGAGTGCTGAATGGTATGGGTATTTCGATTTTAACTACATCTAAAGGTGTAATTTCTAGTAAAAAAGCTGAATTATTTAAAGTTGGTGGTGAAATTTTATGTCAAGTATGGTAATGAGAGGATAATAGATGTCGCAAATTGGAAAAAAACCTATCAGCATTCCAAGTGGAATAGAGATAGAATATAAAAATAACTCTTTTCAGGCTAGTAAAGGTGGTAAAATTTTATCATGTATCGTACATGATGAGGTTTCTCTTGATATAAATGAAAATGAGATTTTTGTAAAACGTAAAGATGATAGTAAGAAAGCTAAAGAGCTGCACGGTCTTACCAGAGCTTTAATGAATAACATTCTCAAAGGACTGGATCAGGGCTTTCAAAAAGAGCTTAATCTTGTTGGTGTAGGTTATACGGTAGAGAATAAAAATGAATTTTTATTGCTTAATCTTGGTTTTTCTCATCCAATATACTTCCAAAAGCCAGATGGAATTGATTTTGAAACACCAAACAATACCACAATTATTGTTAGAGGTATAGATAACCAATTAGTTGGAGATGTTTCTGCAAAAATTAGAGAATTAAGAAAACCTGAACCCTACAAAGGTAAAGGTGTAAAGTATAAGGATGAAATTATCAGAAGAAAAGCAGGTAAAACTGTTGGAGGAGCTGCCTAATGCCTAACAAGATTTTAATGAAAAAAAGAGGATTAGCTAGAAGAAAAAAATCAATAAAAGGTAAGTTAACAATTGGCAAATATCCAAGACTTGTTGTATACAGGTCAAATTTACATTTATATGCCCAATTAGTAGATGATAATAAATCTGAAACAATCATTTCAGTTTCAACAAATGACAAGTCTATGAGAGATGATTTAGCTAAAATCACATCAAAAGTTGAAAAGAGTAAATTTGTCGGCAAGAAAATTGGTTCTGACATTATAAAGAAAAAAATCAATAAAGTAATGTTTGATAGAAATGGCTATATGTATCATGGAAGAGTAAAGGCATTTGTTGATGCTGTTCGTGAGTCTGGGTTAAATATTTAGGAGAAATATGAGTAGATTGTATATAAATCCATCAGAAATTGAATTAAACGAAGAATCGGTAATATCAATAAATCGAGTTTCTAAAGCGACAACTGGAGGCAGGAGAATGCGATTCAATAGTCTTGTTGTAGTTGGAGATGGTAAGGGTCATGTAGGTATTGGTTTTGGTAAGGCTAATGATGTTGCTATGGCAGTCTCCAAAGCTAAAGAAAAAGCAAAAAAAAGAATCATCAAAGTACCATTAATAAAAGGAACGATACCACATAGAATGGATATAAAACATGCATCTGTTAGGCTAATGCTTAAGCCAGCTGGTCCTGGTACCGGAATCATTGCAGGAGGTCCCGTAAGAGAAGTTTTAGCTCAATTAGGAGTAAAAAATATCTTATCTAAGAATACTGGTTCAACAAACTCAACAAATGTTGTAAGAGCACTTGAATTTGGGTTGTTGAAGCTTAAAGATCCATTGATGATTGCAAAACAAAGAGGTATTACTGTCAAACAATTGTTTAGTAAGGTTTAGTTAATATGAAAAAAGTAAAAATAACACAAGTAAAGAGTGTAATAGGATACAGGCAAAGAACTAAAGATACTATGATTGCGTTAGGTTTAAGAAAAATCAATCATACTGTAACAAAAAATCTAGATGGTCCTATACAGGGTATGATTGACACGGTTTCTCATCTCGTAAAAATTGAGGAAAAAAAATGAAATTAGGAAATATTAAGCCAGCAAAAGGTTCGGTTTCTAAAAATAAAAGATTAGGAAGGGGAAATGCTACTGGACAGGGTAGAACCGCAGGTAAAGGACATAATGGCTATAAGTCAAGATCTGGTGCAAAAGCAAGACTTCATTTTGAAGGAGGGCAAACTCCTCTTGCTCGTAGATTACCAAAAATAGGTATGGGAACTGGTAAGTTCAATCACATGAGGACCAAGAGTACAGTTCAAATAGTTAGTTTGGCTAAATTAGTCAGTTTGAAAGAAACTGATATTACTCATGATTTATTACTTAAAAATGGTATAGTTAAAGATAACCGGCCTTATAAAATCCTATCTAGCGGTGATATTTCCGAACCTAAGAATATTTCTGCAAATATGTTTAGCAAAAAAGCAATAGAAAAAATTGAAAAAGCAGGAGGAAGCGTTAACTTCATATGATAAGTAAGATAGCAAATATTTTCAAAGTAAAGGACTTAAGAAAAAAGATTTTCTTCACATTATCTTTGCTAGTTGTTTTTAGATTAGGTGGCCAAGTAACTCTTCCTGGTATTCAAAATCCAGATATGAGTGCTGCTGTAGGTGGATTATCTATTCTTGAGCTTTATGACCAGTTTGTAGGTAACTTTTTATCGCAAGCTTCTATTTTTTCTCTTGGAATCATGCCCTACATATCCGCATCAATTATTATTCAGCTTATGACAGCTATTGTACCATATTTTCAAAGATTAAAAAAAGAAGGGCCAGAAGGTAATAAAAAAATAATCCAATTAACTAGGTACGGGACTGTATTTATTGCAGCAGTACAAGCTATTGGTGTTGCAACTTTGTGGTCAGGGCAAGCAGTCCCATTAGAGCAAGGCGGTATGGGTACTGGATTGTTTTATTCAGTTACAATAATTTCTCTTGTTACAGGTACAATTTTTGTGATGTGGCTTGGAGAGCAGATCACTGATTATGGAATAGGGAACGGTATCTCGTTAATTATAACTGTGGGTATATTGGCAGGGGCTCCAACAGCCTTTTCAGATTTTTTTGGGTTAATGATGCAGAGCAGTACGCAAGCAGTAAAGGGTATTGTGCTATTTGCAATTTTGATAGGCATAGTAACATTTACTGTATTAATTACTTCAGCGCTTAGAAAAATACCCGTTCAATTTGCCAAAAGGGTTGTTGGTAGAAAAGTATATGGTGGCCAGGCATCACATATTCCCCTTAAAATTTTAACTGCTGGAGTGATGCCAATAATTTTTGCTCAAGCTCTTATGTTTATTCCTCAGCTTCTTGGGCAATTTACCGAATGGTCATGGCTTTTAAATGGCTTCGCTCCAACAGCATGGGCTTACAACATTGTTTTTGCAGTCCTAGTGATTATTTTTACTTATTTCTATACTGCTATAGCATTTAATCCTGCTGATGTTGCAGATAATATGCAAAAGCAGGGTGGATTTATCCCTGGTGTTAGACCAGGAAAAGCTACATCAGACTTTATTGATAACATTTTAACAAGAGTGACACTTCCGGCTTCAATTGCGTTAGCTTTCATTGCTATCTTACCCTTTATTTTTCAAAAATATGGTAATATCGATTATAGTTTTGCTATTTTCTTTGGTGGAACAAGCATTATAATCGCAGTAGGTGTAGCTTTGGATACTATGCAGCAAATCGAAGGTCACCTTGTTAGTAGACATTATGATGGTTTTCTCAAGACAGGAAGAATAAAAGGAAGATCGAAAACAAGATTTTAATATGATTGGTATTAAAAATAATAATGAAATTAAGCTTATGTCAGAAGCGTGTAGAATCGTTAAAGAGACGCTTCTATTATTAGAAAATTACATTAAACCAGGAGTTTCAACTATTGAGCTAGATGAAATTGCAGAGGATTATATTGCTAGTCAAAGAGATGCTGTGCCTGGGTTTAAAGGTCTTTATGGATATCCATCGACAATTTGTATATCTATTGAAGATGAAGTTGTTCATGGGTTACCAAGTAAAAAAAATCTTATTGAGGGTCAAATTGTTAGTATTGATGTTGGATGCATTTATAAAGGATATTATGGAGATCATGCAAAATCATTCCCCGTCGGAAATATTAATGATGAAAAAAATAAGCTCCTGCAAGTGACTAGAGAATGTCTAAATAAAGGAATTCAAAAAGCAGTTCCTGGAAATCATATTGGTGATATAGGTAATGCAGTTCAGCAATATGCAGAGGTTAATGGCTATGGCGTAGTGAGAGAGCTTGTAGGGCATGGAATTGGTGCCAAATTACATGAAGAACCTCAGATACCAAATTTTGGAAAGATTGGAACTGGGCCTAGAATAGAATGTGGAATGTGTTTCGCTATTGAACCTATGATTAATATGGGTGCTAAAGAGGTTTTTACTAGAGAAGATGGTTGGACAATATGTACAAAAGATGGGCTTCCTTCTGCTCATTTTGAACATACAATTTTAGTTACAGATAGTGGACCTGAAATTTTAACACAATAATTATGGCTAAAGAACCAAATATTGAAGTTGATGGAAGTATTCTCGAAGCATTACCAAACGCCATGTTTCGAGTAAAATTAGAAAATGGGCACATAGTTTTAGCTCATGTATCTGGTAAAATGAGAATGCACTACATAAAGCTTTTACCTGAGGACAAAGTTAAATTAGAACTATCACCTTACGATTTAAGCAAGGGAAGGATTATTTTTAGGTATTAAATATGAAAGTAAGAGCATCAGTAAAGAAAATTTGTAATAAGTGTCAATTAATTAAAAGAAGCGGTGTTTTGAGGGTTATCTGTGAAAACCCAAGACACAAGCAAAGACAGGGTTAAGGGAGGATTAAAGCTTGGCAAGAATATCAGGTGTAGATTTACCAAGAAATAAAAAAATTGAGTTTGCTTTACAATACATCTATGGTATTGGGAAGTTCCAATCAAAGTTAATACTTCAATCTGCAAAAATTGATTTAAATACCAGAGTCAATGAATTGAGTGAAGATCAAATTATAGCAATCAGAGATGAAATAGCTAAGAGTTTTACAGTTGAAGGTGAATTAAGAGCTGAAGTTGGCAGAAATATAAAAAGGTTAGTAGATATTGGAGCCTACAGAGGCATTCGTCACAAGAGAGGATTACCTACTAGAGGTCAGAATACAAAAAATAATTCAAGAACCAGAAAAGGTAGAAAAAAGACAATAGCTGGTAAAAAGAAAGTAATTTAAAATTTTAGGAGTGAATTTTGGCAAAGTCAAATAAGAAAAAAATTAGAGTTAACCCAGAAGGAATTGCAAGTATCAAAGCTACCTTCAACAATACGATTATTACTTTATCTGATAAAAATGGTAACGCTATTGCTTGGGCGAGTGCAGGAGCTTTAGGGTTTAAGGGTTCTAGGAAAAACACACCATATGCTGCAACGCAAGCAGCTGATAAAGTTGCCCAAGAAGCAATGGCTATGGGATTGAGTAGTATAGTAGTAAAAATTAAAGGTCCAGGTGGTGGGAGAGAAGCAGCTGTAAGAGGATTGCAGGCAGCTGGTCTAAAAGTTACTAAAATAATTGATATTACGCCTGTCCCTCATAATGGGTGTAGGCCACCAAAAAAGAGAAGAGTTTAAATTAGGAGATTATTGTTAAATGGCTAGATATACAGGACCAAGATCAAAAATATGTAGAAGGTTAGAATTTGCCGCTTTTGAGTCACCAAAGTTTGGTAATCCAAGGAAAAATTATCCACCAGGACAACATGGAATGTCAAGGAGGAGAAAGTTATCTAATTATGGAATTCAGCTCAGAGAAAAACAGAGAATGAAATATCTTTATGAGGTGCTTGAAAAGCAATTTAGGAATTATTACAAAAAAGCACAAAGTAAAAGCGGTCCAACTGGTGAGAATCTTGTCATTTTACTTGAGTCTAGATTAGATAATTCAATTTATAGAATGGGATTGGCTTCGACTCGAAGATCTGCGCGTCAGCTTGTCGTCCATAAGCATTTTCTAGTAAATAATAGAGTAGTAAATATACCTTCGTTTCAGCTTAGTCCCGGTGACGTTGTTTCTGTACGTGATAAGAGTAAGAAGATGGAAGTTTTTCAAGAATCTTTAAGGAGAATAAAAGGAGATAATCCAACTGATTGGCTATCACTCAATAAAGCAAAACTAAGCGGATCCTTTATTAGTTACCCCGAAAGAGCTCAAGTTGAAGAGCCATTTGATGAGCAATTAGTAATTGAATTATATTCTAAATAAAATTAATGGAGAAAAAATGACAAAAGAAAAACATTTTAATGATATAGCGGTAAAAATTGTAGATGAGGCTGAAACATATGCTAAATTAGTAGCTGAACCTTTCGAAAGAGGCTACGCAACTACAATTGGTAATTCCTTAAGAAGAATTTTGATGACTTCTGTTCCTGGTGCAGCAATTACATCAATCAAAATTGACGGTGTGCAGCACGAATTTTCTAGTATTAAAGGTGTAGTTGAAGATGTTTCGCAGATGATTCAAAACATGAAAGCAGTAAGATTTTCTCTTAATGATTTTGGTCCTGAAGTAGCAACTTTTGAAGTACAGGGACCATGTAAGTTTACTGCAAAAGATATTGATAAACACATTACTCAATTTAATGTACTAAATAAAGATCTTGTTATTGCTAATATCACAGATAAAGTAAGTTTAAAAATTGATGTCCGAATTGCTAGGGGAAAAGGTTACGTTGGATCTGAAAAAAATAAAAGAAATGACGATGTGATTGGAATGATTCCAATTGATTCAATATTTAACCCAATAACAAACGTTTCATGGAAAGTTGAGCCTATAGCTACTTCAACAGAAGAACAAGAAAGACTCATCATGGAAGTGGAATCTGATGGTTCTACATCTCCGAAAGATGCAATAAATCATTCTGCAAGTATTGCAAGACAACATCTTGCGTTCTTCATGTTCAATGAATCTGGTAGTATCAAAGCAGTCAATGAAGAAGAAATCACTGAAGCGCTGGAGATAAAAGGATTGCTACTTAAAAGTATTGATGAAATGGAACTTTCAGTTAGAAGTCATAATTGTTTACAAGCAGCTGGAATAGAAACTATTGCAGAACTTGTTGAAAAAGAAGAAGGTGAAATGCTCAGATATAAAAACTTTGGTAGAAAATCATTGACTGAGTTAGTCGAAAAATTAAGTGAGTTAAATTTAAAATTCGGTATGGACATTAGTCAATACCTTAATGCAGAGTAAAATATGAGACATTTAAAAAAAGGAAGAAAATTAAATAGAACCAGAAGTCATAGAAAAGCGATGCTTAGCAATATGGCTGCATCCTTAGTATTTTATAAAAGAATAAGGACTACATTACCTAAAGCAAAAACTCTTAGTCCATTTGTTGAAAGATTAATAACTTATTCAAAAAATGAAAATAAATTACACGCTAGAAGATTGATAATAAGCAAGATTATTGGACGTAATAGTAAAAAGATTGCAAATATATTGATGGATGAAATAGGTCCACAATATAATTCAAGAAATGGTGGTTATACTAGAATAATTAAACTAGAAAATAGAAAAAATGATAATGCTAAAATGTGCATTCTAGAGTTTGTTAATCTTCATATTAGTAGTGATGAAATGTCTGATAAGAAAGAAGAATCTGAAACAAAATAGAATCATCTCTTTCCACTTTTAATGTTTGAAAAAGTAAAAATCAAATCAGTATTTTTTATATTTTTTGTATCTCTGTTATTTAATGTTGTATCTGGCTTAGAATTTGATAAGTGTATTTGGATTAAATCTGATTCTATGAAAACTAAGCAAACAATAGATAAAGCATTAATCACAGCTTATGAATATGGTTTTGATACGGTTTTTGTGCAGGTACGATACAGAGGTGAAGCTTTTTATGAATCAAAAATTGTTTCAAAAAGTAATTTAGTTTCGCCTGATTTTGATCCTTTGCTATATGCTGTGCAATTAGCTCATTCACTTGGTATAGAAATACATGCGTGGTTTAATACATATATTCTATGGTCAAGTAGTTATAAGCCATTTGACCATAATCATATTTATGTAACTAAACCTGATTGGTTAGAATCTAACATTTATGGTAAATCAGATTCGAGTATTGATATTTCTGTACCTCAATCACAAAATTGGGAGGGTATATATTTATCACCTAATCATCCCAGTGTAAATAAATACTTAATCGAACTTATTTCAGAGATTATTGATTCGTACGATATTGACGGTATTCACCTTGACTATATCAGGTTTCAGGATGATATTTATGGATTTAATGAGGTTGGTAGAAAAATTTTTAAAAATAATTATGGCTTTGATCCTCTTGATATTGAAAGAAACATTATATCTATTGAGCAAGGTTGGACCTTTAGTCAGATTGATTCCTTAAATGAAATTTGGAATAATTATAAAATTGGAAATATTAATACTTTGGTAGATAGTATTTCAGAGAAAATAAATATTATTGATAGAAATTTAAAACTAAGTGCTGCCGTAAAATCTAATCCAAATTTAGCTCGTAAAAAATGGTCACAGGATTGGAAAAATTGGATTCTTAATGACTATTTGGATTTTGTTGTTGTAATGAATTATGCACCTAACATGATAGATTTTAATAATAATATCCAGTCAATTAAACAAGAAATAGATAAAAATAAATTAAAAAAAATTATTATGGGAGTAAGTATTTATAATCAAGGATTCAATCAAGTTTCTGACAAAATTTATATATCATATATAAATGACTTCAAAGGTGTAAGCTTATTTTCATTTGATAATAAGAAAGAAGATATATATTGGTTTGATAATATTTTAGATATTTTTGAAATTATAAAGTAAGAGAGGTATAAATGATTCATACAAAAACAATAAAATCTCCTACGGGAACAAAACTAAGTTGTAAGGGTTGGCATCAGGAAGCAGCTTATAGAATGCTTCAAAATAATTTAGATTCAGATGTTGCTGAAAATCCAGATGAACTCATTGTTTACGGAGGACTTGGTAAAGCAGCTAGAAATTGGGAATCTTATGAGGACATACTTGAATCTTTAAGAAATTTAGATAATGATGAAACCCTTTTGATTCAGTCAGGAAAGCCCGTTGCAATTTTCAGAACTCATGAATACTCTCCGAGAGTATTAATATCAAATTCAATGCTAGTTCCAAACTGGGCTAACTGGAAATACTTTCGAGAGCTCGATAAAAAAGGCTTAATGATGTACGGTCAGATGACAGCAGGTAGCTGGATTTATATAGGTTCTCAAGGAATTGTTCAAGGAACATATGAAACCTTAGCTGAAATTGCAAGAAGACATTTTAACGATTCTTTGAAAGGAACAATAACTTTAACTGCGGGTCTTGGAGGTATGGGTGGAGCTCAGCCGTTGGCAGTTACCATGAATGAAGGCGTAAATATAACTGTTGAAACAGATATTGAAAGAATTAAAAAAAGAATTGAGACCAAGTATCTAGATGTTTACTATCGCAATTTCGACAATGCTATAAAATGTGCATTAAAATACAAAAATAAAAAAAAACCTATATCAATTGGCCTGCTTGGTAATGCTGCTGATATTTATCCAAAATTTTTAAAAAGAAATATAATACCTGATATTGTGACAGACCAAACATCAGCACATGATGAATTGATTGGTTATATACCTCATACTATGGATTATGAACAAGCTGTTGATTTAAGAAAAAATAACCCAGAGGAATATATAAAAAAATCATATGAATCAATGGCTGTTCATTGTAAAGCTATGCTAGAATTACAAAAAAAAGGTTCAATTGTTTTTGATTACGGTAACAATCTTAGAGGACAAGCACAAGAGAACGGAGGCATAAAAAATGCATTTGATATCCCAGGTTTTGTTCCAGAATATATTAGGCCTTTATTTTGTGAAGGTAAAGGTCCTTTTAGATGGGTAGCTTTATCAGGTGACCCAGAAGATATTTATAAAACTGATAAAAAAGTTCTTGAACTTTTTCCAAATGATAAAGCATTGAACAGATGGATAACAATGGCACAGAAAAAAATTAAATTTCAGGGTTTACCGGCGCGGATATGTTGGCTTGGATATAAAGAAAGAAATATCTTTGCTGAAGCTATCAATGATATGGTAGCCTCCGGGGAGCTCAAAGCTCCAATTGTTATTGGACGAGACCATCTTGATTGTGGCTCTGTAGCTTCCCCAAACAGAGAGACAGAAAAAATGAAAGATGGATCTGATGCAGTAGCAGATTGGCCAATCCTTAATGCTCTTCTAAGTGCATCAGGTGGTTCAAGCTGGACCTCATTACATCACGGAGGAGGTGTTGGTATGGGATTATCGATCCATAGTGGCTTAGTAATTGTTGCTGATGGTAGCCAAGAAACTAAAACGAGATTAAATCGTGTTCTTACAAATGATCCAGGAATTGGGGTGGCAAGGCATGTTGATGCTGGTTATGAGACTGCTGTAAACGTTGCTATTGAAAAAGGGCTTAAAATTCCATCATTGAAATGATTACAAAAATAAATAATATTAATCAAATTATTTCATGGGATGTTAAAAATAATAATCTAAAAGTAATAAAAAATAGTGATATTCTAATTGAAAATGATAAAATAATAAAAATCGGTAAGAATTTAAACGATGATAAAATTAATAAAATTATTGATGCTGAAGATGGAATAGTTTCTCCCGGTTTTATAGATTGTCACACGCATCCGATTTTTAATGATAATAGAAGTTTAGACTTTAAATCTCGAATTGAAGGAAAAAGTTATAAAGAGATATCAAATTCTGGTGGAGGTATAAATTCGAGTGTTGATTCTTTAAGGAGTATTTCTAAAAAATCGCTTTACCTAAAAATTTTACCTAGAGTTATTTCCTTTCTTAAAAAGGGAACAACAACAATTGAAGCAAAATCTGGCTATGGACTTAGCACAGAATCTGAGATTAAATCCCTTGAGATAGTAAAAGAATTAGATAATAATACGGAGTTAGATATTATTCCAACATTTATGGCGGCTCATGATTTTCCAAAAGAATATAAAATGAAAGAAGACGAATATGTTGATTTGATCTGCAAGGAAATGATTCCAGTCGTATCCAAAAAAAAATTAGCAATTTTTTGTGATGTGTTTTGCGAGAAAGGATATTTTTCTATAGAACAGTCAAGGAAGATTTTAAAAACTGGTATTAAGTATGGGTTAAAACCAAAATTGCACGCTGATGAATTTATTGATTCCAATGCAGCAAATTTAGCAGCAGAAATTAATGCTGTGTCTGCTGATCATTTAATGTTTTCTTCTATAGAAAATTTAAAAAAAATGTCTAATAAAAATGTCATATCCGTCGTTCTACCAGGCACAACTTTCTTTCTTGGGAAATCTGATTATGTTGATTGTAATAAAATAATCAAAGCTGGTGGAGAGGTAGCAATAGCAACAGACTTTAATCCAGGCAGCTCTTACATGCAATCAATGCCGTTTATAATGCTTTTATCAAATTTATATTGCAACCTGTCTTTAGATTTAAGTTTTAAGGCATGTACATATAATGCAGCTAGAGCTTTAGGTATCGAAAATTCATATGGGCTTATCGAAACAGGATATAAAGCAGACATGCTAATATGGAATCTTAAAAACATTCATTCAATTCCTTATTCTTTTGATGACCAAAATAAATTGAAACATGTAATTAAAAGTGGTAGGTTATTAAATTGGAATTGACTTTTTGAAGACTTTGGATTTACATGGTAAACGTCATGACGAAGCTGAAATATTAACTTCTTACTTTATTGAGAATAATTTAGATTATTTACCAGTCGAAATAATTACAGGAAACTCAGTTAAGATGAAAGAAATAGTAAATCGAATTGCTAAAAAATACAGGTTGTCAACCGAACCCAAAAATTACTATAATCTTGGCTGTCTTATATTAAGGAGCACTTCAAATTAATTTTCTCAAAAAAATAGTAAATCCTTTTGCAATTATTAAAGCATTCATCTATCATCGAAATCAAAAGAAATATGCAAAATCAGCAAATGATCTTGAGTTAATGTTATACTCAAAGATTATAGATAACGATATGTTACATTATGGTTATTTTAAAAATATAGATATTTCTTCTGATGAAATTTCCATTAAAGAATTTCAGAATGCTCAAATGAATTATATTAAACTAATAATAAATCAAATTAAATCTAAAGAGAGTAAAATACTTGATGTTGGATGTGGAATGGGTGGTTTATCAAAAGTATTGAAAGATAATAAATACGAAGTTGAATCAGTCACTCCTGATGACAATCAGTTTAAGTATATTACATTAAAATATCCTGATCTGGTAGTTCACCACAAAAAATTTGAAGACTTTAATTCAGAAAATAAATTTGATGTAATTATAAATTCTGAATCAATACAATATATCAATTTAGATACTGCATTTAAAATTTGTTCGAAAATTATAAATGATGATGGAAGATGGATTATAGTAGATTATTTTAGAAAAAATGATGACGGAATTAATAAATCTGGCCATTTGCTTACAAACTTTCTTAACAAAGTTGATAGATGTGGATGGAAAGTTACCTATTCTGAAGATATTACTCAGAATGTTTTGCCAACGCTAAAATTTGCTATGCTCGTGGTTGATAGATTTATCAAGCCAATTGCTAGTTTTGCTAGTATAAAAATTAAGATTAAGCAAGCATGGTTATACTATCTTTTAAGAGAATTTAGGAATGGTATCAAGAATAAAGCAGAAAAAGAACTATCTTCTCTCGACCCAATAAAATTTAGCAGAGAAAAAAAATATATGCTATATGTGTTAGAGAAAAAATGAACGCTTAATTTTCTAATACAAGATTAATTAAGTTCACAACGTCAAGAACATTTGTAGCACCATCAGAGTTTACATCTGAACAAGAGCAATCACTATTACTACCCAATATACAATTATTTATTACAAAAACTATATCTAGTATTGAAATAGTTGAATCCTGATTACAGTCACCTAAGAGAATATTGTAAAATATGTTAGCTCCGATATCTCTTATTGTTCCATCCAAATCAAATAAATCTGGATTTCCTGCATCTATACAAGGCGAATCTGATAAGTACTGAAAGTTAAGATTATCTGTATCGACAAATAGAGGATCCTGGTAAACTAAATTTAAATCTGAATCGTCAAACACCCACGGTGTCCAAATATTTCCTCAGCCCGGGCAATTCTCCCAATAATCTCCTTCAAGATTGCCCCACGAGTTTGAATGATTAACTGTAACTTGTGGATTTTCAGTGATGATTCCCAATCCATAAGTTCTATTACTTATAAAGTTACAATTTTCAATTTCAACTTGCGTGTAATCAAAAGCTTTCAAGCCAATATCATTATTATAAAAATTACAGTTTGAAACTTTACCAAAAGCTTCTCCTGAAAAGCTTAGTCCGTAAGTATCTCCATTAATAATATTGCAATATTCTATGTGAAGTGAAGAGAGGTAGTTACTATCAGAGTACAACCATATCCCTGTTTGATTATTTAAATCAATAATTGATCCTTGGCAATTAATATATACGTCTCCTGAAAATATTCCAATACCTCCATAGTATATTTGGTCTTTTTCTAAAACAAGATATTTTTCGAATTCTCCATTTGGACCTGATTCATTATACGCCTCTTGAAGTGTGTACGGAACAAGCATACTAATTAAAAGTAAAATAATCATAAGATAATTTAATTTTACATTTAGCATTTCCATACATATTTTACAAAATGTAATATTTATAATTTTCTCCTATAATATGAAAAGGGAAATTTTGATTCATACCAGATTGGGAAAGTTTTTAAAATTTCAGTATTTGGAAAATTTTTAGCAATGTCTGATCTTACATGGCCAGAAGTATATTTATATCCTCTTTTTTTTGCCCAACTCAAATAAATACTTTTAAGTGTCTTGGCGTATCTTCCTCTCTTAGTTTGGTATTCTCTGTCAATAACAAACGCGTAAGTGTATAAAGTATTATTTTCATTCAAATTTTGATCAAAATGCGACCAGGCCTCATCGCTGAAATATTCTAAGGGAACACCAATAATATATCCAATAATACTCTTATTGTGCCGAGCAATGAAAGGTAATGTCTCATCGTTAAAATATTTATTAATGTTATTATCGTTTAACAAACTATTTTTTCCAAAAGTTTTGACCAATTGTTTAGATATTTCAAACAATTTAATTGAGTCATCATAGCCAATAGTCTCAATTTTTTCTATTTGAAAAGTATTGTATGTGGAAGCTATGATTTTTGATAAAGTCTTGGTTTCATTCATTTTTTTGGTATTAAAATTCACAATGTAATTTATTTTAGTAAATAGTTTTCTCAAATTAAAATACTTATAAATCAAAATTTATCTAGAACACTAAACTATGCAATTTTAAAAAAATTCGACTTAAATTATAATGTGGAAATTTCATTTCATAAAAAACTGTATAAACAATCCGAAAACAAGAAATCATTGTTATGCATTGGATTAGACGTCGATAAAGAAAAATTACCTCCGCAATTTAGTAAAAACTTGCATGGAGTCTTCGATTTTATTAAAACAATAATTGATTCTACTGTTGATATATGTTTGTGCTACAAACTTAATATGGCATTTTTTGAGCAATTTGGTTCTGATGGCTATAAAATAATGGAAAATGTTGTAGAATATATTGATGGACGTTGCGTAACAATCGCCGATGGTAAAAGAGGTGACATAGGCAATTCATCGAGGATGTATGCAAAATCTATTTTTAATCAAATAGGTTTTGACTCTGCAACAATTTCTCCATACATGGGAAAAGATTCAATTTCTCCCTTTATTGAAGATTCCAGATTTGGTATATTCGTGTTGTGCTTGACTTCAAATCCTGGATCAAATGACCTACAAAAAAAAGAATTTTCAAATGAGCATTTATACGTTTCTGTAATTAATATGCTAAAAGAATTTAATAATGAGAATATAGGAATAGTTGTGGGTGCCACACGTTCAGATTACATGCAAAATATTAGATATCATTGCGGGAATATGAATTGGTTAATACCTGGAATAGGAAGTCAAGGTGGAGATATTGATAATTCTGTCAAAATTGGAAATAAAGCAGATGCACTAGGAATAATTACTATTTCAAGAGATATTTTATACTACAATAATTCATCAGAAGATGACATTTATTGTAGAACTTTGTATTATCATAACAAAATAAAAAAAATACATGGATAAGGAAATTTTAGAAATATTAAAAAAAACTGGTGCATTTATGGAGGGACATTTTCTACTCACTTCTGGCAGACATAGTAGTATCTACATTGAAAAGTTTAGATTGATGGAATCTCCTTATTATCTTGATAAGATTTGTAATAAAATGGCCAAACAATTTAAGAATTATAAAATTGATATAGTATTAGGTGCAGCTACGGGGGGAATTCTTCTTTCTTTGGGTGTTGCTAAATATTTATCAACAAAAGGTATTTTTGCGGAACGATTAGAATCGAAAATGCTTTTGAGAAGAGGTTTTGAAATAAAAGAAAATTTTAATGTTCTAATTGTTGAGGATATTGTCTCTACAGGAGGTTCTATTTTTGAATTAATAGAAATTGTAAAAATGAACAAAGCAAATGTTTCGGGGATTACAAGTATAGTTGATAGGAATCATGTTGATACAAAATTTAATTCAGAATACAAGCCTTTGATTAGGTATCCAGTTCAGTCATGGAGTCCGGATTCTATTCCTGGATGGTTAAAAAAAGTTCCTCTAACTAAAAGGGGAAGGTCGGGTAAATGAAATTCGTACTTTTATTTAGTCTCTATCTAGTTTTCTGTAAATCAGATTCATTAACCTTTCAGTCACTAAATAAGTTCCTGGATGCAAGAAAAATAGATACATCAAATATTAAAATAGACTTGTATAAAAAAAACGAGAATAGTTCAATTTACATTCCTAAAAATCCTGATAAGGACCGTATTTCCGATTTCATCGTATCTGAAAAAGAAATCACAAGAATTAAAAAAAAATCACGAGATTACAAAACATCTCCACTAAGAGATGATGAGCTTGTTATACTTAATACATCGAAAGGGACTATTAAGATTAAGCTTTATAATGATATAGCTCCAAATCATTGTTATAATTTTAAAAAACTTTGTAACAGTGGATTTTATGATCATACAAGTTTCCATAGAGTTGTGAGAAATTTTATGATTCAAGGTGGCGATATTCTAACAAGAGATAAAGATAGAGATAACGATGGAACAGGTTCTCCAGGATGGAATATTGATAATGAATTTAATAAAATTAATCACAAGAGAGGCATAGTATCTATGGCAAGATCATCAGATATCAATTCAGCAGGTTCACAGTTTTTCATCTGTACGAATGATAGTTATTTCTTAGATGAAAAATATACTGTTTTCGGAGAAGTAGTTGATGGCATGGATATAGTTGATGCAATCTCTAAAGTGCCAACAGATAGAGATTTAAGATTGCAAACATCAAATGTAAAAATTCCTGATAATGAAGATGTAAATAATTGGATAAAAGTAACTGATTATGATATGAAGAAAGATCTTTTTTATAAAATTCCAATTGGAGAAAATGCATCTTCTTTCAGGAATTTAGTAGTAAAAGATTTAAGAAGTAAAAATCCATATAGAAGAATTGAAATAAAAAAAGCGAGAGTATATGTCCAAAAAAACTAGTTATAAAATAAGTATTTTCTTTTCGTTATTTTATTTTTTATCATTTATGGTATCATCAGATCCTGTTGAACATAAAATTAAAATTTCCGATTATAATGTTGAAGATAAGCAATTTATAAACATTGAAATAAATGCGAAAATACTCGATGGATATTATATGTATTCTCAGGATACACTCAATCTTTTTCCAACACGAATCGAGCTTTTTGATAGCTCATTCTTTGTTAATATTGACCCAATGAAAAGTTCAAGGATTTCAAAAAAAAAATATGATAAATTTTTAAAATCTGATTTCTTCTTTTATGAAGATTCTATCTCATTTTACCAAACATTTGAAATTTCAAATTTACTTGACACTGATTCCATTTTGTTTGAAGGCGAATTTATATTTCAAGCATGCGATGACACAAAATGTATTCCGTATTACTCTTCCTTTGAAAAAAATATTAATATTGACGTATCAAAAGAGATAAATAATTCTAAATCAAATAATTCAGTTCAAACAGGAAATGAAGGAATAGTCAATAAATTCTTTTTTGCTTTCGTTGCTGGACTAGTTGCCATATTTACACCATGTGTATTTCCAATGATACCAATGACAGTTGCATTTTTTTCAAAAGGTAGTAATAAAAGTAGAACCAAAGCTATAAAATCGGGTATCTCTTTTGGTGTGGCAATCATAAGCATTTTTATAACATTCGGTGTTCTTTTCTCTTTTATTTTTAAAACAGCCGATATTATGAATGAGATAGCGACGGCTGATTATATAAATATATTTTTTGCACTTATTTTTATATTTTTTGCTATATCATTTTTTGGGTTTTTTGAAATAAGACTGCCTAATAAATTTTTAAATAAAATTAACAGAAAAGCTGATAAATCAGCAGGAATACCAGGTATAATTTTTATGGCGCTAACCTTGGTTTTGGTATCTTTTTCATGTACTGCACCAATTGTTGGTACAGTTATGATTGATGCTGTGTCAGGTAATTTTTGGGGACCAATTTTGGCTATGTTTGGATTTTCTCTTGCATTTGCTATTCCCTTTTCATTGTTTGCTGTTTTTCCAAGTTGGCTTGAGAATCTTCCAAAATCTGGAGGATGGTTGAACACAATTAAAGTAGTTCTTGGTTTTATTGAATTGGGGCTTGCGATTAAGTTTTTAAGTATGCCAGACCAAGCATATCATTGGGGTCTTTTGCCCAGAAATACATTTTTGGTAATCTGGATTCTTATATCAGGATGCATGAGTTTATATTTATTAGGGTTTATAAAGTTCCCAAACGATTCTAAGAAAAAAATTAACTTTGGATTTGGTAGAGTCGTTCTAATTATCATTAATCTTTCGTTCATGATTTATATGTTTTTTGGAATTATGGGATATAAAGTAACTGCTTTAGCTGGAATTATACCACCTGAAAAGCTTTACTGCATGAATGATAATAATCTGTGTTCAGAAATGAATTCTAAATTTTGTGATAAATTATCACTTCCTCATGGGTTGTGTGGTTTTTTTGATTACGACCAAGCCCTTGAGTACGCAAAAAATAGAAAAATGCCACTATTTATTGATTTTACAGGTCACGCGTGCTTTAATTGTAGGAGAATGGAAGAAATTGTTTGGTCTAATCCTGAAGTACTTAATATATTAAAAAATGATTTCATAGTTGTTGCTCTATATGTTGACGATAGAACTTTACTTGAAAAAGAAGATTGGTATATATCAAGTGATTCTAAAGTTAGGAAAACAATTGGTAAAAAGAATTTCTTCATACAATACGATATGTTTCAAGCTAATGCTCAACCTTACTATGTTATTGTAAATCCATTTGAATCTGGATTAGAACAAAATAGGAACAAATTAATTAAACCTTTAGTTGAACCATTAGGGTATAATACAGATATTAATAATTTTATTAATTTTTTAAACTTAGGGAAAAGTAACTTTTATGATCAGATTAATAATTAAATCGACACTAATTTTCTTGATTAATTTTTCAATTGCATCAGAAAATAATACATCAGGAGTTAATACTTTAGAAACGTCAAAGGATAGTTTAGATTCTATCATAGAAATATTATTAGATGATATTAATAAAGTTCCTGATTTTTCTCTTTATTCTTCAGATGACCAGTCATACAATATTAGGAACTTAGAAGGAAATGTAATCCTTCTAAATTTCTGGGCAACATGGTGTGGACCTTGTCGTGCAGAAATCCCTGAGTTAAACGAAATTCAAAAGTTATATGGAAATGAAAATTTCATTGTATTAGGAGTCAGCATTTCTGATACTAAAAAAGCTCTAAAAGATTTTATGGAAATATATGATGTAAATTATCCATTATTGTATGGCTCAACAAAAGAAATTGAGAAAATTTTAATTGATTATGGAGGTATTTATTCAGTACCGACATCAATATTAATTAATAAGAAAGGTGAGATGGTTTTTAATTACCCTGGAGCAATTCTAAAAGAATATGATAAGTGGGACGGAGCTTATTCATACCTTAATACAAAAATACAGGAAGCACTAAAAGATAGCTAAAATGATTAAGTTAATTTTGCTTAACTTCGTATTTTTTTTTTTATATAGCTGCTCAGCTTCAAATGTAAATGATACTCTCACTTCCTGGCAATCTGAATTTGATAATCAAAAATATTGGTATGGAATTGCAATCATTAATGATAGTAGTCAAGCAAATATTCATGATATTGCCAGAAATCAAGCTATAATTGATATTGCTAGTCAAATTAAGGTTGAAATAAATCAAAAGTATACTAGAAAATTAAACGAAGAAAATTACAATTTTACCGAAAATACATTTATAGAGTTGAATTCAAATGTAGCTAATAATTTCGAAAATATTGAGATATTACATTATAAAAGTTTTACTGATTCTTACATGCTTCTTGCAAGATTATCTAAAAAAAAATACAACGATACAATCATAAAAAAGAAAAATAACACTAAAAAAATTATTTTAGATGTTTTGCAAAGATCAAAAGAAACAAGTTGGGAATCATTGAACGATTTAGCTTATTCTATTATGCTTTTGTCTCCTTTTGTTGATGATCCTATATACTATTTTTTTGAAGGTAAAGAGTATAATTTGCTAAATGTTGTTAACAAAAAAATCAATGAAATGATTGACAGTTTTAGTATAAAATCTGAATACTCAAAAGTTGATATAAAGAGTTTGTACCGAAAAAATAATATATTTAAAATTAAAATTATAGATTCAAAGACAAATAAAGAATTAAAAAACGTGCCATTATACATGAACATTAATGATAATATTGTTGAATGTGTATCTGATGAGTTTGGTAATTGTGAATTTAAAATACTAAATGAATATTTATCTAAAGATACAAAGCAATATGGTTTTATAGCGTTAGATACGAATACTTTGTCTGGTCCTAAAATTGATAAAGTGACACAATTGTATAAATTTGATATCAATATTATAGATACTAAGATTCTTATCAGAATTAATGAAGAAAATCTTGGCAAAATAGTTTATAATTCTTTTCTTGAATCTGAAATAATAAAATTCTTTCGAAAAAACTACAATGTAATTTTTGTATCTGATGATGATTGTGATGTAAAGATTTTAATTGATATTATAACACAAAAAAAAGATAGTTCGCCTAATGAGTACGGTCTATATCAAGCAAATGTAAAAGCAAGAATTAACTTAATATCTAAAAGCACATCTCTAATTAAAATTTCAGTTAATGAATTAGGCTTAGATTTTAACTCGTTCGAAAATGCATCTGAAAATGCTATGAACAAAATTAGAGATAAAATTTTAGATGAAACTTTAGATGAATTAGTTAGTATATTAATACAAAACTAATCAGGGAGAAAGAATGGTATTTAATATTTTATCTTTAATATTTTTTTCAATTTTGACTTTTAATTGTGGATCGAACAATTCAGATTTATCACCTGAGGCATCAAAGTCAATCATCAAAGGAGCCCCAGATTGGTATTTAAATACCCCAATAAAACAAGGTTTTATTATTGTTCCATCAAGCGCAACAAGCCAGGATATGCAACTTGCAGTAAATAAAGCTACTTTGGATGCTGCAAATACTTTAGCAAGCATGATTAACTCTGATATGAATGCTTTATTAAAGCGAGTTAGAGAAGAGATAGGTACAGATGATGACTCTAGTTTAGTAGATACATTCTCGCAGGTTCAAGAACAAGTCGTTTCAACATCAATAAACAACTACAATATATCTAAAAAACAAATTCTTAGAGAAAAAAATAATGATGGAAAAAATATTTTTAGGGCATACGTTCTCATTGAGTGGGATGAAAATGCAGCGGATGAAAAGATTTTAGAGCAGATTAAAAGTGATAAAGCACTTTATGATTTGATGAGAACCACTGAATTATATGATGAAATGTCTAATAAAGTAGAAAAATACAAAAAGAAATATCGTAACCAATAAAAAAAAGAACAAAAAAAAAAAATAGCTCTAATGTACAGAAAGTTCATAGAGTTTATGGCTATAACAGCTCAGTAGCTGTCTTGCAATCATCCAAGTGTAATATACTTGAAATCTATATTGATTATAAATCAAAACATTACGAAAATTTAAAAAAAATAATATTTGATAATAATTTATCGGATAAAATAAAAAAATTTCAATCATACAAAAGCACTACGACTGACACTTTTTTTAAAAGATCTCAAGGAATAATAATAGTATTTAAATTTAATGGTGTGGTTAATTCCATATCTTCTTTTTTCAGTAGTAAAGATAAAGATGACTGTATTCTAATTTTAGATCAATTAGAAGATCCTCAGAATTTAGGCCAAATATTAAGAACAGCCGAATGTGCAGGAGTAAAAAAAATAATTCTTCCAATTAATAAATCCGTAAAGTTATCTGATTCTGTAATGCAAGTT
This sequence comes from Fidelibacterota bacterium, assembly GCA_002719095.1. Lineage (GTDB taxonomy): Bacteria > Fidelibacterota > Marinisomatia > SCGC-AAA003-L08 > D37C17. The sequence continues at coordinate 46,855 of PBGO01000023.1, forward strand.
AGTCAAGGAGCTTTTTGTAATCTTAATTTTTTCATTTGTAATAATCTAAGAAACACAATCCGAGTTTTAAAAGAAAACGACTTTTGGATTGTTGCTTTAGAAAATACTGAGAAAAGTAAAAATTGGTATGAAATTGATTTATCAGGGAGGATTGGAATCATATTGGGAAGCGAAGGTAAAGGTGTTAGAAGGCTAACCTTAGATGACTCAGATTTTATTGCAAAAATACCAATGATGGGGAAAATAAACTCCTTAAATGTCTCTGCAGCAGGTTCTACGATTTTATTTGAGAGACTAAGACAAATAACACTTGTTGAAGATTAGTTATTTTTAGAATTATCGCTGCAAAAAAGAGGTATGGGCCAAAAGGCATCCTCCTATCAAGACCGAAATTAAATAATATCCAAAGAGTAACCCAAGATAGTAAAGCAACAAATGAAGCTAGGAATAGACATAAAATAATGTTAATTGGACCTAACCATGCTCCCAGAGGTATTATTAATAATATATCTCCAAAGCCCATAGGGGATTTGTTTTTCCGTTTAATGAGAATGAATTTTGTTACATAGTAGATTATTATTAAGAAAGCTATTCCATAAAAAATACCAAAAAATGCTTCAAAATTATTATCAAACCAATAAGTTGAAAAAGCATATAAAATACCTATGAATATGGAAAAAAATAGCATTCCTTGTGGAAAATATAGATATTTCATATCAATCAAGCACATTGGAATTAATAAAGTGATAATAAAAAAAGAAAATATAGACTCAATTAGCTCAAAATTATTAAATCCATGCATAAAGAATAACACATATATTAAACATGTAAATAATTCTACCAATGGATAGATAATTGATATACTTTGTTTACATTTATGACATTTACCTGATTGTAAACAATATGTTAGAATGGGAATATTCCTGTAAAAAGGAATTGAAGTTTTACATTTAAAACAAAAAGATCGTGGAAAAATAATTGAAATTCTCTTGGGAATCCTAAAGACAATAACATTGATAAAGCTGCCTACACAGAGACCAAAAATCGCAGTAAAAAATACTAATAAATTAATATCACCCACGTTGATTCATAAATGTTGTTCCGAAGTCAAATATAGGCAAATAAGTTACAACAACAATAATGCCTATAACAACACCAACAACAACAATTAATACAGGTTCAATTAAAGAAGTAAGTCTATCAACAATTGCATTAACCTGTTTTGTATAAAATTCTGATGCTCGCAGAGCGAGTGTATCAATTTCTCCAGTTTCTTCGCCTGTTTTAATAAGCTGAATCATAATTGGTGGAAATTTATCTGTATTTTTAAGAGCTTGAGATATCGTTACTCCGTTCTCGATTTGCTTCGAAGATTGGTTGACCGCAATTTCATATACACGATTATCAACTACTTTACTTATTAATTTCATTGAATCCAGAACAGAGACTCCAGCTCCGATTAATATTCCAAATGTTTTATTAAATTTACTCAATGCTCCTTGTTCAATAATTTTCCCAAATATTGGTACTTTTAAAAAGAAAGAATCCTTAATAAGGCTGCCTTTATCTGTTAGAGAAATAAGCCACAAGGTTATTGAAAAAGAGAAAAATATAGTCAAAATTGCAAATAAATTTTCTTTAGTTTTCGCTCCGAGCCATAACATTGCTTCAGTATAAACTGGTAAACCCTTTTCTCCACTTGGATCCATACTTTTATAAACTCCTTCAAATGATGGTATTATAAAAGTAAAAGTCACAAAAAGCATGATGACGAGAAAACCTAAGATAAATGTTGGATAGTACATTGCCGACTTAACTTTTCTTTGTGTATCGTCCACACTTTCAAGGTACGTTGCAAGTTCTTCAAGTGTTTCTGAAAGTTGCCCACTAACTTCTCCCGCTCTTACAAGTGATACATATAAATTATCGAAAACTCCTGGATGTTTCTCAAGACAATCTGAAAGCTGAAGACCTCTTTTTATATTTAATTCTACATCAGTTAATATTTTTTTAAATTTTTTATTTTTCTCTTCCTCAGAAAGAAAAAAAAAGGATTTCTCAATCGTTAATCCAGCTGCAAACATAGTAGAAAGTTGTCTTGTAAAAAAAACAAGTGTTTTGAGAGGTATTCGAGTTCTAAGTTTTTCAAGTTTTAGACTTAATCTATCTAAGAAAGGACCCATAAAATCAAATGAAGAATCCTTTTCTGAAATTTTAATGACAATAAGCCCTTGGCTAGATAATTTTTCCGAAGCTCGGTTTATGTTTTTTGCATCAATCGAGCCTTCTTTTCTTTTTCCATCTTGAGTTCTAGCTATATAATCAAACTGAGACATTTTCTAATCTTCTACGGTTGCTCTCAAAACTTCATTTATATCTGTTTTTCCTGACAAAATCTTTTCAATACCAGCTTCTCTAAGAGTTGTCATTCCTGATTTCTTTGCTGCTTCTTTAATTTGGTTTTGATTTGCATCTTCAAATATAAGTTGTTTCATATTTGTATTAACTTCAAGAATTTCATGTATAGCAGTCCTTCCTTTATAACCCGTATTGTGGTTACTTTGGTTAGGTATACCTCTGTAAAAATCACTCGACCTTGATGCAGAAGGTATAGAAAGTAAATCTAATTCTTCATTTGAAGGTTTATAAGATTCTTTTGAATTTTCATCAATAGTTCTTACTAATCTTTGAGCCATTACCAAGTTGAGACATGAACCAAGCAAGAAAGGAGGAATACCTAAATCTAGAAGCCTAGCAATTGTTGATGGAGCATCGTTTGCGTGAACGGTACTAAAGACTAAGTGACCTGTAAGAGAAAATTTAACTGCAATATCTGCAGTTTCTTCATCTCTAATTTCTCCGATTAACAGCACATCTGGGTCTTGTCTTAGAATTGACCTTAGTGCTCCACTAAAGTTCAGACCAATTTCATCGTGCATTTGAACTTGATTTATACCCTGAAGTTGATATTCTACAGGATCTTCTACAGTTGTAATGTTAATACCTTCTGAATGTATTTCTTTCAAAGCTGCATAAAGGGTTGTAGACTTACCACTTCCAGTGGGTCCTGATATTATAATCATACCATAAGGTTGTTTAATCCATTTTTTGAAAACAGATAATTTTTTATCTGAAAACCCTAGGTTTGATAGATTTAAGGATAATTTTCCACTACCTAATAACCTTAATACAACTTTTTCTCCATGAACTGTTGGAAGTATAGAAACTCTAACATCAATTTCTCGCTCAGACGTTTCAATTTTCATACGACCATCTTGTGGCAATCTTTTTTCTGCGATATCAAGTTTTGATAAAATTTTTAACCTTGATACAATACCATTCAGCGAATTTATTGGAGGTGACATTATTTTAACCAGTACTCCATCAATTCTAATTCTTACTGACACCTCGTTCTTTGAAGGTTCAATATGTATATCAGAGGAGTCTTCTTTAATAGCTTCTTCTAGAATTAGATTTACTATTTTCACAAACGGAGCGTCTTCTGAAGATACTTTTTCTGAACCTAAAACTAATTTTTCTTGATTATCCTGAACGGCTCCCGAAGAATCATCAATGTTTGAAATTGCGCTCTCAACTTCACCAAACTGTTTAATCTTACCATAGATTTTATCGATTGCTTCAGTTAGTAATCTTTTTGAGGCAACAGCAACATCAACTTCTAAATTTGTAAGTTTTCTTATTGCGTCAATTGTAGGCATGTCCTCAGGGTCATACATAGCTACGAGTATTGCTCCTTCGGATTTTGAAATAGCTAAAACATTTTTTTCTTTTGCAAAATCTTCAGGAATAAGTTTAGTCACTTCTCTAGATGCTTGGTACAAATCATTTTCAGATATGGGCTTTGAACCAGTTTGAATCGCATACCCTTTTAGTAGATTTTCTTCTGTTAAATATTTCATCTCAACTAGTATTTCGCCTAATTTTTTTTCACTTTCTTTTTGATTTAAAATTGCTTCATTTAGGGCGTTGAGTGATATAAAATTATTTTCTAGTAGTATTTCTCCAATTCTCTTCATAGTTACCTCTTAGTCTATACAAGTATTATTAAGAGTGACATTAACCTGTTCACTCGTTGCACCGTTCGGATTAAGCAAGTTAGCCTGAATAATTGGACTAGAACACTGCCATTGCTCAGGATTGTTACTTGTTTGAACGCATTCATCAATACTGAAAGTTACGTTGAAATATTTTAAACCATCTTCATCAGTCTGAATCGCGGTCGAACCGTATGTATCGAGTTCGTTTATCCAATTACTGTATCCCCATTCACCACCGGCTTCAGTGCAACTTTGTTGGTTAACAAAAGGTAATCCTGTTTCAGGATCGTTTTCAGTACATCCTCCACCTTCACGATTAGGACCACCTTGGGAATCAAATATTATCAGTTCAACTAATGCTCCCTCAACTGGAACGTTATAGGAATCTAGCAACTGAGCTCTCATTTCGACATTGAATGGTGCTGGATTAAAACCACCTGCACAGTCGTTGAAATCATATTGCGTATCCGATAAGGGAACTAGTGACAATGTACAATCAACACAAACATTTTCATAGGTAACGATATTTGTTAAACTTGAAAAAGTAAGAGGCAGAGCAACTCCCCAATAACGTCCATTTCCATTTGGATCGTAACCAAAACCTGTAGCAGCTTCTAGCTCGCAGTCTGAACCATTTGTAGCGCAATTATAATCTTCAGAATCGCATATTTCAGGATTAGTTCCTGATGGCATTGAACATAAACCATCTGTTTCAGAATTGATTGGAAGCCATACCATATCTAACGCTTCACAATTAGCTCTGTTTGTTGCGATATTATTAATACAAACGTTACCTGTTGTTTGAGCAATTATTTCTGGAAATTCAAATAATTGGGCAGAGTTGTATTGCGTTGTTGTCCACGCAACACCAGGCCAAGCCTCATCATCATTTGAATTAGGTTTAACATTTCCAGTTTTTGCTTCTGCTAAAATTGCTGCTGCTGTTGGGGGATTCATGCTAAAGTATACAGCAGTTGAATCTGAAACAGGATTTGACCAAGCATCCCAAAGCATTATTGATACTGGAAGTTCCGTGAGTCCTCCACCAATATTTATCGCCTCGCCGAAAGCATATCCAATAACTGCACTCGTAGGGGGCCCAGTTGTTATTGTCACAGGGGTAGATTCTGCTACAATTTCAAAGTCAGGATCATAATTTTCGTTTAGAGGGTGGTCTTTCAAGGTCACTCTCATATGAACTGAACCTGGTTTAGTTCCTGAGTTTAAAGTGACTGATGCAGTTCCATTTGAGCTAATTTCCGTTTCAATGGTATCTCCAGGTAAACCATTAAGGTGAACACCATCTAATTGCGGAGGAGTAACTTCGAAAGTTACCAAGTAAGGTTTGTTTACTAGATTTCCATTCCCATCTCTTATTTCAGCTGTTAGAATAGTAGATTCTTGTCCACCACCACCTTGAACAATGATTTCACTTGGAAATGGGGGTAGTATTTCAACGAATGAAGCTTCAGTAGAATTAATTTGAAGACCCAAAGTATCTGAAATTCCTTTATATGTACCTACAATTCTGGCTAAACCAGAAGAGTTTTCCATATTAAAGGTGGCACTAGCATACACTAACGATGATCCTTCAATATCAAAAGAATCAGGTAAATAGTTTTGAATATCGTTTATATCACCTTGTTCAAAAAAAGAATATTCTGGAGTAATAGACCCCACATCAAGCCATTCATTTTGATTTTCATCATATTGAATTGCCTCAAATGATATAATGTCATTAACATCTGGTTGATTCCCTAATGAATCAGTATAAAAAGCGTATATGTTCGTACTTTGCAGTCCGAAACTATCTGGAAGACTATACTTCTCAGATACCAGTTTTAATTGTTCAGTACAATCTGGACAATTAGGGATACTGTTAATATAGATTGTATCTTCATACAGAACTTCACTAGCATTATTAGGATTCAGCACATACGCTCTTAAAGCATCAATACCTTCAGAGATATTTGTATATTTAACGCTAGCAACCCCGTTCTGCCCAATGCTTGTTCCTCCGTTTGAGCTAACCGAACACGTAGAGCCATCTGGGCATGGTTCACCGACTGGATCGCAACTAGTTCCATCTGAACAGGAGTAAGAATCATTTCCATTAGAAGAGGAGCTGCTATCAGAATCACCACAACAGGTGTACTCGTAACCTGTGCTCAATTCGCCATTTGAATTACGAGCTTGGTCAAGATCGAATCTAACAAGTACATTTGAAATACCAACTCCAGATCCATTTTTTGCGATGACAGATACAGTTGTTTCGTCGAACAATGAATGACTTATTGTATCATTGTCAGGATAAAAATGAAATTCAGTAACATCTAGCTCAGGATCTTGGCTACCTTCAATGAAATAGCTTAATGTTAAATTTTCTGATACAGATATATCTTGCGCAAGAAACACATTAAAATCAATATTTGCTGCTGCGCTGTTCAAGTTAAAATCAGCAGAATTGACAATGAAGGTTGATTCTGCTTTTCCAGTAGAATCAGTTAGTACTGATGTTGATGAAAGATATCCTCCAACTCCTGATGTAGTCTTCTGAAAGTTTACCATTACAGGATCTGTTACTAAACCACCATAACTATCTATTGTTCTTGCGGTAATAACTGTTTCGTAAGTGACACTATTATTGTTCTCAAAAGACTCTGTTTGACTAGTAGATATAAGAAGATCATCTATCGCTTCTATTATTGCATACTGTTCCGTCAATGCATCAACTTGAATAGTTCCCAGCGCTTCAGTTTCATCGCCATCAACATTAATGTCACCTTCGTTTATAATTAAGATTTTACTAAAATCAGCAGGATCGTGTATGCTAGCTTCAATTTCAATTCTTCCTGAACCCAAAGGAATATCTGATCTATCTATAACTAATTCAGCCTGTGCAACACCAACAAGATTAGCATCTATTGCGCCATCATTAGTATAGGTAGGCATATTTGTAGTTATAGTTCCGTAATTACTTAGATTTCTGTAATAAACTGGAACATTTGGAACACCAATATTTGCAGAATCCTGTGTTGTAACCTCAAAAACAACTGTATAAGTGGAATCTGGTGCACTGTCAAGAAGCAATAAATCTTTGATACCATCATTATTATTATCCAGAAATAAGCTAGATTCAAGATTAAATGACTTAACATAATACTCTTGAGGATAAATTTCAGAAGTCACTGTTAACTGAAATTGATCAGAGCAATTATTTGCACAATTTTCAGGGCCACTAACATTTACCGTAAAGGTTACTATATCATCACTTGTACCCGGAGCAGTTTGATATTCAACGGATGCAACCCCATCGCTTCCTGTTTGAGCAGTATTGGACGATAGGGAACCAGATCCTGAGACCTTGACAAAATTAACATTTATATTTGGTAAATTAACTCCTTGTTCATTAAGAACCCTTGCGTTAATATTGGTTGTATAAATACTATTGTCAGGAACTTCAAGCGTGTTGTTTGGGGCACTTGTGTACCCAGCTACTGAGCTTATGAGACTTTCAGGAGATATTAAGGTTATATTGGCAGTTTGCTCAATAGAGGCTTGATATTGATCTGTATACGTAGCTTTAATTTCGAAATTTCCTAAATCAGATTCATCCTGCCATGTTCCTTTCACAACACCGTTTACATTAGTTACTCCAATATTTGTTACGCTTGAATTATTTGAAGATGGTAAGTAAGCTTGATCTATTTGGAAAAAACCATCTGCTGGAGTACCATCGTCTTTAATCCAAGAGAAAATAATTTGTTGACCTTGGTGACCTCCATCCATAATACCATCATCATCATTGTCAATGGAGAGTTGAGCTGTTATTTCAATTTCACCTAATGCATTATTTGCCGCATACTCGGTGATATTTTCACAGGAAGTATCATTACAAAATAATTGCAGCTCATAGCTTAATGTTGGTGGTGGAGAACTCACAGGAGTTCTTTCATCACATGACAAAAATAAAAACAACATCAAAAAACAAGTTGTTAGGGTTATATTGAAATATTTTAGTCTTATCATATTTAATCTCCTTGCTTGAACATATTAATATTTATTTAAGGACTCTTCTAACTTTAAGCTCCATTTGCCATCAATTTCGGAATCATCCATTTCTAAAGCCTTTTGTAGCTTTTTTATATCACTGCTTTTGCTTTCACTGGTTATTGTCCTAATAAGAATGTATTTTTCTGTATTTGATCCCCATTTACCATCAATTTCGGAATCACTCATTCCTAGAGCTTTCTGTAATTTTTTTATCTGATCAGAATCACTTTTCGTATTAACTGTTAAAAGAAGCTCTGCAAGAACTTGTTGGTCAACATCATTCATTAAATCAGCTTCTAAGCCTTTAATAGCGTTGCTTATCTTTATACCTTTGTCCCCATCTTTGAGAATTTTTGGAGTAATTTGAATAATTAGATCAGTCTTACTTTCTACTTCAGAAGAATGCGTGAAAAACTTTGGCCCAATCCAAGGAATTCTCCATAAAATAGGAAATTTACTTTGAACTTTCTTTTTATCTGCCGATAGAAGACCTGCTATGACTATTGTTTCATTATTCATAACTCGTATAGTTGTTGTTGAAGTTCTTTTTTTAATCCATGGGATGTTACGATCTGGACCAATAAAATCAAAAATTGAACTTACTTCAGGAGTAACTTTTGTAGTGATAAAACCATCTTCATTGACACTTGGCAAAATATGTAATTTTATCCCAATTTCTTCACGTTGAACCTGAACTTGACCTCCCAAACCTCCACTTGAAAGTACGTAAGGAACTACATCAACCATTGATATTGTTGCTTCATGACCATTCAGAGTAACGACAGAAGAATTAGCTAGTATATCGGCTTTATTATTTTTCAATAAAAAGTCAAGAGTTACATCAAAAGCAGTAAGCTGACGGCTAAGCCCAAATTCGTTGTCAGAGCTTAACCTCTGAAAGTACATCTCTCCAGGAAGTTCGCCAAAAGTTGTTGGGTTTAATGTTTCTACAATTTGAGCATCACCATTTGCATCTTGACCAATCGATGATGTTGATCCTGGAATAAGAGAGCCTGAAAAGTTTCCCCCTCCTAAATCGATGGGACTTCCAGCTTCAGCAAAAATGAGAGATAGTTGTGATAATTTTGCCCAATCAATCCCCAATTTATCTTCATCGCCTAAACCTACCTCAATAAGCTTTGCTTCTAGCATAATTTGGATAGCTGGGACATCAATGTCAGTAATAATTTGTTCAATTTCAGCAATTTTTTTTGGGCTTGCATTAATGAGTAAGTTATTTCCAGTTTTATCAATAGTAATCTGATCAGTAATATTAACTAGAAGGTTAGCAACTTCATTAGCATCTGCATATTTTAGGGAAATTACAGAAGGCATAATACCTGCATCTTGATTAAGCTTCTCTTGATTTGCAACAAGAATTGAATTTCCAACAATCTCATAGCTAAGACCAGCGGCTCTTACAATTAAATTTATTGCTTGATCAATATCAACATTATCTAAATGTATTGTTAACATTTCACTTTCATTCACATTGGGTCCAGTAACGATATTATAGCCGCTTTTTTCTGCAAGAATAGCAAGTAAATCTGGTAAACTTGTTTCAATCGCATGAATAGTTACTCTAACTTCTGGCTCGTCTTGAGCAACTAGGAATGCCGAAGCGAAGTTTATAATTAATAATGATATGAATATTTTAGTTTTCATTTTTTCCTCTTTCAAATTATTGCTAATTTATTTTTTATATCTAAGTGTATCAATATTAGAACTTTGTAAATTTTTACCTAAAAAATATTTTTGATTCATTTTCAGTATTTTATAACCTCCTATTGTATCTCCAAGTGTAACAGTATAGGTTTGACCTTGATATTCAGCTAATCCTATGGGGTTTCCAAATCCTGACTGGTCAATTGTTATATTTGTAGGGACAACAGCTCTGAGTCTTTTACCTTGGTTGTAGCCATCTTGTCCATCAAAAATGACAATATTTGTTAAGTCCGAAGGGTCATTAGTTTCTAATTCAAAATAAAAATTTCTCTCTTTGATTTTAGCTCTAATGATTTCAAGCTCATTCAAATTTCTTTCATTGATATTAATATCGCACTTAAAACAAGTAACTTCAAATGCGTACTCATCAAATTCATTGTTCGTTGATAAGTAGATTTCTAGATTTCCATCGTCATTTAACTTATTGTAAAAATAATTAGCATGGTTCATTAAGTCTTCATCATCATAAACGAACGTATTAAGAAAATTCTTATCGTAAAGATTCCCCTTATCATAAAAATTAATATCGTTTATATCGTAATCAGTTTTAGGTTCTGAAAATTTTAAAAATAAACCTACACCTCTATTAATGAAACTATCATGTTTAGGGATACCAATGGTTCTTCCGGTTTCATTTTTAAGGATATGATAATTTGCAAGAATTTGATCAGAAAAAAAATACCCATTACTTCCTTTGATATTCATGTTAAATTCAAATCCATAAACCCTTTCATCAAAACTGTACCAAATCTCACCATTATTTTTAAGGCATAATTTATTTCCATCAATATCTTTTTTATTATCACATGAATATTGATTTGATGATTTAAAGCTTATTAGAGGCGAACCGATAGTAGAATCATTTTCTTTAAGATATACATTTTTTAACAAAACATCTCCATTACAAGAGCTAGAAACTGACCCTTTAATTTCGGTTAAAAAGAACTCACCTTTTGTAATACTAGAATCAATTAATGAAAATCCGTAAACTGAAGAATTTTTTGTTTTGGTTTTTGAATTTGAATATGTTTCTATAAATCCATGCTTATACATTTTTGTTTCAGTATTTCTATAACCTTTTTGTGTTTCTTTAAGAATTTTTCTACTATTTAAACCATAAGATTCGATCACATTCAACATTTTTTTCTGAGTAATATGCTTCGCATCAAGTGAACCAGGGTATTTTTCAAATTCGTTAATATAATCAGTCATTCCCATATTTTTTTTACTCTCACCTTTCACATTCTCAGACCCATTAATATTTCTGTTTAATTTATTAAAGTCTTGAATCGATGTGTAAGTAAAGTACATTATCATAAATACACCAAGAATAGTAACTAATTTCCACACTGCCTTTTCTCTTTTATTCATGATTTATTTCTTGCCTTTATTGATATAGTTAAGCGATCTTACTTTAATTTCAAATTCCTTATTAGTTGATTGCTTTTTTGCGCTAAAATCATCATTGTCAAATTTTATTTCATGAATTATAAAAATCTTGTCATTTTTTTCAAGTTCGATAATAAATTGAGTGAATTTTTCAAAAGAACAAGTCAAAGTTAAGAAATATTCAAAAAATGCATAATCACCCAACCGCTGAGGCTTGGAATTAGGCATTTTTGTGTTTTCATATTTTATATCAAGATTTTTCAATATTTCATCAATGTAATCAAAAATCTTAAGCGGATCATTATCAATATTGAGATTTAAATCTCTAAGAGATTCAACTCTGGGCCAAGCACCATTTTTTTCCATCGCCTGATTCCCAAAGACACCAAATAAATCGCCAATTCCTTTATTTTTTTGATTGAAATGAATTTTTGTTTCGTTAGATAAAGATTCTGACTTAAGGCTAAGTGTCGCAAGGATTACGCCTGATATCAAAACGGAAATTAGCAATATAACATTTCTTTTCATCTAGATTACTTTCTCTTTCTTTTTTTTCTCTTCTTAGTAAGAACTTCTTTTGTTGTCCCTTCTATCGTGAATTTTACTAACTCAACATCTTTTTTCTTTTCAAGAGTGCTCTTCTTTGCGGATAAGCTGATGAACCCTTCAATAAAATCACTATTTTTAAGAGATTCAAGTATTTCTGTGCCCTTTAAAAATAGAGTTTTTTTATCATCGGTCTCAATATTATCGTATCTTGCAAAAATTTCCATCTTAAAAGCTTTTCCTTTTGTATATTCCATTTTTGTTATGGTAACATCCTCAGGGAGAAACTTAATTAATGATACTAACTTTGGACCCCAAAATATTCTCTTTTGCTGTTCAAACTTTTTCAGAGTTTCAATGTCCTCGTAAGAAGTTTTAACGGATGTTTTTGTATCATCAATCATTTCGGTAAGGTGATTTTTAAATGATATTGCATCATTTTTTAAATTATTAGATTTGATGATTATAATTGTTTGAAATGTAATCAGAGCAATAAACGACAAAATGATTAACGAAAAAAAAGTCCATCGTATATTTTCTGTTTTTCGCTCTTTTAATTCTGTTTTGGAAACAGTTTGATTTAAATCGACTGTTATTAGATTATCAATCATTTTAAACCTCTTAGCGCTAATCCAACAGCTACAGAATATTGGTAAGAATTAACTAAGTCTGAACTACCCTCTAAGCTAATTTTTTCAAGAGGATCAAGTAATTCTACTTTTGAATTAAGTTCGCTGGAAATATAATCCTTTAAACCGACTAATTTTGCAGAACCCCCAGTTAGATAAATTGTGTTAAAAAAAGCTTGTGGATTTGACTTCATATAATATCGCAAAGACTTTCTTAGTTCATCGATAAGATTGCTTAACACTGTTTTTTCAGATACCTGAATACTAAACTCAGTGCTTTCATCTTCTGAGGAAGCACTAATTGATTTCACGCCAAGATCTAATTTCATTTTTTCAGCTTGTTCATAATCAATGTTACTTTTTTCCATGACTTCTTTTGTAAACGAGTGACCAGCGATATTGAGTTCGCGAGTGAAAAATTCTTGACTTTTCCCGTAGGCAACAATAGTTGATGATTTAGAGCCAATATTTAGTATAACATCGCAACCCTGTTCTGGAATACCTTTGTTGAAAATATGAAGATTAGTGAGTGCGATGGGAGTAGCATCAAATATGCCAGTTTTTCTAAATCCAATTTCCTTGATCATTTGATTGTGTTGGTTAATTAGATTTTTAGTTGTTGCTACAAGCAGTACATCAATTTTGCCCACATCTCTTGTATTTTGACCTAGAATATGATAATCCATTATAACCTCTGTACCATCAAGGGGTATATGTTTCTTCGCTTCAAATTCAAGAGATTGTGTAAGCTCATCTCCACTCAGCTCAAGAGTTACAATTTGTTTTATGGTTGTGCTTGAGCCAATTAAAGAGGATGATATCTTTTTTTGAGAGCGAGGATTAATTTTTAAAGATTTTAGTAGGTCTTGAATATTTGCAACCCACTGAGCTTTCGTCATCATTTCAGGGTCGAAAGATTTTATTTCGGAGAAACTTTCCTTTGAACCCAAATTTAGTGCTTTGTAATTATCTCCATCATTCGATAGTTGAATAACCTTCGATTTAAAATGTCCTATATCTAGTCCTAAACTCATTAATTTGATTTCCTAAAGCTTGTTAAGTTAACACTAATTTCCCCAGTTCCATCATCATATTCTACGGCTGGATAAAATGGTGGAGAAGTACAAAATAAATTATTATCATAGTAATATTTTTTATCCATACCAATATCATGCATTGTTGTTTGATGGTAGTTAGAGATTCGATTTCTTAGCATGTAACCCCTATATTTTTGTACAACACTTCCCCAAAGGTATATTTCTTCTCGTTTATCATTGTTGGTAGTTTGGTTGTTAGATTGACCTCTTCCCCTTCCATCGCCGAAAGGTGGCTCATTTGTAAGGCCAGTAATGCTCCGACCTCCTTCAACAGGCAAAGTCTGAGGCATGTTCGTAGAATTTTGCCAAAAATGCATAACAAATGATTCATTCAATGCTAGAATAGCAGCATTGATGGAAATATTACAACCACCACCCAAACCACAACCCCTTTGGCCATTTTCGGGGGTGTTTGCTATAATCACATTTGCTCCTGATACTAGGCCCATAACATTCTGCGAACCTCCGAAACAATCATCGTTTGGCTGAAATTCAGATAAATTACCATGAAGATGATTTACTGGTCCAGGTCCTGGAGAATTTTTAGCATCAGCATTGACTAAATCATCAACAATCCAAATGTTATTCCAAATAGTGTCTTCTGGTTCGGAAGCTATTTGATTGTGAGCGTGCCTTTTGTATGTTGTGTACTCATCTGTCACAATTGTGTATTGACCTTTGTAAAAGCCTTTGACTCTCACTGGACCATCTTTAATGTATAATACAGTTGGGCTAGTAATGAAATATTCTGCATCAATCAATAAAGAGCTAGAATTTTCCTGACCTATTGAGTTTAGAGGCATAAAGTCATAATGCTGATTAAGTCCATGAGGACCTCTTACGTTTGGATCAATGAAGTTTTCCTGATTAGGTTGAAGATTATACCACTGATTTGGCATATTAGATAAATTAGAAAGACCATTAACATAGCCTTTACCATGATAAAAAAATAATGAATCAATATATGGACGACACGTTCTAAGATCGTTAGTGTTACCGCAAATTGTATTGAATAAATTTGTAGAGCAATTATCGCATGAATTTCCATCACCATCAGTATCGTAGCACCAAGAATTTAAGTTACCATTATTACAATCTATATCTCCGTTATCAATTCCATCCAAATGTCGAGGAAAAGAAGATATCTGATCTTCTGGGTTTGTAACATCTTCATCTAGATGTGGAGGAACGAGGTACCACCACTGTTTTAGATTCATTCTGCCCGATTCAAAAAACTCAACCTCAGTCATAATTAAAGTATCTTTAGTGCCAAACTGGTTATAAATTTTTCTTCCAGAGTCGTAAAAGATTGTAGCGTTATTTTTAAGTGTCTCATATCCAGTCGGAGGTAGTTTTACAGCAGGTGTTGAAACTGTATCTATATCATCTGGGTTATTTGTTTGAAAAAGATCCAGATAATCGCATGTAAGACTTGGGTCATCACCGGGTCTAGTAATATAAAATGTTGCATTGGAAAAGTCTGGACATCCACCTGAAGACATTGATACGAGCGAATTTGACTGGACAATACCCTCAAGCGCATCATCAGGACCAAAATAAACAAATCTTCTAGCATCAAGGCCTTCGCTTGCAGCTTGGCCATATCCTCCAAATGACATAGGCGCGCCCCCAGCTTTTTCAGACTCAGTTAGATACATATATTTTGCAAGAGTTTGAGGCCTAGCTGAAATAGATACACTTTGTTTTACAGAATCTAATACGCCATTAGCATTAATTATAAAACTTACTCCCTCAACTGTAGCTTGTCTTTCTCCTGAATCAGAAAAACTTAATTTAGGTCCTAAGTATAAACCCATGTCTACATCATGATTATAATTTGAACTAAAATTTTGAATAAGTTCTCCAGTTAAGGTTGTATCAGCAGTAAATTCACTTCTAATCATAAATGGATATGCTTTTTGAGCGACACCGGTTTCAGCATTATATAATGCCTTTGTTTTAGCAATTCTCATATTTATTCGAAGTGTTTCTGAAGGAATAGAAGCCATGAAAGATGATATAATCAAGGTTGTAGCCAAGGTTAAAGCCATTGAAACAAATAATATGTACCCACTGGTTTTAAAATTAGTTTTTATCAAGAGGACTCCAGGTTTAAAACAAATTTATTGATGGCAAAAATTCTCTTGGAAGATTTATAATTTTTCTGATAATTTGGGTTCTCTAATGATTCAATCAAAACATTGATGTCTATATCATAAATAGAGGACATTAAATTTGGAACGCTGGATTCAAAAACTGAAAGTTCGCTTTCATTACATGCCAATGATATAGTAATATCAAAGGAATCTGCCTCATTAACGAACAAAGATTCACCATAAATTTTTAATGGTATAGAATTTTCATATATTCTGTTATTAATAATTGAATAGATATAAGTTTCACTTTCACCATTTGCAGATGTTTCAACGGTTATTGTTGATGATCCTAGAACATTATTAATAGAAATATTATCGGCAGACCTCATTTTATCTGAGATTAGCTCTAAACAACTTGTTGAGTAGTTCTTAACATCAAAAAGAATTTCCTCCATCTGGATATTTTTACTCCCGTTAGTGAAAACCAGATACATACCAATAGAAATTATTGAAGATATTACCAATGCAGTCATTGTCTCAATTAAAGTATGACCGGATGTTATATCAATCCTCATTCGCTAAAAACCATTTGTTCAACATAGAAGTCTATTAATTGAGTTGCCCCAAAAACTGTTTCCCATTCTATACGTGTTTTGACACCTTTCCTCTTTGCATTAGAATTTTGAGTATCAATTAAATTGATGTCGGCAAAAATAGTAGCTTCGTTTTTACACTCATTTTCTTGAAATGGTGGATTGTGGTCTAAACACACAACCTTACTGTAAGATAAATCACCCCCCTCTGATACATCATCTGCAGCTATCTTTCCCTTCCAAAGTTCGGTGTAGCTTTTAAGTTCTTCAAAAGCTCTTTCTTTGATTCGTAATCTGTGCGAGCTCGTCTGAATGTAATCAATCCCCGTGAACATGGCAAGAGAAGCAATAGCAACAATTACTGAACCAACAAGTAGTTCAATTAAAGTAAAACCCTCTAAACGACTATTCTTAATAAATGCCTTTTTCAAATTTTTCAGGATCATCAGCAATTTCTAGAGCAGCATCTCTGAGCACAACTCCCTGAGAAACTAATCTTTGTAAATCTTGATCTAGAGTCTGCATACCTTCATGACTACTTTGTTGAACAAGCGATGGAATTTGATATATCTTATCTTCACGAATAAGATTTTTTACAGCGGAATTAGCAACGAGAATCTCGCAAGCGGGGACACGACCCTTACCGTCTTTTGTTATTAACAATTTTTGTGCAATTACTGCTTCAAGACTCTCTGATAACATTGATCGAATTTGATCTTTTTGGCCAGCAGGAAATACATCAATTATTCTATCAATAGTCTTAACTGCACTCGAAGTGTGTAATGTTGAGAGCACCAAATGACCCGTTTCAGCTGCAGTTAAAGCAAGTTGAACTGTTTCCAAATCTCTCATTTCTCCAACCAAAATGACATCTGGATCTTCTCTAAGAGCAGATTTGAGTGCGTTAGAGAAAGAGTGCGTTGACTGTCCTAACTCTCTTTGATTAATTAGCGATTTTTTCGATGAGTGATAATATTCGACAGGGTCTTCTACGGTAATTATATGTTTTGATTTATTTTCGTTAATATAATCAATCATTGCTGCCAAGGTTGTTGATTTTCCACTGCCCGTCGGTCCAGTAAGTAATATTAAACCTCTATCCTTAAGAGCGAGTTTATTCATTATTGGAGCAATACCAAGCTCTTCGCTATTTTTTATTACAGAAGGAATAGTCCTGAAAACAGCAGATAAACCGTTTATTTGGTTGAAAAAATTCACTCTGAAACGTCCTTTGTTTTCCAGAGAAGTAGAAAAATCAAGTTCTAGCTTTTCCTTGAATAGTTTTTTTTGATTATCATTCAAGACTTCATCGCGTATCGAATTCATGGTTTCATGATCCATTACAGGTAATTGAAGTTTTTTCATTTCCCCATTGATTCTAACCATTGGAAACGAACCAACGCTTAAATGTAAATCTGAAGATCCACTTTCAAGTGCGTATCCTAACAAGTCATTAATTTTTAAATCAGACATTAGCTACCTGATGAAGCGCCCTGACCATAACCAGTAAATTCTTCATACTCAATATCAAATTCAACTGTATTGCCAGCACCGGCATTGTTTTCATCTGTCGATGTAGCAGAAACAGTTCCTAACATACCATCTGTATTATCCCACTGCCATGAGCATTCAAATTCCCAATTTTCTGTAACGGCAGTTTTAATCTCAATGTGACCAGTTTCTTTCATAGTTTCCCAGCAATCTGGAGGTAGTTCACCCTCATCAAGCTTGTATTGCCCCGCGCTTTTAACCATATTCTTGATTTGTATTTCCGCTTCTTTGGCGTAGGTGTTTTCAGTTAATTTAAAATAGGTTGGAATAGCTATTGCAGCCAAAATTCCAATAATAACAACAACCACTAGAATCTCGACAAGCGTGAAGCCTTCTTTTATTTTTTTTGATATATTAGTCAATTTGGTTACTCCTTAATTATTTTTTGTCATTATATGTAAAGATACAAAAAATAATTAACAAAACTAATAATTGGATTTCAAGAATTTGTAACGAATTGTAAGATTTTTATTATTGCGTATATAACATTATTTTTTTTTGTAAACTTTAACTGTTAAAAAAATGCTTAACTTTCATATATGTTCACTAAAACTTCAAACACAAACCAAGTAATTATTTTCGTTATAATTATTTTTTTAGGACTCATTATCCCCGAAAGCTCTTTAAAATTTAAGTTTGACCTCATTGTTTCTAATGATGAAATCATAAATGTTGCACAGGATTTTTCAGATCAAAAAAAAGCTAGCGCTAATTTTATGGTTGCTGCAGAAAGTTTAGATGATATAAAAATAAATATAATTATTAATAGTAAAAAAAAGGAAGCAATCAGCAAACCTTACTCAAAAATTGACTATATTAAAAAAGATTCATATGAATTCATTACTGATGACGGTTTTAGACTTAACTACCATATATCAAAAAAAATGTTGATGAGAGATATTGGGGTTTTTCAGGTTTCTGTGTTGCCTTATTTTAAGGACTTAGACAAGAATCAAATATTTTTATATAATGAATTTGAGGTAGAAGTCGACAGTACTTATTCCTATGCTAGCAGCAGTAAGCCTAACTCTACCGAGTTTAATAATTTATTGTCATCTCTATTAACAAATTACAGTTTCAGACAAAATGAATCTAATATCAATCCTTCAATCCTATATATTTGTGGAGGAAATTCAATCAATCAGGCTAGTTTTGAAGAATTAATTCTTTGGAGGAAGCAGTTAGGATATGATGTAAATACTGTCTCAACAAGCGAATTGAACTATGATAGAGATTCAATAAAAAATTACATTCAAAATGCTTATCAAGATTGGCCCAATCCTCCTGAGTATGTTGTGCTTGTTGGTGATACAGATGGAAGTTATCAAATACCTTTTTTTAGTTCCACGGGGGGTTCCAGTGATTACGATTATTCGCTGCTTGAAGGTGATGATTTGCTCCCAGAAATTATAATTGGAAGAATTTCTGCACAAGGACAATCAGATCTGACAAATATTATTAATAAAACTCTCGCTTATGAAAAAGCGAGTTTTTTAAATTTTACTGGCTCTGATTGGTACGATCGTGCTGCATTAGTCGCAGACCCTTCATCATCCGGAAATTCTACAATTATAACCAACGAATACATTGAAAATCTTTTACAAATTGGGCAATTTGGAAACATCCAAACAAATTATGGTGCTGGAAATTATTCGTCCTGGATGCAAAATGAGCTATCTCAAGGACTGTTATATTTTAATTATAGAGGCTATATTGGGACAAGTGGTTTCGGCTCTACTCATTTACAAAATGCAAATAATGGCTACATGACACCATTTGCAACCTTTATAACATGCTCAACGGGAGACTTTAATTATACATCATTGTCAGAAGATTTTGTCAGGGTAGGTTCTGCTACAAATCCAAAAGGTGCTGTTGCAGCTGTTGGCACAGCAACTTCTTCTACGCACACAGCTCCAAACAATATTGTGCAAATGGGTATTTATTCAGGTATATTTACAAAAAATATTCAATCTGCTGGAGGAGCTTTAGTTAACGGCAAGCTGTCTTTGTATAATTCATATAATTCAAGCGCAACCGATATGATTAATAATTTTAGCCGTTGGAATAATCTTATTGGTGATCCTGCTTTAAAACTTTGGACGAGTGAACCGAAACAAATGATAGTTGATCACTCCCAATCTGTATCGATTGGTTCAAATTTTTTTCAGGTATCAATTAGTGATATTGAGGGCTATCCTGTTGAAAATGCTCTTGTTACAATCTTTGATGAATACTCTTCTGAATCTTTTACCTTACCGACAAATGAATCAGGAGCTGTTTATTTCGAAATTACAATATATCCAATATCAGACTTATTTATTACTGTTTCAAAGAAAAATTTTGTTCCGTACCAATCGCAGTTGTTAATATCTAATTTTGAACCTACTTTTTCGGTTGATTCTTTCTATGTTGTTGAACCCCAAAATTCTCAAGATGGATACATTAATATTGATGAGACAGTCGATATTTTTCTTAATATCTCAAATCAATCAGAATTTTTAGATTCATTTAATGTCTCATCTTCAGTATTAACTGATAATGCAAGCATCGCCAATTTTGATATGAGTTTCGAAATTAACGAAAGTGCAACAATCGGACCATTTCAAATCAACCCAAATAGCATCAACAATCAAGATCTAATAAGCGTTATTTTTAATATTTCAAATGAATTTCAAACGATAGATTTTATTGTAAACCTTGAAGTTAGGGCTCCCAGTTTTCACATTAACGAGCAAGATTTGCTTGAAAATCTTCACCCAGGCGATAGTATTGATTTATCTATGAGCTTAAGTTCAGATATGCTATCAATTGGTAATCAATATGAATTTGCTTTAATTTCATCAAATAATAATGTTGAAATATTAAATAATTATCATATTTTCAATTCAACAAACAATTATGAAACATTCTTAATTGAACCAATTTCTTTTAATTTCAGTAATAATATTATTAATGGATCAGTTATAAATTTTTTCGTTGAAATATCCTCAGAGAATTTTTATCAATCGATACCCTTTTCAGCAACAGTTGGAATCGCTGATTCATTTGATCCTTTTGGCCCTGATGAATACGGATATTATATTTATGATAATCTTGATTATGGATATGAACTCACACCAATTTACAACTGGATTGAAATAGATCCTTCAATTGGAGGAAATGGGACTGACTTATTAATATTCGATTCAGGAAATGGAGTCAATATACAAAACAGCACTAAGACTATTGATTTGCCTTTCGAATTTTGTTTTTATGGTGAATGCTATGCTGAAGTATCGATTAGTTCAAATGGCTGGATTTCGTTTGGATTATCTTCAATGGAATCGTTTAGAAATTATCCATTACCTGGCCCAGGAGGACCATCCCCCATGATCGCTGCTTTCTGGGATGACCTTGTTACAACAAATGATAGTGGGATATTTAGTTATTTCGATGAGATAAATGATATTTTTATTATTGAGTGGTCAAACATGAGAACATTTAATCAAAATTCAATTGAAACATTTCAAATACTGCTCTTAAATACAAATACACCATCTGGTGATGGAGAGATTAAAATTCAATACAAGGACTTCAATAACACATCCTCATCAAATAGTTTTCATCCAGTATTTTCAACAATCGGGATAGAAAATCATACTGGCGAAATTGGTTTGGAATATTCTTACAACAATCAATATCCTAATCAAGCTAACCCGATTACAAATCAATCAGCTATTTTTATNACTACTAAAGATACNAACGTTTATAATTTNGGCGATGTTAATCAGGATAGCTCCACGGATGTNCTNGATATTGTTCTNATTGTAAATCACATTCTNAATATTCAAAATTTAAATGGTATTTCTGAATATCTTGCTGATACNAGNCAAAATTCANGTGTNAANATTTTGGANGTAATTTTATTAATNAACATGATATTAGAGGGTTAGTTATTTTAAATTGATTTTATTTTCTCTGATAATACTTTTCGTTTTACTGNTTGCTATTGGTTTTTTTGAATCCTANGTNCATAGTTATTATTTAAAAAAAATTCCNCTNAGAATACATGTTAATGGAGCTAGAGGAAAATCAAGTGTTACTAGNNTGATAGCTTCAGGTCTTCGNGAAAGTGGAAAAAAAGTTTATGCAAAAACTACAGGATCTTCNCCAAGAATAATTAATGATAAAGGGNTTGANATAAGTATACACAGGCTTAGATCTGCATCAATTGGGGAACAGGTTCANCTTATTAGAGGTTTTGCAAAAAAGAANATNGATATTCTNGTTATAGAATGTATGGCTGTACAACCTCAATATCAATGGATTTCGGAACATAAAATGATTAAATCAAAAATAGGNGTTATCACAAATGTTAGGCCTGACCANCTNGANGAAATGGGTTANACAATGAAAGATATTGCTGCCTCTTTNAGTAANAGTATNCCAAATAGNGGATCGNTGGTAATACANCAAGATAATTTTTCTAAANCGTTTGTNGANGTAGCTAAACGNAGAAATAGNGATGTTAAGTTTGCGAAAAAAAATATAGTNNATGANAGTTTTATGAAAAAATTTGATTACTTCGAGCANCAAGATAATGTAGANCTTGCAGTTGCAGTATGTGAAATTGTTGGAGTTGANAGAANTGATGCTTTAAAAGGTATATTAAAAAATAAACCNGATCCAGGTGCANTATTAATTTGGAAAATACTTATTGATAAANAAATAAGTTACTTCATAAATGCTTTTGCGGCGAATGATCCGCAATCNACTTTTGAAATCTGCGATAAAATTTCAAATAGATTCTCAAATCANCGANTTTGTATTTTNTTAAANACAAGATCTGATAGGCAATATAGAACACATCAACTCTTAAGTTTAATATATGATAAAATAATTCCTGATAAACTTATNATTAGAGGTAGTAAATTAGANAGTTTTATGAAAAAATATGATTTNAAATCAAANGGTATAGATATTCATCAATTTGAAGACNNNGCANAACCTGCAGAAATAATTCATTCTATGAAAGATTTGGATAAANATATAATTTTCGGTATNGGTAATATTGTGGGTTGGGGNGATACTTTTGTTAAAGAAATTAAGAGGTTTAGATTAAATGATTGAAATNGCCATTGGAATNGGTATGGTATTAAGNCTCTTTTTTACAGAGACATTGGGAGTGACTGCAGGTGGAATAATTGTCCCTGGNTATATTGCNNTNTATATGGATGANCCTGTAAANATCNTTGTAACTTTCTTCGTNAGTATNNTAACTTTTTTAACTATAAAATCNTTNTCNTATTTTTTGCTTNTTTATGGTAAGCGAAGATTGGTTTTNTCTTTNTTGTTAGGCTTTTTNCTTGGTTATATTTCAAAAATATATTTTTCNGATGTAANCGAATCATATGATCTTTCTGTGATTGGAAATATTATACCCGGGCTTATAGCTAGCTGGATGGANCGTCAAGGTGTNTTCAGAACAATNAGNGTNATANTAATAACATCATCAATAGTGGCAATGATTTTAATATTAGTTTCNGGAGGTAAATTTAGTGTTTAGACCAGCAATTCAAAAATTATCAGTANTGATTGGGATGGCATTATTTTGCNTATTGATGGTATTNTTTTCATTTAANTCTCTAAAAGATTACAAAAAATCATTTTATAATCAGAAAGTAACAGCATCTAANTACATGTTTAATGCTATGAAAGTTCTGAGATCTAGTTTTTTAAANATTCCNAATNAGAAACTAGANGAAGGTGAAGTTTATATTGATTCNAATAATAATAAAACTTATGATACNGNTGAAGAAATAATAAATGATGGAAGNCCCTTNTCATCACTNGATCCTCTNGAAACAGGGCTNGTATTTTATCAAGATGATTTAGCTGGAAATCCAACTTCAAAACTTTCAACTTTAAACCCNAGCTTTGCTGCTTTCATTGTTGATTTAATGCAAAAGGCAGGTTTGAAAAAAATTTCGAATAGATCAGCGGAACCAAATGTAGCNATTGCGTTCTCAAGCTCATTTCCTGGAGCAAANATTGCAGTATTAAGNGCTTGTAGAGCAATGAATATTGAACCTGTAATAATTACNTCTTTGAGNGGTTCTAATTATGGAGCTATATCTTATGATGAATTTTCTTGGCTTGANATGGANAAGATTCTAATAGANCAAAAAATATTTCCATCTACTTTTCAGTCNAAAGCGGTCTCANTNGGAANAGGTTCCGATATAGGAATTGGTCTTGATTCACAATCCATAGCNAAAATAAAAGAAAATATNAAAAAATANGATATAGATTTTATCTTCAGAGAAAATGAGACGGATTTATCATACTACATTGATGCTAGAATGAATATCTATGATTTGAAAAATGATTTTGCTCCTTNTGATTTATTNATAAACGTTGGAGGAGGNCATGCGAGNATTGGATCAAATGAAAANATTAGAAAATCTCATGGAATATTGTCATCGANTTTTCTTGAAGANATNTATGAAAAAGATTTTGATGATTGCGTNTTAAATAGATTTTCNAATTCTCCAAATTATAGNGNANCAGCTATTAATATTATNGATATAAAAAATTTGATATCTGGTAAGCTTCCTGAAATAAATTTATCAGGTGGTGACTTTTCAATTGACTGGACAAAAACTAATTGGGTAGATGATANNATTAANANTCATAATTGGTTTTTATCTAGTAANGAAACAGCAAATTTATTTATNGANAGAAAATATAATTTTTGGATNGTTATTCCTTGCCTNNCGGCTTCATTAATTCTAGTTTTGTCTGTTGGNATATACAGTCACTTTCAGATTAAGANNAGGATGTCTTCATATGANCCTGATTAAATTATTNAAAACAATTATTATANCTNTN
Source organism: Fidelibacterota bacterium (assembly GCA_002719095.1). Classification (GTDB taxonomy): domain Bacteria; phylum Fidelibacterota; class Marinisomatia; order SCGC-AAA003-L08; family D37C17. Next base: position 71,465 of record PBGO01000023.1, read on the forward strand.
AGTTTTATAATCTCAAAGGAAGTTATTCCGATNGATATNNCAGGAAAAGAAATTTTAAGTATTCATANCAAAGATAGAGACTANTATAACCTTTTTCAAAATAAAGTAGTTTACTCTGTTGAGGGTCCNTGNATTTTAAATATATATTCAAGACTAGCTTTTCCTGAGCATTCNAAGAGNATAAATCCATATGATTTCAATTTGATAATAAAGGGAGAGAATTTTAAAGATTCCTTAACTATAANTAATTTTTTGAGGAAGGATTCAAATACTTTCAGTAGAAAACATCCAAAACATTCCTANACTCTNTCAGCAAAAGATGTAATAAATATACCNAANGGTAAGCATCAAATTGAGCTNAATACCAATGATTCAAATTCCAAGGTTTTGGTTAGGCTTATATCAAACCACTTTAAATTGAAGAAAAATANTGAACAAGTATNGGTTAATGAAAANTTGAGTCAAAAAATATTAAAAAATCATAAGGATAAGAATATTCAATTTCATTTGCTAAAAACNATTGANANNAAGAACAAATTNTCTTTNACNNTAGAAGGCTCNGGNACTGTCTTTATTGACACCAGACTTGTTGCTCCAGAAGAGACTGGAAGAGATTATTATCAATATAAGATTAGAAAGAATGAAAAGCTATTTGGNACTTATCATATGTTTGCACAAAAATCAAGTAAATGGGGATTAATCATGGCTGATAACATTTCNGGAAGTGCNGTTNCAGTTAATAGGAAAACTAATTTTGGGATTGGTAATGATATNTACGATATAGAGATAGAACTTATTACNTCAAGCAATAAAGATGTANTNTTTNGANTNGGTTANAAGCTTGATANGTAAAGTTTCATTTTTANTTTTANCTTTAAATCTTTGTTTTTGCACAGAGTTTATATCTTTAAAAAATAGGTTATTAGTTCCTTTNTATTTTAANTATGGTGTNTCGTTTGGATACAACGACAACATATANAGATTTTCTGATTCAGAAAAAAATGGTCAAAAAATAAACGACTATATTGGTAAATCTTNAACTTTTGATAGTGCNATAATAAAACCTGAGTTAAAAATCATTTATNCCCCTTATNTAACNAAAAATACTACCAANTTCATATTTTTTNNCAGTCATNCAAATTTTNCAAACTCGATTGATAAACAAAAAACATATTTTTCTANAAGGTTTGATTANAAAGTACGTCCTTATAGCTGGCTAAAAATTGGATATAAAGTTGGAAATAATAATTTTTTGCGATTTTTTCAAGANNAAGATTCTCCNTCAANCGATTTTNTAAAATGTATCTANGATTCAGAGAATGCATACTTNAACTATTCATTCAAAGCGTANAAAAAAGGTTTTTCAAAANTCGAATTTTCAAAAATAAATCACTTTTTTAACCCTAGTTTTACTGAGTTTGATTTGGATNTNAATAAAGTTTCTTTTTATCANTCNCATAGATTTNCGAATTATTATNTTAATCTAGAATTTTCAAATCATTATGCTAANAATAATACTTTTGATAATGGTATGACATCATCAGCCTTTGANAGATCTTTNGACCAAAATGATATTAAACTTTCNATTGAGAAAAAAAATATTGAATATTTGAAAAATCTTGTATTTGGGCTTAAATTTTCTGAAAGGANATATTCATCANANGTTGAGTCTGACCCTCTTCACAATGGCAGAATGCATGCTGAATATGTTTTCTTGATTTCAGCTTTAAANGAATTTCAAAANCATACAAATATTGAATTAAAATATAGTATNAGATTTCGTANAACAGATTCGGAATTTGACTGGGTTGAATCTTTGAAAACATTTGATGATANTTCTTTGATNNTAAAGATTACACGCGACATTGANATNGATTTATTTTACTGATGACAAAATACTTAAAAATAATATTTTANCTTACAATAATCCTTTTTTGGNGATGCAAAAGTCCATCTGAGACTANTGCGGTATCATTTTCTCAAAANAATATATATGAAACTGANACCTANTGTNTTGATGTNGATGTATNGGATAGCACAATAGTTTTGGCNGTATCGAACGGAGGATATTTAAGAATAAAATATGANCTTGATAGTAGTAATTTNCCAGTCTTTACAGAAATCATACCTCAGNAAGATCATAGTTCTGAATANAATAANGATAGTATTGANCGAGTTATACTCTCTAATTCAACCGTNGGTGAAGGAGTTGTNTATATGCTTGATAAATACAGCGGAGGATCNTCTGGNATTTGGTTTGANAATGAGAACGGAATTTCAATNGANCCAGGNTTTACAAATGATTATTGCTATCAAGGGAAATATCTTGATATTACCNTAGATGAGTCTGAACCAGATAATTTNNTNGGATACACAACGCATATNATTTATTCNTTGATGAAGCATACNGATTTAAACGAGAATTCCGATGATGATGAATTTNTGCAGTATTCAACATCCTTGGTAAANAGGCAAATCAATNTTGTTCCGAACTCTGANAGCGGAACATTGCAAAGCATAGATTTAGTTTTAGATGATTGCAATTACATATCAAATCTNAGCTACGATTCAAAAGAGATAAATTATAATCATGANAAATTAGTTGTGGCGAANGAAACTGANGGAGTCATAGTTTTTGAAAAAAATGAAAGTCAAAATTTTGATAGAACATTAACTTTTAATAAATCTGGTGGAGAGGCTCAATGTGTTTTGGCNCTTGAAAATGCAGTNATTGGAGGGTTTTCAAATGATAAGGGGTGTTACATGGCGTTACTTGAATCTGATNCAAATATTCCAACAAATTTAATANATTTTGCNGAAGGATATTCTGTTAAAGGNATTGATTACGATAATGGNATAATTGGATTNGCTACAGGAAATGATGGTGTAAAACTTTACCAATGGCAGGGTGGAGAATTTATNTCCCCTTATGCTAATCTNGATACTGAATATGCATATGATTTAAAAATCAAAGGAAATTTAATTTANATCGCAACTAGACAAGGANTAGAAATTTATAAAATAGGATNTTAATATGAATTTTATTNTGACATTAATTGTATTATTTGGTTTTTCCTTTNCTCAATTCAANTGGGAANANGANGGTTTAGCAGTTAGNCAAGGTGTTCACATNGANTGGCAAAGAACAGCCGATCTTGATNACTCTAATGAATTTATTTTTGCNTGGTCTGATACNAGNCAGGGNGGAAGAGATATNTACNTNCAAAAAATAAACGAAAATGGTGAAAAAATTTGGGGAGAAAATGGNTTAACTGTGGTTCAGGANATAGGNAGACAAGANGATCCAATATTNATTGCNGATGGTCAGGGAGGTGCTTATATAGTTTGGGTNGATTATAAANATGAGCCAGATGATGGTGATATNTATGCTCAGCACGTTAATTCCAGCGGCGAATTATCTTGGGANCTTGGAGGNATAGGTCTTGCNACNCAACCTGGAAAGCAGGTTTCGCCNAACATGTGTTCAGATGGACAAGGGGGTGCGTATGTCATATGGAAAGATCTTACAGTTAGTTCTTATGGGCATATCTATGGTACTCACTTAACTNCTTCTGGAGCGATNTCTGCTGGAATTGGTATGCCGATTNTATCAAATGAATCATATCACAANAANGTAAGTATAGAAAAAGCCGGATTAGGTCATGCAATTCTTGTATGGAGTGATAACATTATTTCAGANAATGCTGATATTAGAGCGCAAAGAATTAACCAANCATGTGAAACACTTTGGAGCGAACCTTNNGANGGNGGNATATCTTTGTGTTCAGAAANAGGTAATCANTTATATCCAAAAGTTACTTACTATGATGAAGATTTTTCAATCGTCGTTTGGGAAGATCACNGAAACAGTAATGAGTTTGGAGATATTTTTTATCAATTTTTAGATGTTNANGGAAATGAAGTTCTCTCAAGTCAAGGTGTTCCCGCNTGTACNAATGAGGCCAATCAAATTAANCCTCGAGTNAAAGCTGCTCCTGGAGCTGCTTTTATNATATGGGAAGANTTTAGAAATTCTAANANNGATATNTTCTCGCAAAAAGTTGATCATTTAAATAATATTTTTTGGGAAAATGATGGTCGCTCTATTGTNAGNGAGTCNGGCATNCAAGANCAATGCAGATTGACTACTGACGGNTTAGGAGGAGTATTTTANATTTGGCTTGANGAAAGATTAGCTCCATATCCNGAAACTGATGTCTANATTCAGCATATTGATTCAAATGATAATGTNTCATTTCCTGAAAATGGATTGTCAATTTGCAATGAAGACTACTATCAGTTTGGACCAATCATNCGTGGNTTTAATGGNAANGCAATTGCTCTTTGGGGTGACAGNAGGTCTGGNAGTATAGGATTATTTTCGCAGCTTATTGATTCAAATNTAAATTCACTTTTATTTGAAGATCAGGGAAAAGAAATGTTTTTTGGAATTGATGGNAANGGACAATCGCCAAATTTAACATATTTAAATAATGAGGCTCTAATAAGNTGGGACGATAGNAGGTTTAGNCCTTTTCAAAATCTAACATANGGTTTAAAACTTAATNATGATACAAGTTTATTANATTCNCAAAATGGAGTAGCTTTATCAGAAAANCCNTATCANTCAAACTCTTCAATAATTTTCACCGGANATAATTTATTTATGGGGTTTGGACAAACTGATGGNGATATNAATCAATNNTANACTGTTCTNGATANTGATTTAAANACNTTGGATTCTTTTTCTCCNGTCGATGNAAATAATCAAGCNTCGCAAGAATATTATGAAATCATATATAATTCAAGCGAAGATTTAGTTTATTATGTTTATTCAGATAATAGAGACTTTGCAAATAATATTTATGTTATGCAATATTCATCAAATGGAGCACCNACATGGAGTTCNCCAATTAAAATTGTTGANACGTTGACAGACGGTTTCATTCCNTCAGATGANAATGTNATCGGTGGNCTTTCTNTNGATGTGCAAGATGGNGGTGGTATANTAGTTTTGTATAATTCNGGTAATTTTNTNGGNACAAAAGCTAATGCAATCAGNATAGATTCAAATGGCCAATTAAGTCAAGGNTGGCAGGANAATGGAAATAGNTTATGTANCNNNGAAAGCGATCAATATATTGAAGATTTTGATATGATNTCAGAAGGAATTTTAGTCACNTTTAANGATAACAGATCAGGNTCAAATGATATTTANTCGCAACTAATNTCTATATCTGGTCAATTATTATTTGATGATAGTGGNCTAATTATATCTAANGAAATTAATGATCAGCAATCGAGTTCTTTAGACGTTAATTCTAATGAANTAGCTTTAATNTGTTGGGAAGATTTTAGGNTAGGAACTGAATACGACATTTTCTGTAAAACCTTGGACGTTATAAGTACCTNTCCNANTGTAGATGTNTGGGAGATNTCCGATGAAATTGAACTTGCTACTGCATCTAATACATCAGGAGGTAATCAGACAAATCCTTATGTTTTTTCAAATGATGTTACTTTCTTGATTGCNTGGGAAGATAGTNGAAATGGAGTATACACNGATNTTTATTTTCAAGAACTTTTTANTTATCAAAACTTACTCTCNGATGGAGGGGTGTTACTTTGTGGTGCAGATTTTGATCAACTTAATCCAAAAGTTGGTTTAATGTANGAAGGTAATTCAAATGNNCAAAGNGAGTATCTTATCTANTGGGACGATTTAAGAAGTTCAGGAAAAGAATTCCTTAATAACATTTTTGCNCAATCNTATTCATCATATCTTGANCCNCTGAGCAATGATANATATNATCANCCGGAAGNTTTTTCAATTANTGCTACNTATCCNAATCCTTTTAATCCTTCATTAAAAGTTGAATTTAGNTTAGNAGTTANTACAAATATTAAAATAGCAGTTTATGATTCAAAAGGAAGAGAAGTAGATGTTTTATTCAATGGAGTTAAAAATTCAGGACTTCATAANGTTGATTGGAGNCCANGTATTGAGGTNTCATCAGGTATTTATTTTGTTAAATTAATTGATAAAAAAAATAGTTTATCAAAGTNNGAAAAAATAACTTTTTTAAAGTAGGTACTTCTAAATTGAATAAATATTTGTACTTAGTTATTCTTTTGGCTATAAGTTTTTCTCAGAGTCCTCTAAATGAGAGATATCATACTTACTCAGATATAGTGGATAGTTTAATGATGTGGAATCAAAATTTTTCTGAAAATCCAAATCCAAGCCCATATTATCCAAACAGTGGTATAATTTTTAAACTTGAAGAAATCGGTAGTTCTCATGAAGATGATTTACCTATATACGCTGTCAAGCTATCGTTTAATGCAGATCAAACTCTAGATAAGCCAAGAGTCCTTATTCTTGGTCAGTGTCACTCTGAAGAAATTCTTGGAGTTGAAATTTCTATGTCACTAATAGAGAGGTTTCTTTACCCTCAAAACTATCCATCTGATATAAATACATTGATTGGTGTACTTTACAATGCTGAAATTTGGATAGTTCCTACACACAACCCAGAAGGACATACAGTCGTTCATGGATGGAACGATGAAAATGGGCAATGGATGCAAGACGTTACTTACCGAAAAAATAAGCATGATGTAAACGGAAACGGAATTTTTGATTTTAACCCACAGGGATTTGGAAATGATCTTGATGGCGTAGATCTTAATCGTAATTATGATTTTAATTGGATTTTTGGAGATCCTGTAAATTCCTTGGATAGTGGATGTTCTGGAAATCCATCTTATATTTCACACTATGATTACTACAGGGGAGCAGATCCATTTTCTGAAAAAGAAATTCAGGCAATTAGAGATTTTGCAATTCAGAAAAATTTTCTACTATCTATAGCTTATCATAGTTCAAGGTCTGGGTGCGTATCAGAAAGAGTAATTTATCCATGGCTATGGGCCGGCGGTAAAGCTGCACCAGATTATTCCGTTATTTCTCAGCTTGGAAGAGAAATTGCGGAATTAATTCCAGTTGAAGTTGGAGATGGAAACTATCATAATGCTCCAAGTGGTTCTCGGCGAGGAAATGCTCATGACTGGTTTTATGCCAAAACTGGATGTATCCAGTATTTAATAGAAGTTGGTACAGAAAATATGCAGCCTAATGATACAGAGTTGATTAATGATACTGTTGAAAGAAATATTGAAGGAGCGTATCATCTTTTAAGAAGAGCTGCAGGAATTAATTTAGGTAATGGTCCTGAAAAGTTTCAAGTAACTGGTATTGTTACAGATGCAATTACAAATATGCCTATAACCGCGGAAGTAAAAATAATGGAGCTAGATTCACCTATACTTTCTCCTAGATTAACCGATAATTTTGGAAGGTATAGAAGGTTGCTCAACGCTGGTACGTTTACTTTAGAAATCTCAGCTTTTGGATATGAAACATTTACTGTCAATGAAGTTGTTCCTACGAGTAGTTCTATAACTGTAGTTGATGTAGCTTTAAATCCGCTGCCAAATCATACATTAACTTTGAATGTAAATTTACCTTCAAATTATGAACAAGATGTAAAGATGATTCGTAGTTATAATTCCAAAATAGATACTTTTAGTGTTCAGCGTTTAAATAATTTTCAATGGCCAACAGGTGAATATGATTTATTATTTTTGTCTCAAGATATTTATCCTGAAAAAAAGAACATCACGTTGACTTCAAGTGAAACTCTTGATATAAATTTAGAATGGTATGAAATATCTTTCTATGATAACTTTGACTCAATGCAAAATTGGAATATTGTTCATGGAGATTGGGTTGTAGATAATGGTGTTTTGAAATCACAGAGTGACCTTGTTTATGAAGACTACAGTCCATTGGGGCCTTCAAGGTTGGATTTAAATATTCCATTAATCTCTGATGACTATTTTGGTGACATCGTAGATAATGAAATTGTTATTAGTTTATTGATGAAAAATGAATTAGAATGGGAAAAAGATATATTTTTCATTGATGTGTACAACTACTCTGATAGTTTGAATGTATTAAGCTTATCAAATCATAATTGGGTAAAACATTATAAATACATTCATAGCAACTTAAGCCAACCAACTTCTTTTTTGACTATGGGGATAAATTCAGATATCACTTTAGGCTACAGAGGAATTGAAATAGATGAAATGAAAATTTATTTCCGATCTTCGGAGGGTTGCAAGTTAGGTGATTTTAATCATGATGGTCAGTTAGATATTGCTGATATTGTGGGTTTAGTGAATCACATAGTGGGTTCAACATTGCTTTCTGGATTTCAAATTTGTGTTTCCGATCTTAATGATGATAGTTTCGTAGATTTGTTAGATATAATTTTATTATTAAATGTAATTCTGGAGGATGAATGAAAATCAAAATATTTATTTTATTTCAATTACTAACTTTTACCTGTGTTTTCGGGTCAATACAGCCATTATCAAAAAAAAATATTCTAGATGATAATGATGTAACTGGGTATAAAAGAGGAACTTTTTTAATAGTTCTAGCAAATGCAGATTTTTATTCCAGATTAGAATACAGTGCGATTGGTTATAATTATATTGACTTTAAAAAAACACAAGGGTTTGATGTTGATGTGATATCATTTCGCCAAGGGAACGATTTCATTGAGGGTATCAATGGAGAAACATCTCAGGATTTAAAGAATTATCTAATGAATTATTATGAATCAAATCCAATGCTTGAGTATGTACTTCTTGTTGGCGATGTAAATCAAAGTCTTGACAATTACAACATACCAACATTTACTATACCTTCGTACAATCCACCAATTGTAAATGACCAAACTGATTATCCATATACTTTTTGGGGTGAAAATGAAGAAGACGTATACAATCCTAAGTTTTTTATTGGAAGGTGGTCCATATCAGAAGAGCAAGATATAACGAAGTTAATAATGAGAAATATAAATTACTACACACTTAAGTTTGGTCCTAATGAAATCGACGCATCCTATCTCAATAATGCTTTAATGGTGGCAGGTAATTATAACGGAAATGCGGATCAACCTTCAACCTGGCCAGTTACACCTGTATGGACTACTAAATGGCTCATGGAAGAGCTGTATGATTATGGATATGAAAGAATTGATACAGCGTTATTTCATACTGGAAACTATCAAACAGCAGAAATAAATCCTCAAATTGAAAATTCTTTTAATGACGGTATTGGAGTAGTTAATTACCGAGGTTGGGGAGATGCAACAGGTTGGCATAAACCAAAGTTTCATTTGGATGATATTGGCGAACTAGGTGGTAATGATAAATTGCCTGTTGTATTCAGTTTTGTTTGCAATACAGCTGATTTTGGTAATGAGACTCAATCTTTTTGTTTTGGTGAAGAATTAATTACTGCTGGCAGTATTTTTAACCAAAAAGGAGCTGTTGCTGTTGTGGGCCCTTCTGATTTAGATACTGATACTAGATTTAACAATGTTATCTGTGGTGCGATGTGGGATGGTTTACTTGAACATAAAGTTCATGAACTCGCACCAGCGCTTCACTATGGTAAGATGGCTGTGTATAATGAATTTAAAGACCTTGTTGTTGGCAAGAATCCTACAAACATTCCTTTATTTTATCATCATGTTTACGTTGTTTTGGGAGATCCAAGTATAAGCGTTTGGCTAAAAGAACCAAGCGATATGTCATCAATCTTTGATTCTAATAGTTCTCTAGAACATAAATATATTTCTACAGTTATTACTGATGAAAACGGATTACCCTTAATAGATGTGGTAGGTGTTGCTATTAAGAATAATAATATTATTGCGAAAGGATTATCTAATCATGAAGGATTTTTAGATATTGATTTAAATGAATTGAGTGTTGGAGATACCTTTGACCTTTATATAAATCGTTCAGGTTATAAACAAAAAAAATTCACTCTACAAATTACATCTGATGATGGCTCAGCTATGCCAACTAACCAATATGATGATTCAGTAAACCTAAACAATGATTATGGATACTACTTTCTTGATTCTAATTCTGATCATGAGTTGGCTCCAGTATATGATTGGATTGAAATAAAACAAGTTGGTACGAATCTAAATTTGACTGATGATAGTCATACAATCATTCCTATAGGTTTTGATTTTAAGTTTTACGGAGAAGAATATGACGAAATTACAATAGGCTCTAATGGATGGGCCTCTTTTCTACCATGTTTAAATGGGGATGGAGACTTACCTGATTGCGAGGTTATAGATCACTTTTTTAATAATTCTATTACTTTTCCTATTGGTCCATATGGTCTTCTTGCTCCATTTTATGATGATTTGGACGATAATGTTGGTACGGAGCCATTCAATATATTCTCTTATAATGATACCCAAAACAATAGATTTATTGTTCAATGGGATGAACTTGCAAATGGTGAGAATGATGATTTATGTCCAGATGCATGTGATAAAGAAACTTTTCAGTTAATTTTGCTTGATCCAAATTTTCACAAAACTGAAACAGGTGATGGTGTTATTGTATTTCAGTACAAGCAAATTACTGATATTGATGATCATGGATCGACAATAGGAATAGAATCACCTGACAAAAATCAGGGAGTTGAATATCTTTTTAACTATTCTTATCATCCTGATGCAAGTACATTGAGTAATGGTTTGGCAATAAAATTTTTAGTTGAAAGTCAGGTCCTTAGTAATGATGAAATTTACTTACCATCAGATTATGATATCAGCTCAATTTATCCAAATCCATTTAATCCTTCCACCAATATAAATGTAAAACTTAAAGTCCCTGCAAATGTTTCGATATCAATTATCGATTTAAATGGCAGACTAGTCAAAAATCTTCACGAAGGTTATCTGCCTTCAGGAAGTCACAGTTTGATATGGAAGGCAGACGTAAACATTGCTTCTGGAGTTTATATTGTTAAATTAGACATATTAAATACTGGAACATCGATAATGAAAGAATTAACACTAATAAAATAAAGGAAAAAAAATGAAAAAAAATACAATTATAGCAATTTTTTCAATCATATCTATTATAATGCCTGAGTCAAGTAAATTCAAAGTTGAGGGTATGACTTGCGTAGGTGGATGCGTTTTTACAGTAAATAATATTACTCAGAAAATTGATGGGGTTAAATCTTCAAGTGTGGACTTTGAAAAAGGTATACTAACTGTTGATTATGATCCTAGCAAAGTTGATGATGCTCTAATTGTTAAAACTTTATCAGCTGGAACATCTTACAAAGTTAAGACTGTAAACATGAAAGATACTAAATCGCCATTTAGTTGGTTTAAAAAATTTTTTTAAATCGTGATAATTCAGTGTGTCTCTCATGGCTTGGTTGTTAAGAACTCACAAATTCTGGTTTACAAAGTTGTTGACAAAGTATCAAATAAAAGTTTTTATCGTTCGATTGGTGGGCATGTAGAATTTGGAGAGGATTCAGCTCAGACTTTGAGGCGAGAATTCAAGGAAGAAATAAACCGTGACATATTAATAACAAAAAAATTAGGTATATATGAGAATATATTTTCTTACAAAGGAGAAAAATCTCATGAGTATGTTAGTTTGTATATGGTTGAATTTGAGGATCAGAGTGTTTATGATATGAAAGAAATAGTAGGTAATGAAGGTCCTTTTAGACAATTTATTGCTTCATGGATACCGATTAACAAATTTCTTAATAACGAGGAAATTATTTTTCCTGAGCAAACTCTTATTCATTTAAAAAATGTTTAATAAATCAAATATTTACATTAAATAATTTTTGAGGTCAAAATTTCAGCTGAATGTGATATATTTCATATAATATTAAAAATAGATTGATTAAACTAAAAGTGGATTAAAAAAATGAAAAGTTTATTACTTATATATATATTCGTATCAATGACAATTGCTCAACATGTAACATTGTTTCTCNATCAAGTTGTTTACAACGACTCTGATAATGTCGATNTGTACATTAACATGAATAGCGACTCTCCAATTGCAAGTTTTAACTTTACTTTAAACGGTTTTGATAATGTAGTGTCCACTAATTCAATTTCAAACTTATCATTATCATACCAATATCTTGAAAGTTTAAGCTATGTTGATGGTTATTTTAGTGGNGGAGATATAGACAATAATCCGATACCAACAGGGGGTGGACCTTTTTTGACAGTAAATGTTGACTACAATAGTGCCCAGCTAGATGGGCAGTACTTAACTGTAAAAGACTTATCGCCTGGTCTGAATAATGTAGAAACTAAATTTTATACTTATGATGAGTTTGGAGAATTAATGCTTATGACATATGAATGGGTACCAAAAATATGGATATTGGGAACAAGTGATGTTATAAGTTGGGTTGGTCAAGATTGTGCAGGTGACGTGTGGGGGCAGGCTTTTGAGGATGATTGCGGAGTTTGCTCTGGTGGTTCTACGAACAATATTGCGGGTTCATTTCTTGATTGTTCTGGAGAATGCTTTGGTGAGGCGCAATTATTAAATTTTTANAGAGATTTTGATGGTGATGGACTTATTGGAGGTGATTTAGTTGAGTGCGATAACTCCCCATTATGCAGTGCAGATGAAACAATACCAAATTATTACAGCGATGAATTTGAACAGTATTTTGATTGCATTATGTCTGANGCAGAAATCGATTATGAACCTAATTGTCCAAATACATGTTATGATAACGATGCAGAAAATGGCTCATGTGTAGATGATTGTGGCCAGTGTTTAGGAAATAATCAGTCAAAAGATTGTAATGGTATATGTAATGGTTCGGCTGAAAATAAGGATTGGTATCCTGATTGTGATTTGGATGGGCAAGCAGATTCAACTAACTTTATTGAAGAGTGTGGTTATCCTGAGTCCGAAGATATAATTTCCGTTTGTGGTTTTTTACCTAATTGTAATGTATCTGAAAATACTCTTTGTGGATTAATATCTATTGATCCTAATAATCATAGTTTTGATTCAAATCCAGATTGCAACTCAAACTCTGTTGATTTATGCGGGGTTTGNGATGGCTTCAACCAGTTTAGAGATTGTCAAGGTCAATGCGCTGAGTGGACTCCAATATGTACTAATCCCGCTTTTGAAGGATACTTGGGCAATATTGCTTGCCAAGGATACATTGGAATTGGTTCTGGCTCTGAATTTGCATTTAATCATGGAATTGATGACTGTGGTATTTGTACAGGTGACAACAGTCAATGTACTGGATGTACAGATTCTAATGCTACAAATTTTTGCTCTGAATGTACAATATATGACGGTAGCTGTACGTTCGCTTTGTATCCCGGAGATGTTAACAGAGATGGAATTGTTAATGCGCAGGATGTTGATGGTTTAGGAATTTTTTGGCATAATATTGGCACTCCAAGAGAATATCAGTCGCTGGAATGGCATATGCAATACGCTTCCGATGATTGGGACGATATTTGTGCTGCTTATGCTGATACAAATGGTGATGGGTTTATTGATCATTTAGACTTGTCGGCAATTTTATACAATTGGGATAATACTGCGGTTTATACTTTTTCTGAAAATTCAACATTGTGCTATGATATTGANCAATTGGATGCTGGTAGTAGTTACAGATCAAATTTTGAGGAAATACTTGAAACTCTTGAGCAATCTGATAATAATCTTGTTGTTAGAAGCGTGATTGAATATTTATCTTTGTTGCTTGGTACTGATATTGAGCCAAAAGAATTTTCTTTGTACCAGAATTATCCAAATCCGTTTAACCCAACAACATCAATTGATTTTGATATAAAAAATAATTCTATCGTTAATTTATCTATATACGATATTGTTGGAAATCTTGTTCAAGAAGTAAATTATGGTTCATTATCTCCAGGATTATACAGTTTCACATTTGATGCATCTAAATTAACATCAGGAATTTATTTTTACTCTCTAAAAACTTCTGAAGGTATTTCAAGCCAAAAACAAATGATGCTAATAAAATAATGTTTTTTANTTTACTNCTTACGATTTNATTCATCTTTTTTATTAGCTGTGATGAGGATTATGTTAATTCTCTTAGCTCAATAAGCCCCAAAATATCAATGGAGGTTGTTTCAGATTTAAATGAAAATTATNTGGGTGAATTTGTGGAAGATATTGAGATTTTGATTAAGGTAAAAGACTCTCCCTCAATAAGTAGTTTAGCTTTTTCAGTAGAATTTCAACCTGATTTTTTTGTTTCAGATTCAATTATCATGAGTTCTTCTTCAGATAATTTATTTTTTAATGTCGCGCCAAATGCACAAATTAACAAGTTCTTAGCCTTCACAGATTCAACTTTTGAAGTCAATATGGGATTTACAAATAATCAAGATACTACCTACACTTTTGGAGATGGAAACATAGTTTCCCTTTTTTTACAAGGAAGGAACGTAGAGACAGATTTTAACTTGGTTCTTGATAATGTTTTGAGCTATGATTCAAATATCAATATTGAAAATTGGACAGCAGAGAGCGTTAGTTTTGGCAAACCAACTCCACAGGTCTTTGGTTCAAATTTTAACATAGATATTGAAAACAACATTCTATCATTTGACATTAATACACTTGATTTGCCTGAGTTAACTGATTCTCAATTAAAAATAAGTTATGATAAAAATATTTTTTCTTACATAAGTGAGAATTCTCCTGAGCTTGGAGTTCTGCTTAATCAGGGATTTGATGTAGTCTTTGATAATTCCGTTGATGGAGAGGTTTTATTTAGTTTTGAGCAATCAGATGGTAATGATGATAAATTTATTTCTGGAGGAGGAACGCTAGTCAAAGTAAAATTTAATTTGATTTCCGATAATGTTGAGAACGAGGAGTTAAATTTTCAAATTGATTTTATTGATTCTATTTATGACACTTGTGGCGAATGTAATAACCCTTCATATGAAGAAAGGTTTGATTTCGATGTGAGCTTTTGGGGAAGTTATGATTTCTTGGGATTTCTTTTTGGATGTAAAAATGAGCAAGCAATAAATTTTCAAGAAAACATATTAATNAACAACGATGGATTATGCTTATATGAATAATGCCAAAGTAATTTTAATATTAATTTTTTCTTTTTTNTACTTATCATGTGACTCCATTCTTAATGATGAACCAAACGATTCAACGAATGCTAAAATATATGTTGCACTACAGGGTATGGGTGATAAAGTTGCGGTACTTCGTTCTGATAATTTACAGTTGATNGAGATGATTGAAGTTNATTTTTCATCCCAACAGAACGTAATGGAAATGCNTCATTATATTTCCATTGACCCCGCAGAAAATATTTGGTTTTTGACAACTATGGGCTCTTCAAGCGTTGGAATGTTTTCCACGGCATCAAATACTTTGATAGATTACATTACTCTCGATTTTGCTCCAGCTTTGCTGGAAATAGATACAAATTCAAAGCTTCTTTATGTTTCAAGAATGACTGATACAGATTTATTTGGAACTGGAATGTCAATGGGAAGCTCAAGCTCGCTCATTGATGTAATTTCTTATTCAAGTGATGGAATGTCTTTACAGCGAACTTACGATACTCAACTACCATCGCCACATGCAATATCTATTGATCCACAAAATAATAAATTAATAACTGCAAGTTTAACTTATGATTTTTTAACAAAAATAAATTTAGATTCACAGATAGTTCAAAATATTTCTCTTGATTCAAATATAAANCCAGAGCCTGTATTAGAAATGAACCGATTAAAACCGCTCGAAATCATACAAGTAGAAGATTTCTCTTTCATCACTTGTCTTGGGGGTGAATGGGGGAGTGAAGTAATAAATGGTCAAGTACAAATGTGGGATTCAAATTCATTAAATAAAGTTTCAGAATACCATTTTAAAGCTGATTCTAATCCTTGGCATCTTATAGATGATCCCTCAGAAAATGCAATTTACGTTGTTTTATCTGGATATCTTANTGGAGAGAATGGGGAATCTGGTGTTGTTAAATTAAAATACACTGATAATAGTTTGCAGCTTGATTGGGAAAATTTAAGTTCAGATTTCAAATTATTTCATGGTGTTGATATATCAGACGATGGTGCGCATTTATTTGTTTCGTCAAGAAATGGAGAAATCTTTAAATTTGATACAAGAAATGGAGCTTTATTAAATGTAAACGATTTATCTTCTTCGCTTACGCCATATCCTGCCCCTGGCGGTTTAAAATATTTAAATTGATAATATCCTTGTTTTTTACATTTATATTATCATTCCTTGGTTTTCTGATTTCATCAGCAAACCTTGAGATTGTAAATGATTCTTACTCTGTAATAATTGGTGAAAAAGAATTCAAAAATCCATTCCTAGGAGGACTTAATTATCCAAGAACACATTGGTATGACTTCGATGTGGATGGAGATAATGATTTATTTATTTTAGACGAGGANGGATGTATTAGGTATTATAATTATGATAATTCTGAATTTAAAATAGTTAGCACATCGTTTGGAGAATTGTGTGGGATGACATGGTTTGATATTATAGAAATCGATCAAGATAATAGCATTGAAATTGCATGCCAATCACTTGCACAGAATAATCAAGTTGAANTTTATGATCTTATTAACAATAATTTTTTATTGTTAGGAACTTTGAACGATATAAATGGGTTTCCTATTATTAGCGACCCCTCGATGAACCCAACTTTTGAAGATATTGATGGTGATGGTGACCTTGATTTTTTTACAGGCAATGTTATTGGTACAGTTACTTTCTATGAAAACGTATCTCAAAATTCTTTTCCTCCCGTTTACGAACTTAAGTCATTTGAGTGGCAGAACATATGGATAGTGGGTCCTTCAATCCAAAGTCGTCATGGGGCAAGTGCAATAAATTTCATTGATATTGATTCTGATGAAGACTTGGATTTATTTTGGGGAGATTATTTTCAAAGAAGTATTTATATGATTACAAATGAAGGCGATTCATCGAATCCAAGTATGAATTATCAAAATATAATATCAGATTTTCCTCCCAATGAACCTATTTATACATCAGGAAGAAATATGCCAACATTTAATGACATAGACGCTGATGGTGACTTAGACTTATTCGTAAGTGTTCTAGGTGGCGATGGAGGAATTCAATTAAAAAATAATTTTCTATTTTATGAGAATTCAGAGGATATCTTCAATTTAGAATCAAACAATTTTCTAGAGTCAATTGACTTTAATTCAAATGTAGCACCTTCATTGGTTGATATAGACGCTGATGGTGACTTNGATCTATTCATTGGNCAAGATTACAGTACTGAAACTTTTCCAATAAGGGGAAGATTGCATTTTTTTAGAAATACTGGTGAAGCTGAAAATATCTTTGAATTAGAGCAAGATTCTTTTTTAGGATATGATATCGGTACAAGTCTGGTTCCTGTTTTTGCTGATATTGATTCGGATGGCGATTTAGATTTATTCATAGGTAATTACAATGGGAATATTATTTTTTACTTAAATGATGGCGATAGTGAAAATATGAATTTCTTGAACCAAGGATTGTTACCTAACGTTAGTTCTCAGTCNTTTTCAAGNCCAGCTTTCAATGATATTGACTCAGATGGAGATTTGGATTTATTTGTTGGCGATAATTCTGGNAATGTTTTACTNTTTACAAACACCGGTAANCAATATAANTTTAATTTCANNCTTACNACAGATACTTTTTCAAATATTAACGTTGGTAGTCGTTCTTCAATTAATTTTTTCGATTTTGATAATGATCTTTCACCTGAACTAATCGTTGGTTCGGCTAATCAAGGGCTAAAAATCTTTAAACAAAAATCAAATAGTATCTTTTTTAACGAAGTTGAATGCATTGAATACCCCCATTTGGGACTAAATACTAAGCCTTTCTTTTATCATGAAAATAACAAGATTATGGGTTTAACAGGAGTCTCAACAGGAGGGTTTTGGAACTCTGTATTCGTTGAGCAATTTGGAGATTTGAATTCAGATTCAACCGTGGATGTTAATGATGTAATATTAATTGTAGAACAAATAATATACAAAGATACTTCTATTGATGAGTGTGAAGCTGATTTTAATTTTGATAACCGTTTGGATTTACTTGACATTTTAAAATTAGTTTTCAATATTATTAGTTAATCCATTGTAACTAGTTGTAAAACGCATACTTTTTACAAAAAAAAAATCATAACGTATAAAGAGGCATTTTAATTAATTTTATTGTAAATTCTATTATGAAAAAAATATATTCTCTTTCTACACTTATTCTTGTTTCAAGCTTCACCTTTTCCACAAATTGGGTTGGTTTTGATTCTAGTTTACCTACAAAATTTGAAGCTAAAAGTATCCAATCGTCTTCCGAGTCAAGCGAAGTTC
>PBGO01000024.1 GCA_002719095.1 Fidelibacterota bacterium
ATAAATATTTTCATTATTTAAAGTATCTTGAAGATCTCTATTGGTGTTATTGAGCTTAATGAAAAC
This sequence comes from Fidelibacterota bacterium, assembly GCA_002719095.1. Lineage (GTDB taxonomy): Bacteria > Fidelibacterota > Marinisomatia > SCGC-AAA003-L08 > D37C17. Next base: position 67 of record PBGO01000024.1, read on the forward strand.
TTTTTGAATTGTCATTAAATCATTTGAGTTATTTGAATATTGGTCCAGAAAGTTAATATGCTCTGATGAAACAAGAAGTTTGTTTGAATCATGCTGTTTCTGGAATTGAAACAATTTGCTACTTAAAGATATAATTTCCGATTTAGTAGATTTTTTATCATTTACCAAATAGATAGATTTCTTCTTAAAGTATCTTCTTGAAATTGATAAATTTTCACCTTCAAATTGAAATTGACCTAAGATTTCAAGCTTTTTTTCTTTATTCCGCAAGAAGTTTATACTTAAGTAACCTCCAAAAAGTATATCAATGGCATTAAGTATTAGTGATTTCCCTGAACCAGTTTCTCCAGTGATAACATTAAGACCATCTGTAAATGTAGCCTCGAGTGAATCAATTATAGCAAAATTTTCAATTTTTATTTTTTTTATCATAATAATTAGTTGCTAATATTGAAATAAATATGCCTGTGTACAAACCTATAAGATTAAATAAGAAATCTAAATGGTCCACAGTCCTTCCAGAAATGTGCTGTACAAAATATTCATCTAAATAAGCAATTGAAAGGACTAATATATAAAATATTTTAAATATATTACTCTTTTTATTTACTGCCAACACTAGCAAATATCCCAATATAAGGTATTCAAAAAAGTGAAATATCTTATCAATTCCAAATTGATGAATTTTTCCAATGAAGCCATGACCAGGAATAGATGATATACTAAATATTAAAATTATATAAAGGAATAAAACGATATTTTTATAAACAGAGTTCATTTAGCGCAATTGGTATTGTTTTAATCAAATCGCTTGGAGACATTGAATACTTTGATTTCTTTCTTGAGAATATTTGACTACAAAATCCATGAACATAGGTTGCTATCATTGTTGAATTATCAACGCCATATCCTCTAGAAAGGAAACCTAATATCATTCCTGCAAGAACATCACCTGAACCAGCTGATGCAAGTGAACTTTGACCATTATTTATAAATGATATATCACCTTTCGAAGATATAATGATATTTACTGGTCCTTTAATTAGCAACACCCTCGAATCAAGAATGGGTATTATTGATTTACAAAACTCAATAATATCATCTTTTTTAAAATTTGGAAATATCTTTTTTAATTCACCCTCATGAGGTGTCATAATACATTTTTTAGGTAAATCGTCTATTGACATACTCCTGTACAATGGTTCAAATCCAGAAGCATCTAATACACATTCAGAATTCTCTGATTTAATACAAGCAAGTAAATTTTGGATTAGTTTTGAGGTTGTCTCTAGTTTTCCTAATCCAGGGCCAATTAATACTGGTGATTTTTTTTTAACAAATCCTAATTTCAAAATCTCTTTTAAATCGCTTTCAATTAAATAGTTACCTTTACCAACATAGTTATTTACGGCTCCATCGTTAGAAGAAATTATATTACTTATATTTTGTGGCATAAAAGTCTTAAGATATCCCGCTCCAGTTACAAGTGCAGATTTAATTGACAAAGCAGCAGCGCCTGGATAAGTTTTGGAACCAACTATAGAATTGCATGGTTGATCGTATTTATTCCTTAGTGAATTATCTTGCTTTACAATCTTTTTTATGTCCGAGTGTTCAATCAACTTGGTGCTAAAATTATCTGTATCTGGAAGTCCAATATCAAGAATTTTTGTTCTTGAAAAATTTTTTTTTCCAAAATTAATTATATCTGAATATTTGTAATTTCCCATTGATAAGATGAATTTTGGTTCAACAAAAGTATCGGAAATATTTTTTCCAGAATCGCAATGAATTCCAGACGGAATATCTAAAGAAATAACATTTTTATTTTTAATTAAATTAATAATTTTTTTATACTTTCCGATTACAACTTTATTTAGACCAATACCAAAAATACCATCAATGTACCAATCATAAGATTTAAAAATATTAATTTCAGTTGTAAGCAAAGTTTCTTCAAAAGAAATATTATATTGATTCATCACTTTTTTTGATTTAGCATAATCGAAAATATATAAATCTACCTCAACACCATATTCTTTCATATAATGGTACATAATAATAGCATCTGCTCCATTATTACCTTTACCAGCAAGAACCAGTGTTTTTTTATTAAAAGGGTTATTAATTTTTTCTAAAAAAAATTGTGCAGATAGCTTACCTGCATTATCCATTAATTTTTCATATGAAATAAATTTACTTTGAATAGCAAATTCATCAAGTTTCTTTGCTTCATATTTTGATAGTACATTAAAGCTCATTATATATCAATTAAAGCAATTGCAGTAGCATGTTTAGTTGTATGAGAAATTGATAAAGATATATACTTATATTCATTTGTATTTAATTTCATTATTCGGACATATGGCTCGCCATTTTTTTTATTTAGAATTTCAATATCTTTTGGAAAAATATTACTACCAATCATAGCTGAACAAAGAGCTTTCTTTACTGCTTCCTTGGAAGAAAATTTACCAGATAAATGAATAATTTTATTTTTTTTGTTGATTACATTTTTAATTTCTGCATCAGAAAAAATTTTTTTAAGAAAATGATTATCGAATTTTATAAAAATTTTTTTAATTCTGTCAATTTCGACTATATCATTGCCAACAAAAATCATTTTTGATTTACAGTTTTAACGTAGTCAACAATCTCACTTATATCATTAAGAATAATATCCGCATCAACTTTCTTAAGCTTATTTGATGAATTACCATATTTAGCAAAAGCAGTTTTCATACCAACGCGTTGAGCGCCGTAAATATCTTTCTCAGGCCAATCACCAACCATAATGCTTTCATGGGGTTTAATTTTAAAATGATTTAGTATCATTTCAAATGGTATTTTAGATGGTTTTTTATATCCTGAATCATCAAAGGTTATAACACTATCAAAAATATCATGAAAATTAACAGAATACAACCTTGTCCAAGCTTCTCTTTTTGGAGCATCAGTTATAAGTCCAAGCTTTAAACCAAGTTTAGAAATATCAATTAGTGTTTTATTAGAATTTGGATAAGCAATTAAAGCTTCTTCTTTTGCTCTTCTGTATGATACTATTCCCGCAGCAAGTATTTTGTAGTCAATCTTATTACATTCACTTTTAATAAATTGATTTAGAACTTCCTGATATTCATATCCTTGTTGGTCATAAATATTGTATATTTTTTTTTTTGCTTCTTCAAAAGGTAATTTTAAACCTGATTCAATCATACCTGTAACTGCAGCTTTCACAGCTTGATTTTTCATATGCATGAAATCTATCAAAGTATTATCTAAATCAAAAATTACAGCTTTTATCATAAGACTATGATTAATTAAGTTCTTTTTTAATTAAATCAATTTCGTACTGAGCAATTTTTCTCCATTTACTCGATTTCTTTGCATTTTTAAAAGCTTCCATAGCAGCAATTCTATTACCAAGACCTTTTTCTGCAACGCCAAGTTCATAATACGCATCTGGATAACTTCTCTTAACTTTTATACAATCTTTAGCATACTTTTTTGCTAGATCAAATTTTAATAAGTTATTATATACAGATGATAATCTTGCCATAACTTTATAATTTCTCCGATCATATGTTATAGCTTGCTCATAATAATATAAGGCTTTTGTGTATTCTTTAGAATTACCGCTATCGGCAATATTTTGAAAGATTACTCCAATAGTCTCGTATGCTTTGGCATAATCTTTTTTTAAATCTATTGCTTTTTCTAGATACTCCAAGGATTTTTCAATATTATTTTCACTAAAATAAATTTGACCAACAGCTAAATATGCTTTTTCATAATCTTGATTAACATCAATAGCTTTGAGATAATTTTGGAGAGCCAGTTCTCTCTTGTCTAATCTTTTCTGAACGTCACCAATAAGTTTGAATGCTTCGAAATGAGTGTCATCTAAACTTAATAGTTGATTTAATATTTTTTCAGATTCAGAATATTCTTTTAGAAAAAATAAGGCTTTTGAAATTTTGAATTGTAACGCAATTTTCTTTTGAAAATCTATCTCGGTTTCATTACTACTCAAATTATTAAATGCAAACATATACTGATTTTTTGCACTACTAAAATCTCTCATAGAGTAATATTCATCTCCATCTGAAATGAACTTACCGATTATAAAATTCATAGATAATCTGTATTTTTCTCTGAAAGGATTAATTTGAACTGCTTTCTTAAATGAAGAGAGTGCACTTTCATAGTTTTCTTCTTGCTGATGCAACTTGCCTATACTATAATCTACTAATCCACAATTTGCGAAGTTTAATGCTTTCAAATCATCAACTGCACCCAAATAGTCTCCTCCCTCTTGGTATTTCTTTAAAGCTATCTCAATATCTTTACGCATTCTTACAATTCTATCCCATTCATCTCTATAAGATTTAATATCTTCTAAAGATATTGCTTTTTTAAGGTATTTGATAGACTTGTCAAAATCATCTATTTTTAAAGCTATTTCAGATGCGGACTTATAAAAAGTATGATCAAGGTTTATACTTTTTTTAATGGCATCATCAGCCAAGTCAATAACTTTAAGATAATCTCCATTACTTTTTAGAATGAATAGGCTATCCGAGTAATTATTAGTAAAGATATATCCAATTAACAAAAAAATTATAATTTTCATATACATAACTCCGTTTTGTGCTGAAGGCGGGACTTGAACCCGCACGAGATTTCTCTCACTGCCCCCTCAAGACAGCGTGTCTACCAGTTCCACCACTTCAGCAGTTATTAGTTCAAATATGATAAAACAATAGCTATGGTCATATAAAGAAATGCCAAGCCAACTGTTATACGTACTAAGAGTTTATCTGCTTCGGCAGAACCGAGAGCAGAGTTAAGAGCAGTATTACCTGCCATTCCAGCTCCCATTCCTGATTTACTACTTTGAATTAAAATTATACCGACTAACATAATGCATATCAGTATGAAAACTACTAGAAAAAAATAAAACATATTGTTATCCTTTATTTGTTTTAATTAAATCCCAAAAATCATCAGGATTTAAAGAAGCACCTCCAATTAAAAAACCATCTAAACTGCTAATATTAATAATACATGATAAATTACTCATATTAACACTTCCTCCATACAAAATATAAAATTGATCATTATTATAACCTAACTTATTCATTTGAAATTTAATTTCAGTATTTACATCTGATATATCATCATTATTTGCTGCTTTTCCAGTTCCAATAGCCCATACAGGCTCATATGCAATCAAAATTCTTTTAAAGGTTTTAATATTTTTTAAGCCTTTTTGTATTTGTTTTTTTATAACATTTTGTGTCTCTTTATTTTCTTTTTCAATTAAAGTTTCTCCAACGCACAAGATAGGATTTATATCATTCGAAATAAGTTCTTTAATTTTATGATTTATCTGTTCATCAGTTTCATTGAAAAGTAATCGCCTCTCTGAATGACCAACTATACAATATCTAGCCCCTGCATGATGTATCATTCTTGCTGATATTTCTCCGGTGTTATTGAGATTTGTAAAATGACTAATATTTTGAGAACCAACCATAATACTGTTTAAATTATTTTTTTTAAGATATTTTACAAAATCAATAATATCTATAAAAGATGGACAAAAAATTACTTTTTTATCTTTATCATCTCTATACAAAGTGACAAATCTTTTAACAAAGTTTTTAAAATCACCACTTGCATTGTTCATTTTCCAATTTGCTACAAATATCAACTACACATCCTCCATTGATTTAATCGCCGGTAAAACTTCACCAGAAAGTAAACTAAGACAGGAACCACCTCCTGTTGAAACATGAGTAAATTCATTAAATTCCTCTCTTTCAAGTAAAGAGCTGGTATCCCCTCCGCCAAGTATGCTGATTAAACCATTTTTTGTATACTTTTTTAACAATTCCATTATCTTAAATGTTCCTTTAGAAAATTCTTTTTTTTCTACTATACCCATTGGCCCGTTCCAAATCACACAGCTGGCATCTTTAATAATACTATTAAACTCTATCAATGTTTGAGGACCGATATCTGCAGCTATATCAAAGTCATTAATTTCATATACTTTTCTAGTTACTTCCTCAGGTTTGAAAACACTCTTTGAACAAATCAAATCACAAGGCAAAACTATTTTTTTATTTTTCGATAGTATACTTTTTGCAATCTCTGTTGACTTCGATTCTATAAGAGATTTGCCTACTTTGAGTCCCTTTGCCAACAAAAAATTATTAGCCATCGCTCCTCCAATCAAAATTTTATCCGCTATAGACTCAAATCTATCAATAATTTTGATTTTATCAGATATTTTAGAACCGCCAAGAATTAAAATAATCTTTTTTTGTTGACTGAAAAAATTTGATGATAAATATTTGAGTTCTTTTGCAAATAAAAACCCAAAATACTTATTATCAAAAAATTTTGAAACACCAACGTTTGATGCGTGTTTCCTGTGAGCTGTGCCAAAAGCATCATTAATAAAGATATCTGCATGTCTAGATAATTGTTTACTAAAGAGTAAATCACATTGTTTTTCTTCTTCATGAAATCTTAAATTTTCTAAAACATGGACTTCTCCCGAATTCATGTTATTTGAAACATTTAGCGCCTCACTTGAAATACAATCATTACTAAAAAATACTTTGGTATTTAATCGTGATTTTAAATATAAATAAACTTTATAAAGTGATAAAGCACTCTCTTTAGCTTTTGGCCTTCCCATGTGCGAAGCTAATACAATTTTTGCTCCATGATTAATACAAAAATTTATTGTCTCAAGCGATGAATCTAATCTAAAAGTATTTATGATTTCACCATTTTTCATTGGGACATTGAAATCTGCTCTTATTAAAACGGTTTTATTTTTAACGTTTACATTCAAAAGATCATTCATGTTCTTTAACCTGGAGGCCAATTAAGTTTCTTGCCTGCAATCATATGCATATGTAGATGATAGACTGTCTGTCCGCCATTTTCATTACAATTAATTACTAATCTATATCCATCTTTTGCAATTTTCTTTTTTTTAGCGATATCTCTTGCGACAATAAACATTTTACCAATTAAATTAGAATCGTTTTCTGAGATTTCATTTATAGATCTTATCTTTTTTTTAGGAATAATTAGAAAATGAATCGGAGCGCAGGGATTTACATCCTCAAAAGCCAAAATATGGTCATCCTCAAAAATAATATTTGAATTTAACTCTTTATTGATAATTTTTGTAAAAATCGTATCCAATTGTATTAATTGATTATTTTTCTAACTCTTCAAAATCTGCATCTTGAACAAATTCAGTATCAATATTAATTTTCTTATTTCGAATATTTTTATTTTTGATATCTTTTTTTCTAAAAGCAAATTTAATAGTTTGTAATAGTTTTATTAAAATAATTAATAACGCGAAAAAGATAGTTAGTTTAACTAACACTTTAATTAACCTATACTATGTTGAGGATTAAAAAACTTTGTTCCAGAGAACGGAGTTTTAACAACTTCTAGAATTTGATTCAAATCATTTTGATTGTCAACAAAATCAATATTATTTGTATTAATAACTAATAAATTTCCCTTATCATACCTTAAAAAAAACTGATTATAAACATCATTAAGTTGAGAAAGGTATTCCCAGTCAATGTCTCGCTCATAAGACCTTCCTCTTTTACTTATATTATCCATTAATCTATCGACATCTGATTGTAAAAAAATTACTAAATCAGGATATGTTACATTTTTTTCAAATATCGTAGCAAGCTTTTGATATAAAATCATCTCATTATCATCTAAACTTGTTTGAGCGAACAACTTATCTTTAGCAAACATATAATCCGAAACAATTTTATCAGAAAACAAATTAACTTGCTGAAGTTGAATCTGTTGGTAATACCTTGAAATTAAAAAGTTAATTTGTGTTTGAAATGCCCATCTTTTAGGATCTTTATAAAATTCTGTGAGAAAAGGATTGTCTTCAAATTCTTCTAAAACTAATCTCCCTTGTATATGATTTGCAAGTATTCGAGCTAGACTAGTTTTCCCTACCCCAATTGTGCCCTCAACAGCTATATGATATATCTTTTTCATTTATATTGTATTTACACTTTCTAATTTTATCACATTTTTTTCTTAAATCTGTTATTAAATCTTTAATTTTTTTTCCACTTCCGGGCATACTGATGTTACCTTTAAGCTCAAAAATTGGTACTAGAACGAATTTTCTATCAAAAATACCTAAATGAGGTATTCTTAAAGCCTCGCTTTCTATTGATTCTTCTCCATACAGCAATATATCAATATCAATTTTTCTGGGTTGATTTCTTTTAGAATTCTTAGTTCTTCCAAGTTCAAACTCCAAAGATTGTGTAACTTTAAGTAATGTATGTGGTTCAATAGTTGTTTCAATTTCAACAACACAATTAATGAAATTTTTCTGATCAAGATTATACATTGGTGAAGTCTCATAAAGTGAAGATGATCCAATCAAATAAATGTTATCAGTATTTTTTATTAACTTAATACAGCTCATAATTCGTTCTTTTCTGGGGGATATATTTGAACCTAAAGATAATAATACTTTTTTACTTTTCATTTGAATTGTGCTCTACTTCTACATAAGGGACATTCATACCTATTGGATTAAATTTTCTAATTCTAATACAAATATTGTCTAATATTAAATTACCATTAATGTTTTTTTTCTCATAATAACTATTAATACTATAAGCAGTTTTTATTGCTAATTCCTCTAAAAGATTATAGTTATTTAGATTAAATTCTTTCCTCACAATATCTACAATTTCAGCGTAATCAATAGTTGTCTTTAAATTGTCACTGCCTCTTAGTGACTTGTGTCTTGACAAAAGAATTTTAATGGATATATCAAATTCTTGACCCTTAGATTTTTCTTGTTGATAGCATCCATGATATCCATAAATTTTGATATTAGGTATTCTTATTGTTAATCTATCGCTCATAATTTTTGCATTTCAACAAATACTTCGTTTCCAATCCTTGGCTTAATAGAATCAGGATTAGGATTAAAATTTATAATTTTGAATTTTTCTTCAAACATTGGCAGTACTGTATCAATATTGACATGAAAAGGCGGGCCAGAAGATTCTCTAGTTGGTTTTTTAGTTGGAAAAAAAAGAGCTAAGCAAACAGCTTTTTTGTACAGAATACTACTAACAACATCAATATAATTTTTTCTTTTATTTTTTGGTATAGCACAAAAACATGTATACTCTATAACAATATCAAAAAAATTATTATACTTCAAGCTTAAATTGAATATATTCTCTTTTACAGGAAATAAATTATTTATATGATTTTCTTTTTTCAGTTTATAAAGATAATCAATAGGACTAGATGCAAAATCAACAGCAAAAACTTTATGCCCTTTTTCTGATAAGTAGATGGCATCTTTTGAATAGCCACACCCAAGAATACAAATTTTTTTATTTATTGAATGGTTTATTGACTTTATAATTTCAGGTGTTGTAGTTCCTGTATCCCAAGGAGTATCATCCAATTCATACTTATCTTGCCAGAAATCTGGTTCTGAAATTTTCATTAGGGATTAATTCTAAATATATTAGAGGCAGACGGACCTTTTTGAGTTTGAACCACATCAAATTTCACTGAATCTCCTAAGCTTATTTTTTGACCAGCTCTTAGATTGGCAACATTAAAAAAATAATCATCACCTTCTAATGTTTCAATAAATCCCCACCCATTATTAATATCGTAGTGTTTTACTTTTCCAAGTAACATTACTTTGTATTTTTAAATCCTATTTTTGAGGCATCTAGCAATCCTGGAAAATCAAAACCTTCTCTATCAGGGAAATGCATTATTGTCTTAATATTACCCCAAGTTGCGAGGAATACTCCATCGATGAGCTCTTCTTTTCTTTGACTCTCAGGCAGTGGCTTCCCTTTTTTGTCAAGAGTCTTGACTTTTAAAATCCCAGGGTGCTTCAACCAAATCCCTATGTGGTCGTGACCCATTACTTTGTAGTAGCCTTCAATATCATTAATTCCTAACGGGGAAAGTTTTTCATTGAAAATAACAAATACAATGTCATTTACAATAAATTCCATTGTGTAATACTTTGAAGACATAAATGATTTAATTATTTTTTTCTTTAATTTCTTTCAGTTCTTCTTCTGTATAGAGTGAGCGCTCTTTTACTCTTTCATCGAAAGCAACAAGCTCAGATATTTGAGTCCCAATAGATTTTAAATCATTCTTGATTTGTCTAAGATCTCTATTAGTTTTTCTTTTGTATGCATCAAACAAATCAGAAACTCTTGTTATCTCTTCTTCCAATACCTTATCTTTTTGCGTAAGCCTGTCATCCATACGCTCCATTGAAAATTTTACTTGTTCAATGACGAGGTCTAAAGAATCAATTTTCTTATTATAGATATCAATATGATTTATTAACTCTGCTTTGAGAGAATCAAGTTTGAAACCTTGGTATATCCATTTATTATCTTGTTTCTCAGTAATTTCACTAATTTTGTTTTGAGCCATCACAATCTGGTTTTGAGATTCAGTACTATCAGTAAGATTTTTTTTACTTTCTGGAATTACCATAAAAAAAAGAATACCAAGCGCTAAAAATATAAGTCCTACACAACCTGCTAAAATTCTTAATAACATCTATTTTTGGTCTCCTTCAAGTTCTGCTAGCTTAATCTCCCAATCGGAAATTAATTGGCTAGATTTTGACTCTTTGGTTACAGTCTTACCTTTTTTCATAAGACCGATTACAGATTGTTTTTTTTGTTCATGTTCTTTGAGTGAAGAAAAAAGTTCGTTAATTTCTTCATCAAAGTCAGTAATAGTATTATTTAGTCTCCTAAATAACTCATCAAGAAGCAAATCACCATATTGTGAGCCAATATTACTCACAAGACTGTTTACCTTATCAGATAAGTAGTCAGAATCATTAATATCTGTTTTTTTGTTCTGCATATTAAATTAATAAATCAGGAATAAATTTTAATAAAAATTAATACATAATAAAAGATAAAAAATCACTCTTTGTCTAAAATATTAATATTTTCAGAAGAAATATCATCTGAATTATTTTTCTCCTCATTGAACTTTGGATCAAAAAAATCAAAAACACCATCAGATAAGAAGTTAAATACTATTGAAATGAAAATAAAAGAAATAGCTGATAGATAATAACCCAATCCAATGAAAATTGAAGAACAAAGAAAAACACTAAATTTAAAATTAAATTTATTTGAACTTTCTTTTTCGACAAAGAATAAAAAAGCAAAAGCTAAAGGAATTGCAAAAGTCATTATATCAGAACTATTTTCAGAAGAGTATTGATCAATAATAGCAATGAAAGCAACAACTGACAAAGATGAAGAGGTGTAAGATTTTAAGGTTAAATGATTGTCTTTTTTTCTTAAAAAATAACCTAAAAGCAATGATACAATACCCATAAATGCAAGTTTGAAAATAAATGTCAAATAGAAACCTATGTTAGCAATCATTAATTCCTCAGTTATAAATGTTTTTGAAACTTAAATGTCGGCCAATTAAATATAGTAATTACAGGCTGTCCTAGCAAATTATAATCTGGAACAAAACCCCATGTCCTCGAATCAGCACTGTTATTATGATTATCTCCAACCATAAAATAGTAATCATGACTTAGTTCAAAAGTTGATTTTATTTCTATTTTTTTACCATTAATTAGTATTTTATCTAAAATTTGATCTTTAATAAGTTTATCGACAACAGAATTCTGAAAGTAATCAGAACAGCTTTTTAAAGAATAAAAGTCATATGCTATATTATTAATTTTTTGTTTAAAATCAGAATTAGTAAAATAACTTTCAATAACAATATCTAAACCAACAAATCGCGAAATATAATTTTTTGGTGCAATATTCTCAAATCTAGCGTTCTGTTCAATTCCAGCGATACTTATAAAGAAATTGTCCATAAACTCAAAATTCAATTTTTGTATATCATAATTGTCTTTAATTTGTTTAAGTGCCTTGAATTCATTTAATATATTTATTTTTGCAGAATTCATACTTTCTGGTTGAAAAAAATCTTTCTGATTGGGTTTCCCTAAATAAACTGAATTATTTAACTGAATCTTTTTTAAAACTTCAAAAAATGATGTGATTGGAATTCTATGATCTTCTAGCTCATTATTAATTTTTTGGTTTACCACATCTGAAACATTCTGTCTATTATTGGTATCCCTGGAAGTGAAAATAATAAAAATAATTGAGATTAAAATACAAAATACTGCTTGAGATATTTTTTTTTGCTTAGTGTATTTATTATTTGTACTGAACAGAACGGTGACGGTATAAAATAAAATTAATAAAAATACTATTAATCCCGTTGAACTACTTGTTATTCCAGTAAAAAAATCTTTAATAGTTATAGATGTATTAACCATGCTTTGGTAGTCATATTTGTGAAAAGTATATCTAATGTCCGGTTCAGTCTTGAAAAAAATGGGACCTGACTGGCTTGAATTTGATAAATCTAAATCAATTTCTATATCTTCGATTTCGATTTTGTTACCATCCAACAAAAGAAGCATCAGTGAAGAATAGAAATCTAAATCATTATCTTTTAAATCTAGTGTCATTCCCTTGTAAGGAACTTGCAATTTCAAATTATCAATATTGATAATCTCATTTACATCTAAATTTTTAGATTTTACTGGTTTGTAATATGTAAAGGGATTATTAAGACCTATGGATGAAATTATATTTAGTATTGACTTTTCAGTACTATTGGGATGTTTGTTTTTTTCTTTGGTAAATCTCGACATTGGGGGAAATGTCAAATCATCTCTGTATTCAAGTTCATCTTCATTGTCTCCAACAAATATTAAACCATCGCGCATTTCTACGAATTGCTTAGGAAGACCAATGCACCTTTTAACATACTTAACGTAATCATCATTAGGGAATTCAAAAATTACAATGTCACCATTTCTAATTTCTTTAAATTTAGGCAATCTCAAGTATGGAATGTAAGAGCCTAATCTTGTAAAAGGTATACCTAGCCAATTTGGTGTCCTTAAGCCATAAATGAATTTATTTCCAATAATTACGTCATTTATTTCGATTGTATCCATCATTGAACCAGTAGGGACAACGTACACTTCCAAAATAGTTGTCTTTATAAAAAAAGCAGCAAATATTAAAACAAGAAAGTTTCTGACAGATTCGGGAATTTTTTTAAGAATATTTTTGCTAATATCCAATTGCACTTCCGTTTCTGCGAGAATCAGCAACTCCCAAATATACTTTACTCTTCTTGTCGTACATTATACAATTTGCTTCTCCTATAGTTCTTTTTTCAGCAATAATGTGTCCCATTTTATTTAACTCGTTAATTAAATTTGAATTAAATGAATTACTTTCAATAAAAATATTATTAGGTATCCACTGGTGGTGCGTTCTTGGAGCTTCTATAGCATCTTTAAGTGGCATATTAAAATCTATTACATTAGAAATTATTTGGGCAACTGTTGTAATTATTGTAGAACCACCTGGAGAACCAACAATTAAAAACACATCTCCATCTACATCTTCTATAATAGTTGGTGTCATTGAACTCAACATTCTTTTATTAGGCTCTATTGAATTAGCCCAACTTCCTATTAAACCATATTTATTTGGATAGCCAGGTTTGGATGAAAAATCATCCATTTCGTTGTTAAGCAGAAAACCACTTCCATCAACTGTAATACCGGAACCATACCAACCATTTATTGTTGTGGTTACGCTAACTGAATTTCCCCATTTATCAATCACTGAGTAATGCGTTGTTTCTTCTTTCTCATTGACATCTATGGAGATGGGATTGATTTCGTTTGAATCATTAGCTGAGCAACAGTCAATTTTATCGAACTGTTTTCGAGCATATTCGTCTGATATCATTCTTTTTAGGGGAATTTTAATAAAATCCATATCACCTAATGCTTCTGCTCTATCAGCGTATGCTATTTTTTCAATTTCAGACATATAATGAATATGTTGAGAACTATGATATTCAATAGAATCCATATCTAAGTTTTCTAATTGATTCATTATTTCTGCTAAAACAATTCCACCTGATGAGGAAGGAGGCATTGTAATAATCTTATGTTTTCTATATAAGAATTCAACTGGCTTACGCTCAACTGGGGAATAATTTTTTAAATCCGATTCAGATATTAAACCCCCAGTTCTATCCATACATCTAATTATATTTTTAGCAGTTTCGCCAGTATAAAATTCTTCATATCCCCTATTTGCAATTCTGCTTAAAGTAGATGCTAAATCTTTTTGAATAAATATTTCATCCAATGTAAATCCGTCTTCTTTATAAAATATTTTTTTTGTTTCAACATCGTTGGCTAAATATTCTCTATAGTATTCGTTGTTTAAAAGAGAAAAGTTTAAATAATCAATTTTATGTCCAAATTTAGCTAAATCTATAGATGATTTTAAAAGTGACGGCCATCTAAGCTTACCATATTTAGCATGTGCGTATCCAAAACCAGCAACTGTGCCGGGAACTCCGCTAGCATAAGCCGTGCTCCAACTCATACCTGGTATAACATCACCATTTTCATCTAAAAACATATTTTTTGTGGATAATCCAGGGGCGGTTTCTCTGAAGTCTATACTTGTTGAGGTTCCATCTGAAAACCTAATAACCATAAATCCCCCGCCTCCAATATTACCTGCCCCAGGATGAGTTACAGCTAAAGTGAAGCCAACTGCAATTGCAGCATCAATCGCGTTACCACCATTATTCAAAATATCAACACCAGCTTGAGTTGCTAAATTATTTGAACTAACAACCATTCCGTTTAAACCTACTGCATCAGGGAAACGACATATTATCGTACTAATTTGCAAGAAAAATAAAATGATAATTTTAAAGAATACACTTTTCATCGTATTAAAATAGATTTTCTAATTGAATTTTGACTACTTGTATCATCTGAATAAATTACGTTTAACCTCACTTTCATAACAGAATCTTTTTCTTTATTTTTTTTTATAAAAGATTGCAATAAAGAAGAAGAATGTTTTTTCTTTACTGAAATTGTGAGATTATCTATACCTTTATCAAAATATCTGATGAAGGATAAATCATTTTTGAAAGAAAATTCAACAATGTCAATCCCTTTTTTTATCAGATCAATGGCAAACTTTGTAATTATTTGCGATTCAAATTTAGAGAGTTTTTCTTGACTATATCTCACTACCGGTTTGAAACTTTTTCTATGAATTGATGTAGCACCATAAATTTCCAGAAACTCTAAATGTCTCTTTGTACCGTAACCCTTATTTGAGGTTAATTCAAAAAAAGGATATATTTTACTGTAACTTTCGATGATTTTATCCCTGGTGACTTTTGCTATTATTGAAGCCGCTGAAATTTCAGCTATTTTTTCATCTCCTTTTACAATCGTTCTTTGCATTATATCAGTATTTAATGGCTGATTTCCATCTATCAACAATTTAGTTGGTTTTTTTTTTTAGACTATTAATTGCTATTAGCATTGATTTCTTGGTTGCATTCAAAATATTAATTTTATCTATTTCATCCTCGTTTACAATTCCTATTCCATAATCAATATTGGATTGAATTAATTTGTTAAATATTTTAAATCTCTTAATTGGCGAAATTTTTTTTGAATCTTTTAATTCTGATACGTCTAGATCATCATTAAATACGACACAACATGAAACTACAGGTCCAAACAATGGACCTCTTCCTGATTCATCCACTCCAGCTGTTATTTCTTTTTTTAATATCATAACTTTCTTTAATATAAATAAAAAAGATAATAAATTAAACAGATGTTAGGGGTGCTTAAATGCTGAGATTATACCCTATTAATTAACCTGAACTAGATAATGCTAGCGGAGGAAAACATGAAAAATAATCCAATTTTTTTAATCCTATTGAGTTCTTTAGCTTTTACACAAACTTTTCAACTAGTTGATGAAAGTAACTACCCTATTACATATGCTCAAATATATAATACAAATCTTGGAATAGGATCAATTTCAGATGCTGATGGATATTTTACCATATCCTACGAAAAGTGCATCGAACTAAATATTGACTATATTGGATTTCAAAAAAAAATAATCAATACTTGTAGAGCATCAGATATTATAAGATTAATTAAATCACCACTCCCATCAAGAGAAATATCTGTTATCGGCGATTTAGGTAACTCAAAGCTCAAAAACCTCATATCAGATGTTCAATTATTTTCCAAAAATGATATTGTAAATTCAAATAAAGAAGATTTATCAGATGTCTTAAAATCATCAACAAACCTTGCGTATTCTTCATTACATTCAAGAGTAAAATACTTTCAAATTAGAGGTATTGGCGAAATAGAACAGTTTGTCGGTCAAGCAGGTCCAAATTATTATGTAGGGACTATGATAGATGAAGTGAACCTAAGTGGTATAGGTATGCCAATTTTCTTACATGATGTTGAGCAAGTTGAAATATTTAAAGGCCCTCAATCTTTTACTGTTGGACAAAACGCTATGGCAGGATTAATAAGAGTTAATACCATTGATCCAAAAGCATTTTTTGAAAGTAAATTCAGTATAGATGTTGGTAATTATGGTAAAAATAACTTGACTTTTATGCTCAATCAGCCATTAAATGCTAATACTGCTTTACGAGTTTCAGTTGCTAAAAATAAAGACGATGGGTTCATCTTTAATAACTATTATGGTAAGTACTTGAATGGAAAGAATGAATTAATTTCTAATTTTAAAGTTAAATACAATAAAGCTCTTAGTTCAGGAAATTTATTCTCTTTCTCAGCAATGAGCATGCATTCAGACCTAGATAATGGTAATGATAAATGGAGTCATTCTAATTTTAATGAACTTGATGTAACAAATTTTGAAACCGATACAGATTTCATCGGGCGTGATACTTTTTTGGGTAAATCAAACATTATAAAAGGAACATTTGTTGATAATAAAAATTTCCAAAAGATTAATCTTATTTTTACTAAATCAAAATATGACTTAAACTACGATTATGATGGGGATTGGTCAAATGAAAGTCATTGGAATGATTTGTATACAAATCCATTGAGCGAAAGTTATAGTGAAAATGCTTATTCATATTGGGCATTCCCAACATTCGAATCAAGATCAAGGCATGATAACAGCATGGAATTTAAATTGTCTAAATCATTTAAAAAGCATAACCTCATTTTTGGTATTTTCAAAAAAGAAATTACTGAACGTGATATTGGGACTGGATTTATCTTTGATTTAGGTGTTGGTTACGTTGATAATTACAAAACGAGATATTCAACTGATTATAATTCCTTTTACATACAACACACTTTATCATTAGATGATGAAAAATCACTAACACTCAATTTTAGAAATGATGATTATAATAATGAGTTTGATTACAACTATACCTACTATGATAATAATTCATATTTAACAAGTGAATACAAAACCGATGGTCAGGTTTATAAATATTCAAATTCTATACAAAGTTTTAGAATCGGTACAAATATAGATAATTTTTATTTTTCGGTCAGCAAAGGTCATAAAGCTGGAGGAATGAATTTAAGTCCATCTTCTCTAGTCACTGCTAATAATGATACAGTAACAGTTCTTAATAATATTGATCGAAAATATGATCCTGAGACAAATATAAATTATGATATTGGTTATTCATTAAATTTTAATAATCTAAATCTAAATCTTACTTTATTTTACATGGATAGAAAAAATGTTCAGGTAAAACTTCAAGATCAAATTGGAGATTGTCCAACATGTTACTTATTCATAACAAAAAATATAACAGAAGCTATTAATACTGGTATTGATTTAGAATCAAGCTACAGACTTAATTCTAATTTTTTAATGTTTTTAAACTTAGGCTTGTTAGAAACTGAAAGAGCAAATTATTCGCATACAAACTATGCTGGAACAACGAATTATTATCTTAAAAGAGAGCTCTCTAATGCTCCAAAATGGAGTTTAGCAACTGGTTTTGAATACAGTTTAAATGATTTATTTTTTTTGAGATATGATATATCTTCAAAAGATTCATACTATTACTACGATGATTTAAATGATAAGTCTTCAGTTACAACAACTCACAATATCAATTCTAGGTACATTATAGATGAAAATATTAATCTGACAATCTGGGTTAAAAATCTAACAAATAAAGTTTATCCTGCTCATATATATAATTTTTCTCATGGTCCAGGACTTGAAGCACAGCAATGGAAATCTCCAACATTACCCATGACCTACGGTTTAAAAATAGATTATAAATTTTGATTTGTTTTACATAATAGCAATTTACTTTTTGATTATTATTTTTGTTGGACTATCAACTAGGTACAGCAAAAATAATATAGATTTTATCTATGCAGGAAGAAAACTAACCGCTCTTCCACTAATGCTAACTTTAGTTACAACATGGTATGGCGCTATATCAAGTGTTGGTCAAGAAATATCATATAATGGAATTTCTACATGGCTCTATTTTAGCTTAACCTACTATATAGCTGCATTCATTTATTCTGAATTCATATCAGATCGAATCATTGATAAAAATATTAGTTCCATAACAATTGGTATACTTAATCATATGGGAAAGAAAGCAGCGATAGTTTCTATTCCAGTTGTTCTTCTTTACACATCACCGGCGCCATACCTTATCATGTTGGCAAACATTATTAATAATGTGATTTTTGAATCTAATCATTATTCACTTTCTTTATTTTTGGGATTATTACTAAGTGTAATTTATTGTTTTAAAGGTGGATTTAAATCTATTGTTAATACTGATAAGTATCAATTTTTATTTATGTTTGCAGGATTTGTAACACTGACTGTATATATAATATTTTTCTATGATTATGGTTTCAAAAGATTAGCAGAAACCTATTACTCCAATACAGAACTTTTTAACATACCTGGCAAACAAGGCTATATGTATATACTTGCTTGGGGCTTTATAGCAATTTTAACGTTTATTGATCCAAATTTTCATCAGCGTACGTTTTCATCAAAAAATAAAGTAGAAATAAAAAAAGCTATTCGTATGTCGATTTTATGTTGGTTCATTTTCGATATGATAATTCTATTTTGTGGTCTTTATACTATAGGAACAAACTCAACTACTCCATATATTTCACTTGCAATAGACATCTATAGCGGCTATCCATTGTTGTATGGTTTATTTATAGTTTCAATATTATCTATCATAATGTCAACAATCGATAGTTTAACATTTGTATCAGCATTGATAATTGGCAAAGATCTTAAATCTATTTTTAATAAGAAGTTTAATCAAAAAGATATTAAATGGGGTATAGTATTTACAATCCTAATATCACTAATCATAATTCAATTTTTTGAAAATAATAGAATTATTGAAATATGGTTTGTATTTGGAAGTTATATGGTTAGCGCGTTGCTTGTACCTTTTTTTTGTATAATTTCTGGAATAAAAGTTAAACATCCATTATTTCTAATTCTAGCTCCACTTTTAGTAACGTTATATTTTGATATTATAAAGATTGATTGGATTATTTCAATGTATCCAGGATTAGTTTTGAGTTTTATTTTGATGATATTTTTGAAAAAAAATTAAGTATTATTTAATTTTGCAGAACTCACTGTATTATAAAGCAACATTGCTATAGTCATTGGTCCTACTCCTCCTGGGACGGGTGTCAGATGCGACGCAATATTAATAACAGATTCAAAATCTACATCTCCAACTATTTTGTAACTTTTCTTTGCGCTATTTTCGACAATACGATTTATGCCCACATCAATAATAACTGAACCTTTTTTTATCATATTACCTTTTAAAAAATTTGGGATGCCAATAGCACAAACAACTATATCAGCATTCAGTGTGTGGTGTCTTAAATTATTTGTCCTTGAGTGACACATAGTCACTGTAGCGTTACCTGTTTCAAACTTTTGAGAAAGTAGCGCGAACATTGGCTTTCCTACGATGTTACTTCTTCCAATTACAACACAATTCTTGCCTGAAGTATTGATTTTGTAATAATCAAGAATTTTTATTATTCCATGAGGCGTACAAGGAATGAATTGCGGGTTACCAGAAAATAATTTTCCTACGTTGTATGGATGAAATCCATCAACATCTTTTTTTGGAGTTATGGTCTCTAAAATTATAGAATCGTCGAAGCTTTTTGGCAGAGGTAGCTGAACTAATATACCGTGAATTGAATCGTCGTTATTTAGTTGTTTTATACAGCTTATTATTTCACTTTGATTAGAATCTGATGAGAAATTAAAAGTTTCGCTTTCACATCCATTTTTAACAAAAAATTTTGATTTGTTCTTAATATATATTTTTGATGCAGGATTATCTCCAACTAAAATCGCAGCAAGTTTCGGAATAATGTTTTTATTTTTTAGATCCTTTATTGAAGAACTTAATTTTTGCGTTATATCGGAAGAAACTATTTTTCCTAAAAGGAGATTACTTTTTTGATTCATTTCTGTTTTCAAAAGAAAGGATTTGTTGGTCAACATATTCCTTTAACGAAATTGTTTTTGATTTAATTTTATTAACAAGTTCATCGGTCTTGTTGTTTCTTGATTGGAATAAATCATCAGCGATGTTTATGCATGTCAATATGGCAATTTTAAGATGTTGGGTTTTTGAATCAAATCCAGAACCCTTTAGCTCTTCAATTTTACTTTCAACATAATTTTCCAACTCTTTTATATACTCATTATCTGCAGAGGTTTTAATTGTATATGTTTGCCCTAAAATCTGAATATTAATATCTTTTTTTTGACTCATTTTATCTTTGTTTAATTTTATAATCTTTTTTTAGTTTTTTTAAAATTTTATTTATGTAAAGATCAACATCGTGATCTTTAAGAGTATTATCATGAGACTGAAATACCATCTTGTAAGCATAACTATTGAAATGCTCGTCAATAGATTTGTCTTTATAAACATCAAATAAATATACTCTATTTAAAAATTTACCACCAGCTTTCTTAATAGTTTGCATAATATCTTCAGAGCTATATTGCGTTGAAACTAGAATAGAAATATCTCTTTCAACAGTTGGATAAATAGATGGTTCTTCATATTTATTATCACTCAACAGAATCTCATTTAATTTATTTAATGACATTTCAGCATAAACTAAGTTTTTATCTAACCGATAGTCAGCTAATATATTGGGATGGATAATTCCTATGTAACCAATTGATTTATTTCTTGATATGATAGATAAACAAATTTCAAAACCTTTTTTATTTATTTCTTTCAATTGATAATTTGAAATGTTTAGTTGGTCTAATACAGAATTCATATCGCCTTTGGCATTAAAAAAGTCTTTTTTATCTTTATCTTTCCAGCTTATGAATCTATTTTCTGGCCAAGCCATTCCTATACACATATCTTCAATTGGAGGACTTTTATCAAAAGATTGATAAGTAGCACCTATTTCAAATAATTTAAAATTATTATTTTTTCTACTTTGATTGAATGAGACAGCTTTTATTAACCCTATTGCTATCGAATTTCTAACATATTTCATATTTTTATTTAGAGGATTTGAGACAGAGACTCCATCTTCAATTGCAAAATATTTATGTTCTTTGTCTGATATTAAACTATTTGAATAATGTTCAATGAATCCTTTCGATGAAACATTAAGCTTGAGATTATCGCTTAAATCTAGACTCTTTTTTATTGAACTAAAATTTACAGAAAAAGCTTTACTTGATTCAATGTTATCAAAACCATAAACTCGAGCAATTTCTTCGTATATATCAACATCTCGCATTACATCATGGCTTCTGTATGAAGGTATATAGCAAACATATTCATTATCGTTATAATCGTTTTTGATACCAACTTTATTCAAAATATTACTAACTTGTTTACTACTAAGATTAGTTCCAAGAAAATCATTACACGCTTCTAATTCAAAAGTTACTTTTTTGCTAATATCATGAGCTTCACCTTTAAAGATAGAGCCTTTTAATGCTTCTCCTCCACAATATTTAATAATCAATCCAGTAAGTATTTCAAGGGCATCATTCACCATTTCTGGGTCAACTGATCTTTCATATCTCCTAGAAGCATCTGTTGATAAATCGATAGATTTAGCACTTTTTCTTATTATAATTGGGTTAAAAAGCGCGCTTTCAATAAATACAGATTTAGTTGTGGATTTAATTTCAGTATTTTTACCTCCCATAACGCCAGCTATTGCAATTGGATTTTGTCCGTCCTTTATCAGAAGATTTTTTTGGGAAATTTTTCTATTTGTTGAGTCAAGAGTTTCGATTTTGTTATTATTTTTAGAAAAACCAACGTTAATTTCATTAGTTTTTATTTTATCAAAATCAAAAGTGTGCATTGGTTGGCCAATAGAAAGCATTACATAATTAGTTAAATCAACCACAATATTTACAGGCTTCATATTATGTAATTTTAATTTAGTCTTCAGCCATTGTGGAGATTCTTTAATTTGGATGTCTTTAATAATTTTTCCAACATAAAAGGGACATGCATCAAAATCTTCAATTTTTATTGAAATTTTCTCTTCTATTTTTTCACTACTTTGAGGATATTCGTAAGATAATAAATCTATTATTTTCTTTCTTAAAGCTGAATGATCTTGAGATTCTAATATCGCAATTTCTCTTGCTATACCTAAATATGAAAGGCAATCTCCTCTGTTGGGTGTTAAATCAAAGTCAATAAGAGTATCATAGCTTAAATTTAAAGCAGTATCTAATTTTTCTCCAATTTTGAGATAATCATCCAATATCATTATTCCGTTGTCATTTTCTCCAATTTCTAGTTCTTTTTCAGAACAAATCATACCATGAGAAAGTTCTCCTCTTATCTTAGATTTCTTAATTTTGAGCTTCCCATTTAGTAGATTAGCTCCAATAACGGCAACAGGAACAAGTATTCCTGTTTTAACATTTGGAGCACCACATACAATATTGATTTTCTGCTGCATTCCTACATCGACATTGCAAATTGAAAGATGGTCCGAGTTAGCAAGCTTTTTGACATTATTAATTTTACCAACAAATACACCTTCAAAAGATGGTCCTCTATTTTCATCAGAGCATTCTAAGCCGAGATATGTGAGCTTTTTTACTAATTCACTTTTACTAAGATTAATATCAATAATTTCTTTTAACCAATTCAATGAAGTTATCATATTTTAAATTGCTCCAAAAACTTTACATTACCATCATAAAATTTTCTTATATCGCTAATACCATACTTTATCATCGCAATTCTTTCGATACCCATACCAAAAGCGTATCCTCTCCATTTACTCGAATCAAATTTTACAGATTCAAAGACATTTGGATCGACCATACCGCAACCAAGAATTTCAAGCCAACCTGTTCCTTTGGTTACTTTGTAATCAGATTCAGTTTTAAGCCCCCAATATATATCCATTTCAGCACTTGGTTCAGTAAAAGGAAAAAAACTAGGCCTAAATCTTACTCTAACGTCTTGTCCGAACATCATTTTAGCAAAATAATCCAACGTTGACTTTAAATCAGCAAAGCTTACATTCTTATCAACATATAAACCTTCTATCTGATGAAATAAACAATAACTTTTAACACTTATATCCTCATTCCTATAAACTCTTCCTGGAGATATTATTCTTAAGGGTGGTTTATTTTTTTCCATATGATGTATTTGTGTCGATGATGTATGGGTTCTAAGCAATAATTCGGAGTTGATATAAAATGTATCTTGCATATCTCTGGCAGGGTGGTCTTTAGGAATATTCAACGCTTCAAAATTATAAAAATCTGTATCTATTTCAGGTCCTTTTACAGTAGAAAAGCCAATTCGGTTAAAAATCTCTTTTATTTCGTTAGTAACAATGGTTAGCGGATGCAATCTACCCTTTGTAAAAGGACTTCCAGGGAGAGAAAAATCAATATTGTCACTATATTTCTTTTTAGACTTAGAATCAAGATTATTAAGAACCTCTATTTCTTTCGAAATAAATTGCTTCAAACTATTAATTCTTTCACCGAACCCTTTTCTATCTTGTGCTGGAACGTCAGATATTTTTTTAAAAAGGGTAGAGATTTTCCCTTTCCTTCCAAGATACTGATTTTTTAATGCTACAAAATCACCAGCTCTCTGGGCTTTTACCTTATCTTGAACAAATGAATCTTTAATGTCGTCAATTTGAGAAAGTAAACTTGACACAGCTTTATGGTTATGAGACAGATTTTATAAGTTCAGATAGCCTATCCGGTTCGTGGACTGCCATATCAGCAAGAACTTTTCTATCAATATCAATTTCATTGGATTTTAATAAATGAATGAACTTAGAATATGATAATCCATGTTGACGTACTGCAGCATTTATTCTAATAATCCATAATTTTCTAAACTCTCTTTTCTTATTCCTTCTATCTCTGTATGCATATTGTAGAGCTTTCTGAACAGCATCTTTGGCTGTTCTGTAGTTAGATTTTCTTGTTCCAAAATAACCTTTTGCTTGTTTTAGTAACTTTTTATGCTTGCGCTTTCTTGGAACTGAACTATTTGATCTAGGCATGATTTCTCCTTGTTATTTTTGAATCATTTTTTTTGTTCTGCTAGTCATAGCATCGCTAAGACCAGTATCTTTACGGAGGCGTCTGTTCCGTTTGCTTGTTTTTCTAATTTTAAAGTGATTAGAACCAGCTCGATTATGAACGACCTTACCTGAACCTGTAACTTTAAACCGTTTAGACGCACTTTTTTTTGTTTTTACTTTTGGCATTATATCTCCAATTAATTAGGGCTTAATATTAAGAACATTTTTCGACCTTCCAAACTAGGTTTTTTATCAATTATCGAAATTTCGCTAAAAGATTGGGCAACCTGCTCGAGAATTTCGACAGCGGAATCTTTTCTAGTAATCTCTCTTCCTCTAAACATTATAGAAAATTTGATTTTATTTCCCTCCTGAAGAAATTTCTTTGCTTTGTTAAGTTTTGTTATTAAATCGTGTTCACCTGTATTCAGCCTTAATCTGATTTCTTTAACATGAATAATATGCTGATTTTTTTTATTTTTCTTTAATTTTTTTTGTTTTTGATACAAATATTTTCCGAAATCTAAAATTTTACAAATTGGATGATCTTCAGTGACAGCAATCTGAACCAGGTCTAAATTATTTTGTTGAGCTATTGCCATCGCTGCGTTTTTATCCATTATACCACGCTTGTTACCTTCGTGATCAATTAGTAATACCTTATCAGCTCTAATTGAATTATTTATTAGTGTTTTTTCTTTTTTACCTATTTTAAATCCCTCCTTTTTTTTGAATTTATTTCTTCGACTAGTGTATTTAAATATTTTTTAAAATCAATCTCACCTAAGTTTCCTTCAAACCTTCTCCTTACAGAAACTGTTTTATTTTTTTGCTCGTTCTCACCGACAATTAGCATAACTGGTATTTTTTCAAGCTCTCCTTTTCTTATTTTTGCGCCCATTTTTTCATTTCTCGTATCAATCTTAAATCTACACCCGTTTTGCTCCAGTTTTTGGCTAATTTGATTTGCATACAAATTAAACTTATCTGAAATAGGTATTATTAAAACTTGAATCGGTGCTATCCAAAGGGGAAAATCACCAGCAAAATGTTCGATTAAAAAGCCAATAAATCTTTCGTGAGTTCCAAGTGGAGCTCTATGTATACACAACGGTGTTTGATTTTGATCATAACTATCTTTATAATTAAGTCCAAACTTTTGAGGAATTGCAAAATCTACTTGATTTGTAGCTAGAGTGAATTCACGCCCTATTGCACTCCATACTTGAACATCTATTTTTGGCCCATAAAAAGCAGCCTCTCCTTTTATCTCTACAAAATTCAAATTCCCATCAATGAGCGCTTCTTTAACCAATTTTTCTGTTTTAATCCATAAATCTGGTTCATCAACATACTTTTTACCTAACTTTTTTGGATCGTGCAAACTTAATCGCATTTCATATTTTTCTATGCCAAAGATTTCGAAGTATTTTAAATACATTTTACAAACTGACAAAAATTCATCCTTAAATTGTTCCTCTGAACAATATATATGAGCATCATTCATTTGCATGCTTCTAACTCGCATCAGACCAAACAACTGTCCTGATTTTTCGTACCTATAACATGTACCATATTCTGTAAGCTTAAGCGGTAAGTCTTTATATGTTCTTGGATGAGAAGAATAAATCTTGTGATGATGAGGACAATTCATAGGCTTTAAATAATATTTCTTACCATCGACATCCATAGCAGGAAACATACTATCCTCATAATGAGATAAATGACCTGACTTCTCATATAAATCACTTTTGGTAATATGTGGAGTTCTAACTCTTTGATAGCCTAATTTTTCCTCGGTCTCCTTTGCTAGATTTTCTAACTCATCGATTATTACAGTACCATTTGGCAACCATAGTGGAAGCCCTGCCCCTACTTCATCATCGAAAGAAAAAATTTGCATCTGTTTCCCTATTTTACGATGATCCCTTTTTTCTGCTTCCTCAAGCATATTTAGATAATTTTTCAACTCTTTATCGGTTCTCCATGCAGTGCCGTAAATACGTGTAAGCATTTCATTTTTTTCATTTCCTCGCCAGTATGCTCCAGCAATTTTTAATAACTTGAAAGATTTTCCAATATGACCTGTCGTCGGCATGTGGGGCCCTCTACAAAGGTCAAGCCACTCTCCTTGGCTATATACAGTTATTAGTTCACCATCTGGTATGTCAGCAATAATTTCTTTTTTATAATCTTGTCCTATTTTTTCAAAATATTCGATAGCATCTGAACGTTTCCAAACTTCTCTAAGGAAAGGGTGACTATTATCAATAATCTCTGACATTTTTGTTTCAACTTTTTTCAAATCCTGTTCATTAAATGGAACTTTAAATGAAAAATCATAATAAAACCCATCCTCGATTGCAGGACCAATTGTTACTTGAGTACCTGGATAAAGTTCCTGAACAGCTTCAGCCATAACATGAGCACAATCATGACGAATAACCTCTAAAGCCCGATTGTCATCTTTCTTTAATATTTTGATTTCTGAATCAGTTTTTATTGGGAAGGCTAAATCTCGTAAAGCACCGTCTAATTCAATTAATATAGCTTGTTTGGCTAGTCTCTCTGAAATAGAATTAGCAATTTCATAACCAGAAGTTTCGGAATCGTATTGCTTCACTGATCCATCTGGGAATGTGATATTTATTTTATTTTGCATATTTAGTTGTGGTCAGTACTGGATTCGAACCAGTGACCTCCACGATGTCAACGTGGCACTCTAACCAACTGAGCTAACCGACCAAAATCATAAAGCTTCAAATTTATTATAATAATTTCAAAATACAATGTTTAAAAACCTAATATTGAATAATATTTATCATATTCACTCAAAATATTCACAGCTTCCTTGTACTCAGAGTCAACATTTAATGCAGCTCCAATTCGTGCTCTTTCATTAACAATTATTCTTGAAAATTCTCTTTCTAAACCGTTCTTAATCCAAACTATATTTTCACTGTCTTTGAATTGTTTTTTCTTTTGCTTTTCAAAATATTTATTCATGCCCTTTACATACCATGAAAGTAGAAAATTATTATTTCTTGCAATATTAAAACCTGATTCATTAATTCCCAGATTATCTTTCATTTTTGCTAAATCTCTTTCTCCAGGCAATTCGTAATCAAGTTCAGAATCCAGATTTTCGCAATATTTCTCAAATTCATTTAATATCTTTTTGTTAATTTTGAAATCTACGTTTGTAATGTTATTAACATTTATATATTGAGATGAAAATCTAAGGAAGAGTCCTTCCCTCCATAATGCTCTTATAAATGAAGGCTGGATATTAGGCTTTGTTTTTACATCGGGAGTTATTCCTCCCCCTCCATTTACTGGTCTTTTCATATTTAAGGTAGAAAATGTTGCATTATTTAAATTTGATTTCTTATTTCTACTATAATCCTCTTTTTGTATTAGTCTTCCAGATGGAATATAGTATTTAGCATTGGTAACCTTGAGAGATATTGTGTCATTTAATGTTCTTACTTGCTGAACCAACCCTTTACCAAATGTAGTTCTCCCAATCACTATTCCACGATCTAAATCTTGAATTACTCCTGAAATAATCTCACTGGCAGAGGCAGAGCTATTATTAACTAGAACGGCTATAGGTATGTCTTCAGATAGTACTGGATCACTTGTAGATTTATATTTTCTAAGAAT
Source organism: Fidelibacterota bacterium (assembly GCA_002719095.1). Taxonomy (GTDB): domain Bacteria; phylum Fidelibacterota; class Marinisomatia; order SCGC-AAA003-L08; family D37C17. The sequence continues at coordinate 28,379 of PBGO01000024.1, forward strand.
TTTTCCATCTCTCCCTTTAGTGTATAGCAATGGCTGACCTTTTCTGATAAGAGTATTAAGAATTTGAATTGCTTCACTTAGTAAGCCGCCAGAATTACCTCTAAGATCAATAATTAGCCCTTTTAACTGCCCATTTTTGTCATAAATTCCATTTTTGTTGCTATCATCATATTTCTCACCTGAATCCCATTCACCATTTTTATTTTTATCAGCATATCTCTCACCAAAATCCCATTCACCATTTTTATTTTCATCAATATATTTCTCTTCCAAATCTCTAAAACCATTTCCATTATTATCATAAAAATTTTCGGCGTCAATTTCACTTAAGGCTTTAGAAAAATCTTCGAAAGTGTTTCTGGAAAATCTTGTTATCCTTATGTAACCAATTGAATTTTCGTCAATTTTCCAAAAAGGAACATCTTTAACTGCGATGTTTGATCTTTTTAATTCAAATGTAAGGTATTTTTTTAATCCAGGTCGTCTAACTTTTAATTTTACAATTGAACCTAGCTCTCCTCTTATGATTTCAGAAGCTTGCCTAGTCGAAAAACCAATTGCTTGAATTGTATCAATTTTAATTATTTGATCGCCGGATATTATACCTTCGGAATAAGCTGGACTATCTTCCATCGGTGAGAGAACAGTTAGTGTATCTCTTAGAGAACCTATTCTAATACCCACGCCACCATACTTGCCTTTAGTTAGCATATCTAATCGATCTTTACTACTTCCTATAACAATTTTGGTATATGGATCAAGGTCATCAAGCATTCCTTTTAGTGATGATATAATTAAATCTGACTGATTTGTGGTGTCAACATAATCATTTTCCACGTATCTTAGTGTTTTATCAATTAATTTTTTGTATTCTAAAATTTCGTTTTTTTCTGATAAGACCATGCTTATTGAAAAAATAATACAAATAAAATATTTAAACTTTAATATCATAAATCTCCTTGAATTTAGACCAAATAAATTTGGATAATTCATCTAAACCATTTAAGGCGTCAATTTCAATTATTCTTCTTGGATTTTCTTTTGCAATAATTTTGAAACCCTCACGAACTTTATTTAGGTATTTTTCACCTTTCTGTTCAATTCTGTCAGATTTATTTCCAGATCTTCTAACTAAAGATTCCTCAACGGATATATCAAGAAAAAAAGTTTTGTAAGGCTCTAAACCAAAAGTTGCAAAATTTGAAAGTATTTTTAGATGTTTGATATCAAGACCAAATCCATATCCCTGGTAAGCAATAGTACTATCATTAAATCTATCAAAAATAACATATTCACCTTTATCTAATTTATTTTTTAATTTTTCAGTTATCAACTGATTTCTTGAAGCTAGAAATAACAATGTTTCTGCTTCACTACTGAGATTATAATTAGTTTTATCTAAAAGAAATCTTCTAATTTTTTCTGAGATAATTGTTCCGCCTGGCTCTCTAAAAACAGATACTTTTTCACCAATTTTAATTAATTTTTCGCATAGAAGATTAATCTGAGTAGTCTTTCCTGAGCCATCAATACCTTCAAATGAAATAAATTTTTTATTAGAATTCATAATCTTTTTTTGCAATGATAATAATATACTCACCACGTATTCTATTTACTTTTTCAAATTTTGAAATAATTTCATTTAATTTTCCTGTAAATACGTTTTCATTAATCTTAGTTATTTCTTTACAAACAGAAACAACCCTATTGCCAAGAATAAGTTCTAAATCTTTTAATGACTTTAACATTCTGTGGGGTGATTCAAGAAATATTATTGTTGAATCACTTTCCTTAAAGCTCTCGATTTTTTTCTTTCTACCTTTTTTCTTCGGTAAAAATCCCTCAAAAATAAATCTATCAGAAGGCAACCCAGATATACTTAGTGCAGCAATTGGAGAGCATGCACCAGGAACAGAAAAAACATTAAGACCGTTCTTTATGATTTTATTCACAAGCAGGTATCCTGGATCGCTTATGCAAGGAGTTCCAGCATCAGATACAAGAGCTATACTTTTCCCTTCATTGATATTATTTACTATTTGATCAACTTTACTATTCTCATTAAATATATTAAAGCTAATCATAGAATTTGATATTTCATATTTCTTAAGTAGATTTCCCGTTATTCTAGTATCTTCTGCTACAATCAAATCTACTTTTGATAAGATTTCGACTGCTCTAAATGATAAGTCCTTAAGGTTCCCAATTGGTGTTGACACAACAAATAAATTTCCAGACATTAATTAAGAATTTCCTTAATTGATTTTTCTAAAAAATCAAAAGCTGTATCAATTTCATAGACATTGACCGTTAAATGTGGTCTAAATCGAATAGTGTAATCACCAGAAGATAAAATAAGAAGCTTATTCTTCATAGCTTGCGATATAAGTCTATCTCTCTCAGTTGATGATGGTAAATCAAACGCGCAAAACAAGCCGCTACCTCTTCCGTTAGAAATATATCCTGGAAAAATATTTTCAAGATTGTTGATTTTTTTTAATAGATAATTGCCCATTTTCTCTGCATTTTCAATTAGCGACTCACGCTCAATTGTATCAAGAATTATTTTAAATCTAACCATATCGACTAAGCTTCCACCAAAGGTAGAATTTATTCTACTTGATTCTGAAAATACATTATTATCAACTTCCTTAATCCGTTCCCCTGCTAAAATTCCACATACTTGAGTTTTCTTACCAAAGGATATAATGTCAGGAAAAGGAGCATTTTCAACTGGAGGATTACATTGGCAAAGTTTTGGTGTGAAATGCTGGTGTGCCCACATTTTTCCTGTTATCCCAATACCTGTTTGTACTTCATCATAAATTAATAGGAATTCGTTCTCATCAGCTAATTTTCTTAATTTTTGGAAAAATCTGCATCTAAAATGATTATCTCCACCCTCTCCTTGAATTGGCTCAATTATTAAGCCTGCAATTTGATTTTTGTTTTTTGCTATAGATTCTTTTATCTCAGATACTGCCAATTCTTCCTTAATCTTAACTCTTTCAATAACTTCATCAGTTTGAGGAAAAGACAAATATGGATTTTCAATTCTTGGCCAGTCAAATTTAGGAAAATACATAGTTTTTCTTGGATCTGATGTATTAGTTAAAGATAAAGTGTAACCCGTTCTACCATGAAAAGCTTGCTTAAAATGGATAATCTTCATGTCCTCATTAACTGGTATTCCTTTTTCAATATTCTTCCTAATTTTCCAGTCAAAAGCAACTTTTAAAGCATTTTCAACTGCTAAAGATCCTCCTTCAATGAAAAAAGTGTTTTTAAGGTACTTTGGTATTGCGATTCTATCAAATGTATCCATAAAATCAGCATATTGCGTACTATAAATATCGGAAAGAGTAGGTTTAAATAAAGATACTTCCATTAGTTTATCTTTTTGCTCTAAAATTGCAGGATGATTATAACCAATCGCTCCTGATGCATACATTGAAAACATATCCAGGTATTCTGAACCGTCTCGTTCATCAACCAACCATGAATCATGTGATTTATTTAAATCTATAACGGGTTCGAATCCATCAGCTAAAATATTTTTTGCTAATATTTTTCTTACTTCATTTGCTTTTACTGACATAATTTACTCCAAGTTAAATTTTATACCCTGTGCAAGTGGAAGATCTTTGCTCCAATTAATCGTGTTAGTTTGACGTCTCATATATGCTTTCCATGAATCAGATCCCGATTCTCTTCCTCCTCCAGTATCTTTCTCGCCTCCAAAAGCACCTCCAATTTCAGCTCCTGATGTGCCAATGTTTACATTTGCAATACCACAATCACTTCCGGCACTGGAAAGAAATTTTTCTGAATTTATTATATTATCTGTAAAAATTGATGATGATAAGCCTTGCTTAACATCATTATGTTTTTTGATGGCATCTTCTAAACTATCGTATTCAATTACGTACAAAATTGGAGCAAATGTCTCATCCTGTACGATACTAAACTCGTTTTTTGCCTTGATTATTGTAGGTTCAACAAAACATCCTGTTTGATCTAGCACGTTGCCACCATAAAGCACTTGACCTCCTTGCTTTACTGCTTTTGAAATTGCGATTTTATATGAATCTATAGCATCTTGGTCAATAACCGGACCCATTAAGGTATCTTTTTGGAGAGGATCTCCGATTTTAACTTGCTTGTAAGCGGAAACTAATTTGCTAGTTATAAGCTCAAACTGACTATTATGAATGAATACTCTTCTAGTTGATGTACACCTTTGGCCCGCTGTTCCAACAGCTCCAAAAACAATAGCTGGAATAACCAAATCTAAATTACTCTCTTTATCAACAATAATTGCATTGTTTCCTCCAAGCTCAAGGATTGTCTTACCAAGTCTAGAGGCAACTTTCCTTGAAACAATTTTTCCCATTTTTGTTGATCCAGTAGCAGAAATCAAAGGGATTCTTTCATCATTAACAAGCTGTTCGCCAATTTCATTATCTTCGCCTATTACCAAGTTAAAAATACCTTCATAATTATTTATTTTTAGAACTTCGTTACATATATTTTGAACAGCAATCGAACAAAGAGGAGTTTTGAGGGACGGTTTCCATATAACTACATCTCCACAAACTGCTGCAATAAAAGCATTCCATGCCCATACTGCCATTGGAAAATTAAATGCTGTTATCACTCCAACATTGCCCAAAGGATGCCATTGCTCATACATTCTGTGAAATGGTCTTTCAGAATGCATCGTGAGGCCGTAAAGTTGTCTTGATAATCCTACGGCAAAATCAGCCAGATCTATCATTTCTTGAACCTCTCCATCACCCTCTGATTTTATTTTTCCCATTTCTAAAGCAATCAAACTTCCAAGAACGTCCTTATTTTCTCTAAGTTTCAAAGATATTTGATATATTAAATCTCCTCTTTTAGGAGCTGGAATCATTCGCCATTTTTCAAACGCTTTACTGGAAGATGATATAATTTTTTCATAAATAGATTTATCGGCTAATTGAATTTTTGATATCTCATTGCCTGAAGAAGGATTAATAGAAGAAATAACTTTGTTATTTTTGCAATCAAGCCATTCTCCCCCGCCAATACAGGCTCCACTGTTAATACTATTAATCTTTAAAGAATCAAGATTCATCGATCCCCCCCTTATATTTTATCACTAATATTATTTTTATTTCTTTTAAATGTAAAATAACCTATCAATACTAAAATTACTACTATCATAGCACCGAAAGTTCCATAATAATAATCTTGAGTACTATATTTTATCAAATCATCAAACCTACCTATCAACAAAGAGATTCTTCCCATAACAGTAAACCCAAAAGAAGCACCGAACGAAATCATGAGAAAATAAATACCTACTTTACTCACCTTACCTAAAGCCCCTTCATGCTTTTTCGAGAAGAAAAAATATACCAATGCACTAATAGTTCCAACAATTAAAATTGTACTATTTAAAAAAGCAGAAAAACTTTCTAAAGACATGTCATTCTGAACACCTATAACTTGAGCTAATATATCTGAATTCAAATAACTGAAAGCTCTCAAACCTGCAAATACGCCTACAATGTAAGCAATTGAATATCTTGCTAACCATGACAGGGAAGGTATTAACCTAAATAACATAAGCATTCCAAGTATGAGGGGGATTATGTAGCTAAAATATATTTTAGGTTCTGAAGGAGAAACATCTATTCCACCTGGAGATATCAAAGAAGGCTCTAAATAGCCAAATAAAGTAGTGACATTAAAACCTAAATTATAAATTCCATACCATATATCAACTATAATGCTTGAATCACTTGAATCTGGCAACTTTGGCCATAGTTTGCCGATTAAACTCGGTCTCAAAAATTGCCAATAAGCAAGAACTACTCCATAACCCGCCGAAACGCCAGCAAATAAATGTTCTGCAGCCTTATATAGTGGATTATCATTGAATAAAAAACTAAGTATTGATAAAGTCAAAAAAGCTGATATCCATGCTGTGAGTATATCTGAACCAATCATTGTCATTTACTACCGTCCCTGGCATTAAGGAATATGTACGTTATATTTCCTATAATTATTAGGATTACAATTAATATGTGTGCAAAGGATTGTGGTGTCATATTTTTTGAAGCAGGACCATAAACTCCATTAAGACTTTCATAACTCGCAGCTCCTGATAACCCAGCTAATATTCCTTGAAGCTGACCACTATTTACATATGGTAAAAGCTCAGTTACTTGAACTGCTGTTACACCAGTTGTAACTTTAATTTTTTTCCCATCACACTGTGTTGCACTCTGGTCTCCAGCAAATTGAACCCATTCTTTCGATCCAGGACTTCCGGCTGAAAAAGATACAATGAAGTCATAATCACATAAATTTTTAACTTTATTTTTTGCTTCAGGAAAAATCTTTGGAATATCTGAAAGCATACCTTTGATAACTGCTTCTCCACCAGGTGCGTATCCAAGCTCAAAAATATTCTCATTTAAATTTATACCCAAGTCTTGCAATTCTGAATCGGACTTGATTTTATTAATTGTTTGAGTCATCATACCCATACCTGTTGGAAAAAGAGCTGATAAATGTACTTCGTTTCCTGATAACAAAACTTGTTTCATTATAGCAAATGACATTGGTCCCAATTCAGGTTCGGTACTTGGTCCATAATCAAATGAAAGGAGTATTTTTTTATCTTTTTCATTAAATGTTTTTTCAATAGCTTTGTGAGCTGTTGCTGCATATTCATCTGGTTCAATTGGTAATTGAATTTCTAAAAGCATAGGTGAAATGACTGCAACTGCTAAAAGCAAGTAGATTATTCGACTATCAATATTATTTAAAATTTTTAATATATTCATTTAATCGCCTAAAAATGATTTATCTTTTCCAAAAATTATTCTCAATGATGTTGCTACTATACCAAGGGCAACACCAATCATAATAGCTTTCTTTCCCGCTACTGTTGGATAAGCAATTATCCACAAGGATATAGACTTTGAGCTCAATTCAGGGCTCCAAAAAAACATAGAAAAGCCTGAAATAATTATTGTAATAATAAAAGATTTAATCAAAATATCTTTTGAAGTAAAAATGGGAGATAAGAACGCAAAAATTAGTGAAATTATAATGAAAACAAACATCCACGAGGGAATATATGATCCTACTGGAACTGCTCCAATCATGACTAATACACCAGCTGTTAGCAAAAGAGATGCTTCAAAGTTTCTAATCCTAAAAGCCCTGTAAGAAGCAGATGCAACAAAAAAAGCTAATAATGCAAACATTGTAGCGTCTAATGGTTTAAATAATGAATCAAACATCCAAGTGAAAAGTGAATTTGGATCCTGTATGTGCTCTCCCCAGTTCTTTTGATTACCATTACCTCTGTACAAAAATCCAGAGAAAATCATTAGACCAAACCCTACAAGAAGTATCATACTGTATCCATAATCTGATTTTTTATAAACTAATTTGGTAAAATGCATTTTCAATAAATTAAAAGCACCTAAAAATATTGCAAATGCGGCTATAATATCGAACCATAATAGTGAATCTTGTTCAACCCAATCTCCAACTGATTCAATTTTTATAAAATGTGCTATTAGTGTCAGTAACCCTATACTAACCATTATAATTACGGGAAGTTGACGTTTAAAAAACATATATGCCCCAATAAGATAAAACTTTAAGTATCGAAAGTAATATTATAGAGATAATTATAATAAATTTGACTAAATCTTGTCCACGTACACTCCCCAGTAAGTCTTTCCTACCTGAAAGAATTGCACTGGCTGTTAAAAATTCTTCACCGATTAGCGTGTAGTCGCAGGCAGTTACAAAAAAAGGTATCTGGGATGAGGAACCTGTACCTGCTATTTGAATTGCACCAATTCTGTTTCCAGTTTCAGCTAATAATAGAGATTCTGCATAAAACTTACCTTGATAGATACATGCGGCGGGTTTCTCTCTTATCATTATTCCATTTATTCCAGCAGCATATGCAAATTGATCCTCTGCTAAATAATGCACCATGTCATTGTGATAAAGATCTGGCCTACCCACTTGTAAATATGATTCCTTACAGATTTCTCGCGCTGCTTCCATCACGATTGATTTTGAAACGGGTACATTAAGATCTGTTTCATATTCGGCAGTAATTTTTGCTACATGCCCAAGAATATTAATACCCGCAATTGTTTCAACTTCATTCAAATCAAGTATTCCAGGAACAAACAATACTGGCTTTCCCATTTCTGTAGCTCTGCCAACAGCTTCTTCCATAGCTTTGATTCCGGCAATTTCCCTAATGAAAATCTCATTTCCAGACTCGGCCCAAAAGACAGAAGTCATAAGTATATTTGAAACAACTATTAACAAAAAAAACATCGGCATATTATCTGATTTAAAAATCATATTTATCCAGTATATATCCAATATAAAAAACAAAGATATCAAAATACTTAAGGCAAAAGTTATCTGAACTTTTGAATTTCTAATCAGTTCAGTCATTTTCAGAGCTCTCAATTTTAGTAATGAAATTTTCAACGTTATTTCGATCGGATAATAATTTTGATATCTGATAATATTTTTTCGAATTTAGAAAAATAGTAGCAAGTGGGCCCGCAACAATCATTGCCTGACTAAAAGTAAAAGAAAGATATTTAAACATTTCAAGAAAAAAAACAGCTGGGACAGACATTCCTTTATCTTTAATTGTTTTTGCATAAGAATTCATAATATCAATATTATCGTTTTTCATCTAGTCTAATATTATCTCTAGATTAGCCCTTGGAACAAGCTTTCTTTCATTATTATCGAACTCTACTTCAGCAATTCTTGCTTTAGTTTCAGATTCTATCATAACCGGTTCAGATGGCAATTTCATAACTATACCTATTTTTCCAAAATAAGGTTCTCTAATGACTCTAACATTTGAGCCTTCCTTGATCACTAAGTCATTCTCATCAAAAGACTTAATGAAGTCTTTTTTATTTGGTGACGGTATTATTACTTCAGGGCGAATTACTCCTGCCCTAATTTGCGTAGCCCCATTTATTGATACTTTTGATTTATTATATTTTTTTAACAACTCAAAGGTTTTGGAAGACATCTCTACATCACCAAAACCTTCTGTAATTACTAATGTTGTCGAAATATTCTCAGTGCCCGTAATTGCAACCCCTAACCTATATCCCAAAATATCGCTCAATGATTTATAATCAAAACCACCAGCAACGACACCTAACGCTCCTTTTCTTGATAATGAGTCGTACTTTTTTTTATTTATAGAACCTCTTATCACAACTATCTTTCCTTCAAAATCTTCAGATACTTGATCGTCCAAGAAAAGTAATTCACCCTTTTTTTCACCGCCGACTCCTATGATTCCTTGGACGAGACATCCTTCTGACCTGACAACTACACCTTCATTATTAATAATTTCTTTGATTTCTCCATCAATATAAGCATCAATCTCAATTGGAATATCAGGTTCAGATATCATAATTTGACCTGTTGTTGTTGAAATATTTGATATTTTACCCTCAATAGGGCTTTTTACCTGTGTCTTAAAAAATCCAAATAGACCTTTATTTTCAGCTATCACTTCATCTTTTTTTACATGCTGATTAATTTTAACAATTAAGTAATCTTTTAATGACGAAGCATCTATATTGAGTTGACTTGCAATATTAATCATATGAATGTTTCCAGGTAATTTAGTTGATGCAACAATAGTATCATTATTTACAAAATCGCCTTTATTGCAATTAATATCTCCTTTTAATGGAAGTTTGCGTTCCCTTTCGATTTCTGTGTTATTTAAGATTTTTAATCCAGGTGTGTATGATTTAGCCATTTTATAGATTTATCTTTTTTGTTATGTTATTAGATTTAGAATCAAAATTTAGAACTTTTACTTCATCGTACCATTCTTTGAGCTTTTCTTTATTTGGAATAATAAGTTGATTGTTAGATTGTCTGAGTCTACCGTCAAAAAGAATTCCAACCTCTCCTCCAAAAATATCAGTATGAATTTTTTGCCCATAACCATTTCCTAAATCAACATCATTTTTTGGAGTTAATGTAATCTTTACCGCTTCGTATTTAACTGGTATCAGCTTAAGCTCATTAGACTTAATTAAACCAGAGTATTTTTTATTTTCATAATTAAACTCATACTCAAATAGATTAAAATTACCTGATTTACGTTTTGATATTGGATTGACAGAAGAACCTAGCCTAACCAAACAATCCCGTTCAAACACTTCTAATGCTGCATTAGTATGAATACTTGACAAGACACCTAATTGAGGCATCATAAAAATAGAATCAACAGCTATTTGAGTTATACCAAGTGGCTTAAAGGAATCAACCATCATTAGAAAAGATTGACTTCTTCGCGGCGCGTGAGATAAAACACCTCCAGAACCAACAATTAAGTCAAGTTCAAACATATCTACAAGAGTTTTACCGGAAGCACTTTGTCTAAAAGCATCAGATATTGTTCTTTCTTGTTGCACCCCTTTCAAAGAAACAGCAAACTGCTTATGTTGATAAAATGATAGACTCAGTGCTTCTCGAGCCAAAGATTGCTCAATGATTAGTTCTTCCATACTCTGTGGAATTGTTGTGGGCCTAATCATTTTATTTGCAACACGATTTGTTAAATCTATATCATCAATTTCAAAAGGAAGCCATCTAGCAATAGAATCATATCCCGACTCTGCTAAAACATTGCATATAGAATAACTCATTCCAAGATTTGCGCTAACTGTTCTGTTAAAAATCCCTTTAAAAACAGAAAAAACATCTGTAGTAGCTCCTCCAATATCGACCCCTACTACCGAAATTTTATTTTCCGTTGCAATCTGCTTAATTATCTCTCCTACAGCTCCAGGTGTTGGCATAATTGGAGCATCTGTCCAACTCATTAATTTTTCATAGCCAGGCGCTTGAGCCATTACATGCTCCATGAATAAGTCATGTATTTTATCTCTGCTGGGCTGCAAATTTTCTTTTTCAAGCGTAGGACGTATATTATCGACAATTTGAAGATCGGTATTTTTTTCTAATTTATCTTTGATTTCATTTCTAGCATTTTTATTCCCTGCATATATAATTGGAATTTTAAATTCTAACCCAAGTCTTGGCTTGGGGTTTGCTGACTCTAATACCTCTGCAAGCTTGACAACATGAGAAATTGTACCTCCATCAATTCCTCCAGATAACAAAATCATATCTGGACGTAGATCACGTATTCTTTTAACTTTTTCATGGAATAATCGTCTGTCATTTGAAGCTAATACATCCATTACAATTGAACCTGCACCAAGTGCTGCCCTTTGAGCGCTCTCAGCAGTCATCGATTTAACAACTCCAGCAACCATCATTTGAAGCCCACCTCCAGCTGAACTTGTAGATATATAAATATCAATTCCTAAATCATCTTCTAATGATGGGGTAATAATTTTATTTTTATCTAAAATTTTTATCCCTGATAACTCTTCAAGCTCAATAATTGAGTTGATTACCCCTTTAGTGACATCCTCAAAAGGTTCTTCAACAGTTGTTGGCGCTTCACCTCTGTGGGTAAGTTGAAAAATACCATCAATCTTTTGAATTAAAATAGCTTTTGTGGTTGTTGAACCACAGTCAGTAGCTAAAATAGATTTAATATTTTTTATATCTTTTACTTTCATACAATGTATCTTAATAATAAATACAAATACAAAACAGGCGACGCAAAGCTTAAAGAATCAAATCTATCTAATAAACCTCCGTGACCTTGCAAAATGTTGCTCGTATCTTTAATATTTCTTTCTCGTTTAAATGAAGATTCAAGCAAATCTCCTATCTGACCCAAAACCCCAAAAATCAGGCCAAATACAATATAATCTAAAATATTAAAATTTGAGATAGGAATAAAAGTGTAAAATATCAAAACTATGAACATACTACCAATAGTTCCTGACATTGCGCCAAACCAGGTTTTATTTGGACTCAAAGAAGGACTTAATTTTTTTCTACCATATTTTTTACCAAAGAAAAAAGCAAAAGTATCGCATGTCCATATTGAAATAAACATCATATATGTGATATTTAGCCCTATATCTAAATTTCGAACAAGAACTAAGCTACCAATACAAACACCAATAAAAACTACACCAAAAATGGAATTTGATAATGTTTTTAGTGGTTTCTTGGTTACGCAAATTGTTGACATTAATGAGCCTATCAACAAATGGATAACTATAACTATAGCAACGAAAGATGTGGACTTAAAATTATATAATGTTAAAAATAAACCACATATGCTCACGAAATTTAAGTTTTTGATGTGTTTATATTGTGTTTCGGTTAAACTATTCCACTCAACCGTTGATAAAATCATGATTATAAATACTAGAATTGAAAAAACAGGGATTGTGATAATCGAATCATCGCCCAAAAAAATACAAGTCAAAAGAAAAGGAATACCTATTAAATTGACGATTGTTCTTGAACTATTTGACTTATTTTTCATTTATTTTAAGTGATGCATGTATTTATTATCTCCCCATTCAATAACCTTAATTTCAACATTTGCTGTACCTTGATTAATGAAATCTAATTTTTTAGCAGCCCCATAAGAGCAATCCAAAATACGGTTGCCTACATACGGCCCCCTATCATTAATTCTTAAAATTAATGATTTACCGTTGTCTAAATTAGTTACTCTTGCAACAGTATTAAAAGGAATCTCTTTGTGAGCAGCTGTGACTCCGTACATATCGAATACCTCACCATTCGCAGTAAGCTTTCCGTGAAAATTTGGACCATAATAAGATGCTACTCCCCTAAAAATAGTTTTACTTTTATTGAATCCACTACTTTTTTTGATAGCTTTCTGATTTTCATTTGGTACGTTAGTTGAATTGTACCTTGGAGATGGAGCGCAAGATGAGTATATAAAAAGAAAGATAATTAAAATAAAATTACGCATCAAAAAAAACTCCTTTTAGTTGCTCAATACATGACAGGTTATTTTTCATTAAAAAAGATTTCAAGTTATCGTATAAATTTGTTGTAAGTGAGGGATCTCTATAATTTAAAGTTCCAATTTGAATCATTTGAGATCCCACTCTCATAAATTCAATTATATCCTTATAATTCATTATTCCACCCATACCGATTATAGGTATTTTAATATTTTGATAAATTTTGTGAACTTTTGCTAAAGCCATTGGCTTGATTGCCGGACCAGAAATGCCACCAAACTTTGTACTGAGAATCATTTTACCTGTTTTGTAGTCAACACCCAAGCCTACAAAAGTATTCACAGCACTTATTGCATCAGCTCCAGCGCTTTCTGCAGCAAGAGCAATATTTTCAATACTAGTTACATTTGGAGTTAATTTTACTATGATTAATTTTTCAGTTTGTGATCTAATTTTTCCTATTAATTCTTCAACCATGGAACTACTGACACCAAACTCAATGCCACCCTTTTTTGTATTGGGACACGAAATATTTAATTCATAACCTATATGACCACTACTTGTTTTTTCAATTTCATTTATTACTTTGAGGTATTCTTCGAATGTTGATCCTGCTATACTTATAATTATATTTGTATTAATTGAATTAAGTTTTGGTAGTTTAAACTTACAAAAATTACTTACACCAATATTTGCTAATCCTATTGAATTAATCATTCCATAATTAACTTCGTGAATTCTGGGACTAGGGTTACCCTTTCTTGGTTCATAGGTAATTGATTTAGTCACTATCGCTCCTACTTTTTTATAATCGATTAAATTACTGACTTCATCACCATAACCAACAGTACCACTGGCTAAAATTATAGGAGAATTAAAACTTATTTGTTTTAAGTTTGTTTTAAGCATTAAGAGACTACCTATTTAAACTATCCATTTTTTCACACCAAATCAAATAGTTCCAAATATCATTAAATGTTCTGAAAGGATGCTTTATAGCATACCTCCATCCGCCAGGGTAAGCTGTTTCTAATCGCCAAAATAGATATTCTGAAGACCATGACCTCATTTTCCATAAAATTTTTATCATTTTCACTATTTTATTGATACTCATTTCATTCTCTGTTTTCAAAATGATTATTTAACTCGTCTAATAACGTATTTTTTCTAACTAATTCATCAAGATTAATTTTTTTTAGAGGATTGTCAAAAAAAACCATATTTGTATCAACAAATTCAAAATTAATATTTTCGTAATTGTACTTGCTTGTGTAATTATTTAATACCCACTTAGATTGATTAATATACAATGAAGAGTCGTAATCTTCTATTAGGTATTTAAATTTTTGAATACCAGCATCTTTGTTGTCAAAGTCAAAAAAATCTATTTCTGCCATATGATAAACCACTGAGTCACTATTTAAATTTTTATTTTCTAATAAATTATTATAATCATTCAGTTTCTTAATTAAATGCGATATTGCTGGATATATTTGCTCAGTTCTTCTTACTTCAATGGATTGAATTAAAGTTTTAGCAGAATCATAATTATTTTCCGCAATCATTTTAAATGTGCTGTTAAGAAGAATTTTTTGACTATTCAATCTTTTGAGATCGATAATATTATTTTTAATATCTATTAATCTGTTATTTATAAATTCTATAGATGGATGATTTGGAATTGAATCTTGAATCTTTAAATATATTGGTATTGCTTCATTTAAATCATAATTATAAAAATCACTTATGTATGCATAATTAAATAATGAAATAGAATCGGCATATTCTAAATACATATCTTTATAAAATTTCAATTTCGAATCATTTGTTTTGAGATTAAAAACCTCGTTTCTTATAGTAGTTAAACTATCTATATTTTGCTGTAAAGAGTTTGAGGTCTCCAATTTGAAACCATCATTGTGGTAAGATAAAATATTATTAATTTGTTTTTTATACTTAGTATCTGGGAACTTTAAAAGTAGATGCTCGTATCTAAAAAGCGCAGAGTCTATTTGATTAAAATCAAAATAAAAAATTTGTCCCATACTGAATAACAAAGAGTCTAGTTTTATTTCTGCTGGTTGGGGAATTGACATGTTCATTTCATTTTTTAAAGGTAAATCGTCAATAGTATTTTTTTGATAAAAAAAGTAATCCTCTTGCAAGCCTTCAAATTTGTCAATTTTTTCTTTTAAAAATCTTGCTTTCTTGGCATATTTTGACCTACTTCTTTCATCGATAGATTTGTCAATATATGTTTTTGCAAGCTCTAGATTATAATCTTCAAACAGAGATATTGTGGATAGTATATAATATGCTTCGGATGTTTCGTTTTTTTTTGAAAAATTGTCACATAAATCGTTAAGTACTTCAATAGCAAGATTAAGTCTATTGCTATCTTTGTACGCTCTAGCCTTGTAGATCAAAAGTTTAGGCTTAATCGATGAGTAATTGGGGTCCTCTATTATATTATCAATATCTTGAATCACATCGTCAAATAGCTCCAATTTAATTTTGGATTCTATCCAATCAATTTTCAAATCTTTAATTTTGTTTAAGTCATCTAAATTTTCGATTAAAAATTCTATGAATTTTATCTCCGATTCCGTATCCTCATTCTGTTCTGCTAATTTAATTAGTTTTCTTAGTGCAAAATTTTTCCTGGATTCTTTTGTGGTTGTTGTTGATGCAGATTGATAAAAATCATACGATTCTTGAAAACTTTCTTTATTTTCCATGATTTCAGCTTTAATTAAAAAATATGTATACAAACTTTCCTTATCTAATTCAGATTCTTTAATCCTGTTTATATAGAAAAAAACTTTATCGTTATTTTTTAATCTCAAAAAGGAAAATGCAATAAATAAATTTGCTTTAATGGAAATTTTAGAATCTGTTGATAAAATAGCTTTTTCTAAATTTTTGATTGATAATTCATACTGTTTTTGATAAAATAATGAAATACCTATTAATAAATGTGCCTTATCTATGTAATTACTATCAGGATATTTTTGAATTACAATTTTGGAATTTTCAATTGTTTTGTCAAGAAGAATTTGTGCTTCTGAAGGTATCTTAGAATCATCTAAAACTTGTGAATTTTCTATTATTTTTTGAGCAGATTCGAAAGACTTTTCAGCATTATAAAATGTGTTAAAATAGGCACATCTAAAGATTAGAACGAAAGCAAGTAAACTGAAAGATATTTTATTCAAAAATTTACTTTCCATAATGCAATAACTGATTCATTTGTACCGAGGGCCGGAATCGAACCGGCACGAACATGTAATGTTCGAGGGATTTTAAGTCCCTTGTGTCTACCAGTTTCACCACCTCGGCAGATCGCGAGGCGTCGACCAGATTCGAACTGGTGAATGATGGTTTTGCAAACCACTGCCTTACCACTTGGCTACGACGCCACTCGAGCGAAAGAAGGGATTCGAACCCTCGACCCTCACGTTGGCAACGTGATGCTCTACCAGCTGAGCTACTTTCGCATTATTCTCTTTAAAGAGCTATAAATATTAAATAAGAGATAGCTTAATTCCAAAACCTTTTATTAATGGTTATGCCATCTGTGAGGGTCCTCCATTGGACCTCCCAAATTTCTTGTCTTAATCTTGCCTTCATCAACTATTTTCAAAACATAAGGATTATCTTGAATCGATTTATCCAACGTAATCTGTTTGACTTGTATTGTATTCTTAGCTTGATTAATTATGTTATTATACTTTTGAATGTTATCATTATAACTATTAATTAAGGATACATCAGCATCAGAAGACATGTTTTGAATTCTCTTTTTTTCAAGATTAATTAATTTATTGTAATAAGGCAAATCAACTATTGGATCAACCTTGTTAGTACTTTTAAAATCAAATTGATAAAGTACCTTACCTCTATCTCCTGTCGAATATATTGGAAAAACACTATTTCCTCCATCTCTAGATTTCCTCCTAGTATTAGATCGCACTACAAAGTCAACTTCTAAATCAGATTTACTAATTTTTTTATAATCTTGATCTGATGAACTGAATAACAAAATTATAAAATCAGTTTTAGACTTTAAATCAATAATGCTATTTTTAATAGATTCAAAAGGGTCTAACACGTATATATCATCAGATACAAATGTTGATGAGGCGCCAATGATACCAATTTTAAAGTTTTCTTTTTCAACTATTTTGTAGGGTTTAAAAATTAGATTAGACTTGGAATCAGCAATATTGCAAGATATGAAATCAAAATTTGATTCTTGTTGTAATTTTTTAGCGAACTCTAAACCAGCTGAAAAATCTTTAGGACCTGGAGAGAAAGCATCGCATGATATATAGTTAAATGATTTGACAATAGTCATTGCATTTTCTTTAGCAACATCCATACTCACTCCTGGATCAATTTTTTCTAACTTAAAGAAAAGATTTCCAGCATCGAGAACTAGTGTTTTGTAGCCAGATTCCATTGAGTTCTTTACAACAGTACATTTGCGAGCAAGACCGCCCGCAGGTTTCTTTTTTCAGCCACATGGCTCAGTTTCGCCTTTTACGTCTCCAGAAATATAAAATCTAATATGAGTTATATCTCCCTCACCGTTGGAAAATGAGAAACTAGAAATGACAAAAAGACAAATTAAAAAATAATTAAACATTACTTCTCCTTGCAAAAACATATCTAAATTTAATGAGCAAACAGGCAAAAATTAAAACAAAATCAATTAAGATTGCATCAGTAATTGTTGTATCCAATGAGCTACAACCGCAAGATATGTCTAGGCCCCGAAAAAATGCCAGTGAAAGCATTATTATAAAAAATACTAATAATAAAATTATCAAATTATTAGCTTCATCCATTAGAAATCCACTTACTAAACAAAAGCCTAATAGAAATTCTAACCAAGGCAGTATTAAAGCTAGAGATGTATCAAGGAATGAGAGTCCAAAATATGATGAAAATTGATAAGCTTCAATCATTCTTGCAAATGAATATGGATCGATTATTTTATCAACAGAAGCATATATAAAATATCCTCCTATGATAAATCGCAAATATGCTATAAGTGTCAGTCTATCAAATTCAAAGCTATCTTTCAAAATCTTAATTAATTGCATTATTCCTCCAATCTTCCCAACCACCTTTATATATCGATACATTTTGATAATCAAAATAATCAAACATATAATTTGCAAGATTTTCACTTTTATCACAATTCTTGGAGCCGCAATAAATAACAAAAACACCATCTCTGGGCATGTCATTTAAAATCTTTACACTTTCAAACTCGCTTTCATACATCAATTCAATCTCTTTTATTTTATCTAAATCATCTTTGTCATCAAAATAACCCTCACTCTCAATAGTTTCGATATTACTTAGAGGTATATTTATTGCATTCTGTATCATCATCAATCTGTCATCTATTTTTTCATCATAAATTTCTGATGCTGATCTTGCATCGATGATATTAACACAATCTAAATTAATTAGAGCTTCAAGTTCTATGAAATTTATATTTTTTTTAATTGTTTTTACCATTTCACAATCCTTGAAATCTACATTAGCAATATCAAGCTCAATCTTGAAATTATCTAAGTCAGGCAGATTTTTAAATAATAAAAAGTCATCAGATTTATGAAATGGATAAGATAACAATCCCAGCAAAACTGATAGTGCCACTATCAATATGTATTTATTTAGTTTTTCTTTTAATGTTTGCATACCATATAAAATAATAATTAATAATAAACTTTTTGTTCCTTTTTTTTCTTTTATCAAATAATAAATCAAAATAAATTAATCCTTTATTCGGCAATAATTTATGGGGATATAGCTCAGTTGGGAGAGCGCGTGAATGGCATTCACGAGGTCAGCGGTTCGATCCCGCTTATCTCCACCATAATTTTTACTATAAGGAGATTAATTTTGGGAACACTAGGATCACTAAGGAATAATTCGAAGCCAATAATTTGGTTTGTAATAATTGCATTTGTAGTTGGTTTAGCTGGAGCTGGATTATTTAGCTACATTTCTTCACAAAAACTTAACTTGTTTGGGATGTCGAGCCCAAACATTTATTCTATGACGGTCAATGGTATTCCTATTAACCATTCTGATAGAACCATTGGCGGAAATCAGAATGCTTTAGATTATATTGGTACTTTCTATGGCCCTAAATCATCTTTTGGAATGCCAATAGGAACTTCCAAGATATCTAACAATTTGGATATCGCTTCAAGTGACTCTGAGTATCATGATATAGATATCTATAATAGGCACATGCAAACACAAAATGAACTAATATCTCGGGTTGTAACAGAACAAATCTATGATAATGCATTTCAAAATAATGTTTCAGATATGGATATTTTAATATTTTTAAAATCTGAAATTGATAATTCAAATTTCAGAACAAATGTGGGAGTAAGGTCGCCAATCATAAAAATTAACCAATATTTAAATAGTACTTATTTTATTGGATTTGAAGAAAATTTTGAGGATGAGCCAGACGGTTTATGGAATACAAACGAAAGATTTGTTGATTTGAATAACAACAGAACCTGGGATATTGGTGAAGAATTTACTGACTCAAGTGGAAATGGTGTTTGGGATATGGACGAGTATTTCGAAGATAAAGGCAATGGTGCTTGGGATGACGCTGACTTATTTGAGGATAAAGGAAATGGTTTGTGGGATATTGGTGAGGATCTTATTGACAAAAATGATAATAATATTTGGGATCCGGGTGAAGAATTTACTGATTTACCAGATGGTGTCTGGACAGAAGGTGAGAAATTAACTCTTGATAGAAATAACAATGGAAAATGGGATGATGCCGAAACCTTTACTGATACTAACAACAATGGCTTGTGGGATGATGGAGAAAGTTTTGTTGATAAAGGTGATGGTATTTGGGATAATGGTCTTGAAGGATGGTTAAATCATTGTATTAAAGAGAAAAAGATTGACTACAACCTAATCTTTAATAAGAATATTGCAAGCATTGTTAGAAATTATATTAATACAGTCGCTGTATATCATATAAAAAATAAAAAATTTGATTTAGCTTTTGAGGAAATTAATTATGAATCTCAATCTGATAAAAAAAATTCTTACCTCCAAAAAAAATCAAATGCAGTAATTAGCTACATATCTTATGACTTAAATAAAATCAATGTCTCTGAAGTAAGCTCAAGGATAGATGAAAATGCATTGAAAGAAAAAATTCCAGAATATGAAAATTTGCGTATTGGTTATTTTTCAACCAGCTTTTTATTAGCTGCACTAACACTTTTTATTATTTTTTCATACAAAAACAGACTAAAAAAATCGCTACTGTCATTGGGTTTATTTTTTACTTTTCTTCTTCTTTTGATTTTTATATTCAAATTAAGAAGTGATTTAAATCAAGGTAATGAAGAGTATGTAAATATCTCATATATACATTTATCACTTGATAATATTGAAGGAGAAAAACTGTCAGACTTAGGAAATGGAATTTGGGATCCAGGCGAAAAATTTACTGATACTAACGAAAATGGAATTTGGGATGAAGAGCCTCTTGAGCTGGATTTGAATGGAAATGGTCTTTTTGATAACGGTGACAAATATCAAGATTTAAATGAAAATGGTCAATATGACAGAGAGGATTTTATCGATCTAGGTAATGGGGTATGGAATTCTGGAGAAGATTTTGTGGATACAAATGAAAATGGTATGTGGGACAGTAAGGAAACATTAGCTGGAATTATGCTTGACGATTTGCTAAACGAAATCGAAGAAACAAGTTTTAGTTCAGCTTTTGATAATTCTGATCTAACCAAAGAACAAAATATTTTTCTTTCAAAGAATTTCAATCAGGATAATATTTCAAATCTCGATATTGATCTTGAACAAAAATACGAGTTTGTAGATAATTCAATTCAACTTGTGACTGACAAAGAAGCAAAGATATTTGGATCAAGTTTATTTGACGTGCTTAATGAAGCATTTGATGTGAAAGAAGGGAATACATTTATTATAAACCAAAATAATTCTTCAGATGGTTCTATATCAGGCTATATAATAGGTTTTGTTTCATCTAGAGGAAATCTTTACCAACAGACTGAGCTTGACAAATTAAAGTCCAAAGAAAGAAAGGTTGCAATCAAATCAATATTAATGGAAAAGAACATATTAGAAAAAGAGCTGTTTAAGCAAGAAATGAATAATATTATTTCAGGCGATTTAACGAGTGAAGATATTAAACAAAATTATCAAGAACTTGATGTTGTGTTTGAACACGAAGTATTACCCCCAGAAGATTCTACTCTTAGAGGATATGCGTCAGTCATGGGTGTTGGAGAGACATCTGACTTAATAATTGGAGATGATAAGGCATTCGTAATATATCTATCTCAAAAATCTACAAACGATGGAGCTTTTGGAATGGATGATTTCACATATTCTCAACCAGGATATGAAAAATTTTCAAATTTCTTTGCAGATAATATTGATAACGCAGATATTCTTGATTGGAAAGATGAATCTTATTACAGGCCTATGACGAATGATCCAAATCAAAATAATGTAATAAATGATATTTATTTTAATCTAAATAATTTTAAATCAACTGTTCAATCGCTTTATATGGGTGATTTTGATATCAAATAAAGTAATATCAAAATACAACTGATATAATTTTTTAAAATTTATAATTTATATAGAATTTAATTATATGAAATCAGATGATTTAAATAAATATTTGGTTGCTCAATCAAATTTTTACGAAACAGCCATTCAAGAAATTAAAAATTCTAAAAAAATCAGTCATTGGATGTGGTATATTTTTCCTCAAATTCAAGGACTAGGAAATAGTGAAGTTTCTAAAAAATACTCGATAAAAAGTATAAAACAAGGACGAGATTATCTAGAACACAAGATTCTTTATCCTAGACTCATAAAAGCAACCACATACGTATATCAAATCGAAGACAGAACAGCTTTAGAAATATTTGGACATACTGATAATTTAAAATTCAAGTCGTCTATGTCGCTCTTTTCAATTTTATCTACTAATGATACTTTATTTGAAAAAGTACTAAATAAATACTACAATGGTGTTTTGTGTAAAAAAACGCAATTGTGGTTCAAGAATCAAAAAAATTATAATTAAGGTATTATACTATAAATGAATTTAAAAAAAAAGCACCTCTAATGAGGTGCTTTTTAGTTTGAACAGTGATAATAGGGTTTACATCATACCACCCATACCACCCATACCACCCATACCACCCATATCAGGCATGGCAGGAGCACCACCACCAGCGCCTGCAGGCTCTGGCTTATCTGAAATAACTGCCTCTGTAGTTAGTAAAAGCCCTGCAATACTAGCTGCATTTTGAACAGCAGTACGTGTAACTAAAGTAGGATCAATAATTCCTGATTTAATCATATCACAGTATTTTTCTTCACGAGCATCAAAACCATGAGACTTAGCTTTATTAGATAGCACTTCATTAACCACAACAGCAGGTTCAAGACCTGCATTATGAACTATCTGTCTGGCAGGACCTTGTAATGAGTTTTTAAGAATCTCGCAACCAATTGCAGCATCACCATCTAAACCGTCATCCTTTATTGCCTGCGCAGCTCTTAAAAGCGCTACTCCGCCACCAGGAACAATTCCTTCCTTCACAGCAGCTCTGGTAGCATGAAGAGCGTCCTCTACTCTAGCTTTTTTCTCTTTCATTTCTACTTCGGTCGGAGAACCAATATTGAGCACAGCTACTCCTCCTGAAAGTTTTGCTAACCTTTCCTGCAACTTTTCTTTATCATAATCTGAGCTAGAGTTTGATATTTGAACTTTTATTTCATTCACTCGGGATTTAACTCCTTCTAAATCACCTTTTCCTTCAACTATAGTAGTGTTATCTTTATCTATAGTTACAGTTCTCGCCTGACCAAGATAATCCATTGTAGCATTTTCAAGTTTATATCCTTGATCTTCTGATACAACAGTTGCACCTGTTAGAATTGCAATGTCTTCCATCATAGCCTTTCTTCTATCTCCAAAACCTGGAGCTTTAACAGCTGCTACTTTGAATGAACCTCTTAGCTTGTTAACTACCAAAGTTGCTAGGGCTTCACCTTCAATATCTTCAGCTATAATTAAAAGAGACTTACCTGCCTGTACAACTTTTTCAAGAATTGGTAATAAATCCTTCATATTACTTATTTTCTTTTCGTGGATGAGAATCATAGGACTTTCTAATTCACACTCCATACTTTCAGCATTGGTAACAAAATAAGGCGATAAATAACCTCTATCAAACTGCATTCCTTCAACAGTTTCTAAATAAGTATCTGTGCTTTTTGCTTCCTCAACAGTAATCACACCCTCATTACCCACTTTATCCATAGCATCAGCTATTAAATTTCCAATGGATGAATCATTATTAGCAGAAATTGTACCAACCTGAGCAATCTCTTCTTTTTTAGATACATTTTTGCTCATCTTAACAAGAAAATTCACAACTTGATTTACTGCATGGTCAATACCTCTTTTTAGATCCATTGGGTTAGCGCCTGCTGTTACGTTCTTTAGCCCTTCATTTACAATTGATTGAGCAAGAACAGTTGCAGTGGTTGTGCCGTCACCAGCAACATCAGATGTTTTCGAAGCAACTTCTTTTACCATCTGTGCACCCATGTTTTCTACCTTATCTTCCAATTCAACTTCTTTTGCAACCGTAACTCCATCTTTGGTAACAACTGGTGCCCCAAATGATTTTTCAATAACAACGTTACGACCTTTAGGTCCAAGCGTAACCTTGACTGCATCTGCTAGTGTATCAACACCTGCCTTCAATGCAGATCTTGATTCTGAACTATATTTTATTTCTTTAGACATGATTTTACTCCTTAATTATTTATAATGTTGCTAAAATATCGCTTTCACGCATGATTAGTAATTCTCCTCCATCAATCTCTGAACCAGAATATTTACCATACAATACTTTATCACCTTTTTTTACTGTCATTTTTACAATTTGCCCTGAGTCAGATACCTTTCCAGGTCCTGCAGCAACAACTTCACCAATTTGTGGTTTTTCTTTAGCCGTATCTGGCAATATAATGCCTGATGCTGTTTTTTCCTCTGCTGCTTGAGGCTTAACTACGACTCTATCTGAAAGTGGATTTAATTTCATTTTGTATCTCCATTTGATTAATATAACAAAGTAAATTATTCAAACACTATGCCATAATATTTTTATGACAAATCGTCATAACTATTTACCAGTACTCCCAAATCCTCCATCTCCTCTAGATGACTTAGTAAGCTGATTTTTTATCTTGAATGTAATTTGTGAACAATCATGAGCGACTAATTGAAATAATCTATCACCTTTTTTAATTGAAAAATTAAAATCTTTTATATTGTCACAACATGCCATTATTTCACCTCTGTAGCCACCGTCAATTAAACCAATCGAGTTTGACATTCTCAAAGGAGTTTTACTTATACTTGAACGTGGCATCAAATAGTACGCCTTACTATCTGCAGGTTCACATGCAATGCCCAATTTTATTATCTTGGTTTCACCTGCTAAAAAAGTAACATCATCAAGAATGTATAAATCTAGTCCAGCATCACCTTGATGAAAATGTTTATGATTTTGATAGTAATTAATAGCTTTTTCATTTAAAATTTTAATATATATTTTCATTTTGTTTTATTGGTTCTATCCAATCTCCATTTTCTTTAATTAAATCAATAAGCGCTTTGTCTGCTGTTTCCATTGGGACATCTCTTTGAATTACGTCCTGTTTTTTGTATAAAGAAATTTTTCCTATACCTGTACCAACATAACCATAATCTGCATCTGCCATTTCACCTGGACCATTTACAATACATCCCATAATACCAATTTTAAGACCTTTTAAATGTTCGGTTTTAGATCTTATTCTAGCTGTCACTTCTTGCAAATCAAACAAAGTTCTTCCACACGAAGGGCAGGAAATATATTCGGTTTTGGTGATTCTTGTTCGACTAGCCTGAAGAATACCAAATGATGTTTTATTGATTGAGGAAAGATTAGCTTTAAGCTTGTTTGAAAGAAATATACCGTCTCCAAGCCCATCAATTAGTACACCACCAATATCAATTGTGCTATTTATCTGCAATTTAGAATCTGATATATTATGATATGAATTTGAAATGAGCACAGGTACCTCACATCCTGCATTAATCAAATTAATAAAAAACTTTCTAAAATCTTTCATTGTATTTTTTTTACTACTTTTAGCAACTAAAACAACAGAAGATTGACTCTTTAATTTTTGAATGATTTCTTCACAAAATTCATCACATTCAAGTTCAACAAACATAAGTATAGTATTACAATTATAATTCTTTAGAAAGTCTTCTTTTTTCATTAAGGGATAGAAATTTTTACGCTTTTCTTTAACCCAAACAGAGTAATCTTGTATCACTCCCAGAGTTCCAGGCAAATCGAAATCAAGATTATTTTTGCCTAAGAATAAATAGTCGCATGCGAAATCACTTATTCCCCACTTATCATCTTTTTTAAAATATTTATAACCTAATTCTCCTAATGTTTTACGGTTGATATTTTTACGATTACTTAAATCGTTCACAACTCTTGGAACATTATTGCCTCCTATATTTAAAATTTCTCTACTTTTTCTAATATTATATTCAAAAGGATTTATATCATATTTAATACTTTCAAAGGATACTTTGCTTTTATCTAAATTTTTATATTTATTAACAATCGTTTTTGCTACAGGAATTTCATATTCAGGCTCTTCAGTTAAAGAAACTCTGATAGTATCCCCAAGTCCATCTTCAAGTAGAGTCCCAATACCTAGTGCTGATTTAATTCTACCATCTTCTCCCTCACCAGCTTCAGTAACACCTAAATGAAGAGGATAAAACATATTTTCTTTATTCATACTATTTACTAAAAGTCTGTAAGCCTGAATCATCACTATCGGATTACTTGCTTTCATCGATAAAACAATATTATGAAAGTTTTCGTCAGCACAAATTCTTAGGAATTCCATTGCAGATTCCACCATTCCTCTTGGGGTATCCCCATAGCGACTCAATATACGATCTGACAATGAACCATGATTTGTTCCAATTCTCATGGCAGTTCCATACTCTTTGCAAACTTTTAATAAAGGAAGAAAACGATTCCTGATTCGTGAAATTTCATTTTCGTATTCGGAATCTGTATAATTTATGTGATCAAACTTTTTTCTATCAGCATAGTTTCCAGGATTTATCCTTACTTTCTCAACTATTCTGGCTGCTATTTGTGCAGCGTTTGGAGTAAAATGAATGTCAGCAATTAGAGGAGTTTTATAACCTTTTTTTCTTAATTCTTTTCTTATATTTGCTAAATTTTCTGCTTCTTTTCTGCCTGGAGCTGTTATTCTAACATATTCACAGCCAGCATTAATCATTCTAACGGATTGCTCAACAGTACTTTTGGTATCCATTGTATTAGTTGTCGTCATAGATTGAACTCTAATTGGATAATTGCTACCAATGAATACGCCACCAACATTTACTTCACAAGTTTTTCTTCTTGAGTAAGCTAAAATAGAATCACAATATTTGTTAGATAATTTTTCCACGAAAATATACTATAATTTAATACTGTTTATTTGTAATATAAAATAATGACTATTAGAACTTTCATTTTAGGTATTATCCTTTCGATTATTTTGGGATCTGCTAATGCATATTTAGGTCTTTTTGCAGGAATGACTATTTCTGCTTCAATACCTGCTGCAGTTTTATCAATGGGAATTTTGTCATTGTTTAAGAATTCCTCAATTAAAGAAAATAATCTAGTGCAAACTTCAGCATCAGCAGGTGAGTCTCTTGCAGCTGGAATAATATTTACAATTCCTGCTTTAATTTTAATTGGTAGAGAAGATGGCTACATAGGTTGGGATAATTTTAATTATTCTAAAATATTGTTATTTTCAATGATAGGCGGAATTATGGGTATTTTTTTTACAATACCATTAAGAAATGCATTAATAAGAAATGCTAAACTTAGCTTTCCTGAAGGACAAGCTACAGCTAAAGTACTTCAGGTAGGAGAAGATTTGAGGCAAGAATATTCAAAGGCATCTTTCTCAAACTTTAAAAGTATGATTTATTCCTCAGTTATTGGCGCTCTTTTCAAATTATTTCAATCAGGATTTCATATCTTACCTGAAGTGTTTTCGAAAGCTAGTCATTTTTTTAACTCAACATTGGCATTTGGTTTATCATTATCACCTGCACTGGTTTCAGTTGGTTTCATTGTTGGGAAACGGATTTCTTTAATGATTTTTTCAGGAGGAGCTCTTGCATGGTTTTTAATTTTACCAATTCTATCTATTTTATCGGAAAAAAGAATTGATGATCCAATGAATTTTTCATACACAATTTGGAATTCGCAAATTCGATATATTGGTGTTGGCGCAATGCTTGTTGGAGGTATTTGGTCATTAATTTCAGTTGCAAGTTATCTATTGAAAGAATTATCAAATCGCAATTCAAAATCAAATTTTGACAGTAAGGATGATTTGTCATATAGATTTGTAATAGTAACTATGTCAATAATATATATTTTGTTAGTATATCTTTTTTACCAAGAAGTTGGCTCACTACTGTTTTCTACTGGAATTTCAACAATAATTATAATAATGGCATTTCTTTTTTGTTCAGTTGCTGCTTACATGGCGGGTATAGTTGGTTCTTCAAATAATCCCATATCTGGTGTTACTATTGCCACAATAATGTTTGCAAGCTCAATCATACTCTTATTAAAAGGCTCCATAGATTCTGGTCCAATAATATCGATTTTAATCGGTTCGGTCATTTGTTGCGCTGCTGCAATTGGTGGTGATAATATGCAAGATCTTAAAACAGGTGAAATCATTAATGCATCTCCTTGGAAACAACAGATTATGCAATTAGTTGGCGCTATATCCGCAGCTGTAGTAATGGGTTTTGTAATAATAATTTTGCATGATGCTTATGGTATTGGTACAGGCTTAAAAGCACCACAAGCAAATTTAATGAAAATGGTTTCAGTTGGTATTTTCTCCAAAAATCTTCCGTGGAATATGGTTTTGACCGGCTCATTTATTGCGATTCTGATTATCATTTACAATTTAATTTTCAAATCACAAATTCAAGTATTAGCAGTTGCAGTGGGAATATATCTCCCATTAGAACTTTCAACACCTATTTTGATTGGGGGATTAATTGCCTCATCGATTAAAGATACTGATAAAGGAATTTTAATTAGCTCCGGAATTATTACAGGTGAGGCACTAATGGGTATTTTTATTGCATTACCAATTTTTTTATCGGGAAATAAGAATTGGTGGCCTCAATATATGCCTTTAGAAATAGGAGGTATAATAATTTTTATTCTTTTTCTATTTTGGTTTTGGAACAGATCGAGATAATAACAATAATTTATTTTTAAGCTTATTAAAATTAAAAATTTTCACTCTTTCAATTGATAAATAGACGGAAGAATTTATATTATTTTTTGATTTTTTGAAGTCTTCGAATTCGTATCCTAGTATAATGTTAAAATCTTTTTTAATCTGAAAAAAAAGTTCCAAGGAAATCTCTATCCTTGATAAATCATCTAATTTGATATCTGTTATTTGTATATAATCTTCAATTTCTAATTTTATCTCATAAGAATCAAAATCTTGATCCCAATAAACGCCTGTTTTGAAGTATGAGGTTTTAGAAGAATCATTTAGATAATCACTAACATCATATGCTATTCCAATCTCAGTGTTTAAATGTGCATTTTTATTTTTCTTTAGGAAATAACCAAACCCTTGATTACCGTGATATCTTACATTAACTCCAATTTTGGTATTTTGGTCGATTGCAATTGTTGTGTAATTATACATATTTTTTAAATCTAAAAATTTTCTACTATTTTTGTATCTAATCTTCTGATAAGTATTGTTTTCAATTAGATGAATGTATATTCTTAAGTCTCTAAAAGTATAATCAGTAGTTCTTTTTAGTCTTAAGTATCCACCAAAGCCATAGTTATGTTCTTCATTAACAATGAAAGTTCCTCTGTGGTACCTTTTCCATTCTGGATCTGATTCAATATTGTGGGAACATAAAATTGAAAGAAAAAAAAATAAAAAATATATATTGAACCTCATTTTATGATTGCCAACTTTGCGACGTTCGTTTTACTGTGTTCATTTTTTACAACAATGAAATAAATTCCTGTATCGAAATTAGATAAATCAGTAAATGTAACTTTACTTTCGTTGTATGGGATTTGATTTTTTTTTAATACTCTGCCATCAATTGTCATAACAACTACCTCAGTTCCGTACGATATGTTGTCAATCTCTAATAAAGAATGTTCATTTAATATAAATGGGTTTGGAGAGATCCTAATTCTTTCACTAATTGGATTATTTGAAAAAGGAACATCAAAAACTGAAAGTCCTTTTTCAGATGATAAAAAAACTCTCCCATTTTCATAGTCAAATGCCACATCTGTTAGATTATCTGTTTTTAAATCACTGTTTTGAGCTGTAATTCCATCTTGAGATGGCCAAAAACTTAAATCATTTTTTATAACTCTAAGACCACTGTGATTTGTTATAATCCAAACGTTATTGCTAGGATCTACGCGAATTTTGTCTCCTTTTTGAAAAGGTATATTTGTAAAAAAATCGATTGGATAAACTGGGTCAATTCTGTTACCTGTTATGCTATATCCTTGAACACCATTACTTGTAAGCATCCATAAAATATCCTTGTTCTCAAATTTACCAAAATCTAAAGACCAAACATTTACATTCCTGTCATCTCCAGGAAGAGAATCAAGATTTTCGATATTAATCCAATTACCATCTAGCGTAACTAGTTTTATTCCACCGCTTGAGTAAAGATTGCCGTCAATGGTTGATTCATTTCTAAATCCAATCCAAATTCTTCCCCATTGATCAAAAGAAATCTCTTGTGGCAAATAAGAAATATTGTCTTGAGCAGTAATTGAGTTCCAAGTAAAATCTGAAGTGTTAAAATATTTTAATATTTTTCTTTCAGTTTCAGAGTAGGGGTTTACAATCCATATGTTATTGTAGTCATCTTTCAAAACTTGGTTTATAGTTAAATAGCCGTTTGATAAGTCATTATAATAAATACCATCTAGCCCTTCGAGCTGATCAGAACTAATAATATCAATTAAGTCTTTTGCAACCGGATCAATTAAAATTAAACCCCCCTTATTATCTTCATCAGGCAATATCCCACTATTTGGGATGAATAGGGTGTTATTATGAGCAACAAGACCTGAAGAAATCTTACTGCCTGGTACGTAATCAAGTTGAGTGGCATTAAAATTATTACAATCTGTGTTCACAATATAAAAAGATGAATCAAAGTTGTTTGAAAGAAAATTTTCAAATATTGAACCATCATAGCTAAAAGCTCCTTTTCTTGAAACTCCGTATAAAATACCATCATTGAAAGTCAATGATTCAATATTCGAACTCAAAAGCGTATTTGGTGAACATTTTTGAATATTTGTATTTAAAATCCATAATCCTTGATCAATATGTGATAAATAAATTATATCTTCTTTAACAAGGATAGATGAAGCTTTTGAAAGCGATAATTCATATTCTGAAGAAAATTGATGATTTTGATTTATTTTTAATATCCCGCTACCATGAAGTATATACAATTCAAAATCGTTATAGTTAAATGAGTCTATGAAATCTATTGCAGGAACTTGTATGTCAGGATTAGCATTGAAGGCATAATTCTCATCCATAATTCTAATACCATCATCACATATTGCAAATAATTGACCATTAAATACAATAACATCTAACAAAGATGTACTGTCAAAATATTTTGTCCAACTTGAATTATTTTTAAGATTTTGATCTAAATTTCCAACATATAATCCATTATTTGACTGAATATAAATTTTATTTTGAAATACAATCGACTTTGAAAAAGTTGTTCCAAAAGAAGCGAAACCGTCATAGTAATCTTGATAAGTTAGCTGATCATTAGAGTAGCTTATTTCAATGACGCCATGAACTTCGTTTTTTTCATATAGCATAAAGACTGAATTATTATAAAAATTGATGTGGTAAGCAGAATCTAATATTAAATGATTTAAAACTAAATTATCAGAATGATTTCTGAGAGTTCCATTTTCACAAAGAATCCAAAAATCATCGTTGATTATTTCAAAGTCACTTATGTTGCAATCAATATTATCAATATTAGGAATATTAAATTTTCTTAAAATAGTATTAAACTCTGTCAAAACACCATTGTTTTGAGCATAAATATTATCTTGATTAAAAATTATTTTTTCAAAACCAAGATTAGAATGTATGTTCTGCCAATTTGTAGGTGAACTAGCTATTTTTAAACATAATAGAAATATCAATGCAATTGACAATACTAACCTTTAATTTTGTTATAAATACGCAAAACTCCCAAAGCAGCTTCCATTGCTTCTCTTCCTTTATTAGAATTATTTTTCTTTGAGCGTTCAAGAGCTTGTTTCATGTCATCAGTTGTAAGTATACCAAAACCAATAGGAATATCATAGTTTAAAATCATTTTCATTAAGGCTCTTGATGTTTCGGTAGCGATATAATCATAATGCTTTGTTTGTCCCTTAATGATGCATCCCAAAGCTACTATTAAATCAGCTTTATTTTTTTTTAATATTTGAGATACTACTCCAGGTATTTCAAAAGCACCTGAAACTTTAAATATATCTATATTATTTTTTGATCCACCAGAATTAATAAAACACTCAATAGCTGAATCCAACAGAGAATCTGTAATAATTGGATTAAATTCACTAACAACAATACTTAATCTGGTATCTTGAATATTAATCATTACCAAGCTCTGATAAGAAGTGACCTAACTTATCTCTTTTAGTTTTTAGATATTTTTCATTTGCTGAATTTGATTTTATTTCAATTGATTCTCGACCAGTGATTAACAAATCATAACCCTCTAAACCGATGATTTTTTTTGGATTATTTGTAAGCAGCTTCATTTTCTTTACACCACACTCTTTTAAGATCTGGGCTCCTATTCCATACTCGCGTAAATCAGAAGAGAAACCTAATTTATGGTTTGCCTCAACAGTATCTAGTCCTTGATCTTGTAATTGATAAGCTAAAATTTTATTTTTAAGACCTATCCCTCTTCCTTCCTGTCTTAGATAAACAAGAACACCGGAATCACATTTAGAAATTTTTTCTAATGCACTCACTAGTTGTGGGCCACAGTCACATCTTAATGATGCAAGTAAATCACCAGTAAGGCATTGAGAATGGACTCTTACCAAAGGTTCTTTTTCTGAATTTACTTCACCTTTGATAAGAGCAATATGATGATCTCCATGTATTTTATCTTCGAAAAGCTTCATTTTAAATTCACCAAATTTTGTTGGCAAAGGAATGTCAACAATCTCCTCAACTAACTTTTCTTTTTTTCTTCTATACTCAATTAAATCAGCAATGGATATAATTAATAAGTCATGAATCTTAGCAATTTCCTTCAACTTATCCATACGAGCCATCGTACCGTCTTCATCGACAATTTCCACTAAAAGAGCCATAGGATTATGCCCTGCAAGCCTACATAAGTCAGTACACGCTTCTGTATGCCCAGCTCTTTGAAGAACTCCACCATCCTTAGCTATTAGAGGAAACATATGTCCTGGACGCACTAAATCAGATGGTAAGGAATTATCATCGAGCAGCACTTGTAAAGTTTGCCATCTGTCTTTAGCTGAAATTCCAGTTGTGATTTTATCCTTAGCATCAACACTGACTGTAAAGTTGGTTCTCATGCTCTCTGTATTATTTTCAACCATAGGTGCTAATTCTAGTGATTTAGCTTTTTGTGAAGTTAAGGAAGTACAGATTAAGCCTCTCCCATATTTCATCATAAAATTTATATCTTCTGGCGTTGCTTTTTCTCCAGATATGATAAAGTCTCCCTCATTTTCTCTGTTTTCATCATCAACAACTATAAGCATTGATCCTTTCTTGAAATCGTTTATTGCTTTTTCAATCAAATTTATTTTGTTCTTATCCAATATTTTCTCATTTTTGTTTAATTAACATTTTTTCAACATATTTAGCAATTATATCTGTCTCAATATTAACAATATCATTAGTTGAAATTAAACCAAAAGTCGTATGCGATAAAGTATGAGGAATAATCCAAATATCAATAATATTTTCTTCTATTCTAGCAATCGTTAAAGATACTCCATTAATAGCAATTGAACCCTTATGAATACAATATTTTAACAAATCATCAGATATTTTAATTTTTACTATGAAATTTTCTTCTTCTTTGATGATTTTTACAACTAATCCAGTTCCCTCAATATGGCCTTGAACTATATGTCCATCAAATCTTGAACTTGCACTCATAGCTTTTTCTAAATTGACATTATCCCCCACGCTAAGATATTTTAAATTAGTTTTATTTATAGTTTCTAGAACAACATCAGCGTTAAATATTTTATTATCTACTGAAGTTACTGTTAAGCAAACTCCATTGATAGAAATACTATCACCAACGGAAGTTCCATCTAAAAAACTACCAGCAGTAACTGCTAACTTGATAGATTTATCGCATTTTTTAACACTATCTATTTTACCAATACCTTGAACTATTCCTGTGAACATAATATTTCCTTTTCGTAAACTTGTAATTCATCAGAACCAAGCATAATTGAATTCTTTAGCTTCCAATTATTATTTATTACTATTGGATTACGTAAAGTTGCATCTTTTATTTCGTTTTCCGAAGTGTAAATATAAAGTTCATCAATAATATTTAGACAATCCAATGAGCTTATAATTTTTGGACCACTTTCAACTAAGACAGAAGTAATTCCTTCATTTGCAACTTTTGCAAAAATTTCGTTGAAATCAAGCAAACCATTTACCTCTTTAACTGGTATGAATTTAGTATTTTTAACGCTATTTTTTTTAAATTTTTCGTTAGAACAAAAAACTAAATTATTTACCTCATCATCAACATAAATTTTCAAGTCAAGAGGTAATGTTCGATTAGTGTCAATAACTATTCTTTTGGGATTAACACCTACAACTTCTCTAACTGTNAAACTTGGATTATCTACTTTTGCTGTTTGGNTTCCTATGAGCACTGCNTCAACTTTTGAACGTAAATAATGTGAGTTTTTCTGAGACTCTTTATTTGTAATCCAAATTTGTGAATTATTNTCTTTGCCCATAAAACCTTTTGAATCTTGAGCAATTTTAACTGTAACCCATGGCAGACCATACCTAACCCATTTGAAAAAACTTTTGTTCAATTTTTTAATATTATTTTCTAAAAAACCACAGTACACATTAATACCANTTTTTTTCAATATTTCAATACCTTTNCCGTTNACGTCAGGATTTGGATCTTTTGTTCCAATATAAACTGAATCAATTCCGCTATCAATTAGTAAATCTGTACATGGCGGTGTTTTTGANTCAATACAACATGGTTCAAGGGTTACAAAAGCTACTGCACCAAGAGGATTTTCTGANCAATTCTCTATTGCATTTNTTTCTGCATGNTTCGAACCAAACTTTTCATGAAAACCTTCACCAATTATGGTATTNCCNTTAACAATGACACANCCCACTANGGGATTNGGCGATACATTACCTCTTCCTTTTTTTGAAAGCTCTATAGCTCTTTCCATCATATTATTTACGAANTCTTCAGAATACATATTTTTTCATTTATTCAAATATTGTCTTAATATCTCAAAACCCGTTATTCCTGCGGCAACAGAAACGTTNAAGCTTTGCTTTATACCGCTCATAGGTATTTCAACATGGAACTTTACCATTCTAGAGATTTCTTCGCTAACACCCTCAACTTCATTCCCCAATATTAAGCANACAGGAAAGTCAAACTTTACATCATAAATTGAAACTGANTTTTTAGTTTGCTCTANAACAACTGGAGTAATTTTTTTTGAANNCATGTGTTNAATAGCATGAGNAGGATTTTCAAAATGAATCCATGGGACAACTTTATCAGCNCCCAATGCAGTTTTATTCAAATCGTCACGCGGCGGTTTAGCCGTATAGCCAGTTAAATANACATTTGCAGCCCCAAATCCATCTGCAGTTCTNAAAATTGATCCCACATTGTAAACAGANCTTATNTTTTCNANCATAAAACTTATNGGTGATTTTGGTATGAATTGAATTTCTTCTANAGTTGGTCTATCTGCTTTTAATTCATCGTTCGATCTTTTTAAATTTTCAATCATCTNNATCCTTAGGTTCAAAANCANTGNAATCAATGAAATCCAAATCTCTNACATAATCTAAGATTTTAATTTCATAGCTTATTTTACCTTTAGATTCATAAACAGAAACTATTTTAGGAAAATCATTTTGATATTCAATCACTCTTACCTCANTGATNAGCTTACCTTTNTTACTAAGATTATCAATTTTTAAAATATTTTTAGTTAANGTATCAATAAGAATTTTTTTTATAGGNCCAAACTTTTTATTTTTTCTAAATCCATANATATTGATTTGATATACATCTCTTTCCAAAAACTTATCAATATGTGAAATTTCTGCAATACNATCAAATACTGAATTAATAACTTCATTTAAAGGAATTTTAAACGGTAATAATTTTTTTTCTGTTAGCTGTTTAACNTTNCCATTTAAAGGTCCNGTAAGCCAAGTTTTACTGGTTTTATTTTTATAATTCCAAATCCATATAGACATATTNCTGAACTGCTTNGGNTCTAACATGTTAATNAATATTTTGGATTTNAANGTGTCAGATTTAATATTTAATATTTTCAAATCAGCTTCAATTTTTTTCTTNGGNTGATCAACTATNANTTTGAAAGATGAATTAGCATGAAACTTTTCAAGCACCTTTAATTTTAATTCATCTATTTCAGGTANTGTATTTGAATGTGTAAATGGTAACCACAAAAATATAATCAAATTAAATTTTATTATGTGANCTTTTATAATTTTNTTCATTTATTTAATAAACTTTACTGTTAACTTTACTAAAATAATCGTTCATAAATTATTAACTTATAAATAATAATGATACACAAAAAAAAATGTATAATNTTAGCAAACGGANNATTCCCGAAACATTCAATNCCTTTANAAATTTTAAAACAAAATACATTTCTCATTTGTCTCGATGGTGCAGTTGATAAATTAAATTCNANGAATTTAAGTCCTAATTTAATTATTGGCGATTTAGACTCTATATCNAANANAAGTAAATTAAAATTTTCTGAAATAATAATAGAACATCNTGACCAAANCAAAAATGATTTGACNAAAGGGTTAGAGTGGGTAATTAANGAAAAGTTTTCAGAAATTNAAATNTTGGGATTAACAGGTANAAGAGAAGACCATACTATTTCAAATATTTTTAATATTTTAGAAAATNATTACGATATAAAGATTCAAATAATTTCNGATTATGGTACAATGAGAATTGTAAAAAAAACAAAAACAATAAGAAGTTTTCCAGGTCAACAGATATCTTTCTTCGCAACTAATCAAAATCTNAANATATCTACAAAAGGATTAAAGTACGAGCTTGATAATTCTAAAATNGATAGTTTGTACAGATTTTCACTTAATGAATCTNTTTCAAATTCATTTAAAATAATTTTAGATAATGGCCCCATTTTNTTGTTCNCTTCACATATCAAATGAGAAAAATTAAAAAACAAAATTACAAAAGTTGGGAATTATATTATTGGGCTTACCAAAATGTCCTTGCTGAAGATTNCTACATNCCATATNTGAATCNATACAGTNNCAANATTAAAAATGATTTNGCNAGTATAAATATNTTAGATNTAGGATGTGGTAATGGAGGATTTTTAAATGCTTTCAAAAAAANCTTCAAAAAGAGCANAAATGTTGATGGAATTGATATTAAAAAATTTTCTAGNTGGAATAACAANCCAGCTAATTANAATNTTCACAACATTCTTAAAGATAACAACAATGCTTACTCAAAAAAATATGATCTTGTTATTTTGAGAGATGTAATCGAGCATATAGANCTTAAGGATAAAGAAGAATTTATGAAAATTGTAGCAGGCTTTATTAAACCTNCTGGAGAAATACTTGCAACTTTTCCTCCATACTTATCGCCATTTGGACTTCATCAACAAGCAATAATGAAATCCTTTTTAAAGTACNTTCCATATCTAAGTTTAATACCTAAAAAAATTCTAAAGGTAGTTATTAAATACTTTGAGAGTGAAGANGTTTGGNTAAAAATTGAAGAAATAATCAATTCAGGGATGNCTATATCTAATTTTAAAAAGATATTAAAAAATACTAATCTCAAAATAATTAATGACACATACTTCACAATTAGACCTTCCCATGAAATACGNTATGGATTAAAAACTANAAAATCTCCTTTNGGGCATTTTCCATTANTAAGAGAATTTTTAATTTTGGGAACATGCTTCATTTTGAAAAATAAGAATTCTTTCAAATAGTTNAACTCTTTATGCTTTCAGGATTGTTCATAAATAATTAAGTTTTTGGGTAGTTAAACTCAAAAAAAATATAAATAAGGCATATCAAATGAACGAAGTTACAATCAAAACTATTACAGCTGTGAATGAGCCCATTAAACCCTATGGACCTGGAAGTCCTGAAAAAGAAAGTATAAAAAAAGAAATTAATCGATTGAAATCTACTAAAATTGAAATTCCCATTATTATTGGAGGTCAGGAAATTAAAACAGGCAATACATCAAAATGTGTAATGCCACATGATCATAGTCATATACTAGCAACATATCATAATGCATCAGAAGTTGAAATCAAGATGGCTATTGAAAGTTGTCTTGAAGCTCAAAATGATTGGGCAAATACATCTTTAGATAAACGATGTGAAATTTTCTATAAAATGGCTCAACTCCTTCAAAATAAATATAGAGATACTATTAATGCCTCTACAATGCTAGGGCAAAGTAAAAATATATTTCAAGCTGAAATAGATTCTGCTTGTGAACTTATCGACTTTTTTAAATTTAACTGTCAATACGCTCAAGAAATATATGCGAATCAGCCTTGTATCTCACCTAAAGGATTCAAGAATCATTTAGAGTATAGACCTTTAGAGGGATTTGTTTTTGCTGTAACTCCATTTAACTTCACATCAATCGCAGCGAATCTTCCTTCAGCACCAGCGCTTATGGGTAATGTCTCAATATGGAAACCGGCATCAAGCTCTGTATACTCAGGATATTTTTTAATGCAGATGTTCAAAGAAGCAGGACTACCTGATGGCGTGATCAATTTCATTCCAGGAAAGGGATCAATCGTTGGACCAAATGTAATCAAAAACTCTAATCTTGCTGGAGTTCACTTTACTGGCTCAACCGCTGTTTTTCAATCAATGTGGAAAGAAATAGGAAATAATATAAATAACTACAAATCCTACCCAAGAATTGTGGGTGAGACTGGTGGAAAAGATTTTATACTTGCTCATGAATCAATTGATCCCTCTGAACTCGTAACCGCGATGATCAGAGGTGCTTTTGAGTACCAAGGACAAAAGTGTTCTGCTGCATCAAGATGCTACATTCCAAAAAGTATATGGAAAAATACAAAAGAAATATTGCTAACTGAAATGTCAACCATTAAAATGGGTGATGTAGAAGATTTCACAAATTTCGTCAATGCAGTTATAGATGAGTCAGCATTCGACAATATATCGTCATATATTGATTATGCTAAAAAATCTCCAGATGCTGAGATAATTCACGGCGGTTCTTATGATAAGACCAAAGGCTACTTCATTCAGCCAACAATAATTGTGACAAAAGATCCTAAATTTATGACAATGGTAGAAGAAATATTTGGACCAGTGCTTACTGTTTACATTTACGATGATGATTGGAGAAGCATTTGCAAACTTGTCGATTCCACATCAGAGTATGCGTTAACTGGTGCGATAATGTCTAAAGACGAAAAAGCAATCGAAATAGGCAGTAAAATGCTTGTTAATTCTGCAGGAAACTTTTACATAAACGATAAGCCTACAGGAGCCGTTGTTGGGCAACAACCTTTTGGAGGCTCAAGAGCTTCAGGAACTAATGATAAAGCGGGCTCATATTTAAATCTATTGAGATGGGTTTCTGTCAGGACTGTTAAAGAAACTCTTTTACCTCCAACAGATTATAGATACCCTTTTATGGAAGAAAAATAATGATAAAAACAATCACAAATGAATATGATTTTATCGACAGTGTTATCGTACACAGGCCTGATATCGAGCATTTAGAAATGACTCCAAAAAATCTTAATTCAGAAGACGATGAAAATTACTTACTCTTCGACGACATAATTGATTTAAGAATAGCTCAAAAAGAGCACGATTTATTCACCTCTGTCATTAAAAAGTTTACAGGCGAAGATAAGTGTTTCGAATTACTATCAATGCTTAAAGATGTGTCAGGAGATTTTGATTTGACCTCAAAACATCCACTTCCAAATATAATGTTCACCAGAGATTTAGGTGTAAGTATAGGTAACTCTGTAATAATTACTTGGGCATCCAATAGCGTAAGAAATCCTGAAAATATAATAGCAAAACAAATTATCAAAAATCATAAGGTATTTTCAAAAAGTATCATTTATGATTTTCATAAAAATCACCCTGGACTTGCATTTGAAGGAGGTGATGTAACATTAATTAACGAAGAGGTTGTAGCAATCGGTATTAGTGAAAGAACATCAATACATTCAGTTGAAGCTATTGTTCCTTTTATGTATGAAAATGGAGTAAAATACATCATGTGCTTTAATATGCCGAAAGAGCGAAGATTTATGCATTTAGATACTGTCTTAAGTATCATTAATACAAACGAAGCAATTGCATATCCCCCATTTTTTCAGAAAAATAATCCCCTAGAGCTTGATGTAAATATAATTAAAACCTCAGAAAAAGCTCCTACTTCACATATGAAGCTAAAAGCTAACCATGCCTTTGATGATGTTGGCATTGATATGAAATTCATTAAATGCGGTGGTGATAATGGCAAAATGCAAGAACGTGAACAATGGACAGATGGAGCAAACGCTTTCTGTCTTGCTCCTGGAGTAATAGTTTTATATGATAGAAATCTAAATACTTTAAAAGAGCTCGAAA
Organism: Fidelibacterota bacterium; assembly: GCA_002719095.1. Taxonomy (GTDB): domain Bacteria; phylum Fidelibacterota; class Marinisomatia; order SCGC-AAA003-L08; family D37C17. The sequence goes on from PBGO01000024.1 coordinate 68,608, forward strand.
AGCATGGATATGAAATAATGTCTGCAAGAAAATTTTTGGATTTGGATAATTTTGAGAGTGGACAAAAAACAGTTATAACTATTGAATCAGGCGAGCTCTCAAGAGGTAGAGGCGGGCCTAGATGCTTAACAATGCCTATTGGAAGAAAGAATGATTCAAAAAGATAATAAAAAAGTAGTAATCGCTCTGGGTGGAAATGCTCTGATGCAGAAGTATGACTCAGGATCTGCCGAACAGCAATTCAGGCAAACCAGAAAAAGTCTAGATCAGCTGTTTCATTTTATAGAAAAAGATTATAATATATGTATTACACACGGCAATGGACCTCAAGTTGGACTTGAATTATTGAAAAATGAAGCTACGGCAGGTGAGATTCCTGCCCTACCTTTAGGAGTGCTGATAGCTCATACTCAAGGTGGTATTGGTTATATAATCCAACAGTCTTTACAAAATTTACTATCAAAAAAAGGGCTAGAAAAAGAAGTTGTTACCTTTGTATCTCAAGTTAAAGTTGACCCTAAAGACCCAAAGTTAAAAAATCCAACTAAATTTATAGGAAAGCACTTTACTAAAGATTTAGCATCGGAAATGATTAAAAAATTCGATTGGCAAATGAAGGAGCAGGAAAAAGATTCATGGAGGAGAGTAGTGTCAAGCCCTACCCCACAATATCTTTTTAATGGTAATTCAATAAAACATTTGATGGAGTTTGGGACGATTGTAATTGCTGCTGGAGGTGGAGGGATACCAGCATATATTAAAGAAGATAAAGGTCTTCGACTCGTTGATGGAGTAATTGATAAAGATATGACATCTGCTCTTCTTGCAAGAATAGTAAAATCAGAAGAATTTTTTATTATTACAGATGTTGATCATGTTTGCTTAAATTACGGCTCAAATGATGCAAAAGAAATTCATAAATGTACTTTAGGTGAATTGAAGAAGTGGTTAAAAGAAGGTCACTTCAAAGAAGGTACAATGAAGCCAAAAATCGAGGCTGCAATATACTTTTTAGAGCATCATGGAAAAAAGGTAATTATAACGTCAATTGATAATATTGAAAATGCAATACAAAGAAAATCAGGAACAATAATTAAAAAGGCTTAATTAATGAAAATACACGAATATCAAGCAAAGAAGATACTCAAGGAATTTAATGTACCTATTCAAGACGGTTATTTAATTGAAAATACTCTAAAAGCTATGGAAACAGTAAAGAAAGTACAAATCGATTTCGATTCTGAAGCTGTTGTCGTAAAAGCGCAAATACATGCTGGTGGAAGAGGCAAGGCTGGAGGAGTAAAATTTTGTACATCTGCAGATAAAGCAGAACAGGAAATCAAGCAGATGATGGGCAAGAAATTAGTCACTCATCAAACAGGACCTGATGGTAAGGAAGTAAAGAAAATTTTGATAACTGAGGCCCTTGATATTAAAAGTGAATTTTATGTTGCAATCACTTTAGATAGAGCAAAAGAAATGAATGTTATCATGGCTTCGCCAGAGGGAGGAATTGATATAGAAGAGGTTGCGGAAAAAACACCTGAAAAAATACATAAGATCTGGGTAGAACCTAATTACGGCTTGAGAAGTTTTCAAATTAAAAAGTTAATTAAAGGATTAGGTTTAAGTGATAATCATGTAAAAAATGCAATTACTTTATTCAAGAATTTATATAAATGTTATGAGCAGACTGATTGTTCTTTGCTTGAAATAAATCCTCTAGTCATTACAAAAAATGATAAAATCATAGCACTTGATGCAAAATTTAATTTTGATGGAAATGCATTATACAGGCATAGTGATATTTTAAACATGAGAGACATTGATGAAGAAGATGCTACGGAGGTTGAGGCTAGTAAGTATAATCTAAACTATATCAAGCTTGATGGAAATGTTGGGTGTATGGTCAATGGTGCAGGACTTGCTATGGCTACTATGGATATAATAAAATTATCTGGAGGAGATCCAGCAAATTTTTTAGATGTAGGTGGTGCAGCCAATATAGACACAATTAAAAATGGATTTAAAATCATACTAAGCGATAAGAATGTTAAAGCAATTCTAATAAATATTTTTGGAGGTATAGTAAGATGCGATAGGGTTGCAAATGGTGTTGTTCAAGCGGTTCAGGAAATGGACCTTGACTTCCCTATTGTAGTTAGACTTGAAGGAACAAATGCAGATGCAGCAAAAAAAATATTAGATGAGTCTGATGTTTCCGTTACATCAGCCCACAGTATGAAGGATGCTGCTAGTAAAGTAGTCGAGCTAGCGTTAAGGAGATGAAATGTCAATATTAATAAATAAAAGCACTAGAGTTATAGTTCAAGGTATAACAGGTTCTGAAGGAACTTTTCATTCTGAACAAATGATAAAATATGGAACGAATATCGTTGCGGGAGTAACACCTGGAAAGGGTGGTACTAAAGCAATCAATAATTCAATTCCTGTTTTTGATTCTGTTGAGGAAGCTATAAAAAAAACCGGTGCAAATGCCTCAATAATATTTGTACCTCCAGCTTTTGCTGCAGAAGCTGTGATTGAATCTGCTTACTCTGGTATTGAAGTTGTTGTCTGTATATCCGAAGGAATACCTGTTAAAAATATGATTGAAGTTAAAGCTTTGTGTAAAAAAAATAATACTCATCTTATTGGACCTAATTGCCCGGGCATTATAACAGTTGACGAATGCAAACTTGGAATAATGCCAGGATTTATTTGTAAAAAAGGAGATATTGGTGTAATATCAAAATCAGGGACTCTAACCTATGAAGCAATTGATCAGCTTGTTAAGAATGATTTAGGAGTAACAACTGCAATTGGAATTGGAGGAGATCCAATTATTGGTACGAGCATGAAAGATGCTATTGAATTATTTGAAAATGATATTGATACAAAAGGACTTGTAATGATAGGTGAAATTGGCGGACAAATGGAAATTGAAGCAGCTAATTGGGCTAAAGACAACTGTAGTAAGCCAATTGTAGGATTCATTGCTGGGCAAACTGCGCCACCTGGGAGAAGAATGGGCCATGCGGGAGCCATAGTTTCTGGTGGCAATGAAACAGCTGAAGCAAAAATGAAAATTTTATCTGATTGTAACATTGATGTGAGTACGTCAGTTGCCGATATTGGAGAAATGATGAAAGTAAAAATGGAGAAAAAATATGCAAAATAAAACGTTTGCAATTATTAAGCCTGATGCTGTCGAGAGTAATAATCTAGGTAAAATTATTGATATAATAATAAAAAATGAATTTACTATTTTAAATGCACGACTAATTACTATGAGCGTTTCACAGGCTGAAGGATTCTATGCTATACATAAAGAAAGACCTTTCTTTCATGATTTAGTATCTTTTATGTGTTCAGGACCTTGTATGGTGCTTGAATTAGAAAAACCCAATGCTGTAAAAGAATGGAGAAGTCTTATTGGCTCAACAGATCCTAATGAAGCTGATGATGGAACAATAAGAAAAGACTTTGCTGAAAGTAAAGAGCGTAATTCAGTTCACGGTTCTGATTCCGATGAAAATGCATCGATTGAAATAAACTATTTTTTTAAAAATGAAATTTAATATGTATAAAATCTTATTTTTCTTTTTTTTCATACTTTTAAGATGTGACAGAAGTTACGATTACGTTGTAACCAATGATTTAATTAGCGTGGAAACTAACCAAGTCATCGAACTAAAATCAATTTACTTTCAGAATAATATTGATAATATATCACACTTAGATTCATTGTCGTTTTCATGGACCTCAGATAAACTCCTCGAAAATAAATTCAATCTTAAACCTTTTGGCGATTTTGGTGAAAAGGCTTATCTAACACCTATTAATGAAGGTTTTTTTGAAATAAATCTCATTGTAAAACATAGGTGGACGGGAAAGCAGCTTAATTATGAAAATTTTATTTTTGAGGTTACTTCATCAAATGAAAATAAATATAATAATGTTGAAAACAACATATCTGAAAATAAAAGTATAAATGAAATAAAAGTAGATAAAAAAGCTAAAATATATGAACCCTCAAAACCTGATGAAAAGATCCATGAAAATATTTTTTTCATACAATTTGGAGCATTTAAGAGTAAGCAAAAGGCATTACTTGAATTAAATAACATCGAAAAATATTTATCCAATCTTTTTATAATTGAGGAAGAATCTCTATTTAAAATTCGATCAGGTCCTTACGATACCTTTAGCCAGGCAAAGTCTATTTCTGAGTCTTTAAATAAAGATTTGAGACATGAAAGTTGGATTATTCAAAATTTTATATTTGATAATTTAAAATTGGACTCTGAATCAAAAATAATTAATATTGAGGTTGAAAATCTAATTAGCTATGAAGACGAAGTACAATCTAAACCTATTGAGGTTGAAAATCTAATTAGCTATGAAGACGAAGTACAATCTAAACCTATTGAGGTTGAAAATCTAATTAGCTATGAAGATGAAATAGCAAAAACAGAAAAATCATACATTCAAATTGGTACTTGGAAAAATAAAAATAAAGCAATAGAATATTTTGATACAATCAAATCTTTAGGTTTTGAACCATTCATTGAAGAAGTAATTGGACCAAATGACCAAGTATGGAATAAGGTTCTGATTGGTCCGTTTAATAAGGAGAAAGCTGATATTTTTCAAAAGGAGATTTCAAAAAATATCAATAGAAGAGTTAGAATAATTAAATAAATTATTTTCTTTATGTTTTAATTATTTATAAATTAAGTCCTCAATTTTAATAATAAGGTGTTTTTATGTCAAGAATATGTAAAATAACAGGTAAGAGACCCAGAGTTGCAAACAACGTTTCAAAAGCAAACAACAAAACGAAAAGAAAGCAGTATCCTAATCTTCAAAATAAAAAAGTTTTCATACCTGAAACTGGTAAGTTTATTAAACTTAGAATATCAACAAAAGCGATTAAAACTATTGATAAGTTTGGATTGACTCATTTTTTGAATAAAAACAACCTATCACTTAAAGACATACAATAAAATGGCTGTACCTAAACGTAAAATATCAAAAACTAGAGGAAGAAAGAGAAGAACACATTGGAAGTTGAAAAATTCTAATTCAATTATTTTATGTTCGAAGACTGGTCAGCCTCATCTACGTCATAGAGCATATTATGTTGATGGAGTTCTCCACTTTAAAGGTGAAGTTCTCCAGCAAAATAAATAATATCTTTGTAATTTAGATTTTCCAATTAATCTTTTCATCAACAATGAAGAATTTTTCTTTTTTTAAATATGGATAAGCTATCATATATTTTTTCAGGACAAGGTTCCCAGTACGTTGGCATGGATGCGCTTTTTGAAAAGTTTCCTAATTTCTCAAAAGATTATTTTATTAAAGCCAATGATATTCTCGGTTATGATATCTATAACATAATAAAAAACGGACCTTCAGAAAAAATTAACAGCACGAGATATACCCAACCAGCAATATTTATTATAAGCTCAATTGCATTTGATATTTTAAAAAATGAATACGGATTACCTGATTTTTGTTCTGGTCACAGTTTAGGAGAAATATCAGCACTCTATGCTTGCAATGTATTAACATATGAAGATGCACTAATTCTTGTCAATAATCGAGCACGTGCAATGGAAATATGTTCAGAAAAAAATCCAGGTGGTATGATAGCTTTAATCAATCAGAGTGAAAGTAAAATTGAATCAGTTCTAAATATTTCCAACCTTGTAATTGCAAATTTCAACTCTGACAAACAAACGATTTTGTCAGGATCAGATAAATCAATTAAAATTGCATTAGATTTTTGCATAAATAAGAAAATTAAAGCAATTAAACTTCCCGTTTCTGGCGCATTTCATTCAAAATTAATGGGTTCAGCATCTGATACTTTGCTAGAAACAATAAATCAACTAAATTTTGATGATGCAAATATACCATTATATCAAAACTACGATGGATTACCTTATATGGATAAGATTTTAATCAAGAAAAATATAATAAAACAACTCACATCACCAGTTTTATGGAAAAATTGCGTTGATAACATGATTAAAGATGGAGCGTCTTCTTTTATTGAAGTCGGTCCAAAAAATGTGCTTTCATCAATAAATAAATCTATAAATAAAAATGTATCAACAGATTCATTTGAAAATTTAATTAAAAATGAATCGATATAATTTAGCAAATAAAACTTCACTAGTAACTGGTGGTTCAAGGGGAATAGGTCTTGGAATATCTAAAAAACTTCTTCAATCAGGTTCTGATGTTGTAATTTTGAGTCAATCAGAATGGCTAAAACGAGAAACTCTCGATGAGCTTAAAGTTCTTGGTAACATAGATTATTTATGCGTAGATGTTTCTGATTACAATGACGTAAAATCAAAAATCAAAAAAATAACTGAAAAATTTAATAAAATCGATATTCTCGTTAACAATGCAGGTATTACCATTGATAAGCTTGCAATTAGGACTTCAGATTCAGATTGGGATAAGGTTTTAAATACAAATCTTAAAGGGTATTTCAATTGCATTAAATCTGTACTCCCATACATGATAAAACAAAGGTTTGGAAAAATAATCAATATATCTTCGGTTATAGGAATAAAAGGTAATCAAGGTCAAAGTAGCTATTCAGCTTCAAAGGCTGGTATCATTGGACTAACTAAGAGTATTGCAAAAGAATATGGAGCAAAGTCAATAAATGTAAATGCTATAGCTCCAGGCTATATAAAAACAGAAATGACAGATAATATTAATTCTGATAAATTTTTAGATAACATCACACTAAAAAGAGCTGGACTTCCTGAGGATGTTGCTAATCTAGTTTGTTTTCTGTCATCTGATGACAGTTCATATATAACAGGTCAAGTAATAGATATTGATGGTGGTTTAGTAATTTAATAAAAAGGAGAAATAAAGATGTCAAAAGATAAAATAAAAGAAATCATTATGGAAAAATTAGGAGTTGAAGAAAATAAGATTACATTAGAAGCTAACTTTATAAACGATTTAGGGGCTGATTCCTTGGATCAAGTCGAATTAATTATGCAGCTGGAGGAAGAATTTGATATTGAAATTAGTGATGAAGATGCTGAAAAACTAGTGACTGTTGGAAAAGTTTACGATTATTTAAAAAATAATAAATAGTACCTTTCATATGAATAGAGTAGTTGTAACAGGAATTGGTATTGTTTCACCATTAGGTAACACAATAGAAGATTTCTGGAGAAATATTGTATCCGGTAAAAATGGAATTTCAGAAATAAACTCTTTTGATACAAGTGGGTACGACGTTCATATAGCTGGCCAATGTAAAATTAATCTACAACATTACTTCGATAAAAAAACTTTAAATAAAAATGATAAATTTACTGCTTATGCTATTATCGCTGCAGATCAAGCTTTTAAAGATTCAAATTTAGATTTAAAAAAAATAAATCATGATAAATCAGGTGTAATAATTGGTTCTGGTATTGGGGGAATGAATACATTTGAATCTCAATATAAAAAATTGCTTAAAAATCCAAGAAGAGTTAGTCCATTTTTCATTCCTAGTATGATACCAGATATTGCTGCTGGTCAGGTTGCTATCAAATATGGTTTTAAAGGAGTAAATTATTCGATTTTATCAGCATGTGCCTCTAGCTCTCACTGTATAGGTGATGCATTTAGAAATATCAAACATGGTTATGCTGACATTATAATAACTGGAGGTTCGGAATCTACAATAACTCCATCAGCAATTGCAGGCTTTTCAAATATGAAAGCGTTAACTAAAAATACAGATATTAAAACCGCCTCAAGACCCTTTGATTCAGATAGAGATGGTTTTGTAATGGGTGAAGGTTCTGGAATTCTTGTTCTAGAGAAGCTTGAACATGCGTTAAACAGAAATGCTAAAATTTATGCTGAAATTATAGGTTATGGTGCCACGGCAGACGCATTTCATCTTACTTCTCCTAATCCAGACGGATATGGAGCATGCAAGGCCATGAAATTAGCAATAAAAGAAAGTGGATTAGACAATAAAAATTTTCAATATATTAATGCTCATGGAACCTCAACAAAGCAGAACGATTTCATTGAAACAAAAGCGATAAAGAAAGTATTTAAAGATCATTCAAATAAAATATCGATTAGTTCAACAAAATCTATGATTGGTCATCTTCTTGGTGCATCAGGATCCGTTGAAATGATAAGTACCATTTTATCCATAAAAAATTCAATTATTCCACCAACAATCAACTATTCTACAAAAGATCCTGATTGTGATTTAGATTATGTTCCAAATGAATCTATATCGAAATCAGTAGATAATGCCTTAAGTAATTCTTTCGGATTTGGTGGTCACAATTCAGTAATTGCAGTTGGAAAATATCAAAATAAATAACTTCGAATCAAATATTAATTACGTTTTTTCGGACAAAAAATTACTTATCAAAGCTTTAAGTCACTCCTCATTAGTAGAAAAACATGATTCTTACGAGCTTATGGAATTTTTAGGTGATAGTATTTTAAATTTTGTTGTAACAAAATATTTATTTAAAAAATATAATAAATTAAACGAAGGAAAGCTAACTGAAAAGAAATCACGATTAATTAATTCAAAAACTCTTTCAAAAGTTGCAAATGAAATAAATCTCAAAAATAATATTCGAATAGGAAAATCATTAGAAAAAATTACTAATAATATAATTTCTGATTGTTATGAGGCCCTAGTAGCCGCGATATATTTAGATTCAAACTTTAAAAATGCAGAGCAGTTTATAAAAAAATCTCTTCTTAATAATTCATTTTGTTTCGAAACAGAAATGAATTATAAAGGGAAATTACTAGAAATATGTATTCAAAAAAAAATATCAAAGCCAATATTTGATACAAGGTTTTTAGAAAAAAATATATTTGAAACTAGGATTGAAATAAAATCACTAAATATTATCAACCATGCTACAGGAAAGAGTATTAAACAAGCTGAAAAAAGGGCTTCAAAAAAAATCTTACAATTCATTTAGTCTTCTCTGATTTAATTTCATTGATTTGATCTCTAATTTTAGCAGCAGTTTCGTATTCCTCCGAGAAAACAGCTTTATCTAGAGCATCATTAAGTTTTTCAAGTAACATTTCATTTTGATTAAAGTGTTGTGATTCCCTAAAGTTTAAATCGGGTTTTTTTGAAATAATTTTTGTAAAAATATCACTTGATATATATAATGGACAATTTGATTTCAAACTCATAACAATTGCATCACTTGGCCTGGAATCCATAACAACTTCTCCTAAATTATGGTTATAAAGCACAATTTTTGCATAAAATGTTGAAAGTTTAAAATCGCTAATTATTATTTTTTTTAATTTAACATCAAAACTATTGATGAAATCCAATAATAAATCATGCGTTGAGGGTCTCGGTAAATTAACCCCTTCTTTTGCTAAAGAAATCTGTTTAGCATCTTTGGTGCTTACAAGTATCTTTAGGGTTTCATTATCATTAGAAGTAACTATTTCCACAAGGTAACCTTTACTCTCAGGATCATAGGATATTTTTTCAATTTGTGCTAAAATCATATATTATTTTCGAATTAAAATTTTAAGTTCCTCAATATTTTTTACTGGTGACGGGTTTACATCATTCTTCAAAGCTAAAAAATAACTTATCCAATCAATGAAATTAATCATTTCGAAAACTCTATTAATCATTTCATTGTTTTCTGAATGTAAGTGAATTTGATTATTTGTATGCAGTGAAACAATCTTTGATACTATTTTCATTCTCTTTTTAATTTCAATTCTATCATCTTCATCATTAATCCACACAATAACAAAATTTGTAGTAATATTTTCAAGCTTGTTCCAGCCTTCAATTTCATTATGATTGTGCTCTGGGAAAGTGCTATTATAAGATAGAATTTTTGAGTTCTCTGCTAATTGCCCTTTTAATCTTATTGCAAGTACTTCGTTTATACCTCCTGAAGAATAAATTACAGGAAACTTTTTGTATAATTTTTGGGATACTACCAAAGCATTTTCTTTATTAGTATCAACTGAATTTACCTTTAACATTGCCCTCAATCTATTTTCAATATTTGAAATTAATCCAAGCTGTTCAAATATTAATAATATTAATGAAAGTGAATATCCTATAGCAGCTCTAGGTTGGAAACCAGTAGGAATTTGTATCACGTCAATTTCATTTCTGTTTGCAATTTTTGTCAAATTCCCACAGGTAGAAATAGCAATTGAATTACAACCTATTTTTAAACAACTTTTATAGGCACTCAATGTTTCTTCCGTGTTGCCTGAATATGATGAGACAATTACAAAAGTTTTTTTATTGACCCATGCTGGCAAATCATAATCTCTTAGAATGTGTATTGGTTTATCATATTCATTTTTGAAACATTTTGATGCAAACTCCGCGCCAATAGCAGAACCTCCCATGCCAATTATAAGTACATTATCAATTTTCTTTAGAATTTTTGTATATTTCTTGTTTTTTCTAAAAAAAGATTCACTTATCTTTAATGAATCTTCGACCTGAAGATAAATAGATGAGATTTGAGATTGCATATCTTGTGAATCAATTTCTTCTATTTTTTTTATTAAATCTTTCAAATCAATATTTCCTATTTATTAAATAACGATTTACTTCGTGAAGATAATTAACTTTAAACTTAATTGTATCTAAAATTTTATTTGCATTATTAAAAGTTTTATTAATTTCTTTAATTGTTTGCTGTTTAATACCTGTCTTTTCAAAATAATTTCTCAAATCTTTAATTTTTTCCAATGAACATTTTTTACTTTTGAGAATATCAATTACATCAAATTTTCTATTCTTTATGGCTAAGCAAATCATATATGTTTTTTTATTTAGCTCCACATCACTATTTAAACTTTTTTTCATAACTTCTTGATTAGAATAAATTTCCATATAATCATCTTGAATTTGATAAGCTTTACCTATTTCAAGTCCATAATTTTGCATTTTTATTTGGGTTCCTAAATCTGCGTCAGCACAAATAGAGCCCAGATGACTACATAAGCCGATCATATATCCTGTTTTCATTCCAATCATTTGCTCATATTCGTCTAATGTGATATTTTCTTTTGATTCAAACATTTTATCATATGCTTGACCCTCACAAACTAATTTAATTGCATCAATGAAAGATAAAATGATTTTTTCACGATTTTTTTTTATATTTTTTAAAGCATGTAAAGATAGCCAAAGTAAAGAATCACCTGTTAGAACGGCTGTACCAATATCCCACTTTTCGTGAACAGTTGGTTGCCCATGTCGTAAATTATCATCGTCCATAATATCATCATGAACAAGTGTAAAATTGTGTAATAGCTCAATTGCAATTGCAACGTCAATTGAATCTTCAATTTTACCTCCTAACGCAGTACAGGACATCATTGATAAAATTGGCCTTACTCTTTTGCCCTTAGCGCTCATTACAAAATTTGATGTTTCTATCATATTCTTAGGCCCATCAATGTAAAAGTCATTTATGTTTAGCTCAAAAAAATTTTTATAATCGAGTAATACTTTTTTAAAGTTCAATTTTGATTCCCTCATATTCGGATAATTTATCAGTTATTGTATCTTTTATTTTTTTTAGTTCATTGTCCGATTTTGCTTCAATCCTGCAAACAATAATTGGTTGAGTATTAGATGCTCTAAGAAGTCCCCATCCATTTTCAAAATAAATTTTTACACCATCTATATCGGAACAATCATATTTTTCCATAAAATATTCTTTAATACTTTCCATAATTTCGAATTTAATTTTATCGGTATCACATTCTAACCTTATTTCTGGGGTGGACTTATATTTGGGAATTTCTTTAACTAAATCCTCTAATTTTTTATTAGTATTGGATAATATCTCTATAATCCTCAAAGAAACATAAATTGCATCATCATACCCATAATATTTATCAGCAAAAAAAATGTGGCCGCTAAACTCTCCACCAAAACTTGCTTTTTCTTGTTTCATTTTATTTTTAATCAAAGAATGGCCCGTAGACCATTCTATCGGAATGCCACCATTATCTATAATAACATCTCTAATAGCCGAAGAACATTTGACATCATAAATTATTTTTTTATTTTTAATTTTAGGCATTATATCTTTGATGAAAATACACATCAAAATATCAGAACGAATGATATTTCCAACTGAATCAATACAAACGACTCTATCTGCATCACCGTCATATGCTATTCCGATATCATATTTTTTATCTTTCTTAATTTTTTCAATAATCAATTCTAGGTTTGAATCAACAGTTGGATCTGGATGATGATTTGGAAAATTTCCGTCTACTTCGCAAAATAACTCTGTTAGGTTCAAGCCAATTTTTTTAAATATTTCTGGAGCTATTATTGAACCAGCTGCATTTCCACAGTCCATAATGACATTGATGTTTTGTTTTATATTTATCCGTTTTATAATATCTTCAACATAATTTGGTAAAATATCAATATGTTCAAGCGTCGATTTTTTAACTGGTAAATTATTTAATTTATCTTCAAACATAATTTTGTAAAGTTCTATTATTTGACTTCCGAAAAAAGGTTTTTTGTCAACTGTGAATTTAAATCCATTATATTCTGTAGGATTATGGCTTCCAGTAATTTGCACTGAAGCATCTGAAAAATAATAATTTGAAAAATAGTTTGTTGGTGTCGGTAGGATTCCAATATCAAGAACATCTATCCCTGCTCGAAGGACTCCTCTAATGAATTCTTTTTTAAGTCTCTTAGTGCTTGGACGAACATCTCCACTTACTGCTAGTTTGCCATCAAAATTATTTTTTGATAAATAATATCCAAATGCTTTACCAAGAGCAAATGGAAAGTCTCCAATGAAATCAACATCGGCTAATCCTCTAATATCATATTTTCTAAAAATATCTTTATTAAGATTCATAAATATCACCTAAAACGATATTTTTCCCAGAGCCAGTCACATTTGGGATATTACTGGGAATTTCATTTATTCTTGCATAACCTAAAACTATCATTAATAGACATTCTTTAAATTTAGAATGAACGCCGTAATCTAATATGTCTTCGAATTTAAAATCTAAATCTTTTTTTAAGTCACTAATTAATAATGGATGATTAATTCCGCCACCACTAACAATAATTTTATCTATTTTATGATATTGTAGAATGTATTTTTCAATATTTAGTTTAATAGCCTTTGAAGTAAAATTAACAAAAGTACGCAATATATCTTTAGGATTAACATTTGGAAAAATTTTACCAACTTCTTTAACAAACTTAACCCCAAAATCGTTTCTACCAGTTGATTTTGGAGGAGGTTTAAGTATGAAAGAGGTTTTCATCAAATAATTTAATAATTTATGGTTTATAACTCCATTCAAACTAAATCTGGCGTCCTTATCGAATCTCTCTCCCCATTTTAAGTTAGTATATTCATCAATAAGAGACATACCAGGACCTACATCGAATCCATAAACACTCTCAATACTTCCTTTTTTAGCTATGAACGAAATATTTGAAATTCCTCCTAAATTTATTGTCAAATAATTTTTTTTATGTTCTTTAAGTATCAGCCAATCAAGAAATGGCGCTAAAGGAGCTCCATTTCCTCCATTTTTAATATCTTTTTCTCTGAAATTATAAATTATTGGAACTTTAAAAAATTCGTTGAGAAACTTTGGATTACCTAATTGAATACTTTTGACTTTATCAATGTGAATTACTGTTTGACCATGAATAGAAATATAATCAACTTTGAACTGTGAAATAAATTTTTGTGATAAATTAAGAAATATTTTTCCCAAATAAATATCTAGACGATCTAAACAATTAGAATCATTATAAACGCATGAACGTATTTCATCTATAGTCTCTTGACTGAATGGGAAGATCATTTTATCAATTATTTTAAAATCTAGAATCATATTTTTTTTATTAATTTGGATGTCACAAATACAACAGTCTAATGAATCCATTGAAGTTCCAGACATCATTCCAGCAATCCTTAATTTTTTGTACATTAAAATAAATCTCTTATTGAGCTTTGAGAATAAGATAATTTTAATGCATCTTCATACGATATACTTTTTTTATGCATTATAAATGCTACCTTTAAATTGTAATTTGATTCTTTAAATAGAGATTTTGCATCTTTAATAGATAAAGAAAGTTTATCATGAAGTATTGATATTCCTCTATTTATTAATTTTTTATTTTTCGGAACCATGCTAATCATAAGATTGCCAAAAGTTTTATTTATTTTAATCATACTTATTGTCGAAATCATATTTAATACCATTTTAGTTGCAGAACCTGACTTCAACCTTGTGGAGCCCGAAATCAACTCGGGACCAACAATGACTTTAATGATATGGTTAATATATTTTTTAGATTTAATATTATTGGATGTTAATAAGCCTGTTTTTGATCCTAATTCCGAACCATATTTTAATGCTGATAATACATATGGTGTTGTTCCACTTGCAGATATTCCAAGTAAAATATCATTTTTTCTAAATCCTATTTCTTTTAGTTGTTCAACCGACTGATTAATATCATCTTCTGCTCCTTCAATCGATTCTTTCAATGCTAAATCACCTCCAGCAATAATCCCAACAACCATTTTTTTTGAAACCCCAAAAGTTGGTGGACATTCCGATGCATCAAGAACTCCTAATCTTCCACTGGTACCAGAACCAATATAAATCAGTCTGCCTTGATTATTGAATGATACTACTACATCTTTTATGAATGAAGATACATTTGGTAAAACAGTTTTAATACTCTCAGATACCCCCCTATCTTCCTCGTTCATAATTTGAGTTATTTCATTGATATCTTTTTTATCTATATCTTCAGATTTAAAATTGCTCTGTTCTGTAATTTTATTTATGTTCATCACATTTTTTTATTAAATTTAATAATAAATGTCAGATACATTACTAATATTAGTTTCGCTAATTGGAATTCTTCTCTCAATGTTATTTTCTGCAGCTGAAATTTCATTGATTCGGTCAAATCCACTTCAAATAAATGTTTGGAAAAAGCAAAAAAAACTGGTCGCAAACTACACTTCAAATTTAATCGAACATCAAGGAAAAACTCTTGTTCTTATTCTTATAGGAATAAACTTTTCAAATGTTTTAGCTTCATCATTTCTGACCATTTTATTTATGAATAATAAAATTATATCTGATTCTATGATAATTCCTGTAATTTCGATTTTAATATTGATTTTTGCTGAAGTTCTTCCAAAAACTATTTCAAAAGAATATTCTAATACAACTCTTTTAATACTTACACCTTTATTAGTAGCTTTCAAAGTAATTTTTTATCCTCTGATTTATATCATTACTAAATTTGAGTTTAATGTTAAAGCAAATGAAGATTCTCAAATGTATGAAGATGACGAAAGAGATGATTTGGAGCATGTTTATAAACAAGCAGGCAAGATGGATATAGTTGAAAAAGATCAAAAAGAGATGATTGAAAATATTTTTGACTTTGGCGAAGATACCATTGAAAAAATAATGACAACTCAATCAGATATTGCTGCTGTATCTGTTCATGATGACTTGGAAAAAATATTAAATATATTTATTGATAGTGGCCATTCAAAGTTATGTGTCTATGAAAAACAAGCTAATAACATAATTGGTATGATATCCCTTTATGATTTATTTAGTTATCCATCAGATATTAATTCAATTATTAAAAGCGTTCTTTATGTGCCTGAAAAGACAAAAGTTTTAGATGTCATACTTAAACTACAATCCTCTAAATACAGTATGTGTGTTGTTGTCAATAAAGAAAATCAATCGATAGGTATTGCAACAACTGAAGATATATCAGAAGAAGTTTTCGGAGATTTTGAAGATGAATTTGATGTAAAAGATGAAGTTATCCATACAAAAAAAGACGGATCTTATATTATCAACACTTCTATAAGCATTACAAAATTTAATGAAAAATTCAATAATATAATTCAGTCTGAATACGAGTCGCTCGCAGGCTATATAATTAATGAGATTGGAAGAATACCCAAAAACAAAGAAGTATTTTTCCTAAAAATCGGTCAAGTAAAAATAATCAAAGCATCGTTAAGAAAAATTGAAATTATTCAACTTTTCTTGAATAGATAAATTTAAAGTTCTAATTACTAAAAACGCCTGAGCAAGCAAGACTATTGTTTTTAGCTCTTTGTAAAAATCTTTTTTGAGCTTCTTGCCTATTTTTACCACCCCATGAATTTAATGCATCATGTTGCAATGCTCTTCCGTATGAAAAAGTTAGATTCCAAGGAAGGTTATCATCCTGCGCATTCATCGCATTTAAATGTTTAGTTGCATCATCACTACTTTGTCCGCCTGATAAAAAAGCAATCCCAGTTACTTCACTTGGAACGTTAGCTTTCAGACATTTTAAAGTCATATCAGCAACTTTTTCAACTGAAGCTTTTTCTGCACAATCTAAAGCTGAGATAACCATATTTGGTTTTAAAACCATCCCTTCAAGTGATACATTTTGCTTAATTAACTGTTCGAAAGTTATTTTTAATGCTTTATCAGTAACATCATAACATTTATCAATAGTATGTGTACCGTTCATCAAAACTTCAGGCTCAACAATGGGTACTAGACCTGATTCTTGACAAAGAGCCGCATATCGCGCAAGTGCGTGTGCATTAGCTTCGTAACATCCCAAGGATGGTGTGTTATCTCCAATTCGTATTACTGCTCTCCATTTTGCAAATCTAGCTCCTAATTCGTAATACTCATTTAATCTCTCTCTAAGTCCATCAAGGCCTTCCGTAACTTTTTCATTTTCAAATCCAGCTAAATTTTTCGCACCTTTGTCAACTTTTATACCCGGTACTACACCCTTTTTTGTAAGGTATTCAACAAACGGAATTTTATTTTCGCAAGTAGTAGATTGACGTATTGTTTCATCAAACATAATAACTCCACCAATATATTTTTCCATTCCATTTGCAGTTATTAATAAATCTCTATATTCATTTCGATTTTCAGGAGTAGAGTCCACTCCAATAGAATTAAATCTATTAGTACAAGTTGGGGTACTTTCATCGGCTGCTAATATACCCTTTCCTGAGCCAGTCATTCTGAAAGCTATATCTTTTAAATTTGTCATTTATCATCCTTTGTTTGCCCTATTTCATTTAACATTTTTGTATACCATAACTGTTCAAAGTCAAAAGGTTTACCACCTTTTATCTTTGTAAAATCTATGCACTTAATATCTTGGTTGTGATTATCGCTGGGCGCTGCAACACCACTCCAATTTCTCAATGCATAACTTACAGCTTTATCACAAACTTTATCAATCAATGATATATCATTTTTATTTGGTGCAGCGGAACGAGCAAAGTATCCACTTTTCTGAACTAATACTTTCTCTGCTTTAGTCCAATCAGCGATTTTATTGGCATACCATTGACCAGGATTAATTTCGTCAAGCCTTACATGACCAAATGCATCTTTTCTAATTTTTGTTCCACTCGATTCTAAATCGCTTATAATGTTATCCAATCCAGCTCCTTCACTTAAAAAAACATTGACACAATCATTAGAATCCATCAAGGTACGTAAGCGTTTTGATTCTGATGAAATATTAATTTTTTGTTCAGGAATGTAAATAGCATGAATATCCCAACATATCTTTTTTAAACCATTTCTGTTATAAAAAATTTTTGATTGTAATCTTTGCCTGTACTTTTGTGCGGTTGCCGCGGTCAGCCAACCACAATTTCTACCCATCACCTCATGAATAATAAGCTGCTTTCTGCTTGTAGTATTTTCATTGACGATATTTTCAAAAAAAATAGCCCCTTGCTCTGCAGCTGTATCAGCCCCAAGAGTTTGAGAAATAGGATAAACATCATTATCTATTGTTTTGGGTAATCCTACAACAGTCAAATCATACTTTTTTTCTTTTAAGTATAATGCTAAGTCACAAGCAGTTGTATTTGTATCATCTCCTCCAATAGTATGTAGGATGTTAACTTTATCCTTAACAAGTTGGTTGGCAGCTACTTCTAATGGAATCTCAGACTCTCTAACATATCCATTTTTAAGACAATCTAAAGTATTTGTTAATTTGACTCTACTATTTCCTAGAATTGTGCCGCCAATCTTTTTTAAATTTTCAATCTCTTCATTTGATTTGAAATTTAAAGAGATACTATTTCCTTTGAGTAATCCTAAATACCCATTAAGATAACCTATGAATTCGTAATTATATGTAGTTTTGTTGTAGCTTTGAATTAACGAAGCAATCGATGCAGATAAGCATGGTGCAATTCCTCCAGATGTTAAAAAGGCTATTTTCATGATTTATTATCCAAATATATGTAATTTAACTATATGAAAATAAATATTAATCAATATATTTTAATAATTTTACTTTTGATTTCAGGTATATCGACACAAAATTTTGAATCTAACATCTCTTGCTCAATTTGTAATAATATAATCAAAGATAAAGAGTATTATGTCGATGCTTGGGGAAATCCTTTTCACATGTACCATAAAAGAACTGGAATATTTTGTGAATGTTGCTCAAGAATAATTTCTGAAAAAATCACAAATGGTGGATACAAACTCGATGATGGAAGATACATCTGCACTCTTTGCGATGTATCAGTAGTAAAAAGTGAAAAAGAAATTGAAAATTCTCTCAATAGGGTTTTAGATATACTTAAAGACAATAACATTTCTAACCTCAATAGAGAAGAATTGAAGATAAATCTCATCAACAGAAATTCAATGAGCGAACAATACAAATTTCATGAAGTTGAACATTTAAAAGGTTTAACAAAAGTAATCCCAAGTGAAAAAGAAATTTTTAACATATTCATACTTAATAATCTTCCTAAAATTCAATTTGAAGCAATTTTAGCTCACGAGCTTTTACATGTTTGGCTATTCAAAAAAAATATAAATTTAAGTAAGCCAATAATGGAAGGATTTTGTAATTTAGGTAGCTATTTAATCTACAAATTAGATGATACAAAGTTTTCTAGAATACATTTGTTGAGTTTAGAAAACGAATCAACGAATTCTAACGTAACAGAGTATAAAATTTTAAAGAGTATTATGGATACAAAAGGTTTTAACTATGTTACAAAAAATATAGGAACGATTGATATTGAATGAAGAAGTATGATCCACTAAAAGATACAGACAGCTTGGAAACAAAAGATTGGATTGAGTCTTTAGATTCTGTTATAAAAAATGAAGGTATCGAAAGAGCTCACTTCATTCTGGAAAAGTTAATCGAATATTCCAGAGTAAATGGAGTAAGATTACCATATTCCCCGAATACACCATACCTTAATACTATTCCATTAGAAGCTCAAGAACCATTCCCTGGTAATAGAGCCATTGAAAGAAGAATTAAGTCTATAATAAGATGGAATGCCATGGCGATGGTTGTACGTGCAAATAAATTTAATGATGGAATAGGAGGACACATATCAACTTTCGCTTCAGCTGCAACACTTTATGAAGTTGGCTTCAATCATTTTTTTAAAGGTCCAGATTATTTTGGAGGCGATTTGCTTTTCATTCAAGGGCATGTCACTCCAGGTATATATGCAAGATCATATTTGGAAGGAAGGTTAACCGAAGAACATCTTCATAATTTCAGGCAAGAAATAAAAACAGATGTAGGTCTTAGCTCTTATCCTCACCCTTGGTTGATGCCTGATTACTGGGAGTTTGCGACTGTATCCATGGGGCTTGGCCCTATAATGGCTATTTATCAAGCAAGATTCATGAAATATTTACAAAATAGAAATCTAATTGAAGATACCGATAAAAAGGTCTGGGCGTTCTTGGGTGATGGTGAAATGGACGAACCAGAATCGCTAGGTGCTCTGACTATGGCTTCGAGAGAGCGATTAGATAATCTAATTTTTGTAGTCAATTGTAATTTACAAAGACTTGATGGGCCTGTAAGAGGTAATGGTAATATTATTCAAGAACTTGAAGGTGCTTTTAGAGGTGCGGGTTGGAATGTTATTAAAGTAATTTGGGGTTCAAATTGGGATCCAATTTTTGAAAAAGATATAAACGGTCTTTTAACAAAAAGAATTGAAGAGTTGGTAGATGGGGATTTGCTAAAATACGTTGTTGAAGGCGGTGAATATATGAGAGAACATTTCTGGGGTAAATATCCTGAACTTAAAGAGATGGTATCTCATCTATCAAATGAAGATCTTGAAAATTTAAGACTTGGCGGTCATGATCCAGCGAAAGTATTTGCAGCTTACCATGAAGCGGTTAATCACAAAAATCAACCTACAGTAATTTTAGCCAGAACAATAAAAGGATATGGGCTTGGAGAAGCAGGAGAAGGTCGAAATGTTACTCATCAACAAAAAAAATTAAATGAACAAGAACTACTTCATTTCAGAACAAAATTTGATATTCCTTTATCTGATGAAGATTGTATTAAAGCTCCATTTTTCAAACCTCCAGAAAATAGTGAAGAAGTTGTATACATTAATGAAAAAAGAACTGAATTATACGGGCATACTCCACATAGAATAGATAAATCAGATTCAATTAAAATTCCTGATTTATTAATATTTGAGGAACTACTTAAAGGGTCTGACAATCGAAAAATTTCAACTACTATGGCTTTTGTAAGACTGCTAAGATTAATTTGTAAAAACAAAGATATTGGTCATAAGGTAGTACCCATTATTCCTGATGAAGCAAGGACTTTTGGTATTGATCCTCTTTTTCGAGAGATTGGGATTTACTCAAGTAAAGGTCAATTATACGAGCCAGTAGATTCGGAACAATTTTTATATTACAAAGAATCTATTAGCGGACAAATTCTGGAAGAAGGTATAACAGAAGCAGGTTCCATGTCTAGTTTCATTGCAGCTGGTACTTCGCACGTCACAAATGGAATTAAAATGATTCCTTTTTTCATTTATTACTCAATGTTTGGCTTTCAAAGAATTGGAGATTTCATGTGGGCTGCAGGCGATATGAGAACTAAAGGATTCTTAATCGGAGGTACGGCAGGAAAAACAACACTTGCAGGCGAGGGATTACAGCATCAGGATGGCCATAGTCATTTAATTGCAGGAACAATACCTAACTTAAAATCATATGATCCAGCTTTCTCATATGAACTAGCGGTGATAATTCATGATGGATTAAAACGTATGTATGAAGGAAATGAAGACATCTTTTATTACATAACAGTTGAAAATGAAAATTATGAACATCCCTCAATTCCCAAAAATGTTGAAGATGGAATAATTAAAGGAATGTATCTCTTACAAAGCTCTAAAAAAAATAAATTAAATGTTCAATTACTAGCGAGTGGGCCAATTTTAAATGAAGCAATCGAAGCCTCAAAAATTCTTAAGGAAGATTGGAATATTAGTTCTGATGTGTGGTCAGTTACAAGTTATAGTGAACTTTATAGACAAGCTGAGAACATTGATAGAACTAATAAACTTAATCCAGGAAATTCGCCTAAAAAGACTTATATAGAATATTGTCTGAACGAAAATGATCCAGTTATTGCTGTGTCAGATTATGTAAAGCTCGTTAGTGAACAAATATCTCCATATGTAAAATCTGATTTTACATCTTTAGGAACTGATGGTTTTGGAAGAAGTGATACACGCGAAAAGTTGAGAGATTTTTTTGAAATAAATCGCTACTATATTGTAATCTCTTCACTTAATGCACTTTTAAAAATGAAAAAAATAGACAAAGATATAATTTTAAAAGCTTTCAAAAAATATAATCTTGATATTTCAAAAGATAACCCATTTAAAAAATAATATGAAAATTAAATTACCAGAACTAGGAGAAGGAATTGAATCAGTAGAAGTAACAGATGTTTTTGTATCAGTGGATAATTTGGTTAAGAAAGACGATATAATTATTGTTGTTGAATCTGATAAAGCATCAATGGAAATTCCAACAAAACTTGATGGTAAAATTCTTAGTATTAATGTAAAAAAAGGCGATGAAATAAAACCAGGTGATTTGATATTAGAGCTTAGCGATTCAACATCTAGTCAAACAGTAACTAAATCAGAACCCAGTTCTACAAACATTGATTTAAATGTATCAAATTCTAATGATAATATTAATAATGATGATACAGAATACATCAGTTTAGAAGAATCCAAATCAATTTATGGTGATGGTAATTTTGAACCAACACATGACTCTTCAGCTGAACAACAACAAATCGACCCAGGACTTGTAGTAGCAACACCTTCTGTTAAAAAATTTGCAAGGGAACTGGGGTGTGATTTATCTAAAGTTCATGGAAGTGCAAAAAACGGAAGAATTACTAGAGAAGATATTTTAAATTTTGTTAAAGGCAATCAAAATAAACCATCCGAAAAAGCTGAAAAAACTTTTGATGATAATGAATCTCAACATGATAAAGACAATCTTGTTTCAGAATTAAATCAAACAAATATAAAACCTAAATCAAACACTCAAGTTGAATTGAAATCTTCAAGCAATATTCAAATTGATGACAATAAGCTTTTAAAATATGGGTCCATTGAAAAAGTTTTATTTAACAAAATTAGAACTTTGACAGCAGAAAGAATGGTCGATTCTTGGAATACGATTCCTCATGTAACACATTTTGATGAAATAGAGATAGATCATATTTTAAATCTGAAAAAAGATATTGAACTTGCTACTGAATCCAAAAAAGTATCAATACTCACTTTTATTTCGAGAGCTCTAATAGATTCAATATCAAAAATGGAAAAATTTAATAGCATCCCAGATATGGAAAATAATGTTTTGATAGTAAAAAAATATATTAATCTAGGTATTGCTGTTGACACCTCTAATGGTCTAGTCGTTCCAAATATAAAAAATGCTGAAAAGTTATCAATCAAAGAACTAAACGATAGTATCATAGATATATCTCACAAAGCTCGAAATAGAAACTTAACTCCGTCTGATATAACGGAAGGCTCTTTTACAATTTCAAGCCTAGGTGGTATTGGAGGAAGGTACTTTACCCCAATTATTAATAAACCTGAAGTAGCAATTATGGGTTTGTCAAGAACATTTAAGAAGGTATACCTAGATAATAGTAGGATACCTTACGAAGTTAATATCTTGCCTTTCTCTCTGTCTTATGATCATCGTGTAATTGATGGAGCTGAAGCTGCAAAATTTTGTAATTTATTCAAAAAGAATTTAAAAAATCTTTCTATCAATGGATGATATTCAAGAAATAGTAGTGATTGGTTCGGGACCAGGTGGCTATGCTGCTGCATTCAGAGCTGCTGACTTAGGAATGGGTGTTACTTTAATAGATAAAGATGTTGATCTTGGTGGTGTTTGTTTAAACAGAGGATGTATTCCATCAAAATCTTTGTTGCACATTTCAAAAATAATTAACGAATCAAAAGAATCATCTAAAATAGGATTAGATTTTAATAGTCCTAAAATTGATATTAAAAAGATTAATTCATGGAAAAATAATATTATTAAAAATTTATCCAATGGTATTCTAAGCTTGGCTAAGGCAAGAAAAGTCAATGTAATAAATGGAACTGCTAAATTTTTATCAGCAAATGAGCTTTCAATAGATAGTAAAATTAATTCAAAAAAAATTAAATTTAAAAACTGTATTATAGCCACAGGTTCCAGAAGCACAAATCTACCCAAAATAGAACCAAATGGTAAAAATATTTTATCATCAAGAGATGCATTGAATTTTGAATCGATTCCGAAAAAGCTTTTAATTATTGGCGGTGGCTACATCGGTTTGGAGATGGCAACTTTCTACAATGCAGTTGGAAGTGAGATTGAAATAGCAGAATTTCAATCAAATATTCTATCAGAAATGGATAAAGATTTAGTTGATGTTTTAATAAAAAAACTTGGTAAAAAAGTTAACTTCATGACTAATACCAAAGTTAACAGCGTAATAGATAATCAACATTCTTGCAATGTAGCTTTTGAATCAGAAGGAAGAACAATTCAAAAAAAATATGATAAAGTGCTATTATGTGTTGGCAGACAACCTAATACTGATAAAATTAATATTGAGAGTACAGGTATTGAAACCGATAAATATGGTTTTATAAATGTAAATAATCAGTGCAGAACATTAGTACCCAACATTTTTGCAATTGGAGATGTAACAGGAAATCCAATGCTTGCTCACAGAGCTACTCACCAAGGTAAAATTGCTGCGGAAGTGATTTGTGGACAAAAAAGTATTTTTGAGCCAGAATCGATACCATACGTAATATTCACTGATCCAGAAATTGCATGGTCAGGCCCATCTGAAATTCAGTTAAAGAATCAAGGAATAGAATTTGAATCTAAAATTTTTCCTTGGCAGGCAAACGGTAGAGCCTTATCAATGGATTCACCGCAAGGTAAAACTAAAATATTATTTTGTAAAAAAAGTAAAAAGATTTTAAGTATCGGTATTGTGGGTCATAGTGCAGGAGATTTAATTGGTGAAGCAACTTTAGCGATTGAAATGAATGCATTTGCCGATGATATTGCTCTAACAATCCATCCCCATCCCACATTAAGCGAAACTATTGCTAATGCATCTGAAATGATTGAGGGAACTATAACTGACCTTTATGTTCCCAAATAATTTGAGTTTAATTAATTATTTTACCAAATTCGTCCCAGCTCATAATTTCTGATTCCTTTCTGTTAAACTTATACATTGTTTGCGTTTTGAGTTTACCTGAAGGATAATACCAACGTTCAAATCCGTTTTTTTGACCATAAAAGTAATTGATTGAATGCATAATTGTACCATCATCGTAGAATGACTCCCAAAGTCCATGTAATTTACCATTCTCGTAATTTGCTCTTGATATTAATATACAATTTTTATTCCACCTCAGCATTTCACCATCAAATTTGCTATTGAAATAAGAAATACTATGCTTGGGGCATCCATTGGGGAAATATTCAATTTCATTTTTACGTCCAAATTTTTTAATTAGACTGTCAAAATCAAATTTTGCGCACCCCGTAAAAAATAGAAAAAATAAAATAATAAAATATAGCCTAATTCTAGCCATTATCTTTTAGCGGTAACATTAAATTTAAGACTGAAAATATCATCAATTGCTCTGTCTTGTAAGTTTTCAAAAAATGAGCCTGATCCGTAAGTAATACCAAATAATGTACGATCGATATTTATTATTCCAGAGGCTTTTGCAGTTGAATCATTAATTGAAATACTAGCAGGAATTATTTTTTTTAAAGCAATATTTTTTATATTCAACTCTCCTTCAACTCCAATATCATCTATTATAAAAAATTTATGAGAACCAGTAACCTTAAAAGAAGCGGTTGGAAATTCATCTACTTTAAAAAAATCAGTATTCTTTAAATGATTCTCTAATTTTAAATTATATTTTGGTGACATATCTGTTACTTTAATGCTAGACATGTCAATTATGAATTCACCAGCTATAATTAGACTATCCATAACATCAATAAAACCACTTTTAAACATAATAGTTCCATAGTGCTCTCCATTGATTTTCTTTCCTGTCCAAACTAACTCAGATTCATCAGGTTGAATATAGTACCGATTTTCTAATGTTAGAATTAATCCGGTTATAAGCATACATGCAATAAATATTTTATTCATTCCCCCCTCCAAATCATTTATAATTTACAAATTAATTAAGAAAACTCCCTTAAAAGAGTTTTCTTAATCGTTTACCATAGCGCAAAAGCCAGTTGAGGAATAAGATGTAGGCAGAGAAATTTAATCTCTAAATCTTATGGTAAAAATATATATGAAAATCTAGAAATTTAAATTGATGTAAATCACAGTAATTCAATTTAAACCTGAAAGCTAAGAATTTTAATTTTTACCATCTTTTTTTACCCTTTGGATATGAAAAAACTCTTGAATAATTTGCAAGCACTCATTCTGCATTACACCACCCACAACTGCTGCTCTGTGTGGAAACTTTGGACTACTGCATAGTTGGTATAATGAAGCGGCGCATCCATAATTTTTATCATAAACTCCAAAAATAACCATTTTAATTCTTGAATTTACTATTGCACCTGCGCACATCAAACATGGTTCTTTTGTAACATAAAGCGTACAATCATCCAACCTCCAATCATCTTGACTACTTGCAGCTGAAGTAATGGCAATCATTTCAGCATGAGCTGTTGCATCTTTAAGAGTTTCAGTTTGGTTATAGCCTCTTCCTATAATTTTATTATTTTTGACAACTATAGCTCCTATAGGAACCTCATCGCACTCAAAGGCTTTTTCAGCTTCTCTGAATGCTATTCTCATCCATTGTAATCTTTTGTTTTTAATATCCATTTATGTAATTAAACGAAACAGATGTCATAATTGCAGCTGTTTCTGTTCTGAGCCGCCTATCACCTAAACTTACTGGTTTAAATTTATGCTTTAGCGCAAAGTCAATTTCTTTTGGACAAAAATCGCCCTCTGGTCCAATGATTATGCAAGTATTTTGGTTAGATTTCAGTTGATCATACATCATGTCTCGTTCACCTTTTTCTATGTGTGGTATTAATTTCTGCGAATCATTGACTGAAATTATAAAATCGCCAAATGTATTAAACTCATCAATTATGAGCTTATACCTAGAATATGATTGCTTCATTGCAGATATAGCTATTTTTTCACACCTATCAATTTTATTTTTTTTTCGAACTGTTCTTTCAGTGAAAATAAAACTTAATTTATATACCCCCATCTCAACTAATTTCTCAACTAACCAATCAATTCGGTCCTGATTTTTGGGTGGAGCAACAGCCAAGTGAAGTTTATACTTGTTTCTTTCTTTAAAATCTGTGTTATTAATTTTTAATCTACATTTTTGAAAATCATCATCTACTATTGAACAATTGTATAAATTTCCCCTACCATCTAGAACATTAACTTTATCCCTTATTTTATGCCTGAGAACTTTTATACAGTGTCTGGATTCAATTTCAGATAAAATAATTTCACCTGATTTTGATACCGCTCTTCCGTAAAAAGGAATTTTCATCTAAAAATTTCTCTAACCTCATTAATATCTCCATCAATATTTTTGAACTCTGGAATCCCTAAAATTTTACAAATTATAGGGTATATATGGATATTTTCAAAAGAATCAACTTCTTGATTTCTATTGAAAGCAGGACCCATAGCATAAAATATACCATGAGTATCAGTATACCGAGGATCATATCCATGCATACCATTAAGTGTGTTACCTACTTTGCTACTATTTGCATCATCAGTAATAAACCAACCATTGTGAGCAACCAATAAGAAGTCAGGAGAATCTTCATTGATATAATTATATTTTTTTGGAATTTTTTCTTTCTCGTAAACATCCATAAATTCTATAAAATCAATATGTTTTAAAATTTCTTTTTTAGAATATTTTGTTTTTTTTAAAATATTTTTAAATGACCACTTTGCCTTTTTTTCATTTATCATTCCGATTGCTCCACCTCCATGGAATTCAATCATGTTCAAAGGTAAAAAATCTTCTATGTATATCAATTTCTCTCTCGTAACAGTAGACATTCCGTGGTCACTAACGACAATTAAATTAATTTTATCTTTAATTTTCAACGAATCTAATCCCTTAAGTAAATATCCCAATAACTGATCAGACTGAGTAATTGCATCAGCTACTTCCATTGATTCAGGCCCAAACATATGTCCAGAATGATCAGGTTCACTAAAGTAGAGAAGTGTCAAATTAGGAATTTTACTTTCTGGATATTGATACCATTTGATAACTGAATCAATTCTAGAGGTAAAAGATACAGAGGAATCATATTGTTTATAAATCGAGGGTGTCATTCCTTCAGCCTCAGAACCTACCCAAAAATATGAAGCAGACTTCAAATCGTTCTGCTCACAAGTGATCCATATTGGTTCGGAGCCATAAAAAGAACTATCTGTAACCGTTTTTTTATCGTACATTGAGTAAACTTTTCCAAGTGTTTTGCTATAAAATTTGTTTGCGATGATTTTGTGTTTGTTAGCATATGAACCAGTCGCAATTGAGTAATGATTGGGAAATGTGAGTGTAGGAAATATTGGAATCAAAGATTTAGCTTTCACACCATTTTTTTTAATCTTATCAAAGTTTGGAGTATCAACAAAAGAAGAATAGTCATGCCTAAAACCATCAAACGATACAAGTAAAACATACTCTTTAGAAAATATAAAAGAAGTACATAAAAATATTATAAATAGATTGTTTAGAGCCATTATATTAAACCTTTTCTTTAACTAAATTTTAAATTGTTGTACACCCGATAGGATTCGAACCTATAACCTCTTGTTCCGTAGACAAGTGCTCTATCCAATTGAGCTACGGGTGCATAGAAAGATAAAATTTAACATATTTTATTTTTTTTTCTTTGCTTTTTGTAGCAAATTATCAACTGAATGATTTATACACGAATATTAATTATATGCATATTTATACCTCTTTTTTCAATTGAAATTGAAATACCAAGATTCGCTAGGAATGAAACATCCAAGGACTTCAAAGCGTACGGAACAATTGAATTTGGAGATAGTAAACAATTTATTCAGACCAAGCTAAAAGAAAATGAAATCTACAGAAATAATGATGATGGTGCCTATATAATCAATTTATTTGATGCTCCCTTTGAAATTATTTTCATTTATGGCTCTAATAAAAGAAAACCTACTTTCCTCAAAACAATAAGATTGAGCCTTCACTCAATTATTGACAGTCATATATCAACATCGATAATTTCTGCATTTAATGAAAAATATGGAGAAGCTGAAAAATTTTATATCAACTCAAATGATGATATTAAAGAATATTATAGATGGAACGATGCAGATAAAGACATACACTTTGATTTTGATGGACTAAATATCCAGATTACTATTGAATCAAAGCATTTTAATAAACTTTCTCAAAAATCTCAAAATAAAGATACTTTAGATTCCAACAAACTAAAAGAATCTAGGCAAAGAGATCAACTAAAAAAATTATTCTAAATGAAATACATTAGCTTTACATGATTACCCCCAGAAGCTTCCAGTTTGGAAAGCCACAATTTAAAAAAAATAATATAAATACAACTTCCTCGTTTAAAAAATGGAGAATCAAATGAGTAAACCAATAAGTTACCTAGCAGTACTTGCTACCTTGATTATATGCTTAAATATCTTTACAACTGACACTAGCTCTAGGTCAGTAAATTTTCAGTATAATGTCAAGCTTAAAGAAAGTAATGATAAAGTTGAGGTTTGGATTCCAATACCTCAAACTAATGAGGTTCAAACAGTATCAAATGTACATTTAACAAATAAACAAGAAATGCAGTGCGAAGAACTGGAAGAAAAAAAGCATAATAACAAGTACTACTATTGCTCAGCTGACATGTTGAAAGAAGAAACAATTTTAAATCTGAGTGTTGATGTTATAAGATACGAACATAGCACAGTAAATTATGAAAATGTTAACCCCGATAATTATGACAAAGGGACGAACAACTCAACAGTATTTGAAGGTAAAGTTTTTGAAAAAATCATAAACGAAGCAAATCTTTCAAGAAACAATATTGATAAAATTTATGAATATGTATTATCTGGAATGCACTACGGAAAGCCGACTGAAGATACTAATGATAAGAACTATAAATACTTTAACGGCAAGAACCCAAAAACAGATCAAGAATGGCTTCCTGATACAATAACCTATGGAAGAAAAGGTGTTTCTAAAAAAGACCTAGTTAAGGTATACAATCAAGCTAGAAGGAATAAAACCAACTTTACTTATGGAAATGGAAACTCCCAATATGCATGCGACATAGGTGTTGGAAACTGTACCGACTACCATTCATACTTTATGTCGCTATGTAGAACACTCGACATTCCTGCAAGATTCCACATGGGGTTCTCAATTCCAAATATTAAAGATGAATCACAAGGAAAAGTTGGAGGATATCATTGTTGGGCTGACTATTATATTGATGGAAAAGGATGGACTCCTGTTGATATATCGGAGGCAGATAAAGATCCAAGCCTTGCAGACTACTTTAACGGAAATGTAAATCAACACAGAATAGAGTTTGTTGTAGGAAGAGATATAGAGTTGAAGAACAGAAATAATCCAGAAAATTTTTTCGTTTACCCTATTGTTAATGGTACTGAGTATTCAAAATCATTTTATTATAAAAATTTATAAAAATAAAAAAAGGGGATATAAAAATATATCCCCTTTTTTAATCTAATATAATAGATAATTTTATTTCATTAAGACAGCTTTCATACTTTGTATTTGACTGTCATATTGAAATTTTATGTAATAAACTCCTGATGGTAAATTAGCAGCATTCCATTGATATGAATGATTGCCTGCGCGTTGAAAGCCTTCAAAAATCACACCTACTTCCCTACCATTTAAATCATACGCTGATAAAATAACGTTTGAATCATTTGGTATGTTAAACTCTATCTCAGTTGTGGGATTAAATGGATTTGGGTATATCTTGTTCAGACCATATAGCTCAGTGCTATTTGAAACAGTCATGTCATTGTCATCAATATAATTTAATGCAATTTGTGAACCTGAAGAGGATGACAAGGTAACGTTAATTGAATTCAAATCAAGATTTTTTGCGTCCTCAATAACTAATTTAACATTTCTGCTATCAAAGGGGCGATTTAACATTAATTCGTCAAGAGCTAAAATAGTTAAATTACCAGAATCAAAGTTTGATTGTACTCTGATATGGCTGTTATCGATTAAATACGCATGATAGTTATTATTAGTTTCAATGTCTATTTGTAATCCTGCTATGTCAACATCAGATGAAATAGATATTTCTAAATCACTATTTATTTTTGTAATTAAAATATCAGCTTTTGATTCTAAATCAAGAATTCTTGGTGAACCAAGAACCAAATTGATGACCTGAATAATGTCTAAAATATTAACAATATTGTTGTTGTCTATATCAGCATCACTTTTAGCACAATCAGAAAACGAAGCTGAATTTATACCACCAGAAAGAACCATATTAACTGTTTGAACTATGTCAAGTACATCAACAAGCATATCGTCGTTTATATCGCCGTCAATATTACTACAGTCGTCGCAGACATTTCCAATGAAATCACCATCATCGTCACTTTGTTCTGGATTATAGTCATCTGGACAATTATCAACATCATTAATTACTCCATCGTCATCTAAATCAGGATTATTACATGGAGCACAATCTTCAAGCATGGAATTAAGTCTATAATTCGCTGAAGCCAAAGTAGTATAATTTGACTTAAATCTTACTGTCATAGTATGGTCAATCCAAATCTGATTAGGCATAGATATTACTGTAGGGTCGTAATCATTAGCAAAAAGTGGATAGTATGTGTAACCACCACCATCATCAGCTATAAAATTATTGGGTATTGATCCTGCAGCAGCCCATTGAGCACAGCTAAAAGGCTGATTATGATCATCTAAATGCGTAAAAGTAACAACATGCTGACTATAATTACTTGAATTTGGGTCCATCCAATATTCTTCAATGTCTTCCATATCACCTATGGAGTTATAACAACCTCCTCACCATGTTGCAGCTAGGTCAATATGAAAAACATAATAATCTCCACCGTTCAATGCCCCATTTAAATCAGATAATTTAAATGATGAAGTTGAACCATTATGTGGGTTAGCTCCACTACAAATCCCAATAGTATTATTTTGATCTTGCAAACTGACAGTTTGACCAACACTATAATTGGAGAGGGATATTGACAGAAATAATAAAAAACTTAAAAATTGTTTAATAAACATAAGTGCTCCTGGTAAATTTTTTAACTATTATTAATATAATATAAATCGGATTAATATCATATTTCAATTTGTAACTAATTAAGGAAGGTTCTGTAAGTAAGCTTAAAACCATCAAAACCTGGTTGCTCTGCACATACCCCATTAGCACAAACAATGCCTCCTTTCTGAGAACCAGAAAATAAAGAAATAATTCCATTAGATTTTAAATCCAGTGAAAAATCAAAACCTGACCATTTTGATTTTTTCTTAATATTATTAATATCTGTGTAATTTTGTTTTTCAAGAAAGTATGTAATAGTATAAAATGACTTTCCTGTATATGAAGCACTTAAATATTTATTTTTATAAGTTTCTCTAGAAATATTTCTTTCATCGTTTGTGTATTCATGCTTATCAATATATTTTTTTTGATGCTCCAAGTATAAGTTTATAGAATTACCGGCCCCTAAATTATATGTAAATTGAGCAGGTATTGTCCAAGCTGAGTCATGCTCGTAAGATATGGTTGATATTTCATCATAATCAGCTAAATCATTAAAATTCAAGTTTGATAAAAAATTATCTGAACTTTCACCAAATTGTTGTTGAAAGCCGAACTCTCCCGGATTATCTGAACAAGATTGTATAACACTACAAAAATCAATTGGATTGGCATCGTAATATGATAGAACATCATTTACAATTGTCTCTGCATGGTTATAAAAAGTTGAAAATCCTCTATTCAAACCTGCATAGTCATTTACATAAAAATCTTGACTTTTAAACTCCTTAACTTCGTCATAAACATCGTAACCTATTTTAAAATATAAATTGTCTGTAAAATATCCATTAAATTCTGAATAAATCTGTCTGAAAGGATAAAAAGATCTGAAGTTATTAGAGTCCTTATCAAATGTAATGTGATCTAAAAAACCATTAGGCTCTAAAGTAATGATATTAGCAGATGGATTGGTAATAGCGGAGTTTGACAGAAACAATAAATCTGATAAGTAATCATCTTCCTCCGAACCTTGAGTACCATCAAAACTATTACTATCAATAATATTTTCAATTTCAAAACCACGTCTGAACTCAACTCTATTTGAGCTTTTTCTTCGAGAAAATGAAACTGTAGTCAAAATATTTAAATTATCAAAAATAGGTCTTATTAGTTCTATCTGATGTCCAATTTCATCTCCGTAATTTATTGTTCTTGAATTTCTTGCCGCTAAAATTGAATTTGATTCAATAAGTGCTGTAGGAGGAGATGATAAAGTTATTATTCCATAGGGCACATCATAGTTTTTATATTCATATGTAACTCCAACATCTCCAAAATTATTTCCATAAGAAAAATAAATTCTAGATCCATCATCTTTTGGACCTAGTATTTTATTATAATCCATTAAATCAAATTCAATGTAAAAATCTCCAAGATTTGAAAACAAACCATATCCAAGATTTATTGAATTTTCTTCAATTGTTGGGTCACCCATATTTTGTATGTCAATGTTATCGTTAGATATAATCGAATCTATTCTGCTGCCAATATCATTATCAAAAATTGTATATCTTTCAAGCTCGGGAAAATAAAAAGTCTGCAAGGTTTCATTATTAATTCTAGTATTTTGTTTTTTTAAAAGGAAATGACCAAATCCAAGCTGAGAATCATAATCAAATCCGATTAGTGAAGTATTAATATCAAAGAACCTATCCGGTAAAATTTTGGCAGGATTAGTACGCTGCTTAAATTCTGAGCCACCATTTAAAATAAAAAAATTAAGCTGATTAAAATTATAAACATACTCGAATCCATAAATGTTATTATCAAAATCAATATCTTGATCAGGGAATGTAAATAAACTTAACCCAGCACCATATAAACTGTAAACATTTCCAAATCTAATATTTGAGTTTTTAAATTTTCTATCGATGTAAAACGAATTAATTACATCGCCTAAATTATTTTTCTTATATCCTAATAAAGGTGGATCAGAATATTCAATCTCCATAAACAAATCATATTTCTCGTAAGAACTATTAATTTTCAGAAAATGTTCAAGAAAGTTTAGTTCGAAGGATTGATCTGATGTGCTTATTATTCCATCACCATTGCCGTATTTTAACTCATAAGAGTAACTTGTAGAGATACTAAATCCTAGATTTAACAGAACAAGCAAAACAAAAATATTTTTAAGATAATTACTCAACAATAATTTCGTTTGATAATGGTTTCAAATTTTGAATTTGAGAATCTGAAGAATTAGAGCTAATAATATCTATTATTTCTTTTTCAAGCAGTGATTCATCACCCGGATTGTAACCAATGTGCTTACTCTCAATGGTTCCGTCAGTGTTAATAAATACAACTAAGGGCATAACACTTCCGCCTAATTTTCGAAAAAGCTCCATTCTAGGATCTGATAAGATTTGAAATGTATATTTTTGAGATTTAGTAAATTGTTTAACTTTCTTTAACGTCCTTGGACTATCCATATTTATACTTAAAACTTTAAATCCATATTCTGAATATTTAGTGTTCAATTTACTTAAATGCTTCATTTCTTTTTTACACGGCTCACAAGATAATGTCCAAAAATTGACGAGTATTGGACCGTTTTCATAAAATTGATCCAGCTTAACTTTTTTATTATTAAAATCCTTGAAAGTTAAATTTGGAACCAATTTTTTTTCTGAATCAGAATGATTTTCATCTGTGGCAGAAACTAAGAAAGCTATTTGTAAAGTAAACAGAATTAAAAACATTAAAAAACTCCTTTTTAACCATAAAAGAGGAATCAAATTAGTTCCTCTTTTAAATAAAAATCTAAAAGATTAACTATTTTATTAGCATGATTTTAGATTGGTATACTTTATTATTAGATTTTAGATTGACGATATAAAGACCACTAGATTGATTCGAAGCATTCCATTCATAAGTATGACTTCCCGCAGATAAAAAATTGCTAAATAATACATCAACTAACCTACCGTTTACATCATAAATTGAGAGTTCTACATCAGAATCAATATCTAATAAAAATTCAATTGAAGTAACAGGATTAAATGGATTAGGATATATTGAGCTTAATTTAAATTCATTAGCAATATCTTTTCTAATTCTTAAGTCATCAATAAATGATATATTTAAATCATTCCATAAATCAAACTCACCATCTAGACTAATTAATTCTTGTGAATTAACTTTGAAGATTTTAAAACTTACTTCATCATCTGCCGATGGGTAATTAACTGTTTCAAATTGTCCATCATAACCCATCGTTGGAATGTCAATAATTTGTCCATTCCATTGCCTTGCACCGATAACCTGATTATTAAAGTATGATATTATCCAATCCCCCTCTTCAGCTCCTTCAATTTGGTCAACAAAATAGAATGCTTGTTTTGTTGATTGCGAGTAAGAGAATTCATCAAGTGTTAAGACTTCATCATTTGTTGATAATCTTGAGTTACTATTGGGAGGAATATAGCTAAAGTCAAAAGCATCAGTTGCTATAAACCAATATCCTTTTTTACCTTCAAGCTCATCTAAACTACCTGCCCATTGTCCATTTGGTAAAAGTGTTGCTGCAACACCTTCACCAATTATGCCTGTAATATTTTCATAAACTGAAGACGGTAAAGTTGACTCTAAGGCTGCACTATTCATGAAAGGATAAGATATCAAATTTGCACCGTAGTGAAGATCATACAATAAATCGTCGTCGGATGGAAGGCCAATCACATCTAAGCTATCTGATGCTGTTTGCTTGACCCAATAACCTGAAGTCCTAGATATAGTATTCAAACTGCCTACCCATAACCCGTTTGGCAATAAATTTGCTGCAACACCTTCACCAATAACGCCATCAACTGTTTCTTCAATGGAAATCATAACATTGCCAATTGAGGGGTCTTCAGGAAGCGCTGGGAAACTAACTAAATTTGCACCATAATGTAGGTCAATAGAATAACTTATTGAAGAAAACCCTGTTATGAACTCAAGAGTTGAAAGCCCGTTATTTGACCATGTAATTTCTTCTGATGGCATTGCACTAAAAATGGAGTTGACACTATTATCATAGATTTTAAAACTAGGTAAATCTCCAACATTGAAATATCCATCGGAATAATTCTCTCCATCATCACCCATTGCAGGTATGGCTGTGAAAGGACCTTCCCAAGGCCAAAAACCAGCGCATACATCTTCATTAAATACCCCAATCCAATCACCTTCTTCAAGGCTAATTCCATCGATATCAGCTTCGGCTATAAAATAAAATGCTTGTAATGTTGATTGTTCAAATGACCATCCATCTGGCGGGTATATACATGACCCATCTTCGACTGTCGCATTTGGATTTCCATTGTGAGAATCTGGACAAGTTGGACAATTCCATGCTTGAGTGTCTGTGCATCCAAAGCAGTAATCGACGTCTAAATTAGTTGAACCGCTAACGCATCCACAATCATTTTCAAAAGCTTCACCGAAACACACTCCGGCACAATCAATATCTGAATCTGCGACGTGACCTGTAGAACCCTCAGAGCAAACATTACAATTATCTATGAAAGCCAAACCACCGCATTCCTCATTACAATCAAAATAATTTGCAGCACAATTAGGGTAATCGTCTACATCACCACATAACCCATCAGAATCTGCATCGTTCTCAGAATCATAAGGACATGTGTCTACATCACCACATAACCCATCAGAATCTGCATCGTTCTCAGAATCATAAGGACATGTGTCAAGATTGTTGAGAACCCAATTAGAATCGGGAAGTAATTCATAAACTGTATTATTAGTAATTATATCAGATAAATTTGAACAGAACAACGCTTCACCATCTTGATTAAAACCAAAACCATCTTGGTCTGAGTCATAAAAATAAACATTTGGAAAGTTTGCAAAACAACCGCATCCTATATCATCTGAATTAAAAATGTGTCCAGTAAAACCTCCTGAACAAATGCCACAATCATCAACCAAGGCAGAACCCCCGAGATCATCGTTACAATCAGGAAATACATTTACTGAATCTATGTAAGCAAAAAGATTATTTTCAAAACCAAAATCTTGAGAAGAGACAGCTGGATAATAATTGCCTGAGGAACTATCAAAAATTATGAAAGTCGGTGCGTCTCCCATCATCAAGTATCCATCTGAATAATCTGCTCCATCATCACCCATTGCAGGAACGGTTGTGTACTCACCTTCCCAAGGGATTGCCCCAACGCAAGTATCACCACTAAAGGCTCCAATCCAATCTTCACCTTGAACAAGGTCTACTCCATCAATTTTTGCATCAATAATAAAATAAAATGCCTGTAAAGAACTTTGATTGTAGTCAAAATTTTCTGGTACAAACAAACAACTTCCATCATCAACTAGTGCTTCAGAATCATAATTAAAAGCATCCTCATTTGTACAACCGGAACATTCTGTATTATCACCATCACACACATTACATGAATCGACCACATTAGATTGACAATTTGGATATTCATCACTATCATTCTGAACCCATCCATCAGGGGCTTCATCAATACAATATTCGTCTCCTAACCCATAACCAAGCCCATCGTTATCAGTATCAAGATAGAAAGAAACAGGATATTCGCAACAATCATTGCAGGATACTTCATAATCTCCAAAATTACATGCTTCATTTTCAGTGCAACCAACATCTGTTTGATACAAACAACAATCATCACATTCTAAATTTGCAGTAAAATCATAATTTATCGCTGTTTCATCTGTACAACCCTCAATAAATGTTACACCTCCCTCATTAATATCTTCTTCAACTTCTTCTAAAGCTTCTTCAATACTTTCAGCTCCAGTAAAATCTGTTTCTGCTAATTCTTCTTCTGTAAGTGTAATTGTATATTCAACAATAATCTCGACCGCTCTTGTTTCAACTACAGTAATACTAATTATTTCTACAGAACCCTCTGGAAGTGCTAACTGAGTTTCTAATAAAGCTTCAAAGTTATCTTCAAAAACTTCTAGATCTTCTAAATCTGACTCATCTACTTCAGTAGCAAGTGAAGATTCAATAAATACAGCACAACTAGAACCATCTCCATCACAAACACCACATTCATCATCAACTAATCCTGAACCGCAAACATCATCACAGCCTAGTACATTGCCATTACAATCACATGCACCCTCTGCAATACCATCACCACCACATACACCACATTCATCATCAACTAATCCTGAACCGCAAACATCATCACAGCCTAGTACATTACCATTACAATCACATGCACCCTCTGCAATACCATCACCATCACATACACCGCATTCATCATTTACTAATCCTGAACCGCAAAC
>PBGO01000025.1 GCA_002719095.1 Fidelibacterota bacterium
AAAAATCTTTGGACAGGCTGGCATTTATTTGGTGCTCCATTGGTTCCAGAATTTCAAACAATGGAAGACAACCTTGGTATTTTAGGTAACTTCGGAGATAGTTGGATTGCTTATGATCAAGATGGTAATTTCCAGGATCTTGAGCTACCTCTTGGTCAAGGATTTTATCTAGCGCTTTCACAGGATAGTAACGTTCAATTGAGTGGTGATCCAGTTATTTCATCTGATTTATCTTTAGCAGACTTGAAGCTTGACAAAGGTTGGACTTTAGCAGCTAATCCTATTGTGAATATTGTTGATAAAAATACTCTTGAGGTCGTTTATGACGGCGAGTCTAAATCTTATAGTGACGCTGTTTTAGCTGGATGGATAGCTCCTCATGTAGTTGGATGGTTTGAGGATACTCATTATCCAGCTGACCATTTAGTTCCATTTGGAGGATACTGGTTTCATACTTCCCGAGAACTTACTGTGAAGGTAAGACCTCATTTGCCGATTGAGAGCTCTGCTCGTTTAGCTGATAATGCTTTCTCAATTAATCTTTCAGCTCAACCTGTAGATGGGCTATCAGGAGGTGATTTTGTTAATATGTCTGTTAAAGATGGTGCTAACGATAGCTTTAAATACGGTGAAGATGAATTTGATCATCCAAACCCAGCGATGAGTTCATTTGTTGATCTTTACTTCAATAAAAATTCCTGGATTGGTGCTATAGATGAAAATGGTGTTATGGTTGATAATCCTTATTTTAGCCATGACGTTCGATCTTCAGATATAGAAAACCATGTTTGGAATATTAGTGGTAAATCTTACAATGTAACAGGTGATATTAATCTTAATTGGTCAATGAGTGATACTGAGCAGGAAGCATATCTTCTTGTTGGAAATGAGATTTATGACATGAGAGAAGTTTCTTCCATTACAGTATCATCAATAGATGATATGACAGTCGTTATGGGCGATCTTGAAGCATATCTTGCTCCATCAGAGTTTGGTTTGAGTGCTTCGTATCCAAATCCATTTAACCCTACAACATCTATGAATTTGAGTTTAAATGAGTCTGGCTATGTAAGCGTGAATGTATACAATGTGATGGGACAAATAGTTTCAACGCTAGTTGATGGAAATATGGAAGCAGGATATCACACATTAACATGGAATGCAGATAATATGCCAAGTGGTATGTATTTAGTACGAGTTCAATCAGGAAGTAATATTGAAACTCAAAAATTAATGCTACTTAAATAATAAAAATAAAATAAAAAAATAAAGCCCTCAGTTAGATATTACTAGCTGAGGGTTTTTTTTCTATATATATGTGATTTTTATCACTTATATTTAGCGTGAAACAATGAATCTGGTTTTTGTGATAATTTTCAACAATTTCAAGTTGAAATATAGTTAATTTTGAACAAAACAACTTTAAATGAGAAAAACTATATATATATATTTAGCAATATTTTATTCTTTTGCATTAGCAGGGTTTCAGAATGAAGAAACAGGATGGACTTACACTCAATCAATCCTACAAGGTTTTTACCTACTCGAATCAACTCAAATCGATGGATTAGAGATTGAATCGGGTGATGTGATAGGAGCTTTCAATGATGGAGTGTGTGTTGGCTGGGTGTATGCTGACCCATCAGGTTATACGACAATTCCCCTAATGGGAGATGATCAGGTTAATAGTGATTTGAATGGTTATATGTTAAATGGTGATATTGCGGAGTTGTTGGTTTATGATGCATCATCTGATGCAGTATTGCCATTAAATATATTGAATACAACAGTAGATACAAATGATGACGGAGAACCTGATTTGTTTGGTGAATTACCAGCTTGGCAAAATTTTGGATTATTTATTATAAATGGTATTTCATATGCAAACAACATCCAAGGTTGTACTGATCCCCTTGCATGTAATTACAATCCTGATGCAAACCTTGATGATCAGTCGTGTGAGTTTGTTTTAGACTGTGCTGGTGAGTGTGGTGGTTCAGCAGTTGAAGACTGTGCTGGTGAGTGTGGTGGTTCAGCAGTTGAAGACTGTGCTGGTGAGTGTGGTGGTTCAGCAGTTGAAGACTGTGCTGGCGAGTGTGGTGGTTCAGCTTACACTGATTTGTGTGGAATTTGTGACTCACTTACTGTCAATGATAATGAAACATGTAGCGGCTGTACGGACGAATGTGCTGATAATTTTAATCAAGAAAATATTTTTGATGATGGCTCTTGCATTTTTTCTATACCAATTGTAGAAAGTTTATATTCTATTTCTGGGCCAAACAAAATTTCATTATTTTGGGACTCAGTTTCTTTTTGTAATCAAAACATCATTTATAAAATTTTTGATTCCGATGGAGACATTTTGCTTGAGACGTATAATACGACTGCTCAAATTAACAATCTTCAGCCTGATGTTGAGTATTGTTTTTATATTACTGCAAATACAGAAAGTGCATCTTCCTTACAATCTGATATAATATGTGATACACCCACCCAAGAAACAGGTTGGAGCATCTCATTGCAGTTAGATATAGAGACAGGAGGCCAAATTATTTCAGATTCTAGTAATACGCTTGGTATGAAGCCTGATGCCTCCGAGGGATACGATGATATATACGATATTCCAGAGCCCCCTCAAAGTCCTAGCCAATGGGCTTCTTTATATTTTCCTCACCCAGATTGGTTTATCGATTTAGCAGAAAATTTTACCAGTGATTACAGAGAGCTTAAAAATCTATCTGATCACCTTGAAGTTTGGAACTCAGAGTTTATTTCAGATATAGCAGGCCCTGCTTCAGTTGAATTTAATTTTATAAATGACGCTGGGGGCTGGCCAGTCTATGTTAAGTTGCAACAATCAAATGATGAAGGTGATTTTAAATATTACAAAATCAATACTGAATCAGTTATTAATTTCTCTTACATACCTGCCTATTCCATCAGATCACTAGATCTCATTGTTGGAAATTCTGTACCTGGTCCTCCTTCAAACTTTGAAGTTGTAGGGGGTCCCAGAAGGATGGATTTATTCTGGGGAAATAGACCTGCTTGTATTTTTGATGAAGAGTCATGTAACGACCCTAATAATAGATATTCCGCAAATGGATATAAAATTTTTAAAAATAGTACTTTAAAATATTTAATTGGTTTAAAAAATAAACAGATAATTTTTGACTTAGGTCAAATTTTTGTTGATGAAAATGAACTTTCTTTTCAAGTTGATGAATATTTTTCAAACGGAGAATCATTCATTGATTGTTATGAACAGTATGAAGATTCAAGCCTTGATGGTCTTTATAATCTTGGAGAATCGTTTAGGGACTGTGGTAAGGATAATATTTGTCCTGATGATGAGGGCTATACTGAATCAGATACTGGAGAATCTGACGGATTGTGTAATAGATATGTAGCGTACACACCATATTTTAATTTTTTTGGAACTGATAGTTTTTTAT
This sequence comes from Fidelibacterota bacterium, assembly GCA_002719095.1. Classification (GTDB taxonomy): domain Bacteria; phylum Fidelibacterota; class Marinisomatia; order SCGC-AAA003-L08; family D37C17. Next base: position 3,459 of record PBGO01000025.1, read on the forward strand.
TGACCATTAATGATCAACAACATGAGATAATAGCTACTATTGTTGAAGATATGATTTACGAATTTACTGATGAGTCTTTGATAGGTAGCCAAATTTTTAACTATTATATGATAGCATTTAATGATGCAGGAGATAGTGAGCCTTCCCTGCTTGCTTCGGATGTAACGGAACCAAATATTCTCCCAATTGCTGATGCCGGAGACGATATGGAGTATTTTTTATATGAGCTAGGTCAAGAGGAAATAGATGTTACTTTTCCTTTAAACATTGCTGAGGAATTCGATGATTTGAATTCTAATAGTCTATGGGATGATGGTGAACCCTTTTTGGATGACAATCAGAATGGCTTATGGGACGATTTTAGCAACATTAATCAGTCTTATGACCCTGATGCATTTGAGAATGAAAATATAACTTATTCATGGGAGAAGCGGTTGGATGATAATTCTTGGCAAGAAATATCAACAGAGGCAAGTTTTAATATATCGCTAAACATTAATAGTCACTACTTTAGACTAAGAGTTAAAGATATTACTGGTATGTGGGGTGATTATGATTATGTGCAGGTAAATGTGCGAGGTTTACCTGAGCCCGCTCAGATAACATCAATCGATATAAATTCAAATTTATATTATTTGGAACTTAGCTGGCCCGCTTCAGAGTATAGCTCCGAAACATATCCGGATGGTTATAGCGGAAGTCCTTTCTTGGCAAATACATATGAAATTTATTACGAGGGGAATCAATCACAAATTGCAATTCTTGATGGTGAAGAGTTGTACTTTTTAGATAATGCATTAGAGCCTTCTACAACATATTGCTATGAAATTTATGCTGTGAACGTTCAAGGTATTAGAAGTGCTGCGCAAACTAGCTGCGCATCTACTGGTGATAGGCCATCAGTAGAGCTTATTAATCCAACTGCAGCTGAAATTGTAGAGTCGGGTATTGATTATTTAGTCTACTTTGATATTAATAATTCTCAATTTGTTTCAGAAGTTTCCATTCAAATTAGCTCAAGTTCTGATGGCTCAGATTGGAATACAGTATATAATTCTAGCGATCTTGCCTCTCCTTCAGCAATTTCTATTCCTGATTATCCTGAGATTTCAACACAAAATTATTTAAGGGCTGAAATTTCTGATAAAGGTGACTACTATAATGATAATTCCAATATTTATTTCTACGAGCTAGAATTTCCATTCACTATCGCGAATACAAGTTTATCTCAGCAATATAATTCTGGAATAAATTTAGTTGGTTCTCCACTGATTTCTGATAGCCCGTTATTTAGCGATAATTTTTGTCCAAATGATATATGCTTATCTTTCAATCAGGATGGAGATTTGGCCGAAAATACAAATATAGAAATTGGTCAAGGGTATTATTTGGTAAATCTTGAAAATGAGAACATATCTATTAGTGGTGATTTGCTTTCAAATTATAGTTTGGATTTAAAGCAGGGTTGGAATTTAATATCGAATCCACTAGTCACAAATATAAAACTTGATAGTCTTAAGATTTTACATGAGGGAACTGAGTTTTTATGGAATTATGCTATTGCAATGGGGGATATAATATCTCCAAGGCTTATAGGTTTTGATAATTTAAATGCTTCACATGACACATTTGATTCGTTAGATCCGTTCAAAGCTTATTGGATTCATGCTCAACAGGATAGTATTAAGTTAGTATTTGAGCCACACGTTAATACCGCAGTATTAAGTGAACCCACTTCATTTGATGATTTAGATTGGAAAATGAAGATTTCTGCATCAGAAAAAAATCCATCTAACCCAGCATTTTCAATTAGTGACTATGTAGTAATAGGTTTTGACGAAGATGCTGATGAAAGTTTTGCTTACGCGGAAGACTTATATGATATTCCAGCAATATTAAATTATAGGTTTACAAATCTTTATATAAATCATACTGTTGATTGGTTTTTGGAGAATGTTGTAGACAATAATGGCGTCAGCATTGAGTCGCCAAGATTTATGTCAGATATTAGAAAACCAATAAATGCTGGTGACTTTAAAGAATTTAGAATTAACGGAGAACTTCTTGGGCCAATAAATTCTTCAGACTCTTTAGACTTGGATTGGGAAATGGATGAAGTCATGGGTATATATCCTATCAGATTAATAATTAACGGTGAAACTATTGATATGCGTCAAAATAATTCTATATCTATTAGAGGAGATGAGTTTACTGAGTTTGTCGTACAGATTGGCGAACAAGACCTTGATAATGGCAGCTATCTTATTTCTGATTTTAAAATTACTAATCCATATCCAAACCCATTTAATCCTACAACAAAAATTAATATTTCAATTCCTATCTCAGATTTTATTAATATTTCAGTTTATGACATTGGTGGAAATCTTATTGAAGTGCTGCATAATGGATTTCTTACAAATGGAAAACATACTATTGATTGGAATGCGGATAATCATCCTTCAGGATTGTATTTCATTAAAACTGCCTACAAAGATAACATAATTATAAAAAAAGCTATTTTAATAAAATAAAAAAACTTTTTTATTGAACAGTCTTTCATAATTAGTTAATTTTAAATACAATCATTCACTAATTTTTAAATTTTTATGGAGTACATATTAGGCTTATATTTTCATTCGTTTTTTTGTTTATTTTTTCATGCTCGGAAGATAACTCATCAGATATAGTATCTCAAGCTGATGTAGACCTTGAGAATACCCTTGGATTAACGCTATCAGGAAATCAAGGTGATATACTTGATTATTTTTACAATCTTTCATCAGATGCTATTAATGCTGAATATCATTATTATGATCCTAATGCCATGTCAAATCCTCAGTTCTTTTTTGAGCCATCGACTGACAGATTAGATTTTTTTTCCTTCCCATGCTATTTAATATCTGTAACCCAAACTAATCTTGACCCCGCTCTAACCGTACGATCATTGGAGGATAGTGTTACAAAAATCATCGATTCGGAAGTTAGTATATCTTCAGATAGATATTCAAATGTTATTAAGTATGTGTGGGACGATGAGTATGACAGATATACTCCTCAAATCGAGGCTAATCTTCAGCAACAAACTTCTTACTCATACATAGGAGATTTAGGTGCGGATAATTGTCCTGATATATTTGAGGTAGGTGATGGAACATGTGATTCTAGCAGTACTGCTTATGATGTCGATACAAATCCTGACCCTAACAGCGATAACTATGATATCGATAACAATCCTAATGGAACCCAGTTTGACGGAATCTATAATCCTGATGCAAGCTGTTTAAGCCTTAATGAGGCTGATTGCGAAGATAGTATTGTTTGTTTTTGGAATTCTGAAAATAGCAGTTGTAAAAACTTTACAGATACTTATCTTTACAAGCAGTACAGGGTAAATTACGACTATCAAGAGATGGGTGATATTAATGGAATGTATTACCTTGATACTGATGAGTGGGTAAGCAAAGATTCTACTTACTCAAGCAGTCAATATGTTTTTGAGCATCGTTTTATTATTCCAAAAGATGTTGTAAGTCAAGATGAGATGATGTGGAGGATAAATGCTGATTGCAACGAAAATAATCAACTAGACAATGAGGCTGAAATTTATGTGCAAGCTTCTAATGATTGCCCATCCGGTCAGGTTTTTATATCAGATCCAGAAAGTTTTAGCGACTATGGAGCAGATTCATGCCTTGATGCATTTGAGGATGGTTCTGGAGGATGTCAGAGCGAGCCCAATCTTGGACTTGATGGTTGCGCAGACCAATTTGAAGACGGTCTTGGAGGATGCTTGAATCAGGTCTATCCTGATTATTTCTCCGGAGATCCAAACAATGATAATGATAATAATTTAGATAATTATGACGCTTTAAATAATCCTGATGGAACACAGGGAAATAACCAGTATGATGATGGTGAAGAATGGTTTGACAAGCCGAGTGGTACATCAGGTTATGACTTAGGTTTTTGCGATAGATCTAATCAAATTTGGGACAATGCCGAAGCTCACTTAGATCTTGAGGAGATTTCAGATGGTGTTTGGGATGATAATGAGCCATATCAAGATAGGAACTGTAATTCTCAGTACGATTCTGGAGAACAAACAAGCCTAACTCCTGGAGTTAACCAGAATTTATGTGAAAATACCCTTAATGGGGTTTGGGTTTCAGCAGCAAATTTTGATTTTTGTGACAAAGGTAATGGAATATGGGATGGGCCTGAAATATGTCAAGATGGGAGCAATAGTTGCAATTCTTCAGAGCTTTATTCTTTGTCTGATAAGCCTAATTCACTTGTCGTAAATTACATAAATCCTGATGGACTGGGTCAATACGATAGTTATTCTCCTCTCAAGGAGATCATTCTTGACGACGACATCCTAGATAGATGGGGTAATTCTTATGAGAATTTGATTGAAACTGTTCAGGATACATCTTATAAGTTTGCAGCTGTAGACCTAATAGACTCTATAGTTGTTGTCCTATCTAATCCTATTATAGAAAAATTAAATGCGCCTTCAGATGATTATCATATCGCTAAATCGGAATGGACTAAAGACGGTACGAGAGATTATGATTATCATATCTTCAGACAAGGAGAAGATGGTTATATTTATAAATTAGTTCATAAAAGTTATTTTCTTCCACCAGGATTTTATGATGCTTTCTCGGAAGGTGGTTTTTGGTTTGAAGATGACGCGACAGATGAAGTTTTTCTTTACACAGTAGACGGATATTTAAGAGATGGAGAGCGGTATCAAACCTCTCGTATTGACACAACTCCTGTTGCAGAGTATTTGATAGATGAGTCATATTCAGTTGATTACGAGCCGGTTGAAGTGCCTATGAGAAAAATTCTTGGAGCTACAAATTCAGAAGGTCTGATTACATGCGCTTACGATGACTACGCTGTTTGCGCCGACTGTGATTCAGTCGATGATTGTCCAAACGACACTCTATTCAATGATACTTTTAAGGTAACAAGAGAAAAGACTACAACAATGCTTGGTACAGGAGTAGAATATTTTGAACAAAATATAACGTATCTTGTACAAGATTTTGGCATTGTTAAAGATGATCTGGAATTTAGGTGGAATTCAGCTCCTGGTGGAACAGAGTCAATGGTAGGCAAGTATAGGTGGGAAATGATTAATAAAAATCAATCCTCATCAGATTGTCCTAGTTCAGGAAGTTCAATAATGAACGCGATCTTAAATAGCAAAGAGCATATAAATACTAATGATTTCGAAAATATTGACAATTTCAAATTTGAGCCATTTAAAAAAACTAAAACATATGGGTTGCAACGTGTATCTGAATAATACAAAAGTATTAATAGCATTAATTTTAGTTCTAACTTCTTTTTCTTTCTCTGGAACAGACGGAACGATTAGGGGAAAAATAACAGATGAAAAAGGAGATCCTCTACCAGGTCAGGTAATAGTCTTGAATGAAGTAGGAGATGTTGTTACGGGTACATCTGCAGATTTTGATGGAAACTATATCATTCTCAACGTCCAGGTAGGAATGTATGATTTGAAGTGTACAATGATAGGGTTTAAGACGCAAAAAATTCAGGATGTTTCAGTTGGTATGGATAAAACTTTGTGGCTAAACTTTGTCCTGGAAGAGAGTGTGATTGAAGGTGAGGAGATTGTTGTGACAAGTGAGAAAGCTCTTGTTGAGAAAGGATCGACTTCAAAAAAAATAACTGTAGACCAGGAAGCTATTGAAGCTCTACCTATTAGAAATGTTACTGAATTATATTCTCTCCAATCTGGTGTTGTAAAAGTTGAATCTGGTCAATATGGGGCAATTCCAGACCATGAAGAAAAAGGCCTTGAAGAGGTGCATGTGAGAGGTGGTCGATCAGGCGAGATAGCATATATGATTGATGGTCTGTATATACGTAATCCTATTTATGGAGGTATTGGAAATGGTACTAGATTAAATCTTTTTGCTGTTAAGGAATTTGATTGGCAGCCTGGAGGGTTTAACGCAGAATATGGCGATGCGATGTCTGCTGTTTCAAATATGCACACAAACTCTGGTCAAGATAAATTTAGATATAAATTTCAATACGAATTATCTCCAGGACAGCAGGAGTATGATAGGCTTAGAGGTTACAATGATTATAATATGGGTTTTGGAGGCAAGGTTCCCTTGTTGGATAAGTTTTATTACTGGGTTTCTGGTCAGAAAACATCATTAGATTCATACAGAGTACTTGATTTTGATAATCTCGTATATCAAGAAAATAATTTAGGCAATATTGACAACATAGCTAATTTAGTTGCACCATGGGATAATGAGTCGGGGCTACGATCTTTTGGATTTGATAGAACAGATGATATTTTTGCAAAGATTAATTATGACTACTCATCAAGCCTGAAATTCAATCTATCATATTGGGAGGTTCATGCGCATCGTAAAGGCTTCAGTCAAAGATATCTTTATTGGAACGAGGGCCAGAATGAGCTATTTAGGGATACCAAAAGATTTACAGGAGAAATTAATCATACATTGGAAGGAGGCAGAACTTTCTATACAATAAGGTTGTCAAATTTTATTCAAGACCAATTTATAGGTTCTAGATGGATTGATAATGATAGTGATGGTTATCCTGATTGGTTCGAATGGAGGCATCCATCAGGTGATAATTTGGCAGGTATATCTGATCCGTTTAACAACAATGTTGTACCTCACTCTACAAGCAATAACGGAGATACATTATTTTATACGCGTAGAGATGGTCTCGGTCCAGAAAATTGGACTAGCGGNTGGTATTATGGNGCGGCTCCTGGAAATTATAANTGGGAATCTGCTGAAGATTTTTATGATTTAAATGGAGACGGAATCTATACCCCAGGTATTGATGGATGGGATGCTTCTATTCATGACTTAGATGGTTCTGGAGACTGGACTGCTCCAGAGATGGTTGAGTCTGCAGAGTACAGAGATGGCTCTTATTGGTTNCTACCTGAAATGTACATTGATTTTGAAAATTTCATAGATGAAGACGTTTATCTCAATGATATATATTTGGATCCTTATTATTCAGGAAATAATATTGATTTTGGAGATATTTTCGGTAACAATCAAAATAATGAATTTTATTTCACTAATTGGTCCCAAGGCTTTGTTTTTGGTGGTCATGATTATTTTTACTCTGAATCCAGAGCTGAAACAAATGAAATTAGATTTGATTTAACATCTCAAATTTCAGACAAGTGGAGAACTCGAGTAGGAGTAGATCTGAAGTCCCATAAGCTTGATTTTTACGAGGTTAAGTACCCTTGGCTTCAGGGAGAGGCAAAAAGACAGCGGTTTGCTGAGCAATGGGATGACTACGGAAGAGATGGAATTTATTGGTTAGATTTTCCTGGTGACCAGTATGACGATATTAATGAATCTGGNGCTTGGGATGCAGGAGAAACGCTCTTAGTTGATTACGATAGTGATGGTGAATANGACCTCCCTGGTACTCCAGATGATGGTGAAGCAAACGGAGTTTGGGATTTAGGTGAAGACTATGACGATTTTAATGGAGATAACAAATGGAATTCGTTCGTTGANCCTATGGAGTTAGCTATGTATTGGCAGAATACATTTGAAGTTCCTTGGATGGTTGTTAACGCTGGCATTAGACTAGATGGNGTTAATTACAANACTAAAGTCTGGAGTACTCCGACAGGAGAATTTTCAGCAACTCAACCATGGTTTTGGTCAGACTGTGGTCAAGATGGATTCTGTCCAGATGATGACGATTATCCTGGTCAAGATTTAGGTGAAGCTGATGGTGTTTGGAATTATAATGAGATTACTAGCACAGATTTTGGAATGTCTTTGTCTGAAGTATTTTTCAAAAACTCTGAATGGCTTTACAAAGTTAGTCCTAGATTAGGCTTTAGTCATGTCATAACAGATCAGGCGACTTTCACATTTAATTATGGTTTATACTATCAAACTCCCGTTTACGAAAATGTTTACTTAAATACTAACAGGCAGGAAGATCCTGAAACAACTTTTGAAGAAAGTGAAGGCGAGATTGGTAATGCAACTATGACTGCATCAAGAACGCAATCATATGAATTTGGCTTCAACATCCAAGTTGGTCAGAGTTGGGCTTATTCAATCATGGGATGGGTTAAAGATATGGACCAGATGGTAACTGCTAAAAGTTTTAGGTCGGGAATATATGAATATCAAGTCTCATCAAATGGAGATTATGGGTCTGCTAGGGGAATTGACTTTACATTGGAGAATAGAGGGCAATTAATTAATACAATGCTTCAATACACTTACTCTCAAGCAAAAGCTAATGGAGACTATGATGCTGCGGCTTTTGGAAATGTATGGGTTGACGCGCCTTCACAAGAATATACTATGCCATTTGACCGAACGCATGATTTGACGTTAACACTCTATACCTTTTTACCATTTGGNATAAATGCTTCTTTAACAGGTTTTTATCAATCAGGCTTTCCATTTACTCCTGAGATTATGGACGGAGATAAGCCAAGGGAAGATTTACTTAATAAGTATTCACAAAGATCGACAGCTTACAAAACCATTAACATGTCTTTTTCTAAGGACGTAAGGTATAAAGACTACTCCATAGCTTTAGGATTGAATATATATAACCTCCTAGATTCAAGAAATGAGGTATACGTTTATCCTTTAACTGGTAATGCAAATGATCCTGGAGAATATTACACAGATGAAGTTGGTATTGAAGATGGAANAACTCTATCGAGCGCTTTTTATGATAGACCTTGGTATTACTCATCTCCAAGGGAAATTAACTTATTTATGAGGGTAGATTTTAGATGATTATATTTCAAAAGCTCACATTTTTTCTAGTATTGTTTTCATTTATCTTTTCAGATGTAAAAAAGAACGATTCTGATACATCTATTTCGCATGAATCTTACTATAGCAATGATAGGAATTTTAGTACAAGAAATGGAAGTATTGGTCAGTATGGATTTCCAAGCAATCCCATGAACGATAGGGCGAAAGGATATTTATTNAATGGGGTAGTTAAAAATGCAATCACAAATTATGGTAATTTTATTACATGGGACGAACATCCGGCTGGATTGTGGGGCGAGTATAGCTACCTTCCAAATGTAAGTATGATAGCAGGTGTTCCNGGAAATAAGTATTCTTACAAATATTCTTGGTATCAAGTTTCTTCTGCAGATATTGCAAGTATGCCAAGTGAATTTGCAAGCACCCCTTCAAACTGGGATGAAGAGCTTGCAACTGGTTATTGTGAAGATATGGGGCTCTGTAATTGGGAGTCCGACCAGATTGCCGTATTTTGCTCTGAGGACGCATACGAAGCCTGGAGTCCTAACGAAGATGGCTCGGGTGGTGAATTTGTCGATATTGTCTTTGATGCAAAAGATGATNGAGGAAACCTTGGTGATAAAATTGAAAGTGAGTTAACGTTANATCATTTTGCTTTTAATGCAGCTGATCAGTGGGCTATGGTTAGAAATAATACTCCTAGCTTGATTTGTATTAGTGTTGAATATAATCAATATGAAGTTGATAATCCAAATAAGTCAAACTCACTCATAGGGCTAGTTTACCCATGGGCCAAAAGACCCGCATTTGTGGATCGTCTTGATGAATTTGATCTATATGATTACGGAGAGAATCAACAGGCTTGGGATGAGGACGACAACTACGCTTATTATGGAGCNAATGTAGCAGAGTCTTGGTTTAGTCGCTACAGCCCATCAACAAATGTTGATTGGCATGCAACAAATAAAGCAAGGCAAAATACACATAATACCGAGGTTTCTGCAGGAGATTTATTTGGAGATACTCCATTTTCTGATGCAGGAGATACTTATCCTTTACTTGCTCATAGTGCTTATTCAAATACTTGGCCAGAAACGTTTAATGTCGAGACAGGTGAGTTCGAGGTTTTTTGGCCAGGTTGGTATGCCCAAGATTGGGATTGCGAGGAGACAGGGTGCTCTCCATGCACGAAAAAGAACGACGCATGTTGGGTAGAGGTTGATGGTAGATTTATTTCTGATAACGATGTTTATATGGAGTTTGATGATCGCTGGGCACATAGAGGGAATCAGCTCTCAAGNACCAATGAATATGAGCAAACTGGATATCCTATGGGGCTCAAGGTAAAAGCTATTGCTCATTCTTATGGAGTGTCTTATGCTGANGACATAATGTTTGTTACTGTAAAAGTTAAAAATGAAAGTGATGATATGGTTATGCCTGATGGCACTAAGCTTAATGATGGCGCTGGATTTAATTATAGAGATATAAGCTTTGGATTTTATATGGATGCAGATGTTCTATCGACCGACCTGTTCGGGAATTTCAATGTTCATACTAATGGTGATGATTTTATGGAGTATTATTATGATGTTGTTGAGATTCCTTCCTCAGAGGGTGATGGTTCAACCGAACGAATGCTTATCAGTATGGCTTTAATTGGAGATTATGATGGTATTAGCGGTGGNGGTGTTGCTGGTTACAGTATGGATGAAAGCGATCAAGATCCAGGTTCAGATTTTGGTATAGTTGCTGTTCAGCTACTGGACTCTCCTCTAGCAACTGAAAATTTAGATTTCAATAATGATGGCATTATTGAGGTATATGAAGGTGAGAAAATGAAGATGACTGACTGGCACTGGTTTGATTGGTATAACAGACCAGGTGTAGTCTATAGAGAAGGTTCTGGAGCATGTTGCGCAGGAGATCCTGGTAAGTCACAGGCTCTGAATAAAGAGGAAATTCAATACAAAATAATGGTTGGAGATACTACTAACCTGTCCATTGATGAGAAAGCATGGTATTTTCATGCAAATCCTGAGCTTGATGAATTTGACCCCAATTTCAATCCCCATTTTGATAGTGTTGATGATTTAAAGCAGACAACTTTTTTTACAGANGACGAAGAGGGTCTTGACTGTGTTCTTGAAATGACAAGCGGTCCGTTTAATTTAGATGTTGGAGAAGAGACGCTATTTTCCTTTTGTATAATATTTGGCCAAAATAAAGAAGATTTAATCGCAAATGCAGAATTTGCACAAATTATGTATAATAATAAATATCAGGGTTATACTCCCCCTGAGCGTCCAGAAGTAACTTCATCATATAATCACGGCCAGATATCGCTGCATTGGAATGGAGATGCTGAGTTTGGTAAGGATGTCGTAACTGGTTACTCAGACTTTGAGGGCTATAAAATTTATAAAAGTACAGACGGAGGAGTGACTTGGGGAGGCCCTGAAGATAAAATTTTTGATGATTCTGGTATTCACGTTGGGTGGAGGCCATTAGCTCAGTATGATTTGACAGAAAATGAAGATTTGAATTACTGCGTTTCTATCGATTANATAGATACCAATGGTGACATTGTGTGTAAGGATATTGAAGGAAGTACTTTGAGAAATTTAGATATATCTGGACCTGACCCGTTAGCACCTTGGTTTCATTTGGGTTATAATACAGGGTTTGACACTCAAGAAGAATACACGGATTCGAATACTAATGGTAAATGGGACAGTGGTGAGGAGTTTGTTGATAGAAATAATAATGATAGATGGGATGATAAAATTTTAACTAGTGAACCCTACATTGATGAGAATGGTAATTCTTATAAATATACTTTTGTAGACAACGATGTTGTGGACGGTGTGGTATATACTTATTCAATTACAGCTTATGATATGGGTGTAGCACCAACTTATACTGTTGAATGGAGCGAGTTTGAGACAGGTTTTGCACAGCAACAAATACCAGTGGAAGCAAATCCTTTAGGATTTTCAAGTCCTGGGGGCTATCAACATGTTGAAAATTCTAGAGGAACAACGATTTTAGATGCTAATTTCATTCAAGTAACATCAGGCTATACTGGTGATTTTAACGTGAATCAGGTTATAGTTTCGCCAAACCCTTACACGGTCCACTCTGGTTTTAATAATGAAACTGAATATCAAAGAAGAATTAGATTTTCTAAAGTACCGTATGATGAAANTAGTGGCTTAGGGGCAACTATAACNATATATACTTTAACGGGTGAGAAGGTATATTCATGGAATGTTGCAGATAATATTGGAGCTGAGCCAGGTGATGATGGCTATAATTCTTGGTGGGATTTAAGAAGCTTAAATAATCAGGAAGTCGCTCCAGGCCTTTATCTATATACGGTTGAATTTGAGGGCCAGTCCTCAGTTGGTAAATTTGCGATAGTGAGGTAAAATGCATAAAGTATCCATTATATTATTATTTACATTTATTTTTAGTCAGTTTAGAGATGTTCCTGACATCGTCACTAAAGTTGGTACTGCTGCTGCCCCATTTCTAAAATTAGAAACTGGAATAAGAGAGATAGGTATGGCAGGGGCGCAAGCTGCTTCAGGTATTGGGNTCACCTCTCTTCCATATAATCCTGCTGCAATTGGATTTATAGAAGACAAAGANCTGTTCTTCAATAAAACAAATTACTTGGCTGGTATTTCTCATAATGTGTTTGGTTATGCGCAAAGGCTAAATTCCACTGATGTTGCAGGAATTCATGTTTTTTATTTAGACTCTGGATCTATGGCTAGAACAGATTACGGTGGCGAGCAAAATGGCACTTTTAATGTTTACGACTTAGCAATTCGAGCTTCTTTTTCAAAGACCTTGACCGATAGATTGAAAGTTGGGTTTACAGCAAAGTATTTCAGGGAGGATATTGACAACATGTACCTTCAAGGATTCGCTGCTGATATTGGTTCAAATTTTGATACAGGNATTTATGGTTTTGTNNTAGGTATGTCAGTAACAAATTTTGGACCTGAGGTTAGNTTTAAGGGAGATGGATTAGGAAATTATGATTATTCGCAAGGTTTTGTAGAAGATTACGAATATGATACACAATTTTTCCCNTTACCAATGACATTTAGGCTTGGTGTNAAAAATAGAATNATAGGAAATNATTCNTCATCTCTAATAAAAAGNGAATCNTCGCGATTAGATTTGGCTTTTGATGGGATTAAATCNATAGATTATACAGTTTATGGTTGTTTTGGATTAGAATATGCTTGGAATGAAATTGCATTTGTGAGGGCTGGTACCCATCTTGAGCACGATACTCAAGGTGCTAGTTTAGGCNTAGGNTTCAGTTANAANGGCATTAAATTTGACTATGCATTAGTACAGTATGGTATTTTAGGTTCGACAGGNCAATTTGGAATTAAATTGGAATTATNATGAATAAATCTTTGTTAGCTATATTTGCCACACTACTAATAAGTCAAAATCCTGTTTCAGACCANGGTGAAGACCAAATTGTAGAACCAGGTCAGCTAGTTACAATTTCAGGACAAAATTCATATGCTCTNGATGGAAACTCTATTCAATCGTTTTTATGGACAGTCCCTCAGGATATACTTGATAGTAATCCAGATTTAAATTTAACATCACAAAATTTAACTTTTACTGCTCCCAACGCTACATCTTCAATCATTTANTCAATATCTCTTCAAGTAACTGATAATTTAGGAAATACATCGCTTGAATATGATTCGCAAGATTTGCTAATTACTGAATACTGCGAAGTNGGAACAGGTAATCCTTCAGCTAATAAGTTTATAGAAATTTTCAACGGAACCGGACAAACAATAACAGAAGATGAGTGGGTAGATTATGAGGTATGGATTTCAAAAAATGGCGCAGATTTTATGAATCCAGATCAGGATTTTTATGCTAAGTTATTTTTTCATCGATTGCCATCAGAGTCTGATGCAGATCACGACATAGATTTAGATGATATTACAACAATTTATCCTCCTGATTTACAGAATGGCCAATCTTTAGTTCTGGTCAAGGAATTAGCTGGTGCAGATGCTGATATTATTGAGCATGAGTGTTTCGAGTGGGGTGATTTAACTCGTCTTGGTGGTGATGATGGCGCTGCCTTAGCAAAGAAGAATTCTCAAGGATTTGCTTACCCTATCGACACAGTTGGTTACGGTTCAGACCCAGGAAGCGGCTGGGATGTTGCAGGAGAATCTGCTGGGACCAAGGACAACATCTTAGTTAGAAAATCTTCAGTAGTNAACGGTAACTTTTCAGAAGTTGAAGGCTCTTCTTGGGAGAATTCTGCNGGAACAAATAGTTCTGATTCNGACTGGATTGTTAAAGATGATGAAGATTTTTCNACTGTTGGAAGTCATACCTGTACAGCTTGCGACAATGCAGTTCAAATAATAGTTGCTATACCTCCAGTTGCTAATGCAGGACAAGATTTGGTAACNTGCAGTGAAACCGTTACTCTGAACGGAGCTGGTCCTTCNGGNAATCAAAATTTAACNTATTCATGGAGTGCTCCAGGGGCGGTCCCATTATCAAGTACTTCAGTCGCATCTCCAAGCTTTTCATCGCCGACAAACTTGTCTCAAGACACAGTATACTGCTTTGACTTAATTGTGAACGATGGTTATGTCGACTCTGATCCAGATCAAGTTTGTATCACTGTGCAAGCAAATTTATGTCCAGTTTCAAATGCTGGGGATGACAAAAGTTTCAGATTGAATCAGCAAGAAGAGATAGTTTTGAGCGCCTCAGGTTCATATGATCCAAATGCCGGGGACGTATTGTCGTACACATGGGAACCAATTGGAGATAGTTCTGACCTATTATTAAATGGTCAGGGTCTTGAGAACCTTACGATTTCTGGATTGCCAACAGAGCTTGCTGNAAATCCAACTGAATTTAGTTTTAAACTNACGGTTGAAGATCAAGGCTTACAGCCATCTTTACCAGATACAGTAACAATCAGCTTGGCAGATTTTAGCTACCCGCAATCCCCGAATTTGTATGCGGTTCCTTATTCCGACTATATAAAATTGAGCTGGGATTTTATTTCTGAATCTTCTATTGATCCNTTAACCAGATATGCTGATTTTGAAGGTTATAAGCTTTACAGAAGTGAAGATGGAGGAGATACTTGGTGCTCATCAGAGTTTAAAATATACGATTTTGAAGGAAATGATGTTGGGTGTCAGCCAATTGCGCAATTTGATTTAACGGAAAATCAGGATTTACTCCATTGTGTTTATAAGCCCGGCTATGCAGATTGTGAAAGAACCAGAAATGAAAATATTAACGAGTATGACTCTGTCAATGGCTGGACATATTTGGGTGACAATTCGGGCCTTGAGCATATTTATATTGATGAAGATGTAGTAGAGGGAAAACAATATACTTACACNCTTACAGCATATGATATGGGCTTAAAAACATATTCATTTGATTATGTTTTTTCTTCTTCATCTACTTCCTCAGGTGAACCATATCAAGATGTAGGAACAGATGGTTGTGCGGATGTATTTGAAGATGGATTGGGAGGTTGCTTAAGCTCAGAAAATTCTGGCAGCAGTGACCCTAATCAAGATAATTATGATTCCAATTCAGGTACAGGATCAGAGGGTAATCTTCAGTATGACTTAGGCGAGCCATTTACAGATTCGAATGATAATACAGTTTGGGATGGTGACCCAATATACACACAAGAGACAAATTGGTCTCAATCGAATCCAGATGAATGGACCTCAATTGGACAAAATGATTCAAGTAATTCAGTTGTAAATTCAAATCCAAATATAAATTCTAGCTTTCCATCTCTGGAAAGCCCGCTTGGTTCTTTTGGAAGCAATAATTTTGTTCAGGCGGTCGCTGGAGCGTTGCCTACTAATATATCTGANCCCTCGACTGATAACTCCGATAATTTTATTTTAGCTGGTTCTGGNAATATTGGAAATGGAAATAGATATTTCGATATTGTAGATAGGTCCGACTTAGAGGACGTTATTATTAAATTTGAAGTCCAGGCTGAATACGGTTTAAATGAAAATGGTAATGTTATAAATTCATTTGAAGCAAATAAATGTGAGAATCCTTCTCTTTATGGTTGGGTAGTAGACCAGCAGGGTAATCCTGTTGAGTCCTCTCAAATTCTAATAAGCAGCTTATCATCTTCAACTTCATTAAATGCAGAATTAGATTTACCTGGNGTGAATCAAGAAGGGGATTATTTAGTTTATCCTTCTTATATAGTGGAGGATATGCCAATTGCTTTTTCTGATGAGTTAGGCTCAGATGAGAATTGGACAGAGCTNCTNTACGGAACAAGATTTAAATTTGATAATAATTTCTTCTTCTTTGAATCTACNAAAGATGGTGCNCTTTATGTTCCGCCGNTTAGAGACGCTTATACAATTGAGGCTTCTGAAGACAGTAGTTTGATGACTTCTCTTTTCATATCAGATCAAAGAAAAACTCAAATCACTTATTATAGTCAACAAATATTCGATATGAGACCTCCATATAGATATAAAATTGAGTTCAGCAATGTACCTGAATTCTCTGTATCTGATATGGTTGTTCCAGCTCAACCATGGTCCGGATCAGAATCTTGCTCTGATGAACAAGGAGCAACAAAAGTGCCTTTTCGCGTAACTAATCTTACTACAAACCAGCCAGTTAACCTGATTCATAGAGATTTTGGATTAAATGACGGTTATGTCACAGACGAGGAGGGTAATACTGCACCTGATTATGGTGCTGATGGCAGAAAAGATTGTTTTTGGACAAGGTCGGAGCTAATTCTTTTCAATGAACTCATCACAACATACTATACGCCATCTTTACATGCCATGAGCAGCAATTATCCGGATGAGGATAATTATACATATGAACTTGACTTAGATTACTTTATGTTTAGGGAATTTGGAACTTCGGATTGGGATTCTAATATTCAATATTCAGAGGGAGATCAGGTCCTGCATCAATCAATGATCTGGGAGGCAACAGATGTTATTCCAAACTATATACCACCTCCTTCAGGTAGTGACTCAGAAGGTAGAAAAGGTTGGTTTGATTGTGGTGAAGATTTAAAATGCAATCAAGATGAAGAGGGATTTGATGCTTCTTCAAATCCTGATCCAGAAGGAGATGATTATAATCTGATTTCAAATCCTGATGGAAAAGAAGGGGATGGATTCAACGATAATCCATGGTCGCCTAGGTATCCATGGAAGGCACCAAGATGCTCAGATAGTCAATATTTAGATGAACAAACCTGTACTGACGCTGGTCATGCATGGGAGTATGATACATTCTTCTTTACTCCATTCGCTTGGTATGCCGATGGAGATAGCTGGACAGTAGATTTAAGTGAAATTGGTGATTCGAATTCTATTAATAGTTCAACGCTTAGTGAGATAACTGTAGTGCCAAATCCTTACAGAGCAGGTTCAATATATAATCAAGATTATGATGATGAGACTATTTACTTTAAAAATTTACCATCATCTTGTAAGATCAAAATCTATACTGTCACAGGAAAGCTTGTGAACACAATAAATTTCAATAGCTCTGAAAACAACGGTTCGGGTCAGTTTCCTTGGCATTTAGACAACTCAAATGGTGATAAGGTTGCTCCAGGCCTGTACATTTATTACGTTGAGGCAGAATCATATAATCACGTAGGAAAATTTGCAATAGTGAGATGATGAATATATTTATAATAATATTATCCTTAGCTTCTGTGACTCTTAGCAATGGAACATCTGCAATTCAGTGGCTTGAACTTCAAACTGGAGTGAGAGCAATTGGAATGGCAGGAGCACAAACAGCAGCAGGAGACGACATCTCGTCATCTCTCTACAACCCTGCTAACGTTTCTTACATTGAGGGTCAACAAGTATTTTTTAACAAGACAAATTATATTGCCGATATATCTCATTCTTTTTTTGGGTACGGTCGACAAATGACAGAATTAGATGTTTTAGGTATCAATATATTTTTTCTCGATTCTGGCTGGATTCCTGAGACAACTGATGAAGCAAATACTGGAAACGATATTGGTTCATTGGGGAATTATAAGGTGTACAACTTTTTAGCTAATTTTTCCTATGCTAGAAGTATTAGTGATAAATTTAAAGTCGGTCTTGGTTTAAAGTATTTTAGAGAGGATATTGATAATATGTATGCCCAGGGTCTAGCCTTTGATTTTGGGGCTCACTACAGCGTTGGGTTAGGTATTAAATTAGGCTTGTCCATCAATAATGTTGGTCCTGATGTCAAATTTGAGGGAGATGGACTTCAGCAATATGTTGATGATTCTGTTTCCCCCAGTGGAATTTTAATGAAATCTACAGGTTCATTTTCTCTACCTCAAATTGTACGTTTGGGGATTGAAGGCAAAGTAATGGGTAGCGATCGAATGTCTCTCATTAGGAACAATCTGCTTGGACTAAGTGTTGCCGCAGATATTTTAAAGCCTATCGCAGATGATATGTATGCGGCTTTAGGTTCTGAATTATCAATTTCAGACATGTTTTTTGTTAGGTTGGGTTCAAGAATTAATCACGATACTGCTTCTCTGAGTTTCGGATTAGGTCTTGAGTATAGTAATTTTAAAATTGACTATTCTTTATCAGATTATGGAGATCTAGGGCAGACGGGTCAATTTGGAATTAGCTTAAAATTTTAAAATATTGTTACAAAATGTATATTACATCTAAACAGTTTTTTATATATATTCTATATAGATTTTTTATTAAACACTAAAAAAGAAGAGGTAAAAAGATGAAGAATAAATTTCTTTTCGTATTAGTTGGAGCTTCAATGATGACAGCTCTTTTTTCCAAAAGCTTAAATAGGCATACCAAAGAGCCTGTGACAATTCAAATTGGTAATGATATTCCTAAAGTAATTCGTACTAATGATTTACACATCCCCTCTTCAAGAGAAGAGATTAATCTTATTACAGATGATTTTGAGGGTGATGTCTCAGCTTGGAATGCTTCAGCCGGTTGGCAGTTAACAGATGCAAGCTTCAATAGCGAAACTTATAGTTTTTGGTCGCCAGATGAACTTTTTTTAGACGATTCAGGAACAGCAATTTATAAGAGTTGGGATCTCTTTTCTCCGACATATAGCTTGCCATTGCTTGGTGATGGTGAGACAATGCATTTCGGATTTCATCTAAATGTTGATATGCCTGATACCAATCAAGAGGATGACCCAACTACTCCTGATGATGAA
>PBGO01000026.1 GCA_002719095.1 Fidelibacterota bacterium
CCTGGTCTACTTGATCAAACATATTAACAAGCTCTACTTCTGGATAACTGGCTTTTCCATAACGTTCTTTAAGCTCATGTAAATTATATTTTCCAATAGTGCAATTATAATATGATTCTATGCTTGGAGTAGCACTCCCTAAAACAACCGGAATGTCTAAGTGCTTTGCTCTAATTATAGCTATATCTCGCGCATTGTAGCTTGGCATGCCTTCAGCTTGCTTATATGATGAATCATGCTCCTCGTCAACAACAATTAACGATAAATTTTTTAATGGTAAAAAGACTGAACTTCGTGTACCTACTACAATTTTTATTTTATTATTATTTACATTATTCCACGTCCATTTTTTTTCGCTATGTGTCATACTGCTATTCCATACACCAACATTATCTTTAAAGTAAAGCTTAAATCTTTTTGCTGTTTCTGGAGTCAGGACAATCTCTGGCACTAAAATAAGAGCTGACTTTTTCTGCTTAATGAGCTTTTCAATTAATTTTATATATATTTCAGTTTTCCCGCTTCCTGTTACACCATGAATTAAATTGGCAGAAAATTTGTTTTGTTTAACTTGATTTTGGATAGATTTAAAAATTTCATTCTGTTTTTCTGAAAGTAAAAGATTAGGTGTTTTCTCTTTCGTTTTTACATTAGATAATGGGTTGTAGTCAATAGCTTTTTCATTGATAGATATTAGTTCATCTCGTTCTAGAGTATTTATAGTTTGGGAAGAAACTCTTAGTACATCTTTTAATTCTTTTAAGTTTTTTGATCCTTCACAAATTAAATGCTCCAACACTCTAACACGAATTTTTCCTTTCACCTCTCTGTTATTAAAAAAATCTTTCCCTTTTTTTGTTATATGAATTTGTTTGTGTTTTTTTAAGTTTTTTGAAATGATCTTTGTGTATAAAAATGAAAAAATACTCTTTGCTACCATACCCTTAGAATCTGCATAGTATCTACTCATCCATTCAACAAGAATACCAAGCTGGGGATTGTCGTTCACAACATTAGATTTTATAGAGATTATTGTTTTGGTTTGTCCAGAGTATGGATTTTTAGATATTACTTTGTCTACATAGGCAAACGACTTCCGACTACCAAAAGGAACCTGAATTATAGATCCTTTGTAAACTTGATTTTCTAAATCACTGGGTACGTGATATGTAAAAGCTTGATTAATACCAATTGGGAGATAAGCCTCTACAAACATAGTATAGCTCTTAAAATTTAATCAGAATCAGCGCTGACTTTGACCTTAATTGAAGCAGATATTCCCTCTCCAAAATCCACTGATACTTTATGGCTACCTACCTCTTTGATAGGCTCCTCTAAAATAATTTCTTTTTTATCAACCTCTAGCTTTTGATTAGCTAGTTCATCTCTTATCATCTGTGATGTAACAGAACCAAATAATTTACCCTCTTCTCCAGCTTTAAGCTCAAATTTTAAAGTTAGTTTGTCTAGTATTTTTGCTAAAGATTCCAGGTTGCTTCTTTCTTTTGCTTGCTTTATTTCCTGCTGCTTAATCATTGATTCAATTGATTTCATATTTTGCTCTGTGGCAAAAAGAGCCAATTTTTTAGGAACTAAATAATTTCTCGCATATCCTGCTTTCACGTTTAGGCTTTGCCCAACTTTTCCTAAGTTCTCAACATCTTGTATTAAAATTACTTTCATAATTTGCTACTCCTTTAATTACTTATCTTGTAGAAGATTTGTATATGGTAATAATGCAATATTGCGTGCTTTTTTAATTTCTTTCGCTAATCTTCTTTGGTATTTAGCCGATACGCCAGTTACATAACTGGGTATAATTTTACCTTGTTCAGTTATAAATTTTTTCAAAAACATGTATTCCTTGTAATTAATTTTTGAAATCAATGCAGGGTCCTCCTTAAAAGGACAAATTTTTCTATTTGCTAATAAACTCATTAATCTTTCTCCTTACTTTTTTTTTCGTCAGAATCTGTATCCTTGCTTAAGCCTTCCTCAGCAGGTGATTCTTCTGTAGGCGTTTCATCTGTAGGCGTTTCATCTGCAGGCGTTTCATCTGCAGGCGTTTCATCTGCAGGCGTTTCATCTGTAGGCGTTTCATCTGCAGGCGTTTCATCTGCAGGCGTTTCATCTTTTTTATCTTTTTTCGTAATCAGTTCTGATTTTTCTATTTTTGTAATTAATGAACCTAAAACATTTGAGTTATGATCTAAATCCTTTAGGATGGCATTGTTTGTTTTACCGTCTGATTCAAATTGCGTTAGAATATAAGAACCATAATTTTGTTTATCTATCGGATAGGCGAGTCTTTTTCTGCCCCAGTTATCCTGAACCTTAACTTTTGCTCCATTTTTTTCTAATAATTCGTCAACTGATTTTGTAATATCTTGTAGATGCCCTCCCTCAAGAGCTGGATGTACAATATATAAGATTTCATAATAATTCATTTATTTTTCTCCTTCGCCTGATTCTTCATTCATATCCGTAGAGTCAGATGAGTTTTCTTGGTTTAATTTTTGTAGTTGAATAGCATTTAGCTGCATGTCTATTTGTGATTTAGTTGATAAAAAACCATACACATTTTGACTCAATGCAGATATAATGGCAATTTTTTCCATATCATTAAGGCTTTGATATTCTTTATTAAAGACTTTATTTGAAAGCATATCCATATCAAGAGTCGTTATTTTATCGTTCAAAAAATTACTATATGTATCTGTATCGCTATATAAATGACCTTGTGTTTTGAAAAGTCCTAGCTGTATTACTTCTATTTCTTCTTGCGTAAAAAGCTCTGCAGGATTTATTGACTCCCTATCTTCAACCGCAATACCTTTGTCACTGAGTAGTTTTTCGTCAAGCTGCGTGTATTCTTTCTCTAAATTAATATAATCAACTGAGATTGATGTGGCAACAACAAGTGCAACAACTGAAATCAACTTAATTAATATATTCAAGGATGGTCCTGATGTATCCTTAAAAGGATCTCCTACCGTATCTCCCACAACAGCTGCCTTGTGTGCATCTGTGCCTTTTCCTCCTTGCTCTTCTATCATTTTCTTAGCATTGTCCCAAGCGCCTCCAGCGTTGGATTGATAGATTGCCATTAAAACACCTGTTACCGTTACTCCCGCTAAAAGACCTCCAAGCATTTCTGCTCCTCCTAAAAAGCCTATTAGTACTGGAACTAGAATAGCTAATAGTCCTGGCATTACCATTTCTCTAATAGATGCTTTAGTTGAAATATCTACACATTTGTCATATTCTGCTTTTCCGTCAGCAGCATTAAAGACTTTTCTATCTGATTCTGATGCCTTGCTCATATCAGCATTATTTTTTCTCATGACTTCTAGGGCTGCTTTTAACTCAGGAATATCTGCAAACTGTCTTCTTACTTCCTTAATCATATCCATAGCAGCTCTTCCTACTGCATTCATAGAAAGCGCAGAAAATACAAATGGAAGCATTCCTCCAAGTAAAAGCCCTCCCATTACAATAGGTTTTGAAATATCGATACCTCCAATTCCTGCTTTTTCCATATATGCCGCAAACAAAGCAAGGGCTGTAAGAGCTGCTGATGCAATAGCAAAGCCTTTACCAATTGCTGCAGTGGTGTTGCCGACTGCATCTAATTTGTCTGTTCTCTCACGTACTTCTGATGGTAGCTCTGCCATTTCTGCGATGCCTCCGGCATTGTCGGAGATAGGGCCATATGCGTCTACTGCTAACTGGATTCCTGTATTCGCAAGCATACCAACAGCCGCTATGGCTATTCCATATAACCCGGCAAAATAATGAGCAACTATCATTGCAATTGTAATTAAGATTATTGGAATCGCCGTTGACATCATTCCCACGCCTAAGCCTGCAATAATATTTGTCGCAGAACCCGTCTCTGACTGCCTGACAATTTCTGATACGGGCTTGGTGCCTGTTCCTGTGTAATATTCTGTAATCTTTCCCACTCCTAGGCCTGCAACCAATCCTGCAACAGTAGCAAGAAATACACCCAAAGCAGAATATTGAAATCCTTCATGATTCCATGTTTCTGGCAATGTTCCGGTTATAATAAAGTAAGAAGCAACCACCATTAAGCCTGCTGACAAAAACTCACCAATATTTAACGCTTTGTGAGGACTTCCTCCCTCTGAAACTTTTACAAAAAAAGTTCCAAAAATCGACATTACAATACCGGTTGCAGCTAAATACAGCGGTAAAAGAACAGCCTCTATTCCCATTCCACTAGATAGAAATACAGCGCCTAGCACCATAGTGGCTATAATAGAGCCAACATAAGATTCAAATAAGTCAGCGCCCATTCCCGCGACATCCCCAACATTGTCTCCAACATTATCTGCAATTGTTGCAGGGTTAAGGGGGTGATCTTCTGGAATTCCGGCCTCTACTTTTCCAACTAAGTCAGCGCCTACATCAGCCGCTTTAGTGTAAATACCGCCTCCAACTCTAGCAAATAGTGCTATTGAAGAGGCCCCTAGAGAAAAACCAGCAAGGACTGTTAACACTTTGTCCATGTCGGAAACTCCGTCAACTGTGAAAAGATTATTATATAATAAAAATAAAGATGATAGCCCAAGCACGCCTAAACCTACAACACCCAATCCCATCACCGAGCCACCAGAAAAAGCAACCTCTAATCCTTTACCTAAAGAGTGTTGAGCAGCATTAGTTGTCCTTACATTTGCCTTTGTTGCCACCATCATTCCAATGTAGCCGGCTAATCCCGAACATATCGCTCCAACAAGAAAAGATAAAGCTACTAGCCATGAGCTATTCTCTTCGCCGGATCCCTTGAATGCTAAAAGTGCACCAACACAAATAACAAATACTGTTAAAACTTTATATTCTGCTTTTAAAAACGCCATAGCTCCTTGCGCAATATTTGATGCGATTTGCTGCATTTTTTCATTTCCTGGATCTTGCTTAGATACCCAGGCATTTTTATAATAAACAAAAATCAGTGCAAGTACCCCAAATAGAGGTAAATAATTATATAGTTCCATTTTTTAATTTTCTCCTTTAATTCTTTCTATTAAAATGATTCATTGTCTCATTAATTGTATTTTCTAACCAAAAATCTAATCCATCACAAGCTGTATTGATTGTTTGTTCAACTTTTTTTTGTAAAGCTCTCGGAAACGGTTCAAGAACATAAACTTCCGAGGGGCGCATATTCTTTTTAGTGGCAATTCCAAGCTTTAGCTTTACAAAATCTTGACTCCCAAGATGATAAATAATAGAATCAATTCCTCTGTGACCTCCGCTACTTCCACCTTGCTTAAATCTGATTGCTCCAAGATCGAGATCAATATCGTCATAAACAATTACTAAGTCTGAATGTTTAATGTTGAAGTCTTTTAAGAGCATCTTAACAGAAAAACCACTATTATTCATATAAGATGTCGGTTTAGCAATAATGGCATTATCTGCTTCTGCAAACACATAATTATTTTTGCTTAGCTTCAGTCGTAAATCATTGTTTTTCAAAAAACTGTCAATAACCCAGTATCCAAAATTATGCTTCGTACTTGTGTACTGACCTCCCGGATTGCCAAGGCCAATAATGCATTTCATGCTTCGCTACCAGATTCTGTTTCTTTGTTTTCTGATGAATCTTGACTAGCCACTTCGGACGCTCCTTCTCCTTCTGAATCTGCCTCTACTTCTTCAGAACTCGCTTCAACTTCTTTTGTTGGCAATGTTACAGATACTATTAGCATATCTGCTGCCGAGTAGAGCTCCAATGATTCGTCTAATTTAATTTCGTTCGCACTTAACGTATCTCCAACACTCAAATCAGTAATATCAACTTCAATAACATTTGGAATTGCCGATGGCAAGCATGTAACCTCAATTTCCTGAGCAGTCTGGTTCAGCACTCCTCCTTGTTCTTTTATTCCAACAGAATCTCCGGTTAACTCTATTCCTACTTTTACTGTAACCGTTTTTTTCATATTTACTCCGTACAAGTCCATATGTATGATTTCTTCTGAAACTGGGTGATATTGAACTGATTTAAATAAAACATTTCTGTTATTGCCCCCAACGTTTATTGCAAAAATATTTGCTTCAGATTTCATTGCATTATTAATCTCTGATTGAGAAACAAGAAAACCTATGCTTTCTTTTGAATCATAGGAATAATAAACACCAGGAATCATCCCCTCCTTTCGATATTTTTTCAAATCTGATTTTCTACTAGATTCTCTTTTTTGCACTTCTAATTTATATTCTTTAGCCATTTTGTTTCTCCCAAAATTATATCTTAAACATCGAGCTCAGTGATGTACCATCAACAATATGACGAATAGCGTCAGCAAACACTGCCTCAACGGTTATAATTTCTAGTTTATTAAAAATTTTATCTTTTTTAAGCTCTATTGTATCTCCAACAATTACTTTTGATATGCTGGAATTTTCAAGCCTTTGTATTGCTTCTCCAGAAAGAACGGGATGTGTCGCCATTGCCGTAACCGAAAGAGCTCCTTTTTCAATTGCTATATCTGCAGCATTACAAATTGTTCCGGCAGTATCTATCATGTCGTCTATTATAATAGCATGTTTATTTTTTAAATTTCCTATTAAGTTTGCAATTTCTGCTTTGTTGTGGCCAGTTCTTCTCTTATCAATAAGCGCAAAACCTATTCCAAGTTTTTTTGCATAAGATTGGCTCATTGGTGCGCTCCCGATATCTGGCGAAAGAACGACCCCATCCTGTTCATCCAATTCCATTTTTTTTACATGATCAAGCAAAGCAATTCTTGAGTACAAGTGATCAAATGGAATATTAACAAACCCTTGTATTTGCGGAGAATGAAGGTCCATAGTTATAATTCTATCTACTCCCGCCGCACATATAAGGTCTAAAATAAGTCGAGAAGAAATAGGCACACGCGGTTTATCTTTTCTATCCTGTCGAGCATATCCAAAATATGGTATCACCGCAACAACTGTTCTTGCGGATGCTCGCTTGGCGGCATCAAGCATCAATAACATTTCTAATAAATGACTTGATGGAGAATTTGTAGACTGTATTATAAAAACATCTTCATTTCTAATATTTTCATTGAAAGCCACGTACATTTCGCCATCGCTGAAATCTTTGATTGTAACCTCGCCAAGGGGTATACCAAGAGAGTCACAGATGCCTGTTGCAAGTTTTATATTTGATCTTCCACTAAATACTTTCATTTTTTATTACTTTTTGCTGGGGGACAGGGAGTCGAACCCCGATTCCATGGACCAAAACCATGTGTCCTGCCATTAGACGATCCCCCATAAATTATCTATAAACGGGATGGGCTATTGTAGAATGATATTTTTTCTGTTTGAACAATTCTGATGCTTTTAATACATCATCAAAATTCTTAAAAATACCAAAAACAGTCGAGCCACTTCCCGACAAACTAGAGAAAAGAGCATTGCTTGATAGCAACAATTTTTTTATCTCTCCAATTTCTGGATACCTTGGTATCACGATAGTTTCAAAATCGTTTCCAAAAAGATCAAAATTAATTGTTTCTTTAAGGGCAAGTAAGTTATATAGCTTTTTTTTACTGGGCAAGCGTTTATTTATATGGTTGTAAGCCCAAGATGTTGAAATTCCGAATCTTGGAAAAACTAACAAGAAAAAATGTTTTCTAAATATGCTTGAAATCGGCTTTAATTTTTCGCCCATGTTTTCAGCAAATTGTAGCCCACCATCTAAAAAAAAGGGCACATCCATTCCTATTGAGGTGCACATTTTGTTTTTTTCGATTTTTGACATACAAAGCTGTAAATTTTCGTCAAGACAACGTAATGTTGCAGCAGCATTGCTTGACCCCCCTCCAAGACCTGATCCTATGGGAATATTTTTTTTTATTTTAATCGTAATCTTATTTTTTAAATTAAACTTTTTTTTCAAGAAATTGGCTATAACATAACATGTGTTTTGTTCTTCAGCACATTCAATGTTAATGCCTTCTTGTAGTATTTTAATATTTCCTCGTCTTTGGTAAATTTTTATACTTATTTCATCAGAAAGAGAGACCTCTTGAATTAATGTTTCTATCTTGTGATAATTATTATCTAGTTTTGCAGAAATGTTAAGCCCTATGTTAACCTTCGCATTAGAAATTATCTCAGATTGTACTATTATATCTTTATTTAACATCTTTTAATCGATTTATGCATTCCTGGATTCCTATTGCCTGCATAAATCCTAATAATTCGGGCCCACGTGCTTGTCCAGTTAACATTAGTCTTACTGGCTGCCAAAGATTTTTTCCTTTGCAGTCAGATTCTTCTGCTACTTTTTTCATAATTTGATTAAATATTTCTTTATCNATATGAGAGTATTTTTCTAAGTTTTTTATCATAGATGCTTNAATGTTAGATATAGTTGAGCTGGGAAAGTTTTGCTCTAGCTTTTTTTTCANGTTTTCTGGGGTTCTAAAAAATATTTTTAAATCTTCTTTTAATTCTTCGATTGTTTNTGTTTTATCCTTAATTAANTCAACCATTTTCTCATTNACAGNCCAATCTGAAGGAATATGATTTTTAGACAGTTNTATAATTTCNTTTGAGCTTTTTTGCCTNAAATAATGTTGGTTAATCCAATTTAATTTTTTTATGTCAAAAATTGCTCCTGAGCTTTGAACGCGNTTCAATGAAAAAGNNTCAATCAGNTCGNNCATAGTGTAAAATTCTCTNTNNTTAGATTCGTGCCATCCNAATAATGCAATAAAGTTTACCAAGGATTCCNTAAAATATCCTTTTTTTATATAGTCTTCAACAGCTACGTCTCCCTGTCTTTTGGAAAGCTTTGTTCTGTCATGATTAAGNAGTAATGGAAGATGAGCAAACTCAGGAATTTCCCAATTAAAACANTTATATANGTGTATGTGCTTTGGAAGACTTGGNAGCCATTCTTCTCCTCTTATTACATGAGATATTTTCATATGGTGGTCGTCAACAACATTGGCAAAATGGTATGTAGGATAGCCATCTGACTTTATTATTATTGGATCATCTAATAGGCTAGAATCAAANTTAAGGTTTCCNCGTATTAAATCTTTTNCCAGTATGTTTTCGTTAGCTGGCATCGCAAGCCTGACAACACTATTTTTCTTCTTCATGTTGNTGATTGAGTCCTCTGGCCTATTATCCTTAAACTTCTTNTCGTACTCAGCTGCAGACTTCTTAAGACTTTCATCTTGAGAAATTTGAAGAATCCTTTCATCGGNATATAAACAAGTATATGCGTAACCCTTTTCAATNAGGCTCACAACGTTTTCNCTGTATAAATCAAGCCTTTNTGANTGTGCGTATGGNCCNTTATTTTGATTTTTTGTNTGCGGCCCTTCATCNAANTCTATTCCTATCCATTTAAGAGAAGCTATAATTTTATCAATGGAATCTTTAACTAATCTTTTTTGATCGGTATCTTCAATTCTTAAAATTATTTTTCCGTTGTTTTGNTTCGCAAACAGATAGTTAAATAATGCTGTACGCAATCCCCCAACATGCAAATACCCTGTTGGNCTAGGTGCAAACCTTAATCTTACTTCCCGTTTAATCATTTTTNATNATNAAGCAGNTTGAAAGGGCAGAAACGCCTTTGCCTTTTCCTATGAATCCCAACTTATCATTNGTTGTTGCCTTAACAGATATTTTATCAATNTTTATTTTNAGANGACATGCCAAAGCCTCTCTNATTTTTGATATATAGCTTGCTATCTTTGGAGATTCTAATATAANTGTTGTATCNATATTNAGAATNATAAACTTTTTATTGTGTAANATGTCAACAACTTTTTTTAACAGCTCCATGCTTGATATGTTGTGATTGNTNTTGTTTGGGGGAAANAAATGACCTATATCTTTTTCGGCCATAGCTCCCAANANAGAATCCATAATTGCATGTGTTAAAACATCTCCATCAGAATGTCCATCAACGCCTTTTTNATANGGNATATGAACGCCTCCAAGNATTAGTTTTCTGCCATCGATTAATGGGTGAGTATCATATCCNTTNCCAATCCTTATTTTCATTTTATATTANAAACATTGCATCACCATAAGAATAAAACTTATATTTTTTCTTGATAGCTTCTTCGTATGCTCGCATAACGAAGTCTTTATTGGCAAAAGCGGATACTAATANTTGTAGCGTCGACTGTGGCTGATGAAANTTNGTTATTANTCGGTCAACCATTTTAAAATCATATGGTGGGTAGATAAACTTATCAGTCCAGCCTTCTTTGGAAGTAATTTGAAACCCTGAAACAATNACTGTCTCTAACGTTCTAACAGTTGATGTTCCTACTGCAACNATTCGCTTNCTTTTTTCCTTAGCTTTATTAATTATNGTTGCTGTTTCTGGAGGTACNCTAAAATATTCAGAATCCATATTATGTCTTGTAAGATCTTCNACNAGTATTGGCTTAAATGTTCCTAATCCAATATGCAACANNATAGGAGCATTAATTACTCCTTTTTTTGTNAGTTTTTTTAACAAGTCATCTGTAAAATGCATTCCAGCTGTTGGTGCAGCTACAGAGCCCTGTACTTCCGCATAAACNGTTTGGTAGTTGTCNACGTCTGNCTTTTTACTTTCTCGCTTAATNTANGGTGGAAGCGGACAAATNCCATTTTTGTCAATAAATGGAAAGAGGCTTTCTTCNCCNTTAAAGTCNAACCTCAAAACTCTTCCACCTGATATGGTNTTGTCAATAACATCGCATACTATATTATCTTTAAATACTAATTTATTGCCNATTCTAACTTTTCTAGCTGGCTTTACCATNGCTTCCCATAACGTTGGCTGCAACTCTCGTAACAAAAAAACCTCAACTTCAGCATCTGACTTATCCTTCTTNGCAAATAATCTTGCNGAAAAAACTTTTGTGTGATTTTTAACAAGAACGTCACCTTTTTTNAAAAAATCAGAGATTTCTTTAAATTTTAAATGATGTATNCTTTCATCTTTTCTATCTANAACCATNANTTTGCANTCATCTCTATTTTTAGGTGGNTTCTGNGCAATACANGAGTCTGGAATTTCCATTTTAAATTCTGCTAACCTAGGTGGNTTTTCAACTGATCCNAAATACATATGATCTCCTTTTTATTTTATAAAAATNTNTCGTTTTTTAATTAGTNCTTTTGCTTTTATTACAATATTTATAAGCTTTNTCTAGTGCAATCCTGCCTCTNGTNGTCCTTTGAATGTATCCTTCTTTAATGAGATATGGTTCATAAACTTCTTCAATCGTTACNGAATCTTCAGATATTGCTACACTTAATGACTCAACACCAACAGGACCACCAGAAAATTTATCAATAACNGCATTTAAAATTCTTCGATCCATATCATCTAAACCATTTGANTCAATACCNATTCTTGAAAGACAANGGTCGGCAATTTCATAGGTTATAACACCATCTGATTCNACTTCTGCAAAATCTCTTGCTCTNTTCAATATTCTATTTGCCACCCTAGGTGTTCCACGNGATCTTTTTGCAATTTCTTCGGCTCCCATTTGATCTATTTTTATTTTAAGAATTTTACTTGACCTTAAAATTATCTGAACTAGTTCATTTGTTGAGTAATAATCTAATCTTAAGATTACACCAAATCGATCTCTCAANGGCGACGTTAGTTTTCCCAATTGCGTAGTTGCACCAACAAGCGTNAATGGATTTAAATTTAATACAACGCTTCGGGAGTTTGGTCCCTTATCTAAAATAATATCAATAGANTAGTCCTCCATNGCTGAGTATAAATACTCTTCNATAACTGTACGAAGTCGATGAACCTCATCAATAAAAAAAACATCTTGAGAATCTAANTTTGTAAGCATTCCTGCCAAATCTCCTGCTTTTTCCAGAACAGGCCCTGATGACATTTTAAAGTTTACTTTCATTTCTTTTGATATTATCTTTGCTANCGTTGTNTTTCCAAGGCCTGGCGGGCCAAAAAGTAAAACATGGTCAAGCGATTCTGTCCGTTTTAACGCTGCTTTTATATAAACTTTTAAATTTTCAATTAGTTCCTGCTGGCCAATGAAGTCCGAAAAAGAATCCGGCCGCAACGTAACTTCTTGTCTTTTATCTTCGGAAGTTTTTTGGGGATTTGTTATTTTATTCTGATTATTGTGAGACTCTATCATTTTTTAAAATTTACCTAAATATTTATGCTTATTCTAGATATTTTCTTAAATATTTTCCAGTAATTGATTTTTTAATTTTAACTATCTGTTCTGGAGTATTACATCCAATTATATATCCTCCTTTTTCACCTCCTTCAGGCCCTATATCTATGATCCAATCTGCAGACTTAATTACATCCATGTTATGTTCAATAACGATGACTGTATTTCCTCTATCAACTAAGTTGTTCAGAACTTTTAACAAAAGTCTAATATCTTCAAAATGCAGACCCGTTGTTGGTTCGTCAAGAATATATAATGATCTTCCTGTAATTACTCTTGAAAGTTCAGAAGAAAGCTTTACTCTCTGAGCTTCTCCTCCAGACAATGTTGTTGCAGATTGTCCTAATTTTATATAGCCTAACCCAACATCAAGTAAGGTTTGTAGCTTTCTCGAAATAGATGGATGATTTTTAAAAAACTCGCTTGCTTCTTCTACAGACATTTCAAGAACATCAAAAATATTTTTGTTTTTGTATTTTATACTTAACGTATCTCTATTAAATCTTTGCCCTTTACACTCATCACACTCGATGAATAAATCAGGTAGTAAATACATTTCGATTTTTATTACTCCAGCGCCTTGGCATTTCTCGCATCTTCCTCCTCTCACATTAAATGAAAATCTCCCAGGCTTATACCCTTTAATTTTAGAGTCAGTTAAATTACTATATAATTCTCTTATGTGAGTAAATAAGCCTGTATACGTTGAGGGGTTTGAACGTGGTGTCTTTCCGATTGGTGATTGATCTATAAGAATCATTTTATCAATTCGTCTTAGTCCTTCGATTGACTCAAACTTTAACGGTTTATTTTTTGAATTTCCCGGGTAAAGTGATGTGTGAATCGCGCAAGATAGTGTTTGCTTAATTAAAGAAGATTTTCCCGATCCTGATACGCCAGTTACGCATACAAATTTTCCAAGAGGTATTTCGCAGACATCTTTTTTTAAATTATTGCCAGAGGCTCCCTTCAAAATTATTTTTTTTCCATTTCCTTTTCTTCTTTCACGATTGTAGGATATTTGTGTTTTTTTTGATAAATATTGTCCTGTAATTGATTTGGGATGATTCATAATTTTGCTGGGGGGGCCTTGTGCGGAAACTTCTCCTCCGTGGATTCCTGCTTTTGGACCTATATCAATAATCCAGTCTGCTCTTTGCATAGTTTCTTCATCGTGCTCTACTACAATCACTGTATTGCCTATGTTTCGCAAGTTCTCAAGAGTAGAAATTAGTTTTGTATTATCTCTTTGATGAAGCCCAATTGATGGTTCATCTAAAATATAAAGAACTCCGCAAAGCTGAGAACCGATTTGAGTTGCAAGCCTTATTCTCTGTGCTTCGCCGCCGGATAATGTTCGCGCATTTCTATCTAAGCTAAGATAGCCTACGCCCACGTTATTCAAAAAGCTCAGGCGCTCTTTAATTTCTTTTAATATAGGTTTCGCAATCTCGCTCTCTATTTCGCCAAGCTCAATCTTTTTAAAGTATATACAAAGATCTTCAATAGAATTGCGCGTTAATTCAATTATGCTCTTTTGCTCGATGAAAACCGAACAGCTTGCTTTATTTAATCTCCTTCCTTTGCAAGCGGAGCAAGGTATTTGGGACATAAATTGCTCTATCCAGTCTCTAATATACTGTGACCGTGAATTGCGATATCGCCTTTTTAAATTTGGGATGATTCCC
This sequence comes from Fidelibacterota bacterium, assembly GCA_002719095.1. GTDB lineage: Bacteria > Fidelibacterota > Marinisomatia > SCGC-AAA003-L08 > D37C17. Next base: position 13,904 of record PBGO01000026.1, read on the forward strand.
TCAAACCTTACCGTACTCAGCCTTAATTTTAATTTTGTTCTGGCTGAGCCATTGATTAAAATATTTTGTATATCTTCATCTAACGCGTACCACGGCGTTGTATAAGATATATTATTTTCTAAAAACAATTGCTTGATAATTCTTCCAATCCCCTTTCCTGTTAGCACGTTGGCGCCTACAGGTGCAAGAGCTCCATCAATTATACTTTTTGATTTATCTGGGATTATTTTATCAATATCTAACTCTGTTTTAGTTCCAAGCCCATCACATTTTTTGCAAGCACCAAAAGGAGAATTAAATGAAAAGTTTGAGGGCTCTAATGCTTCATATGACAAATCGCAATATAAACATGCAAAATTCTGACTATATAAATAATCTTCTTTATTGTAGTTGAGTATAATTTGGCCATTTGAAATTCTTGAGGCTATCTCCAAAGAATTTAGAAGGCGATCTTGCATTCCTTTTTTAACTGTTACTCGGTCAATTAACACTTCAATGGAATGTTTTTTATTTTTGTCTAGCTTAATGCTGTTATTAATTCTTTCCACTTTGCCATCAATTCTTACTTTCATAAAACCTTGCTTGGCAATGTTTTGCAATACATCAACAAACTCGCCTTTCTTTCCTTTAATTATTGGAGCTATTAATTGTATGACAGTCCCTTGCTTTATTTTAGTAATTATATTAATGATTTGGCTTAGAGTTTGCTTTTCTACTTTTCGGTTGCATTTGTAGCAATGCTGTGTGCCAACGCGGGCATACAAGAGCCTCAAATAATCATATATTTCCGTGACCGTTCCTACTGTTGAACGCGGATTTTTACTAACAGACTTTTGCTCTATTGAAATTGCTGGAGAAAGCCCTTCAATCATATCCACGTCTGGCTTATTCATTAAGCCTAAAAACTGTCTTGCGTATGATGAAAGAGATTCAACATATCTTCTTTGCCCCTCAGCATAAATTGTATCAAATGCTAAAGATGATTTACCAGATCCTGAAAGACCAGTAATGACTGTAAGAGAGTTTCTTGGAATGTTAACGTTTATATTTTTTAAGTTATGTTGTCTGGCACCCTTAACTAATATGTTGTTTTTCTTTTTTATTGGCATATAATTGATTAAATGTCAACCTTAAAAATATGAGACTTATTATTTTTCAACAAGCATTATATATATATTTAATCGTAAATTATCATTGCTAATTAACACTATGAGACACACAATAAATAATTTTATAAAAAACAATTTAATCCTCTTATTTTTCAGCGTGATTTTCATGTTATTGTTTTTGAGCTTAAAATCCACGCAAGCCAGCTCCGGTAAGTATGATAAAGTAAATACCTTCTATAAAGTTTTAAGGCTAGTTGATGAAAATTATGTTTCAGAGCCAGAGATAGGGTCCTTGGTTGAAGGAGCAATCTCAGGAATGTTAAAAGAGCTTGATCCTCACTCAATTTATATCAATAAAGATGATTATCAAGAAACCAATGAAAGCATGGATGGTGAATTTGAAGGAATTGGTGTTGAGTTTAGCATAATAGAAGACTACATAACTGTAATAACTCCTATCGTTGATGGTCCTGCTGACAGAGCCGGAATTCAATCCGGAGATAAAATTATTAAAATTAATGGAAAATCCGCTTTTCAAATTACAATTCCTGAGGTTTTGAAAAAACTGAAAGGGCCAAAAGGAACAGAAGTTGAAGTAACAATATCTCGAGCAACATCTGATCCTTTTAACAGAACTTTGATTCGCGATAGAATTCCACTTAAAAGTATTCCTACTTTCTTTATTATTAAAGATGACATTGGCTACATTAAAATGAGCAGTTTTTCTAAAAAAACTTTTGAAGAATTTAATGAGGCTTTTTTAACCCTAAAATCTAAAGGAATGAGCAACTTATTGCTTGACTTAAGAAACAATCCTGGTGGGCTATTAGACCAAGCTATTGATTTGTTAGACATGTTTATTTCTTCAAGCGATACTCTTCTTTTTACAAAAGGTCGCATAAATGGCTCTAATAGCGTTTTTAGAGCACGCAAAGATTTTAGAGATTATAATAAAATTCCTATTATAACAATTATAAATAGAGGTTCCGCTAGCGCAAGCGAAATTGTTTCAGGCACTTTTCAAGATTTGGATCGAGGACTGGTAATTGGTGAAACTAGTTTTGGAAAGGGGTCCGTTCAACAACACTACGACTTAGACAACGAAAGCGCCGTAAGGGTAACTGTAGCAAAATATTATACTCCTTCGGGTAGATCTATTCAGAGAAGTTACAGTAGTGATGATGAAAGCTATTATAGCAATTTAAACGTCAAGAACCGTGAACTTACAGACTCTCTAAAAAAGACACTTCCTGTTTATAAAACAAAAAAAGGGCGAGATGTTTTTGGCGGAGGCGGCATTAATCCTGATATTCATTTTACCGACTCTCTTTCCCTTACAAAAACGACGCTAGATTTAGTATACAATCCTGAACGTACTATTTTTAATTATAGCGAATTAATCAAAAGAGATTTCGTGAATATGACTTTTGACTCTACTATTAAAGCCTGTGATAGTAGTCTTAATTTAAAAGATTTCTACGCATGGCTTTCTAACTCCCA
>PBGO01000003.1 GCA_002719095.1 Fidelibacterota bacterium
GGCGGAGGCGGCATTAATCCTGATATTCATTTTACCGACTCTCTTTCCCTTACAAAAACGACGCTAGATTTAGTATACAATCCTGAACGTACTCTTTTTAATTATAGCGAATTAATCAAAAGCGATTTCGTGAATATGACTTTTGACGCTACTATTAAAGCCTGTGATAGTAGTCTTAATTTAAAAGATTTCTACGCATGGCTTTCTAACTCCCAGGATGAAGAAGTGTTACTTGAAGATTTAACAAAAGACTGGTCTTATATTAAAAATCGTATAATCGCAGAGATTATTAATAAGAATTTCGGAAGAGCAGATTATTATAAAGTGTTAATAATGGAAGATAAAACAGTCCAAGAATCATTAAAGTATTTTGACCAAGCTAAAACATTATTAAATTAGTTAGATTGATTGTGAATTAATGAATAAAAAAATGTAAGGATAAAAATAATGGTAGAATTTTTTGAAAATGGTGGATCGTTCATGTGGCCTATTTTAGGTGTTTTAGTTATTGGCTTGGCTTTTGTCGGTGAGCGCCTTTATCATCTTATAAGAGCTATGAAAACAAAGTTTGAATTTGCTGTTGCTGTTGCAAAAGAAGTTGAAAAAAGTGGCTTTGATGCCGCAATGAAAACCTGCGAAGAAAATGAAGGCCCTGTTGCTAATTTATGTTATAACGCTCTAGAAGTTGCTGACCAAGGTGCAGAGGTGGCTGAAAAAACTGTTGAACAGACAGCTGGTATTGAATTGTCCGCTCTTGAGAAAAATATGACATGGATTGCTCTTTGTATTGCTACAGCTCCTATGTTGGGGTTTTTAGGTACTATCGCTGGTATGATCGTTGCTTTTGGTCAAATAGCTGCGGCTGATAATATTTCTCCATCAATTGTCGCAGAAGGTATTGGTCAGGCTCTAAATACAACTGCATTTGGTTTGGTTGTTGCTGTTATTCTTCAATTTGGTCAAAATGTTGTCATGTTCATTATAGATAATATGGTTGTAACCTTACAAAAGAGTACCACTGTTGTATTACAAAGCATATCGAATAAAAAGTAAATGATAACCTTCAAGCGAAGACCATCAGTAGAAATTAATTCATCTTCAATGGCAGACATTGCTTTTTTATTGTTAATTTTTTTCTTGGTAACAACAACTATTTCTATGGATCAAGGCTTGGAAATTGTTCTTCCTTCAGAAGGCAACGAAATGAAAGTTAATCCAAATAATATTACAATTATTTCTATAAATGAAAGTGGAAAAGTTCTTTTTAATGGAAGGTTTATTAAAGAAAAAAGTTTGGATCAAAACAACTTGTATCAACTTAAATCAATGGTTGAGAATGAGCTCGCTAACAATGAAAAAATGATTTTTTCTGTTCAAGTTACTCCGAAAACTCGCTATACAGACTACATTCGTGTTTTAGATTATGTTAAGGCTGCAAAAGCTACAAAAATTTCTATAGCAAACTAATTATGATTATAAAGAAAAAAGATCATGCCACAAAAGAAATATCTACCTCCTCTTTGCCGGACATTATTTTTTTACTTCTTGTTTTTTTCATGGTGGTTACAGTCATGAAAGAGTATGATGCTCCAAAGATAGATATGCCTTATGCTAAAGCTATTCAAAAACTTGAAAATCGACGTAATGCAGCTTTTGTTTGGGCTACTAAAGATGGTTTTGTTGTCCTGGATGATATGCAATTTACAAACATAAAAGGCTCCGAAGATAAGGCAGAGTTCAAAAAAACAATGAAATACAAGATTAGCAATAATCCAAAAATCATTGTTTCTCTAAAAGCGGACAATCAATCTAAAATGAGCTTGGTAAATACGCTACATACGCTTTTAAAAGACCCGGAAGTGAATGCTTTAAAATTAAGCTATTCCGCTTTAAGGAAGTCAGAATGAAGCAATATGACCCGTTAATAGAAAATTATTCCATAAGAATCAGGCAAGTAATTCTTGGAATATTAATTATACTCAGCTTTTTATTTTTTTTAGTTCCTAAGTTTTTAGATGAAGCGAAAGCCCAATCGTTAGAAGAACAGTTAGAGGTTGAGACTTTTGATATACCACCAACACAAATGGTAGAACAGCAGAAACCTCTCAAGCCTGCTATACCCGTTCCCGAAGATGATGAGTTTTTTGAAGAAGAAATTGAGTTTCAGGACACAGACTTTGATGCCTGGGATGATTGGGATGCTCCTGAAGCATCTACAGGACCAAATATTAAATTTATTCCTTTTGATACAGCCCCAAAACCTAAATCAGGATTAGGAATTAAACCAATATATCCAGAGATTGCTAAAGAAGCAGGTATTGAAGGAACTGTCTACATCCAATTTTTCATTGATGAAAAAGGAAACGTCACAGAAGCCTATGTTCAAAAAGGTGTTCCAAACACAGGACTTGATGAGGCAGCAATGAAGGCGGTTAAAAAGTCAAAGTGGAAGCCAGCTAGGCAACGAGAGAAAAAAGTTGGTGTTTGGCAAACTGTTCCTGTGCGTTTTGAGCTAAAGTAGTCCACGTACTTATATTTTTGTAACAGCTTTTATTGTTTTTTCATCTTCTGTTTATATTAAGTCTAATAAAAAAAATTTGTAATTTTAACTTGCTAATAAAGGAGAAATATTGGATACTTTCAGTCATGGTTTATGGGGCAAAGGTTTATTTGGTTATAGAGGCCATGGCAAGCTAGCCATTTTGTTTGGAATTATGCCAGATTTATGCTCTTTTGGTCTGCTGGGTCTTATTCAGATTTTTTCGAATGACTTTTCTCCTGGCCCTCCTAAAATTGATATAATCCCTAAATGGATTATCTTTAACTATGATATTACACACAGCTTTGTAACCGCTTTCGCGTCTATACTTGTTGTTAGTAGGTTTAATAAAAACGTTGCGTTTGCAATGTTAGCCTGGCCTTTTCATATTTTGTTAGACTTTCCTTTTCACTCAAAAGAATACTTCCCAACAAAATTATTTTATCCAATAACGCATTTTTCTTTTGACGGAATTCCTTGGTCAAATCCTGAAGTTTGGTTTCCGAATATTTCGGGAATAATTATTTTATTTATTTATAGATACAAAACAAGAAAATAGAGATATCGATGATTTTGCTAGCGTTGTAGTTTTGATTTGAGCCGATGCTACGCTACCAGTTCCTGCTTTCTTTTATTAGCTCTCCTCTGTTATCAAACGAGTTAAAGCTTTCAATATCATTATACATAGGAGCTAATTTCATGTGGTCGGGAATGCCAAAGGCTTTGCAAATTAAAAGAGCTTTTTGACTGATAGTCTTACAATATTTTTTTGACAATTTGGTTATTCTCTTAGCCTCGTTTCTTGAAAGAACTCCATTAGTTAGGTACCATGACATGTTTGTTTCCATTGTGCTTAAAAAGTATAGCGTCTTAATATCTTTGATCAGGGGCTGAATGTCTTTGTGTGCGTTCTTTTGATATTTATCGCATATTGATAGAACCTTATAATCAAAGTATGATTTTGCAAGAAGCTGAATTTCGTCTGATTGGTTATACATCCACTCTTCATATATTGTGGCTCCTTTGCTTCTTACATTTTTAAGATCGATAGCCAAAGTAGATAGAATAGTATCTTTCTTAAATTTAAGCAATTTTAGTTGAATAGAGTTTTTCAGCTTCTTGTTGAATTTTATTCCCACCAGACTTTGTTTGAAAAAGGAGGGTATTTTATTATATAAATAATGACCTAAAATTGTAAGGCTTTTATTTTTTTCAAGCCCTAATAATTCTTTTGAAACTTTTTGCATCAAAACTGCATTGTCTCCTTCAGCAGTTATTCCAGAGTGTGATCCAAAAATCGCTTCTCCCATTCTATTTGCTGAAAGATAGCCCTGTCCTCCTGATCTCTCGCGACATAAAGAAGCAACCCTTTCGTTGTGCCATGCTAAAACTGCTTTTGCGCCACAACATAATATAATTTTTTCAGTTTTTGTTGCTTTAATTTTATTTGCAAAAACATCTTTTATGTAATTCAATGCTAAATTATAGCAGAACGTTTTTGCTAGCATGGGCATAATTGATCTCTGATAAAGTTGGAAATTAAATATTGCATTGTCACTTTTCCCCTTTTTCCCAACAGCAAGTCTTTTATTGGCATAGTTTATTGCTATATCCAAAGTATACTTTGAAGCACCAATCATCATTGAGGCTATACATAGTCTTCCACTTAGAAGACGATCAGCCACGTATAAAAATCTATCTCTTTTTTTTATGATTGTTGATTCAAACTTACCTTTTTCATTTATGCTTGATGTATTTCCTAATAAAGCATCTTTAGAAATTTTAACATTATTAAATCCTATACTTGCATTATCAATGCCGTTGATACCGATTTTATGTCCCATATCCCATATAGATACGCCTTCTTTTATTTTTAGATTTTTATCTCTAATTGGCACTAGGAAGGCATGGATTCCTTCATCCTCATTATTAATTATCAATTTTGCAAAAACAATGCAATAATGTGCATGTAAGGCTCCATTAGTAATCCAATATTTTCTCGATAAAGTATTTGGAGTGTTTAATGTAAATTCCTTTGTTAGTGGATTATATGTAGCTGTCGTCTGCATTTCTGCAGCATTGTTTCCATATCCTAACTCTGTTAACCCAAAACATCCTACAGATTTCAAAGAATCAATGTCTTTTAATTTTTGTTTATGTAATGCATTGTTTCCAAGATTTAACAGCGTCCCTCCAAATAAATTAAACTGTACTGTCATCTTTGTTGCGGCAGATCCATCCATTTGACCAACTATTTCATGAGCTGTAAAAATTCTGCTTGGATTCCTTTCAAAATCCATAATAGAAATTAACTTTTTATCTACTATCTTTTTTAATCTCTGTAAAGCTAACTTTCTTTCTTCATTTATTGGAATAGAATATCTTGGTACAAACAGGCTATCTTTGAAAAGTGTTTTTAATCCTTCTCTGGTCTCAAAGTTATCATGATCTAAGGCTTTCTGAAGCTTATGAGCTAGGTATGTATCATTCTGCATTATTTTTTAATCAATGATCGGATATATTCTCTATTTAATTTTGCAATATTATCGATCGATATCTCTTTTGGGCACTCTGCTTCACATGATCCAATATTGGTGCAGTGCCCAAAACCTTCTTCTTCCATTTTTGACACCATGCTTTGAACTCTCGAAGAACGTTCAGGGTCTCCTTGCGGTAACAACGAAAGCTGATTAACTTTAGCGCTTAAAAATAAAGAAGCAGAAGCATTTTTACATGCAGCAACGCATGCGCCACACCCAATGCATGCAGCCGAACTAAAGGCTTCGTCAGCATTTGCTTTGTTAATAGGAATGGCATTTCCATCAGGAGCATTTCCTGTATTAACGGAAATATACCCACCGGACTGAATTATCCTATCAAAAGCAGATCTATCTACCATAAGATCCTTAATGATGGGAAAGCCTTTTGCCCTCCATGGCTCAACTACAATTGTATCCCCATCTTTAAAACTTCGCATGTGGAGCTGGCATGTTGTTGTTCCTTTATTTGGTCCGTGTGGCTGGCCATTGATATACATGCTACAAGCGCCACAGATACCTTCTCTGCAATCATGGTCAAAAACAACTGGCTCTTCGCCTTTCTTAATTAATTGTTCGTTTAATATATCAAACATCTCCAAAAATGACATGTCTGTGTCGATCCCATCAAGTTTATACTCTTTAAACTTACCTTTAGTATCTCTAGATTTTTGTCTCCATACAAGTAAGTTAAGATTAATAGAATGCTTCATTTATAGCTCCTTTCTGCAAGCTTTACATTCTCAAAAACCAAAGGCTCACGATGTAGCTTTGGATCTGCTTTTTTGGCATATTCCCATGCTGAAACATATGAATACTTATTGTCTATTCTTTTTGCCTCTCCTGTATGTGTTTGACTTTCAACTCTAAAATGTCCACCACAAGACTCTTTTCGATCTAGCGCATCGCGTATCATCAAGTCGCCTAGTTCAATGAAATCAATTACCCTCCCAGCTTTATCTAATTCTGTATTGAACGATTTGAATTCTCCTGGAATTTTTATAGTGCTCCAAAACTCTTCTTTAATCTCTTTAACTAAACCCAATGCTTTTTTAAGTCCAGCTTCACTCCTAGACATTCCACAATAATCCCAAATTACTTTCCCAAGTTTTTTGTGTATCAATTCGACTGGTTGGTCGCCTTGAACATCGTATATCTTCCGCATTTTTGAGACAGCTTTTTCTTCTGCTTCTTTAAACTCATCCATATCGCTATTAACTTTTTCATCCGATATTTGTTTTGATAAATAGTCTCCTATAGTGTACGGAAGGACGAAATAACCATCGGCTAAACCTTGCATTAATGCAGAGGCTCCCAATCTGTTTGCCCCATGATCTGAAAAATTGCTTTCTCCTATTGCATATAACCCAGGGATTGTTGTCATTAAATTATAATCAACCCACGTTCCGCCCATTGTATAGTGGATAGCTGGATAGATTCTCATAGGCGTTTCGTAAGGGTCTTCTCCTGTAATTTTTTCATACATAGCAAACAAGTTGCCATATTTAGCAGAAACAGTATCTTTTCCCATTCTGTCAATAGCATCTTTAAAATCTAAATACACAGCCAATCCTGAACCCCCAACACCGTATCCATCGTCACATACTTCTTTCGCTGCTCTTGAGGCAACGTCTCTCGGAACAAGGTTTCCAAATGCGGGATATCTTGTTTCTAAATAATAATTTCTATCAGATTCAGGAATGTCGGATGCTTTTCTATTGTCATTTTTTTGCTTTGGCACCCAAATTCGCCCATCGTTTCTCAAGCTTTCACTCATCAAAGTTAACTTTGATTGATGGTCTCCACTTACTGGAATACAAGTAGGATGAATTTGACAAAAAGATGGATTTGCGAAATATGCTCCTTTTTTATATGCTCTCCATGATGCAGTGACATTTGATCCCATTGCGTTTGTTGATAAATAATATACATTTCCATAACCACCCGTGGCTAGCACTACAGCATCGGCCGCGAATCTCTGATACTCTCCTCGAATAAGATCTTTGACAATTACGCCTTTTGCTTCCCCGTTAACTAAAACAACATCTTGCATCTCATGTCTTGTAAATAGTTTTACTTTTCCTTTTTTAATTTGTCGGCTTAAGGCACTGTATGCTCCTAATAAAAGCTGTTGACCTGTTTGCCCTCTTGCATAAAAAGTTCTTGATACCTGTACACCGCCAAACGATCTATTATCTAATAGCCCGCCGTATTCTCGCGCAAATGGAACTCCTTGTGCCACACATTGATCAATAATATTAGTACTAACCTCTGCAAGCCTATAAACGTTAGCCTCTCTTGATCTATAGTCCCCTCCTTTTATTGTGTCGTAAAATAATCTATAGACGCTGTCACCATCATTTTGATAATTTTTTGCTGCATTTATGCCTCCTTGAGCAGCAATCGAGTGTGCCCTGCGCGCACTGTCCTGAAAACAAAAAGCTTTTACATTGTATCCCAACTCACCGAGTGATGCAGCTGCTGAAGCACCTGCAAGTCCAGTTCCAATAACAACTATATTCATTTTCTTTTTGTTTGCTGGGCTAACTAAAGGAATTGATGATTTGTATTTTGTCCACTTTGTTTCTAATGGGCCTGTTGGAACCTTGCTTTTTAAGATATGAGCTTGTGGTTTGAATTTTGTTTTAAGCGCTGACAATGCATTGTAAAAGCTGTTTTTTCCATCAGCTTTACATATATATTTTACCCTATTTGATTTTGCTGTGCTTAAGGTGAAATACCAGTAGTCAGACTCTCCTCTTTTTTTAATTTGAAATGAGCCCTTTGGAAGATCTTTGTTTTCCTCAAAAAAAGCAAGAAATTTTTCTACAGTATAACCGTACTTTTCTTTTTTATTTAGTGTGTTCATAGTGTTACAAGTCTAATATAATTTACACTAAATGAAACATGTAGACAATATTTAATTTAATGTATACAATTATTTTATTTGCCATATTTCTGCTGACAAGCCTTAAAATATGTATACAAGCCGTGCTACTTATGGAGTCCGAAGAAAAGGTAGATAGGTATTAATGCAAAAAGCAAGGGAATCACTAGAGAGTAAATCATTCCAATGATTTTAAAATACTTACGCGTTTTTGAGGTAGAGACTCCCAGAGATTGGAAGCCGCTAGAAAACCCATGAAGAGTATGAAGAAAAATTGCCCCCATCGCCATCACATACACTAAAACATGTTCAATGTTTTTAAACTTGTCTACAACCATTGAATAAATATCCTTTTTTCCAAAAGGGTCCTTCATTATTTCGTCTGTGAACTTTGCTTTGTACCAGAAATTGCTCAAATGTATTATTATAAAAGCTAGTATAACTGTTCCTAGTATGCCCATGTATCTTGATGAAAGGCTGTTGGTTTTTGACCTAACTGTTTTGTAGCGCGTCTCTCTTTTTCTTCGTGCATCGATTGTCAAATACGCGGTGACACCTACATGTAAAACAATTGATATATATGTTAAAATAGATAGTACCTTTACCACAGGGTTTGTGCTCATAAATTCTGCATACTCATTGAATTGTTTTTGTGCTCCGTAATCTTCTGGTATGAGTAGCTGTAAATTTCCAGCTAAATGTCCAGTTAAAAAAAGAATTAGGAACAGCCCTGAAAGCGCTGCTAAATATTTATTAATTATATAAAGCTTCAATGTCTTTTAAAACGGAATGTCATCCTCTGAAAAATCATTAGTGTCTTTTTCAGCTCCTCCTTCGGAGTGACCACTTCCTACACCGTTAATTGTCTCGGGGGTTTTTGTCTCAGAGGCAAATGCCTGCTCATGATTTTCCGCAGGAAAACTAAGGTCTTCTGCTGGCTTTTCCATTCCGTAAGTTTGAAGTGCAAGCTGTGACAGCTCTTCTCTGGTTTCTTGAGCAATAAAAACCGTATCTCTATACTCATCGTCCTTACCCTTAATGCTTGGATTACTAACAAAAAGTCCATTAATTCCATCTATAACTTTGAAGCCTTTGATAGTAAAACCTTCTTCAGTCATTACGTCGAAGTATGCTTTAACTTTTCCCCACGCACCCGGCTGCGGCGCTTTAGTCATTCTTTCTATTTTCAATTTTTTGCCTCCAATATATTTTAATAAATATAACGATTTATTTTCTTAATTCAATGGATTGTGATTTTTAATTTCTGTAAATTCATTCTATAAATGTCAAGAAAACAATACATCTATTCTTTTGCCTCATCAGACGTAGAGAAAGAACATCTTTCCCCCGATCTGCTTGGGGGGAAAGGCGCGAGCCTTGCACAAATGTGTTTGTTGGGCCTTCCTGTCCCTCCCGGCTTTACCATATCAACGGATGTTTGCAATTATTTTCTGAAAAACAATTCCTTTCCTCCCGGATTCTCTTCAGAACTAAACAAAGCTATTGCCAAGATAGAAGCCCTAACCAACAAAATTTTTGGAGGAGACCAGACCCCTCTCCTTTTTTCAGTAAGGTCTGGGGCCCAAGTTTCCATGCCCGGAATGATGGAAACCGTACTAAATGTTGGGCTTTGTGTGAAAACCCTGCCAGGACTTGTCTTAGAAACTAAAGATGAAAGATTTTCCTATGACGCATATCGTAGACTAATTACTATGTATGCAGATGTTGTAATGGATAAAGCTACTAATGCAAACAAAAATATAAGAAAGATTTTAGAAGATATTCTTGATGAAAAAAAATCCTCACTTAATGTTTTCGAGGATAATGACTTATCTGTAGTCGATTTGCAAAAAATATGTTTCGCTTATAAGAAAAAAATTCAATCTGTTCTCAATCGAAGCTTTCCAGAAGACCCGAAATTGCAGCTATTAGATTCCATCAGATCTGTATTTCTATCTTGGAACGGGAGCCGCGCAAAAAAATATAGAAAAATAGAAAATATTTCAGATGAGTTAGGAACCGCCGTGACTGTACAATCTATGGTTTTCGGAAACATGGGTAATTCTTCTGCAACGGGTGTAGCTTTTACTCGCAACCCTTCAACAGGATACAATGCTATTTATGGAGAATGGCTTTTAAACGCTCAAGGAGAAGATGTGGTGGCCGGAATACGAACACCTTTGCCAATCAACGATGATAGCAAAACAATTATTACAAACAACCAAAAGACATTATGTGATTTTTTTCCAGAGCCGTATAAAGAGCTCGAAAAAATTAAGCATTTGCTTGAAAAGTTTTATACGGATATGCAAGACGTAGAATTCACCATTGAGAGAGGAAAGCTCTGGATGTTGCAAACTAGACCAGCTAAAAGATCTGGTTACGGAGCAATTAAGGTTGCGCTTGATATGCTAGATGAAAAAATCATCAATGAAAATACTTTTGTTGAAAGAATTAGTTATAGCAATTTACAAGATGTTTTACATCCTAGCTTTGACCCTATTCATGAAGGCAGATTAACCCCCATAACAAAAGGCCTGCCAGCAGGCCCAGGGTGCGCGACAGGAATTGCTGTTTTTTGTCCGAAAAAAGCTCAAGAGCTTTCAAAAAAAAATAAAAAAATAGTATTAATACGCGAAGAAACTTCTCCTGAAGATGTTCAAGGCATGCATTCTTCAAGCGCTATTGTAACATCGCGTGGAGGAATGACTTCCCATGCTGCTCTGGTTGCTAGAGGTTGGGGAAAATGTTGCGTCGTTGGATGTAGCAACCTTACAATCGACTATGAAAAAAAATTAGCGCTTACAGAAAAAAACACAATTAAAGAGGGAGACTGGGTTTCGGTTAATGGTAGCACTGGCTATATTTATAAAGAAAAAATTGGTTTTGCAGACTTTTCTGTTGTCGAGAGCAAGCAAACCTATCGTGCTTTAAAGCTTTTTTCAAGGTCTCAAAAAATTGGTCTTCGAGCAAACGCAGATACCCCTGAAGACGCTAAAAAAGCTCTTAACTATGGAGCAAAAGGAATCGGTCTTTGTAGAACAGAACACATGTTTTTTGATTCTTCTAGGATAAGTGATATGCGAAAAATGATTATTTTCAAAGATAATAGTGTTCTAAGAAAAAAAGCTCTTAAAAACCTTTTAATCGCTCAACAGAGAGACTTTTATCTCATTTTGAAAGCGATGTCTTCTTTCCCTGTGACCATCCGGCTGCTCGACCCTCCTCTTCATGAGTTTTTACCTAACGAAGATAAAGCTCTGAATGCTTTATTAAAAAGCTCTGATTTAGATTTAGCGTATGCACGTGAGCAGATTGAAAGTCTTCGTGAAAGCAACCCAATGCTTGGCCATCGCGGATGCAGGCTCGGAATTTCTTATCCAGAAATAACTGAAATGCAGGTCTCTGCGATTTTTAACTCTTGTGTGTCTTTAATTAAAGAAGGTTACCATCCTCTTCCAGAAATAATGGTGCCTCTTGTAGGTTCCGTAGGAGAGTTTATTAATCAAAAAAATATTATAACAAATTGCTACAAGACTATTGCTAAAAATTCAGGCGTTCAGATTAAATATTCCGTTGGTACAATGATTGAGCTTCCACGCGCATGCTTAATTTCGCATAAAATAGCCAAACACGCAGATTTTTTATCGTTTGGAACGAACGACTTAACACAAACAGTTTTTGGTTTTTCACGAGATGATGTTTCTGGAATTATAAATAATTATATTAAAGAAAACATTTTTTCATCTGATCCTTTTCAAACTATTGACGTCAATGGTGTTGGTTCGCTGGTTCGTATTGCTGTAGAGCAAGCTAAAACAGTAAAAAAAGATATTAAGATAGGAATCTGTGGAGAGCANGGAGGTGATCCTGACTCTATCTTTTTCTTTAGAAATATAGGTCTCGATTATGTAAGNTGCTCTCCTTTTCGCNTNCCTATAGCTCTTTTNGCTTGTGCAAAAAATATAGATTAAGCTCTTTTTTTTAAGTAGTTTAAAGCTTCTTATTTTATTTTGTTGTAAATTGTANNCTTANTTTAACNGGAGNGNTTATGTATAAATTATTTTACANTTCTATAAGTTGTTTTTTGNTTTTCNGTTTTTTCAGNTTTGCATTNGGGGAATATGATGAAGAAACTCTTCAAGAACTGAAAGNTCGAGCCTTAAAAGAAGCTCANNTTTTAATGATGAAAGAGATTTTTGATACAACTAANGANCTTAAATTAAANCCTTCNCTNAGNGAAGAGCTTATCCAAAATCTATCTTCTACTGCNCCTATGAANNCTTTTTCTATAAATGCTGATATATCAGATTCTTTAGTCCAAAATGCNGGTGATTTTTCTGGNTCTATCTTTGCATCAAGAGATGGACAAAATACTTGGTTTTCTTCNACAGANGTCTCGCTTATTGGCNCTTTAGGCTATGAAACGACGTGGGCAACNTCTGTAGAAACATCTGGNAGNAATCTTGTTGACTGGTATCTGAGCGGTGTGGTCAATTCTGACGCTTTTGGCCTAGATTATGGAACCTTGATTGTTTCTCAGTCTCCNAATAATTTCTTAAGGACATTTCCTACNCCTTCTAATTTATTGGCAACTATCGTTGAAGANCCTTCAAACGATTCANCNAATGGTCCTNATTATGATGTAGAGCGTGTTTCTGCTAGTTTTAGNGGAAACTGGGTTGACCCCGAAAACGAATCTTCTGTGGACAAGCTTTTCTTTGAACTAGATTTANCAGGAAGCTGTTGCGATGAGGGGGGGCTTTTTGGTCCATGGTATTTATATGGAATTGGNATCGTTAATCCAGACGCTGANCTGACAAACTCTGCATACGCAATAGGATATGGAAACGGGGGCTTTGGGCAGCTTTCACCAGGATTGCTAACTATTGATGGAGATCTTGCCAATGGTGATGTNAGTGGCTTTGAATATATATCAACCAACATTGACTATCAGGAGTCTGGAGACAANCTACATCTAGCCCTGAACGCGTCAGATTTATTTAACCATCCGGGGTTTGGTTCTTGGCCTAACAGTCTTGAGGGTCTTGTTTTNGTTGGCGTTGTCGTTCAGGCTGGTCTCAGCGGCTTTGATATAGACGCGACTGTTTTAGATCAAACAGCNGTTGGAATACATTTATTGAATTCTCAACACCAAGAAGGAAATGCTAGCCCTTCGTTAACCAATCCTTCTTTCGAACAAGAAACGGGNACNTTGCTAGTTAAGTATACNGACGGTGATGATAATCTGCCGTGGTTAAAAAAAGCTCAGGTTCTTGATCAAGAAGACAATGTTGTTGGATNCCTAGATATGATACCCTCCTCGCATTTATATAATGAAGGTGTCGATTTTTCTGGAAACATAAACGATATGATTTTCACTTCACCTGAACAAACTGAACTAAATGGTGACTATGAGCTACAATTTCTTTTTTCTGACAGCGANGANAACCCTGAAATTGTTACGCTGTCAATTTCTGTTGGTAGCAATTGNTTGATTGGTGATTCGAATGGAGACGAAACTCTTAACGTTTTAGATGTTGTTCTCTTAGTTAACTTGGTTTTANCTCCCTCNTATGAAGAATGTGCAGACACTAACGGTGATGGGGTTTTAAACGTGCTTGATGTTGTTACTTTAGTAAATTTGGTTCTAAATCCATAAATTTTATTTCGATAAAGGGGGCTTATGCTCCCTTTATCANTCAATCATTTCTTGAGTTCCGCCGCCTATGACATCTTCAATTTTTATATCTCCAGCGCCTATCATGCTTTGGGCTAACTCTACTATCTTTCTTCTTGACTCCATAACNTCTCTNTTTGGCATAGGTTTTTCTATAGGTTGAAACATTGCCTGTTTTTTCTTTGGCATCATCTCTATAATTGCTGTAACTTTTTCTTCGTCCAACCCCTTTACGGACAAAGCAAATACATCTATATCAATATCAGGATTAGTCCAAAAATCAGCCGCAATTTCTTCATTCATGTTAATTAGGTCGTTATAAGTTAAATAGTATTTTTTTATATCACCATAAAGCTCTGGATCGCTTGTTTGTACCTGATTTAAATAGGCCGACGCCTCTTCTTCATCCATATTNTTTAATANNTCGGCCATTTTCTTTCCTCCGCCTCTTGAAAATTCNTTACTCGCGGGNATGTGNGCGGCTTTTTCTTCAAGNTTCTTAGCAATGTTTACGACCATCTCCAGAGGAATATCATTAAGGTTTCCCATCTCCAAAATNACATCATTTTTCTGCTGAGTATCAAGCTTTCCAATAAATGNAATTCTTTTATCATTNCTAACTTGGTCTATNGCTAGNGCTGCTATAGTTGGNTTTTCGGTTGAAAGCAAATAAAACAGCTCTTCATCTGATANNTCTTCTAGAAANTCAAATANCTTAATAGAGTCTGGCTTGCTNTTTCTGTATTGNTCTTGNAGTAAATTAAAATTATAATCATCAAGTATTCTTTTNTTGATAGNTGTAGGCACTTGNCCTACAAGCTCTGCGCTTCNTACNCTGATTGCTCTNAGCTGATCTTTGGGCAGTCCNGCGAAAAANGAAACTGCCANAGGNTCTCCTAGCACCTGAAACAATACTGCGCACTTGTCTATTCCTGATAAGTTTTTATAATCCATATTTATTCCTCTGTATTTTCTTCACTCTTAGATTCATCAAGCCAGTCTTTTAATATNTGGGTTGCNCCTTCTTTTTGTCCTGCGCTCATAGCCACCGCTGACTGCCTTTGTCTTTGTACNTCTGACTGNAAAACCCCTTCATCCATAGGAGCTGTTGTTGGGGGCATCACAGGCTGTTGTGCNGCNACCGTTGNCGCAGGTTTTGTGGNTTCTTTTGANTCGCTTTCGTCAACNCCNTTGTCACTTNTCTCTTTTTCTTTTGGTTTNAGATAAACAACTTTCTTTCTGTTTCCAATGATTGCAAATATAGCGAGNATAATTAGTAAAATTATAAGCCCTATAAGAACCCACAAAAGANTGTTTCCTCCNGNNTCTTCTTCTACGATGGGNTACTCGCANGNTCCGTCNTCTTCAGTGGCTTTTAANTTATAGTTTANTGCTTCGANGTCCGTACANCCCTCAATATATAAAGGGCTTTCTTGGTCATANCTNCANCAATTTAANCAGTCNNTATTTGCTCTTGGATTAAAGTTTCTTGCGTTNGGNTTCATGCANCCTTCNATAGGATTGTGAATTTGGTCAACTTTCTGGCCATAGCTTTTCAACAAACTATCACGAAACATATTTTGTAAAGCATATTGCTCCTTATAATACTGCATTTCTANGTCTTGNGCNCTTTCAATNTTTGTCTTAAGCTGTTCNATTTCTTNCGCCTTAATTTGAATATTTTCTTCNGANTCTATTTGNTCTTGTTCTATTAANTCTTTTTCTTTTTCTTCAAGCTCATATTTAGCAAGCTCTACTGTTCTTTCGAGAGCGATGTTTGCATCTGTTATTTCTTGAAGTTTAAGTTCTAGCTCTTCAAATCTTGTGCTTAGNACTTCATTTTCTGCTTGAANCTCTTTAGCNTCTTGNAGTTCTTTNAGCTTCTCTTCAAGTATCTNNANNTCTGCTTCTGATGCACCTGACTCAGACTTGNTATCGGTTATTTTNTATAGCTCTTTTACCTCAAACTGAATACAGTCGTCNCAATGNTTCANGGCTGGCCATATNTCGGTTTTTATAATAAATTGCATTGTATTTTTTAATTCTGGTGTGTCATAAGAAGGGTCTATATATAAATACACAACATATCCTTCATTCCAAGATGTCGACTGGCTTGTTTTTTCTTTTTTAGGAGATGTNGGGATNGTTGGCANCCCAGGAATATACTCTTTTTGTTTTTTTGATTTTTTATCTTGAATTCTATATTTACTATCTAGGTTTGCATCTGCACGNGTNCCAATCCAAATATGGTACAAAGAGGGGNCTAGCCCAAGGCCCCTAAACCTGTCATCAATCTGTATTTTCTTTTTTGTAAACAAGTCATCAGTCTGGCCAGCTACAAGTGTGGTTGCAAAAAAGGCTATCACAATGTTTATTATAAAAAGTTTTTTTAGCATTATATCTCCCTAATAGTTTACTTACTTTGTTGCAAATATTATCTTTATTCTTCTGTTTCTTTTTTGGTTTTCAGATGCAGTATATTCAATTTCAGTTTGAGCTTCATCAACATAGGTTGATGAATTGTATTTTTCAATCAAATTCTTTTTAACAACATCTCCGTTTCTAATTTCTGACCATGTAACTTTTGCAGGCCACTGGTCTGCATAACCTACCGAAACCAATCTGTTAGACGACACCCCTAACTCTTCTAGATAAGTTACTACTTCTGAAGCCCTGTAAGCTGACAGTACTCTGTTATTCTTATATTTATCTTTTAAGCTTGCAGGAAGATCTAGGTTGTCTGTGTGTCCTTCAACCAATATTCCNCTGTTGTCATCTGGGTTTTTCATTAGNGGCGCAACCTCTTTTAACAACTCCTTTATACCTTCTTCAAGAGTTATAGAGCCTGANCCAAAACAGATTTCTCCATTTATCTCTAGGGCTACTCCTCTTGGATCGTGAGATACCNTAATAGGCTCATCCATGTTTTCCACTGCATTTTTAGCCTTTGTCTTGGCGTCAGCATTTTTTGACTCATCTTGTTGAATTGCTTCCTTCATTTCTCGCTTAATTCTTTCATTTAAATCTTCGTTGTTTATATCCTGAAGCTCTTGCTTTATCTCNACCTGGGACTTTACTGGCATTCCTGTTTCTTCTCCTTCAGTTGTGCCTCCAACCTGATCTGTTTGGGCATTTTGAAATGCTGAATATTTTACAGGATCAAGCGTGGACATTGAGAATAACAAGACAAAAAAAGCGAAGAGCAACGTCATCATATCGGCAAAAGTTCCCATCCAAATAGGGAGACCCTCGTCTGGGGGGTCAGGATAATTGCATTTTTTCTTTTTTATTTCAGATGATGATAGTTTTTTTGTTGCCATATCTACTCGTCTTCTGGTTTTTTCCTCATTTTAGGCGGTAAATATGCGTTTAATTTTTCTCTTACTTGTAAAGGGTGAACTTTTTGTGCAATCAGTAGCATTCCCGCCGTAATTAACGCACTTTGAACTTTTTTATCTTCGTTTTTTCCTTTAAGCTTGTCTGCAAATGGTAGGAATAGAAAGTTTGCAAATAAAGCCCCGTATANTGTTGTAATAAGCGCCACTGCCATCGATTGCCCCATCTGTGCCTGCGGATCTACTCCGTCTGGTGCGGGCTGCCCCATTCCTTGCAACATAAATACAAGCCCTATCAGAGTTCCNACCATACCAAAAGCGGGAGCATAAACTCCAAGAGATTTCATAACGTTCATTTCTTGCATCTCTCGTTGCTCTCTGTAGGCCTCCATGTTTTCCATAATTTCTTCAATATCGTCAATTTTTGTTNCTCCTAAAATTAACTCTGCNCCATCTCTTACCATATGCATTCTAAACTTCATAGATTGNGGTGTGGACTGCAAGGCTGATTCGAAATCTTTACGCCCTCTCCTGTTGGATTCTGCAAGATCGCANAGATCATCTACAACATCACCTAACGTAAANCCATCATCTTTAAAAATCATTTTTAATAGCCCAAAAAGCCTAACGACATCTTTCATTTTAAAGGCAATAGCTGTTGCAGCGATTGATCCCCCCACCACGATTAATAAGCTTACCGTATCGTAAAGCGCAAGAAGAGAAATACCTGTTGCACTCGCAGACAAAAAAGCGGCAAGACCAATAAGACTTGTTCCTAATATTAATCCAATGAGCGTTCCTAAATTCATATACTATTCCTCTTCTGTTTTGTTTTTATATATTGGCTCTAAGGCGCCTTTTTTAAGCCCTTTTAAGATATCTCTAACTTGATCGTATTCTGGGTCAAGCTTTAATGCAATATTCCAGTTCATGGAGGCAGCTTTCGTATCATTAAGATAGTAATAAACTGTTCCTCTTCTAGCATAAGCTATTGCTAGGTCTGGTTGTAATTCTATGACTTTATTTATCATGTCAAGCGCTTCAAGATAATCTTCCTCAATGAGAAGATCNTGAGTTTTTTGAAATTTGCGCATCGCCTCATTTCTTTTAGATTTCCCAATTTCAAAGTTCAAAAGCATCTTTTTTGTTGAATCTTCTAAAATTATTATATTTTTTCTTATGTGGGCGCTTTCGTTATTAAGCATATTTATACGAGATTTATAAATTTTTATAGAATCTTGGTAATTTAATATTTCTGCTCTTTGTTCCTTAATTTTTGAAGAATCTATAATAACAAGAGGCTTTATATCTCCATAGGCTTCTTNCCCTTCNCTAAGTATTTTATTTCTTATTCTTTCTNTGTCGCTTTGTGCGTCAGGAATATTCATTATAAATCCGAACATTAAAGCTGGAGCGTCGTTTTCTAAAGCAATATTTTCATTTCCCTCCTCTGATCTTTTTGCCCACTCTGTAATTTTGTTTATGTGNGAAACTCCGACTCTTAANGAATATATATCTGTTATAGGAAATTGCGTACCGAGGTTTATTCCCTGCCCATCATATTCAAATATGAAATTCATTTTATTGCTAAAATATGGTGTGTTAAGGAATAGAGATAAAAATGGGCTCATCGACGGGCCTGAATCATCGTCATAATTGTGATAGTCGCTACCAAGCTTACCTGTTCCAAACCCGTAGTTAATTGTCATATCGTAATCATCGAACTTCTTGTTATTTGATACAACAAAAAATAAAGAAGCGTCATCAAAAAGGCCTTTGTCTGAACTGGTGTTTTTGATAGACAAATCATGTACTCCTACATCAATAAAAAGAGACCTATATCCATAAATTCTCCTTGAAAAATGCATCCCTAAATCATAAGGGCTTTCCTCCAAAGGCGTTAAGGCTATCGCATTAGTTGACCTATAATCAGGAAGAAGAGTGTAGCTTAGGCCAAAATTCCATTTTTTAATTTTTGTATTAATGAACGTTGTTGAGCTGTTAGAAGGAATCTCAAAATCAATGATTTCTGTTGAAAACCCTAAAGACACCTTGCCCTCTCCCATATCTGTAAAGTAACTTCCTGGTGTTCTATAAACAGAACCCGGCCTCGAGAAGGCAACGCGGGAGTTTGCAAAAACTGTTGATACAAATAAAATTCCTATGAAAAAAATATTTGGAATATTCCGAAAAGCTATCATCTATATCTCTTTTAGTATGTTTTTTGAGTAATTAGAATAATCGTTATTTGGATAGTCTTCTATAATTGCTTCAAACAGCAGTGTTGCTTTTTCAGTTTGTCCAAGCCTCTGAAGAATTAAGGCCTCTAGAAATAAGGTTTCAGGGGCAGAATCTTTATTTTCAATTTGTGATATTTGCGATATTGCTTGCTCATAGCTGTCAAGATGGTAATATACAAAGCTTGACCAATAGTAATATTCGTTCATATCATAAAATTCTTGATTTATAGACTCTTCGCCAAGCTTTACTATTCTCTTTGCTGCCTCGAAATATTCTCCGTTAACAATCAGCTCCTTTATGTTTTTATCTGCAAAATTGTCGAATTCAGGTTTTGATTCATCTCCAAAGATTTTTGGCTCTATCATATAATTTGTCTCTAATGTATATGCCAGGTTGCCACTGTTAGTTCTTTTAGAATACCGAGCCTGTTCTACTAGAAAACTATCTAAATCTACTCTATTTTGAACCATTATTTGCCTTTCTTGATTTATAGATATCCCCAAGTTCCAATACGTGACTCGTTCGGCATAACTCGCGCAAAACAAAAAACAAGCTATTAAAGCAGATTTATTCATATTGTTCCCAGTCTAACGAATAAGAGTAGCTAATAAACTCTCCAAAGCTTTTTGGAATGAATAGCTCAAAATTCCCTATTGACTCCGGCTCTATTGAAGCGTCTGATATGACGCCATTTCCGAGGTCCTGTATGGTGCCTTTTGCGAAGCTCGTTAACGGCTTCGTTTCTCCTCTCCAATTCATTCTAAATAAAAAGTTTATTTTTGAAAAGTCCGCTCTTTTCTTACCTATATTTTTAATTTCTCCGCTTAAAATTGTGTTTCCGTTCTCATCAGTTTTTTCATAAATGCTTCCCAAAACTATTAGGTTGGCAGTTTTCTTTTGACCTTTTCTCTCTATTTCTGCCAGAGATCCTGGAGAGCTCTCTTGTATCTCTATGATTGCTCCTTCTTTGATGAAGTTTTTCATGGGAGCGCTAGACAAAGAGTCCTTTGGTAAAATTTCTACAACATTTTCTGTGACTTTAACAATTGTGCTCCTGTCAATTGTTAACCCTCCAATCAAAGTTTCAACTTTTATCATTTCTTGATCTTGATAAACTATTTTTCCGTAAACAGTAGTTCCGTTGTCTAAAACTATTTCTTTATTATAAATTGAAAAAGGATTTTCCCATACTTGAGACTGAGCTTTTAGGGCATATACCTCTTGGTTCAAAAAGTCTAGCTCAGATCTTAATTTTTTTATTTGCATTCCCAGATCTTCAATAAGTATTCCATAATGGCTCTCTATCTTCTTATTGCTTTGTAGTGCGGGGGGCGAAACGCTCTTCTCGCTCTCTTTACTAGTTTTTTCCTGAAATTCTTGTGCCGGAGGCAACGCTTCTTCATTATTTTTTTTCTCTACAGAAGCCACCAAGGAGCTCTCTGTTTCGTTGCTAGAATCTAAGTCTTCATTTAGCCAACTACATGATGTAGAAAAGATAGCAATATTTAATATTATTATGATTCTAAATATATTTTTCACATTTCGTTCCTGTTTGTTAGTTCTTTTCTGTACTTAAACAGCTGTCCGAATTTAAAGATATTAACAATATGGTCTAATACAAAGTTTTTTTTATTTTTTTATTGTAGCAAATTTAGATATCCATACTATATATAGTGTTGTGCTAGGGTTTCTTTATTATTTTCTTTTTTTTTTATAACTTTAAGCTTTAAATAAAGGTAATAAATTATGATTGTAAAAGCCCTTAAATCTAAAATACATCGAGCTACGGTCACTGAAGCAGACCTAAATTATGTTGGTTCTATCTCAATAGACTCTAATTTAATGAAAGAAGCGAACTTGCTGCCTTTTGAGCATGTTCATGTTTTGAATATATCAAATGGTAATAGGCTTGAGACTTATGTAATAGAGGCTCCTGGCGGTAGCGGTGAAATTTGTATTAATGGTGCCGCTGCTCATCTTGTTTCGGCTGGCGATTTAGTTATAATCGTTTCTTACTGCGAAATGAATCATTCAAATTTAAAAACTTTCTCTCCAAATATTGTGCATGTAGATAAAAAAAATCGAGTAATTGCTCTAAATGAACAATCCAAAAAAAGTTCTCAAGATTGAAGAAGTACTACATTAAAGATATTGTCAATTTCAAAAAAATTGGTAAAAAGTTTTGTTCAATAACTGCTTACGACTATATGTCGGCAAAACTTATTTCTGACGCCGATTTCCCTTTAATACTTGTAGGAGATAGTGCTTCTATGGTTATGTACGGATATTGCGATACAACGCCTATTACTATGGAAGAAATGCTTCTGGTTTTGAAAGCGGTTATCCGCGCTGATTCAGGGTCTGTTGTTGTTGCAGATATGCCTTTTATGTCTTATCAAGCTAGTCTTGAAGAGGCAATTAAAAATGCTGGAAAATTTATAAAATGTGGGGCTAATGCTGTAAAAGTAGAAGGAGCAAGTTTAGACACTTGCAATAAAATTAAACATTTTGTTTCATCGGGGATTCCTGTAGTTGGGCACATTGGGTTAATGCCCCAATCGATTAATGTAACTTCTGGTTATTCTGTTCAGGGCAAATCTAGAAGCCGCGCCAAACAAATAATACGCGACGCCCTCTCTCTTCATAAATCCGGTGCTTTTTGTGTTGTTTTGGAAGGGATTCCTTCGCAGCTTGCTAAACTAATTACTGAAAAAATAAGTATCCCAACCATTGGCATTGGTTCAGGCCCACACTGCGATGGGCAAATACAAGTTTTTCATGATGTTTTAGGTTTGGACAAAAGCTTTCTTCCAAAGCATTCAAAAAGGTTTTTTAATGGGTATGATAGTTTTTTAAGCGCCTTGCATCAATATGAGGATGATGTGGCGCAAGGCTCTTTTCCTTCAAGCGAAAACTATACTGACATAGACAACTCTATTCTAGAAGATATTTCTGAAGATTATTAGATCTATATCAGAATTTGTCTCTTGGAGAAATACTGTTCGTGCCAAAGTAGGGTTTGTTCCAACAATGGGAGCTCTTCATGAAGGACATCTTTCGCTAGTTAAAAAAGCAATAAACGAAAGTGAGCTTTCAGTTGTAAGTATTTTTATTAACAAAAAACAATTTTCGGAGGGTGAAGATTTTGATTCTTACCCTAAATCTTTTGAGCGCGATATTGATATGCTTTCTGATCTTGGTCTTGATGTCCTTTTTCTCCCTTCTGAAAAAGATATTTATCCTGAAACTTTCTCAACGCATGTTATTGTAGGCGGCTTGTCTAAAATTCTTGAAGGGGTTTCGCGGCCTGATTTTTTTAAAGGCGTGACAACCGTTGTGCTTAAGCTATTTAATATTGTTAGGCCTTCTTTGTCTTTTTTTGGGAAAAAAGACTATCAACAACTTTTAATAATAAAAAGATTGGTAAAAGACCTTAATCTATCTATTGATATTGTCAGTTGCGACACCGTGCGAGAGCCTTGTGGTTTAGCCATGAGTAGCCGCAATAATTATTTCCCTAAGAATTCCTGGAGCGAGCTTGGATTAATATACGCTACTTTAAAAAAGTCTGAAGCCTTTCTTCGAAAAGCGCCCAACAATCTGACAGAAGTGAAAAAAACCATTAGANANTCNTTGNTGGGCTTGGCNCANTCTGNNCCTANGCCCTTTGNGGCTTCANAAGATGCCGCAATTATAATAGATTATATTGATATTTGCGANAAATCTACGCTAAAGTCNTTAAAATCATTTAATAAAGATGCTNTTATTTTNATTGCTGTTTGGGTTTACGGCGTNCGCCTTATTGATAATTTAGAAGTTTCTATTTAAATATGTTCTAGCTTTATGTTTTTAAATTGTGCCTGGTGAATTATTGCTCCAACTGAGATTGCNTCAACNCCTTTTATTAAATACNTATTAANNCTTTTGANNGTTATTCCNCCNGATACTTCTATAAAAATNTTTTCTTTTTTTTCTTTTATTATCTGAATGCATTTTTTTATTTCTTCAGGCTCCATGTTGTCTAATANAACAGCGTCTATATCGAATCTGATAGCTTCTTCAAGCTGTTTTNTNTTNTCAATTTCCANTTGNATTGGAACTTTTNTATTTTTTGCTTTTTTGAGGANTGCGGAAANGCTCTCATTTGCGCCAATATGATTATCTTTAATCATAATCCCTTTCTTCANGCNCATTCTGTGGTTTGTTCCTCCTCCACATTTTACTGCATATTTTTCAAAGATNCGTATTCCTGGTGTTGTTTTTCTGGTATCTAATATTTTTATATTTTTTCTGTATGCTTTAGAAATATATTTNCTTGTCTCTGTTGATACTCCNGACATTTTTTGAACTANNTTCAAAACAACTCTTTCTTTTCTTAGTATTTCNAATGCGGGNCCCTCTACTCTCGCNAGCTTCATTGTCGGCTTAACCTTAAAACCGTCGCCTATAAAGTTTGTTACTTTACANTTTTCTGNGAATGCGTTTTTTATTATTTCTGCTCCACAGAAAACTCCTTCGAACTCNGAAACGAAATCTACTACAGNTTGTGTTTTTGGGTCAATAAAGATATTTGATGTTTCATCCTCTAAAATTTCATCTTCTTTAAAGAAATCATNAAGTTTTTTTATAATTATTTTNTTTGGTATCGATTTAATTTGTTTATAAAGCATTTTTAACCCCATAGATTATCAGTGTTCCGCNCCANTCAGGCTTTTGATTTATTTGAGCTGACTTTACTTTTTTTANTCCTGCTTCTTTTAATAAAGCNTCCCANTCATTAATACTTTT
Organism: Fidelibacterota bacterium; assembly: GCA_002719095.1. Taxonomy (GTDB): domain Bacteria; phylum Fidelibacterota; class Marinisomatia; order SCGC-AAA003-L08; family D37C17. The sequence goes on from PBGO01000003.1 coordinate 24,008, forward strand.
TGTNTTCATTCTAACATTAAGGTCCNTGCTCCANCCTAATGACTGCTTGTTTTCAANATANTGGTCTATTCCTGCTATGAACATCCCGTTTNCTTTTAAATTATGGNTACAGGCTGNNGCAACAAAAGCTTCTGGTTTTTTTAAATAATACAGAAACTCCATTGAATAAATAATATTAAATTCTTTTTCTTCTTTCCATTGATTAAGATCGGTTTCTATAAATGAGGGNTTTAAGAAATTTTTCTTGGCTTTTTTTATCATTTGTCNAGACCCGTCATATCCCACCGCCTGTTTTATNTTTTTTTCTTTTAATAGCTCNTCTGTTGCCCATCCATTTCCACACCCAAAATCTCCTACTGTTATGTTTTTCTCTNATTTAAAGNTGTTTCTTATAATCTNTTTNATTTCTAAAAATGCNGGATAGTGGTTTTTTCTCATTCCTTCATCTTTTCCTAATTTTNCCCAGCTGCTAAATACCTCTATTGCTTTTTTCATATACNTTGTTCTTTATTNTGAAAAAAATTTGTGCTTACCAAATTGATTNTTNTTTACNTTTGTNTTNGTGTTTACATAAAACTCTAGCCCCTTTAATACAGAGCCTANGTACTTTGAAATCTGCCTTCTTACAAAAAAGTTAAATAATATAAAATTTCTTATATTCTTTTTATCATTATATAAATGCGGGTAAATTGAAATAGCTAAATATGTTTTCCCTTTNTNNTTGGANATAGNCCAGCTTACTGATGATTTTTTTCCTCCTTTTTTACCAATTATTAAGTCGTACCCTACTTTCTCTTTCCATTTTATAAATTTTCTCTCATAAACAATGCCACTATAATATTGAATTACNTCNNTTGAATTTTTTCCTGGCCANTTNTTGACNCTNTTCTCCTNGCANAAAGGGTGAAATAGCGTGAGGTTTGANGGGCTAGAAATTATTTCCCAAAGCTTTTGTCTGCTTGCANATATTTGTTGTTGTTTTTTAACNGACCAAACTANNTGACTCATAATNNGTTTTTTTTATCCCTTTCGTTTATAATGAATCCTTTTATGTTTTTAAATCCCATATAAAATAAAAAAACACTAAANACACAAAGATANTGGCTNGGATTTTTATGCTTTACGTTTAAACNTTTTCCGCANCAGGTTGTCGTAATTCCTTTTTTTTCCANATAAAGATTACTTATGTCTTTAAATTTAATGTCTAGATTATTTATAACCGCATTTATGCCTGTCTTATTTATNTGGTCGCTTACTTTTATAATTTTTTCTTCAGATTCCNAAACAATNCCCCTGTCATAAATTNTTATCATNCTGTTTTTATCTATATCTTTAATTTTTTTNTGNAAANATTGCATTTCGCTTGCATTTGCTAATATTTCATAATCTAANNTCGGTTTTATTTTTAATGCTTCTTTTGTNNCTATTATCATTTTCTTCTATCTCCNAANANGGATGTTCCTANGCGTATGTGTGTTGCCCCGCTTTTTACCGCAGTCTCATAATCATTACTCATACCCATTGATAAATTTTTACAAGGCTTTACTCTCTTTTNTATTTTTTCTTGTAATTTTTTTGCTTTTTCAAAAAAACTTGTGTATTCTTTTATATCNTTNACTTGTGGNGGAATTATCATGAGTCCACGTACTTTTAAATTCTCATATAAATTAATAATACTTGCNGCTGTTTCTATTTCAGCAGTCATAAAGCCATATCTGTTTTCTAGGTTTGCTATATTTACCTGTAAATAAATGTTTTGTACTTTTNCTTCTTCCGCAGCTATNCTATCTATCCTCTTAGCTAAAGAAAGACTGTCTACTGTTTGAATNTAGTCAAAGATTTTTACTGCTTTTCTAGTTTTGTTCTTTTGGAGATGTCCAATTAAATGTGTAATNATTTTTAAATCTNTTGATATTTTTTTAAATTTTTNTTCCNCTTCTTGAACCTTGTTTTCTCCAATATTNNTTATACCATTTTCTATGGCGTTTTGTATTGAGCTAGCGGGATGNTTTTTAGTAACTGCAATTATTGTTACTTCTTTNTCGGTTTGCGCTTTTTTTATTTTTTTTTTGATTAATGTAAGCGCTTTGAGATTAATCTTTGTTATTTTCTTCCTCTGAATTCTGGTTTNATTCGTCTTTTTCTTCTTCTTTNAGAACCTTTGTTATNGATGAAATAAAAGCTCCATCATCAAGCTTAAGAAGTTTTACNCCTTGNGTGTTTCTTCCTATTACTTTGATNTTTTTTACTGGCTGCCTTATCATAATTCCCTTATTAGTTATTATCATNATATCATCATCATCAATTACNTCCATAATAGAAACAAGATTTCCTACTTTTGGNGTAGATTTAACGGTATATACTCCCTTTCCTCCACGGTTTTGTGTTCTATATGCATCAACGTCACTTCTTTTTCCGTAGCCTCTATCTGTTGCAACTAAAACCGATCCTTCTCTTTTTACAACNAGCATTCCAACCACATAATCTTTCTCAAANCTCATCTTTATGCCCCTAACGCCCATCGTTTTTCTTCCTGTTGCTCTAATAGAGTTTTCAGCAAAGCGAATTGCTTTTCCNCCACTAGTTGCCATTACAATATCTTGCTCNCCACTACTTACTCGGGCCTGAATGAGNTCATCCCCTTCACGAACNTCTATAGCNTATATTCCNCCTTTTCGCGGCTTACTGTANANCCCTAAAGAGGATCTTTTTATCATCCCNTTTNTTGTAGCCATAACAATATGATCAGTATCATTAAATTCTTTTACAGATACAAAGGCTTGAACTTTTTCACCTTGCTCACAGTTTATTAAGTTTATAATAGCTCTTCCTTGNGAAATTCTTGACCCCGGAGGAATTTGGTGGACTTTAAGCCAATGNCACTTACCTTTATTTGTAAAAAACAGCATNGTGTTATGCGTAGACGCTATTAGTAAATGTTCTACATAGTCGTCNTCTTTTGTTTTTGCNCCNTTCATNCCTTTTCCGCCACGNCTCTGAGCTCTCCATGTTGCGGTTGGNAATCTCTTAATATANCCGTTATGNGTAATTGTCACAACCATATCTTCNTCTGCNATCATNTCTTCAACACTCANATCTCCGCTAAAAGGTATTATCTCGGTTTTTCTTTCATCTCCATATTTATCAAGNACNGTATTTAGCTCGTCTTTAATTATATTGTCTTGCAATTCCTTGCTTGTTAGTATTTGATTTAGCTGCTTAATTAGTTTTTGGAGCNCTTGATACTCTTCTACCACTTTGTCTATTTCTAANGATGTAAGTTTTTGNANCCTCATATCNAGAATNGCTTTTGTTTGTTTTTCTGAAAAACTAAAAATATTAATTAATTCTTTTTTTGCTGTGTCTGGATCTTTNGAGCCCCTTATAATTGAGATTATTTTATCTATGTTTTCTAAAGCTTTTTTAAGGCCTTCAAGTATGTGAGACCTTTTCTCGGCTTCTTCNAGTTCAAATTTTGTTCTNTTGATAATTATTTCTCTTCTAAANNTAAGGAAATGATTTAGCATTTCTTTAAGGCCCATAACTTTAGGAATTCCTTCCACCANTGCNAATANNATTACNCCAAATGTTTCTTGNAGTTGTGTGTATTTATATAAATTGTTTAATATAACTTCNCCNATCGCATCTCTTTTNCACTCTACTACTATTCGTATACCNTCTTTATCAGATTCATCTCTTAAATCAGATATTCCCTCTAGTTTTTTNTCTCTGACTAGTTCTGCTATTTTCTCTACTAGNTTGGANTTNTTGACCTGATANGGTATCTCAGATATTATAATCCTTTCTTTTCCGCTATCCAGCTCTTCAANAGAGGCNNTTCCTCTCATTACTACNCTACCTCTTCCAGTAGAGTATGCAGACTTTATTCCGTCAGAGCCCATTATAAAGCCGCCCGTTGGAAAATCTGGTCCTTTAATATGTTCTGATGAAAGNTCTTCTATAGATACTTCAGGGTTATCTAGTAGTGCAACTAATCCACTTACAAGCTCTTCAAGNTTGTGTGGGGGTATTTTTGTTGCCATTCCAACCGCGATNCCNTCTGATCCATTCATAAGTAAATTAGGTATGATTGTNGGAAGAACTGATGGCTCTTCGAGNGAGTCGTCAAANTTTGGAGAAAAANCTACTGTGTTTTTATCTATATCCTGCAGCATTTCTGCTGCTATTTTACCCATNCTGGCCTCTGTATATCTCATNGCNGCTGCNTTATCTCCATCAATAGAGCCAAAGTTTCCTTGTCCATCGATTAGTGGATACCTTAAAGACCACGGTTGAGCCATTCTTACAAGAGAGTCATAAACAGAAGAGTCCCCATGAGGGTGATATTTTCCTAAAACCTCTCCAACAATTCTTGCTGACTTTTTATGGCTTCTATTCCACGTTGCTCCTAAGTCAGAAGCTCCGTATAAAACTCTTCTATGAACAGGCTTAAGCCCATCTCTTACATCAGGTAAAGCTCTACTAACAATTACCGACATTGAATAGTTCAAATATGATTCTGACATCTCTTGAACTATGTCCCTAGACCTAATACTTCCTTGATTATATTTTTTTTCTTCCATTTTAAATATCTAGATTTGCCACAAACTTTGCTTGTGTTACTATAAATTCTCTCCTTGGCTCTACTTCTTCTCCCATTAATGTTGTAAAGATTTCGTTTGCTTTTTCTCCGTCTTCCATCGTTACTTGTAAAAGGGTTCTTTTTTCTGGAGACATTGTTGTTTCCCATAACTGTTCAGCGTTCATTTCTCCTAATCCTTTATACCTTGATAATGAAATTTTAGAGTCGCTCTCTGACTTTAGTTTTTCCAAAATTGTATCTCTTTGCTCATCAGAGTAAGCATAGTCCATTTTTTTTCCTTTGACAATTTTATAAAGTGGCGGTTGCGCTATATAAACATATCCCCCTATAATTAACTCGGGCATTTTTCTAAATAAAAAAGTTAAAAGCAACGTTCTTATATGGCTTCCATCTACGTCCGCATCGGTCATTAAAACTATTTTATGATAACGAAGCTTATTAATATCAAAGTCTCCAACCGATGTTTCTTCTGAATCTGTGTCTCCTCCGAATCCTGCACCAAGAGCAGTAATAATTGTTTGGATTTCATTGTTTGATAAAAGTTTATCTATTCTGGCTTTTTCTGCATTTATAACTTTTCCTCTAAGGGGTAAAATGGCTTGGAACTTCCTATCTCTTCCTTGTTTTGCTGTACCTCCCGCCGAATCTCCCTCTACGAAATATATTTCACTTAGCGCCGGGTCTTTTTCTGAACAATCTGCTAGCTTTCCAGGAAGCGCTGAAATATCTAAAACGCTTTTTCTTCTTATTAACTCTCTTGCTTTTTTTGCAGCTTCTCTTGCTCGTGCTGCATTTTCTGCTTTTTGTATTATTGTTTTTCCTATTTCTGGATTCTGCTCCAAATGATCTGAAAGTCCTTCCATTATAATTGAGTCACAAATTCCTTTAACTTCTCCGTTTCCTAGCTTGGTTTTTGTCTGCCCTTCAAATTGTGGTTCAGGTACCTTAATAGATAAAACTGCAGTTAATCCTTCTCTAACATCCTCTCCGCCAAAAGACATGTCTTTTGATTTTGTTAGTTTGTTTTTTGTAGAATATTTATTTAAAGACCTTGTTAAGGCCGCCTTAAAGCCCGCAAGATGTGTTCCCCCTTCAATTGTATTTATATTGTTTACAAATGTTAGCAGGGTTTCAGAGTAAGACGTGTTATACTGAAGAGCGACCTCTACCGGCACGCCATCTTTTTCTCCTTTAATATGAATAGGCTTATTAAACAAAGAAGTCTGGCTTTTATCTAAATGTTGTACAAACTCTGACAGCCCTCCCTCATAATAGTGTTCTGACTCTTTTTTTAGTGTTTCATCTTTAAAGATAATTTTTATTCCGCTATTTAAATACGCAAGCTCTCTAAGTCTTTTATTAATCACATCATACTCAAATTCCTGATTAACAAAAATGGAAAAATCTGGCCAAAACCTTATAGTGGTTCCTGTTTTTTCTGTTTTTCCTATTTTTTTTATTTTTTCTTGGGCTACTCCAATTTTATATTCTTGCTCGTGAACCTGTTGGTCTCTATATACCGTTGCCACACACTTCTCCGATAAAGCATTTACAACCGAAACCCCTACTCCGTGCAGCCCCCCAGAAACCTTGTAGGTATCTTTGTCAAACTTTCCTCCGGCATGAAGTACTGTCATTACTAACTCTAATCCTGACTTGCCTTCTTTTTTATGTACATCTACTGGTATACCACGCCCATTATCGGAAATAGAAACCGATTTATCTGTATGTGTTTTTACAATTATTTCTGAGCAGTGGCCAGCCATTGCCTCATCTATAGAATTGTCAACAACTTCCCATATTAAGTGGTGGAGCCCTTTTTTTCCTACGTCTCCTATATACATCGCAGGCCTCTTTCTTACGGCCTCTAAACCCTTTAATACTGTGATATTTTCTGCTTTGTAGTTTGATACTTTTTGATTCATAAAACCTTAATCTCTTTTATACCGTAATTTGACACTTTTTTATCGATTTTTTTTATAATTTCTTTTTTTAAAAATGATATTTCCTGCCTCCAGGAAGGAGATTTGGTTTTTATTATTAGTTGTGTGCTTTTTATAGAAATCTCTACAATTCCTCTGTGTAGGTTTTTTGGAATTATTTTCTTTATTTTCTCTGATTTTTGATAGTTTTTTATCTTAGGGTTTCTATTTATATATTTTAATATTTCTTTATCTAGTTCTTTAATCATTGATATTAATTTGATTTATGGTTAAACCTTTCATTTTTTCCGTATGCGTAATAATTGTTTGTTCATTGTTTTTAAAAAAACTAACTGTATTTTCTCTATTATTTTTATCAAGTTTTGCTAAAACATCGTCTAATAATATTATCGGTTCTATGTTGTTTAATTTTTCTTTTATTAGTTCTGCTTCAGCTTTTTTTAAAAGCAAATAAAAGAGTGTTTTTTCTCCTTGGGATGCATTTGCTTTAATTTCTTTTTTATTTAAAAAATAATTTATTTTATCTTTTTGTGGACCAATTATAGTATAGCCTTTTTCGATTTCTTTTTCTCTATTTTCTTTTAGTTTTTCATAAATTTCTTGTTCTTTTTCAAGTATACCTTTTATTTCTGTTTCTGCTTTTATGTTTATAAAGTTTTCATCGGACTGTTCTTTTAAAAAATTATTAATTTTTGTGCTATATGTTCTTTTTTCTTTCCAAATTTTTAAAGCTTGTTCTATAAACATGTTATCCCATATTTTTATATTTTCTTTCTTTTTAATTGCAATATTTCTCTGTTTTAAAATATTTGCATATTTTTGTAAGTCTTTAAGATATTTAAATGAGGTTACACTAATATTTCTATCTATCGTAGCGTTTCTCAGTTTGTTTATTTTTGTTTCAAGAACTGCCTCTTCAGGAGTGTTTACTATTATCGGCATAAAAGATATATGCTCGCTTAGTTTTTTTATCTTGGTATTATTTTTTATTATTATTTTTTTTCTTGGGTCTCCTTTTATTTCAACGACATCTCTTGTGTTGGTTGTTATCCTTACGTTAAATTGTGAGCAGTCTTCGGTTATAAAGGTTTTAGATCTATTGGTTTTGAAGCTTTTCCCAAAAGAAGCTAAGCTGATTGCTTCTAAAACTGTCGTTTTTCCGCTTCCGTTTGGTCCATAAATTAAGTTTGCTCCTTTTTTAAGTTTTATTTTTTTTTTTTAAAGGAGCGAATGTTTGTTATATTAACTTCTTTTATAAACATTAATTAAGCCGAATCGGCATAAGTAGAGAAAGCTTGTTTTTTGGGGTGTTTTCGTTTGGCAAAATTAAAGTGGCACTCAAAGAGTCTTTTATAGAAATTAATGTTTCTTCTGCTTTTGTTTTTTCCAAAACTTCTTTTAAATAATCACCATTAAATGCAATCACTATTTCTTGATCTGGGCCTTTTTTGAAACACGAAATTGTCTCTTTAGCTGATGCTGCGGTTTCTGCATCTTCTGCTTTAATTACAATACTGTTTTCTTTAATATTCAAAACGGCTTGCTTTGTTTTTTTGTTAGAGAAAACCGATACTCTTTTTAAAGAACTTATAATTTCTTGCGTATTTACAATAATCTCGTTCTCATTATCTTTAGGTATCACTTTTTCATAATCGGGATACTGGTCATTAATAAGTCTTGTAGATATCTTAACATTATCAAAGTATGCTTGTGCATGATTTTCACTTACAATAATATCTGTGTTTTTGTTATCGTATAAGAAACTGTGTAACAACTTTAAAAATTTTGTTGGTATTATTATTTTCTTCATTAGGCTGTTTGATTGTTCGTATTCAATTTTCGATAACTTATGTCCATCAGTAGAAACAAGAGTTGTTTTAGACTCGTTAATATCAAATAAAACACCTTGGAGGGAAGGTTTTAAATCATCGTTGCTGGTAGATGATATTGTGTAATCTATAAGCTCTTTAATTTTATTTGAAGAAAAAGAAACTTTATCACTTTTATCTAATCTTGTTTCCGCAGGAAATTCTTCTGAGTTTTGCCCCATTATTTTATATTCTCCAAAATCAGTGCGTATTTCTATATTGTTTCCTTTCAATATAAAACTTAAACTTTCATTTTTTAAAGAAGAGCAAATACTCAAAATCTTCGATACAGGAATAGCAATACTAAAAGGTTCAGATACTGTAGCAGTGAGAGAAAATTCTAAAGATACTTCTAAGTCTGTAGACCTTAAATTTAATCTTTGTCCATCAGACTGGAAAAGAACACTAGACAAAATAGGTAAAGTAGACCTTTGAGGAACCACTCTATTCAAATTTTTCAAAGCATCTAACAAAATGTTATTTTTAATTTCGAATTTCATAGTAGAAAAGTATAAACAAAAGATATTATAAAAAAATAAAATATATATTTAATATATTTTTATTATAGTTGTTAATTGTGTTGATAAACAGTGTTTATAGAATCAAAAGTAATAATAAAAACTAACTATTAGGGAAAAGATTTAAAAAAAAAATTATGTGGAAAAAAAGCCTAAACTATAAACAAAAAAAACATTAATAAATTTTAATGTAAACTTTTTCTTTATTTTTGTCATACCAATGTTTATAAAAATCTAAAAATTTTTTTTCAAAGGCAAGATTTTCAATAAAGCTCCAATACTCATAAAGATCTGGTTTTTCTGGAGGAAAAACTTCTTTCAGCACAACAACAGAGTAAATATTTTCATCGACCTTAAAAACTTCAGAAGGACTGCCATCTATTGGCATATTTTTAAGAATAGAGAGAGTCGAAGAGGGGATTTGATCTTCTGGAGCCTTATTAAAAACGCCACCAAAAACAACCTTATCTTTTAATGCAATAGAATCTTTTTGCGAAGAGCTATATTTCGCGCTAGATAAATCTTTTAAAGTATTTACTACTCTTATATTATCAGATTCTTTAATTTGCAGAGGGAATAAAATATGGCTAGCATCTATTTTTTCCCCAACCCTAGAATTTAATCTTATTAAATGGTAGCCTAAAGAAGAAAGAACAGGCAGACTCAACTCTCCAGGGGCTAGAGAGAAGGCAACCTCTTCAAACTCAGGAATAAAAGTACCCCTTCTAAAAAGACCCAAATCTCCTCCTTGATAAAGACTGTAAAAGGATTCAAACGATTTTTCACCATTTTTAATTTTACCAAGAACAGAATTAGATAAATCATAAGCATCTTTTAAAGAAGAACTATCCGGAGATACCTTTTTTTCTAAACAGGAATAGCTATATAAAAAAGGAGTAAGAGGTAAAGAGTCTTTATAAGAAATATAAAAATCTTCTACTTCAGAGTTAGAGATTGAAATAAACGAATAAAGGTTTTGCTTAAATTGGTCTGCTAAAATCATATTTTCAGCTTCAGACATAAGAATGTTTTTTATATCGTTATAAGGAACTCCAAAATATTCTTCTAAAGCATCAACAGATCCCAGCTGGTTTTTAAAAAAAAGCAAACGCTCAGAAACAACGCTATTAACCTGATCGGAAGAAACAAATAGAGATGTGTCTTTTTTTGCAAAATGAATCAAAACCTCTTGCTCTATGAGAAAATCTACAACACGAGCCCTAATTTCTTTCCTATCTATATTATCAGAAGAAGAAGCTATAAAAGCTTCAACCTGCTCATTGACGGAACTTTCTAAAATTATTTTTTCCCCAACAACCACTGCGATTTTATCTAAAGGAAGAAATAAAGAAAACAGGCTAATTAATAGAATCATTTTTTATAATATTAAAGTTTGTATAAAAATTTTGTATGGCTTTTTCTTTTGCTTCTTCTTGAAGATTTCTATGGAGAATAGAAGATATTCTGCTATAAGTCTTTTCCAAAGGGATATATTGTTCTGGAAAAACATTAGATACTTTATAAATAGAAAAAGAAGAATCAGGATTAGCAATAATGTCAGAAACAGTCCCTTCTTTGGGATTATTTATGAAAAGATTTTTTAAAACACCTCTTTTGTAATTAGACTCAACAGGACCAATAAAACCTTTTGATGAAGAATTGTAGCTTATAGAAAAACGCTCAACAATACTAGAAAAGCTTTCTCCCATTATATATAAGTTCAAAAGACTATCAGCTAAACCGTATTCTATAACATTTAATTGTTCAAGCTTTAAAGATAGCGGTGTTTTATATTTTTTATCTTTATTTTCAGAATAATAAGCCCGAACCTTTGAAGAATCAGGTAAAGAAACGTTATTTACAACGGCTTTGAAATATGAAGTATATAAAAGATCTTTTTCAAAAGACATAAGCTGCTTTTTAAAACCAGGCTTTTGATCATAACCCAACAACAAACCTTTTTCATAAGCTTCATCTTGAAGAATAAGGGTTTTGAAAATTGTGTAAAAAGATTCTATATCTTTAATATTAGGTCGAGAAGAAGGGTTGTAAAAAGAGAGCTTGTTAATAAACCAGTCTAACCCTAAAGAATTATTGTTAAAAACACAAAAAACACCGGGGACATGATTTGATTTCAATACAGCAACAATATCATTCTTATTAATAGACTTATCAACAACACTTTTATTAATTGAGTTATATACTACATTAATTAAGGAATCATTAAAAACCAAAGAACCAGAGGTAAGCACAATAGAATCATATTTTGCAGACTGCTTTTTCAGGTAGTCCATATCTCTTGATGCAGATTTAAGCAAAGCAGCATCTAAAAGCTCTTGTTCTCCTAAATAAGATAAAGAAGAATTTCTTTGATCCTCTATATAAGCTATATGAAAGCCAAATTCTGTTTCGATAGGGCCAACAAAACTTCCAACGCTTTCCTTAAAAATTTGCTCTTCAAAAGCTGGAACTGTAGAACCCCAGGACACCCAGCCCAACCTACCTAAATTTTTATTTACAGACCCGTCATTTGAATAAGCTTTAGCAACAGATTGAAAATCTTGAAAAGTAATAGTATCTAAAACGCTAGAACAAAGAAAATAAGCCTCTTCTTTAGAGCGACCAACAGGAGCTCTTAAGGCAGACCCATCATATCCAAACAAGATATGGTGAACTAATAAGTCTTTTTTTAGATTAACCTTTCCAAGCTCAAACCTAGAGCTATCCATAACCATTTTAGAAATCTCATATTGATACAAAAAATTAACAAGAAGCTGTCGTTTTTTGTTATATGATTTTTCTTTAAAGGAAGCAGTCATATCTAGTCTGTCAGCCTTAGAAGACCAAAAAGCTCCTTCGCGTACGATAAAATCATTAATCATTTTATTACGTTGTTCAACGGACGACCTATTCCAAGAAGACATACCATAAAAATCAAACATATCTGACTCATAATATGTGCTGTCGCCTATGGAAAACAAAGGAGTATTAGAAACAGCAAAAGTAAATAAAGAGATTACACTAATTAATAGAAATTTTATCATTTTTTATACCATTGTAGATATTAATAAAGATTGAAGGAAGTTCTTTTTCTTCGACCTTAATTCTTACAACATTACCGCCTTCAATTAAAATAAATTTATAACTAATTAGAGCACTTATTAAAGAATCAATTTTATTTTTCCAAAAAAAAGTATCGAGAAAAAGGTCAGTATGTTTATCTTGCACATTAATTTTAAAGAAAAAACACCTTGATCCCCAAACTTCTAGGCTTTTTAAAAAAATTAAATCACTTAAGGGCCCAGGAATAGATCCAAATAGATTTATAATTTTTTCTTTTAGCGGAGGTATCTTTTCTAATTTAGAAATCGAAGAAATTTCTTTATATAACCAAACCCTGGTTTTAGAGCTAGGTATGTAGTTTTCAGGAATATATGGTTTTTTATAAGAACTTATATTACACACAACATTACTCTCTCCTGTTTTATTATTTATTGCTTTCTCTAAAAAAGAGTTATATAGATCAAACCCAACGTTTGTGTGTGTTCCTGTTTGCTGGTATCCAAAAACGGCACCTCCTCCTCTATTATTAAGGTCTTCTAATGCTACAGAGTAACATGAGCCCAAAGAAGAGTTTTTTTCAATAATCTTTAACCTGTTTCTAGATTCTGGCGTAAGGGTCGCATTTTTAGGAATCAATAAGTATGCAAAAGAGGATTTTGAGGACCTACCTACCCTCCCGCGCATCTGATAAAGCTGGGAAACGCCTAACAAATGCGAGTTGTTAATAATAATTGTGTTTACAGAAGGAATATCAACGCCGCTTTCAACAATAGAAGAGGCAACAAGCAAATCAGTATCTTTGGATAAAAAAAGCTCCAGGTTATTTTGAATATCTTTAGGAGACATTTGGCCGTGCAAAACATTAATATTTAAGGCAGGAAAAAGCTTTTTCAAACGTGTTTGACTGTGCCTATAGTCTGCACTTTATTATGAATAAAGAAAACCTGTCCCCCTCGGCTAACTTCATACATTACTGCCTTTTTTATAACGTTATCATCAAAGTAATCAACATATGTTTCTGTTTCAATTTTTGATAATGGAGGAGTAGATAATGTAGATATATTTGTAATATTTGAAAGAGCCATTTTTAAAGTTCTAGGAATTGGCGTTGCAGACATATATAACATATTAACAGAGTTGTTAACCTTTTTAGCAGCCTCTTTCTGAGCAACGCCAAACTTATGTTCATCGTCAACCACAATCAAAGACGAAGCTTTTAAAATTTCTTCGCGAAAAATAGCTTTATGAGTACTAACTAAAACATCGCAAGGGCCACTAACATAACTATCAACAATAGATTTTTGTAAATTTGCTTTCACAAACCTAGTTAACAATTGACAGTTTACCCCCGAATCCTTTAGCCTAATTGAAAACGAACTGTGCAGCTGCTTAGCTAGGATTGTTGTTGGGGCAAGAACGAGAGTTTTGACACCAGACATAGCAGCCAAAAAAGCTGCACGTATTGATAGTTCGGTTTTACCAAATCCTACATCGCCGCAGACAAGGCGGTCCATAGGCGCCGAGCTTTCTAAATCTTTTTTTATTTCGCTCCAAACCACTGCTTGGTCTGCTGTGTCTTTGTATGGGAAGCTTTTAAGGAATGTGTTCTCTGTATTAGGGTCAACGGAAAAAGGATGAGTTGAAACTTTTTTTCTTTCAGCATAAGAGATTAGCAGGTCTTCTGCAACCTCCTCGGCATGTTTTTTAGCTCTTGCCAATCTCCTGTTCCACGAACCCTTTTTGGATATAGAATCAAGAACAGCAGCCTCTCCCTTTTTTTTGAAAAG
>PBGO01000027.1 GCA_002719095.1 Fidelibacterota bacterium
AATTCTTTTAAAATTTTTGGAGAAGGTAATAAATGGTATAATAAAATCTTCGGTTCAGCATCATCATTTGGTACAGGAACACAAAAAATAGGATTTTATGCTAAAAATTACTCAGAGTATGATGCTGGAGAAGTTTTTGTTGATGAAAATGATAATAACAGTTATGATGTTGGAGAAGTTTTCATTGACGATAAAATAGATACTACTTATTTCGATTCAGGAATATCTCATACTATGAATCTTTCATATTCAAATAAAATATTCAAGTGGATTAGTCTTACTCCTAGCGTTAATTTGAAAGAAAGTTGGATTTTTAAATATAAAAAATATGAATTAGATGAGAATGATGAGTTTACGGATGAGTTCAATTATGTTAAATCATACAAAAGGCGCTTATCAGGCACTGTATCTCTTTCAATGGGGACAAAATTATATGGTATTATTCCATTTTCAGTAGGGCGCATAAATAGCTTTAGACATACTTTAAGTCCAAATATTACGTTTAGTTATTTACCAGACTTATCAAACAAATCGAGTTTATTTCAAAGAAGTGCTACAGAAATCAGAGATTACTTTTCAGGGTCAATTGTCGGTAGTACTCCTGCAACATTGTCGAGAAGGTATTCTTTATCAATACGTAATGACTTTCAAATCAAATATGAAAACCAATCAGGAAACTTTGAAAAAAAGAATTTTTTAAATTGGACTCTAAACTCTTCATATAATCCGGATACTTATCTAAAATGGTCTAAGATTAATTCAAGAATTCAAGCATTAATTCCTAATTTATTTGATTTAGACATATCGATGATCCATGACCCATACAAGCAGGAGTTAGATCCAAATTCGGGAAACCTTGTAAGCATTAACACATTTGAATCATTTCCACGATTGACATATGCTAGTTTTTCTACTGATCTGGGACTTAGTGGCAGTCAATACTTAAATGATAAAGATACTTCGGAAGAGAGCATAGTAGACACACTTGACTTTGAGCAGAAAATGTCTATGCACCAATCGACTAAGCCTTACACGCCTGTTATTAAAGAGGGCAAAGTTTGGGATGCGGGCCTTAGGCTTCACTATACTTTGCAATCTTACACGAATCAAAATCAAATAGGTTGGAATAAAACTTTTTGGGTTAATTCGGATATCAATATAAAACTGACTGAAAGTTGGAAAATGACTTATTCTTCAAGATTTGATTTAGTTGAAAATAGAATTGTGAATCATAGTCTATACTTATTTCGACCACTGCATTGTTGGGAGTTTAGTTTTAAATGGTGGCCAACAGGAAATAATAAAGGCTTTTTACTCAACATTTATGTTAAAAATCCCGATTTAAGAGATGTAAAAATTAAATCAAGTGGTGGTAGTTTCTTTGGTCTTTAGTAGTTTATAGCGATAATTTTAGCAACTTTACATTATAAATAAAAAAAATAAAATGAAAATAAAATCAATTAAAGGAATGCACGACCTGGGTCCCGACGAATGTAAAAATTGGAGACAAGTTGAAAACATCCTTCATAACTTTTTTGAAATCCATGGATATAACGAAATAAGAACTCCAATAATCGAGAAATCTGATTTATTTAATAGGGTTATTGGAGATCAAACGGACATTGTAAACAAAGAAATGTACTCATGGAGAGATCACAGCGGTGATTCGCTTGCGCTTAGGCCCGAGCTCACAGCACCAACGGTTCGATCATTTATTCAGAATAGCATGGATAAATTAAGGAAAGTTAACAAACTATATTATATCGGTCCAGCTTTTCGAAGAGAACGCCCTCAAAAAGGGCGCCAGAGACAGTTTCACCAATTTGGAGTTGAGGCAATTGGCTCTGAAAATCCGGAACAAGATGCAGAGATAATTGCCATGTCATATAATGTATTTAATATGCTTGGGGTTGAAAATTTAAGCCTTATTTTAAATAGTGTTGGATCGAAACAAACCAAAGCAAAGTATTCTAAAATATTAAAACAATATCTAACCAAGTATATTAACGATTTATCAAGGGTCAGCAGGGAAAGATTTGAAAAAAATCCTTTAAGAATTCTGGATACAAAAATTGATAAAGAAATTGAAATAATTAGAGAAGCACCAAGCATTTTAGAGTGTCTTGATGTAAATGAGGAAAATCACTTCAAAAAAGTTCAAAGGTATTTAAATAAACTTAACATCCCATTCAAAGTTGATAAAAACTTAGTGAGAGGTCTGGATTATTATACACTAACCACCTTTGAAGTTCGCACAAGCAATTTAGGCTCACAGGATGCTCTATGTGGAGGAGGAAGATATAATAACCTAGTCGAAAACCTAGGGGGTAATTCAATGCCGGCTTTTGGTTTTGCAGCAGGCATGGAAAGATTACTTATGGCGCTAAATTTAGATTCACAAGAAAACGAAATTAAAACCAGCGTATTTATTATTAGCGTTGGCGAAGAAGCTATTTTAAATGCTCTCAAAATATGTGATTCTTTGAGAAACCAGTTAGGAATCAAGGTTTTGATGGATTTTTCAAGAGCAAGTTTTAAATCTCAAATGCGGCAAGCGAATAAGTTAAATAGTGAGTACGTTATAATTTTAGGTGAGGAAGAAATTGAAAGAAATGTTGGTGTTATCAAAACAATGTCATCGGGCGAACAATTTGAAGCTCCACTGGATACTATTCATAAACATTTTGATGTTGAGTTCAATGAAGATAAGTAATTTTTATAACTTATTATTGGAGAAAAAATGAAGATAATATCTTGGAATGTAAACGGTATTAGAGCAGTTTTAAAAAAAGGTTTTTTAGATTTTATAAATACAGAAAATCCTGATATTATTTGTTTACAAGAAACTAAAGCTCACAAGGAACAAGTGGACATAACGTTAGATGATTATCCTCATAAATTTTGGAACTCTGCAAACAAAAAAGGGTATTCTGGAACTGCTATATTTTCAAAAATCCCGCCAAAGAATATTTATTACGGATTAGACATATTAGAACATGATCAAGAAGGAAGAGTGATAACGCTTGAATTCGAAACATTTTTTTTAACTACCGTTTATACTCCAAATTCAAAACGAGAGCTGTTAAGGTTGAATTATCGACAAAAATGGGATTTAGATTTTTTTCAATATTTAAAAACCCTTGATAAGAAAAAACCAGTTATTGTGTGCGGAGATTTAAATGTTGCTCACAAAGAGATTGATTTGAAAAATCCTAAAACAAACAAAAGAAATCCAGGCTTTACTGATGAAGAGCGCTCGGGACTTGATAGAATTATTAATGGGGGTTTTATAGATACATTCCGTGTCTTTAATAAAGATCCTGGTCACTACACATGGTGGAGCTATATGTTTCAGGCAAGAAAAAAAAATATAGGCTGGAGAATTGATTACTTTTGTATTTCAGAAACGCTAAGAAAAAAATTAGTTAGTTCAGTTATTTTAAAAGATGTTTTAGGTTCAGACCATGCCCCTGTTGCTATTGAAATAAATGATTAGTCAGTCTGAAATCAAATTAATTAGGAAGTTGCATACAAATAAAGGCAGGAAGCTCCATAATTTAGTTATGATTGAAGGCAAAAGATTATTTAGCCAGTTAGTGCATTACAATATAGAATTTGAAAAAATTTGGACAACTCAAGAATTTGAAATCAATAATAAATATTTTTTAAAAGAGATACGCTCAAGGGAGAAATTTAATTTAATATCTAATGTCGAGCTAAAAAAAATTTGTTTGACTAAAAATCCATCAGGTATTATCGGGATTACAAAAATACCAAGAGTAATTACAAAAAAAAACACGAATCAAATTATAGTGCTAGATGATATTGCTGACCCAGGCAACCTTGGAACAATTTTGAGAACTGCCTGCTGGTTTGGAATTAAAAACATTTTACTATCTAAAGATTGTGTAGACCCCTATAATCCAAAAGTTATTAGATCAGCAATGGGAGCTCATTTCAATATGAATATTATTTCCGGGCAAATAGAGGATCAATTACAAGAACTTAAAAAAGATGAATTCCAAATAATAGCTGCTGATGTTAACGCAAGAAAATCAATAAAAGATTTTAAACTTAGTAAAGAAAAATGGGCTCTCGTAATGGGCAGTGAATCAAAGGGATTATCTAAGAATGTATCAAAATTAGTGGATGAAAAAATAGAAATTATTAACAACGATGAAATAGAAAGCTTAAATGTATCTGTTGCATGTGGTATATTTCTATACCATTTTTCAAATTAATTTTTCGGAGAAAACATGATATATAACAACATATTAGAATTAATTGGCAATACGCCAATTGTAAAGCTTAACAAAATTGGCAAAGAATTATCCTGCAATATGTTTGTTAAGTGCGAATTTTTTAATGCGGGCGGTTCGATAAAAGATCGAATAGGGTATAATATGGTTATCGAAGCTGAAAAATCCGGCAGAATAAAACCTGGAGATACGTTAATAGAGCCAACATCAGGCAATACAGGTATTGGCTTAGCTTTGGCTGCTGCTGTTAAAGGCTATAAAATGATTATAACAATGCCAGAAAAAATGAGCATGGAAAAAGAAGTAGTTTTAAGAGCCTTAGGAGCAACAATAGTACGAACACCAACTGAAGCAGCCTGGAACGCTGAAGAAAGTCATATTGGTGTTGCAAAAAAAATGAATAAAGAGATACCAAATTCACATATACTTGACCAATACTCTAATGAGGCTAATCCAAATGCGCATTATGAAAAAACAGCGGTTGAAATTATTAAAGAGTTTGAGAACTTAGATATGGTTGTTGCGGGAGTTGGAACTGGAGGAACAATCACTGGGCTTGCAAAAAAACTAAAGGAAGTATATCCTAATATTAAAATAGTAGGCGTTGACCCTTACGGCTCAATTCTTGGTGGCGGAACGGAAGTCCATTCTTACAAGGTAGAAGGCATAGGTTATGATTTTTTTCCTGAGGTTTTAAATAATGAATTGGTTGATCAATATATTAAAATTAATGATAAAGACTCTTTTCTCATGGCCCGAAGATTAATTAGAGAAGAAGGTCTGCTAATCGGTGGTTCTTGTGGTGGAGCAGTTCACGCTGGGCTTGAGGCTGCCAAGGAATTAAATGGCGGTAATTGTTTAATTATTTTACCTGACTCAGTTCGAAATTACTTAAGCAGCTTTGTTAATGATAGTTGGATGAAAGATAATAAGTTTATTGATTAATTATGGAATTACATTTAGTTGTATTTTTAGCAGCAGTAATAATTTATATATTTTTTTTAGCTCTCAACATATCCAGTTTAGTATTTAAACCTCCAAAAATTCAAAATAACAAGGATAATCCCTCAGTATCTGTAGTCATTGCTATAAGAAATGGAGAAAAGTCTATACCTAATCTCATTAACTGTATCAATAAACAAAATTATCAAGGACAATTTGAATTTATATTAGTTGATGATGAGTCGGAAGATTCTTCAAAATCTTTAATTCTTGAGGCTGTAAATACAAACACAAAAATTAAGTACGCGAGCTCTGTCGAAGGCAACAATCAACTATCATTTAAAAAAAGAGCGCTTGATGCTGGCATTAAAAAGTCGCAATATGATATACTTTTATTTACTGATGTTGATTGTAGTTTTGGCAACAAGTGGGTTTCATCTATGGCAAAAAAATTTTCAGATAAAGTTGATTATGTTGTAGGATTTTCTAAAGCAAAAAGAAAATATGGATTAGCTAATTTATTTCAAAGAACAGATTTTTTAATTTTGATGTTTTCTGCAAAAGCATTTTGTGATTTAGGATATCCTCTTGCATCTTCAGGCCAAAATCAAGGATATCGTAAAAATCTGTTTAATAAAATTGGAGGCTATGAAAAAATTAAAAAATTATTAATGGGTGATGATTCTATTTTTTTACAACTATGTAATAAATTAAAAGCTAATATTGTATTCAACGATGACAAGGAATCATTTGTCTATTGTAGACCAGAAAAAAAATGGATTGATCTTTTTAAACAAAGAGTCAGATGGGCAGGAGATGGTAAGATAATGTGGAGATATAACTTTAGTTTTTACATTATTATGGTTTCAACTGTTTTGTCTAATTTTTTTATTATTTTTATACTTTTCACAGAATCATTTGACACATTTTACATTGTTTTCGTAATAAAATTAATTAGTGAGCTAATGTTGCAGCGGCTTGGCTCTTATAGATTTAAAATTTCAATCCCAATAACACATTTTATTTTTTGGTACATTATTAATATTCCGTACGTTTTTCTAATGTGTTTAGGAAGTTTTTTTGTTCACCATCTATCATGGCAAAATAGGGCTCAAAAATGATTATTTTTGCAATCATAGTTTTAAAAACATACCTTTTAACTATCTTAAAGCTCTGTTCCGGGATTTATTATGATAAAAAGAAGGAATTGAAAACATATAATCCATTTGTATCAGTTATAATAGCAGCCAGAAATGAAGAACTGTCTCTACCGAAACTTTTGAAAGCTTTGACTTCTCAAAATTACCGTATCGATAATTACGAAATCATCGTCGTGAATGATCGATCTACCGACAAAACTGCAGAAGTTGTCAATGATTTTAAAAAAGATTTTAATAACATTAAATTAATAAATATTGATAGTACTCCTATAGGATGGAGCAATAAAAAATGGGCACTAAACCAAGCCATTAATAAGTCTAAAAGTGATATACTTTTACAAACTGATGCAGACTGTATACCAGGAAAAGACTGGATAAAGTCAATGGTTGATTACTTTGAGGATACAAAAGTAGGATTGGTCTGTGGACCTACTCCTCTCGTTCATAAAGATTTATTTCTTTCAAGTTTGTTTGAAATGGAAAGTTTAATACAAGAATCTGTAAATGCCGGAGCAATTAAAAACAAACTTTATTTATCTTGCACAGGCAGAAATTTAGCGTTTACAAAAAATGTTTTTAAAAAAGTTAATGGATATATAGGTAATGAGCATATAAAGTCAGGAGATGATGATCTTCTTCTCCAAAAAATAGCAACTAAAACAGATTCAAAAATTGAATATGTTCTTTGTCCAGAAAGCATTGTGGTTTCAGAAGCTCCAAGTAATTTTCATAATTTTTTAAAACAGAGATTAAGATATGCATCTAAAGGTCTTTACTATTTTCAGTCATCGACAACCTTTGAGCTCAAATTTTTTTTAATATTATTATTTCTAACTAATATGATATTTATCATATCCACTTTTTCATTGTTAGCAAATTTTAAGTTAATTCCTTTATATCTAATATTAATCAAAGCATTTGCTGACTTTTTAATTTCATCAATATTTTTAGGTAAATTAAAGAAGAACTGGTCCTTATTAGCATATACAATATTAACAATTTTACATCCATACTACGTGTTGTTGATAGGATTGACTGGCCCATTTTTAAAAATAAATTGGAAGAAATAAAAAAGCCTCACAAGGAGGCTTTTTTAACTTTTAAGAATATGTGTAAGCTGACTTATTTTTTTTGATACCAAACATAAACGAGAAGTATTGCGAGAACACCAGCTAAGCCATTATCGCCAACACTTTTCATCCATATGCCTAGATTGTCTAAAGCACTAAATTCGCCAAGTGCGTCTGGAAACAAAATGTTAATCAATAAAGAAACTACTAGCAGGCTTGCCAATACTCCTGTTATTGCTTCTAACCAACTTTTTACTGCTTGTAAACCTTGCTTCATAAGATCTCCTATTATTTAGAAATTTGATAAATTGCATGCAGAGCATCAAATAGCTCTGCATGCATCAAAGGCTTACTTATTTGCTAAACGAAGCAAATACAACTAATGCTAGTAATCCTGCTAACCCACCTGAAGTGAATTGCTTAATCAGGCTTATTATTCCGCCAATCGCGTTAACCGATTCAGTTGGATAAAGTATACCAGCAAAAACGAAGAACACTATAACGCTTTTAAAGATAGTAACTAAACCTGTTACCCATCCATTTACATTATTTAAAGCATCTTTCATTGTTTTTCTCCTTAGTTATTATATTTTCTCTGAACCATAATCCAGAGTTGAAAATTGAAGAGGCAACCATAAAAAATTACCCCATCGGGCGTAACTTATGTAAATCAAACTAACAAATGCAAAAACTTTTTTTAAAGTATTACTTTAAGTAGCTATATGTTGTGCCAATAGTAATCAATAACACAATATGTAGGGATGTGTTGATTTAATAGATTAAAATTTTTTTTCGAAAACAATCAAAAAAAGCCGATTTACGTTTGAATTCACAGTCTTTTAAAGTGGAGCTTTAAAGATAATTAGCTTAAATTATCAACATACATACTTTGAAAAACAAAAATTTTGAAAATTAATAAAAAAATAAAAAAAGATTTATATGGTGAGTTATTAACGCCAAGGTTGATTGAAGAAAAAATGCTCAATCTTCTTAGACAAGGAAAAATATCTAAATGGTTTTCCGGAATTGGTCAAGAAGCAATTAGTGTTGGGGCAACAAACGCGCTTAAGCCCAACGATACAATTTTTACTATGCATCGTAATTTAGGTGTTTTTACGTCAAGAAAAATACCTTTGCAGAACCTAATAGGTCAAATCATTGGAACTGAGGAAGGATTCACTCAAGGAAGAGATCGCTCTTTTCATTTTGGCGTACCTGAATATAATATCATAGGAATGATCTCTCACTTAGCAGCTATGCTACCCGTTGCAAATGGCGTCGCTTTGGGATACAAACTAAAAAAGCAAAAAAGGGTTGCGCTAGCTTTTGTTGGTGATGGAGCAACAAGTGAAGGAGATTTTCACGAAGCATTAAATTTAGCAGCAGTTTGGCAGTTGCCTGTAATATTTTTAATTGAAAACAATGGCTATGGTTTATCAACACCAACCTCGGAACAATATTTATGTAAAAACTTATCTGATCGCGCTGTTGGATATGGGATGAAGGGGATGACAATTGATGGGAATAACATTGAATCTGTTTATACAACAATAAAAAAAATTGCGGAAGATATGAGGAAGAATCCCTCACCAGTACTAATAGAAGCAAAAACATTTAGAATTAGAGGTCACGAAGAAGCTTCCGGCGTGAAGTATGTACCAAAAGAATTGATTGAAAAATGGAAGAGAAAAGATCCAATTAAAAACTTTGAATCTACATTGGCTGATGAAAATATATTTAACGAAGAAGGTTTTGATGTAATCAGAAAATCAATTAAGAATAAAATAGAACAGGATATAGAAAGTGCCTTAAAAACAAGATTGCCTTCAAGCTCAAAATCAAAAGAATTATCAGATGTTTATGCAGATTATGATTTTCAGCAAATAGAGCCCTCCGAAAGTAAAAAAGAAATAAGGTACGTAGACGCAATTCAGGAGAGCTTGCATCAAAGTATGAAAAAAGATGAAAAAATAATAATTATGGGTCAAGACATTGCTGAGTATGGAGGTGTTTTTAAAATAACTGAAGGTTTTGTCAAAGAATTTGGAAAAAGTAGAATAAGAAATACACCAATCATTGAATCAGGAATTATAGGCGCATGTTTAGGGCTTTCATTGGAAGGCTTTAAGCCTATTGTGGAAATGCAGTTTGCAGACTTTATTAGCTGCGGTTTTAATCAAGTAATTAACAATCTTGCAAAAACACACTATCGTTGGAGCCACCCAGTTTCAGTAACATTAAGGATGCCAACAGGGGGAGGAGTAAATGCTGGCCCTTTTCATTCACAAAATTTAGAAAGTATTTTTATGCATATACCTGGCCTGAAAATTATTTATCCATCTTCTCCTTATGATGCAAAAGGATTACTTTTTTCTGCAATTAACGAGCCAAATCCGGTACTCTTTTTTGAACACAAGTTTTTATATAGAACACAAAAAGAGATGGTTCCTAAAAATTTATACAACATTGAGATAGGTAAGGGAAGATTAGTTCAAACCGGAAAAGACATCACAATTATTGCTTATGGACTTAGCGTTATTTGGATAAATGAGATAATTCAGGAAGTAAAAAATGAAATTTCTATTGAGCTAATCGATTTGAGGACATTGTTGCCTTGGGATAAGGACATAGTTTATGAATCAATTAAAAAAACAAACAAAGGCATGATTGTTCATGAAGCAAATCAAACTGGTGGAGTGGGAGCAGAGATTGCAGCATCGGTAAATAAAGATATGTTTGAATATTTAGATGCACCCTTTCAAAGATTTGGTTCAATAGATATCCCTACTCCCTTTAACCAAAATTTAGAGCAGAATGTTTTCTGGCCCAAATCAAACTTACTAGATCAGATTAAACAGCTAGTCCGCTACTAAAAAATTAAATAATTATTAATTGGAATATTGAAGATGAAGTTTTTTAAACTAATCTTTTTTAGACAATAATTTACATACCAAAAAAATACCAATAGGAATTATTACATATAGATTTATAAATATTATTTCAACTAAAGACCAAAAAAATGAAACCCACTCATCTAGCCAATCAAGATACTGCGCAATAATTAAACTGAATGATTGAAAAATTAAATATAAAAAACAATTTAGAAACCCTATTACAAGAATTAAAACTATCTTTTGTATTATTGATGCAGAATGACCAAACTCTTTAATTTTTTTTATCATAAGTAAAAGTTAAGAAACATTTAAACATTAATAATTAGTAACTAGAAATCTAGGCCCATAGATAAAAACCAACCATTATATTGATTTTTGCCTGTTACGGGGTAATATTGCCATGTATAGTCAAGTTGCCAGGGCATTCCAAGAAAAACAAATCTAGGGCCAAAGCCATAAGTCCAAGCCCATCCCTCAACGCTTTCTCCATTTGTTGAGTGATTCCAGCTAGCAGAGTCATTAAAATCAGGTATATTTTCATTCCAAACTGTTCCTAAATCTGTAAAAAACACACCGTTTATCTGCCCCAACCATTGAATTGTAGGTAGATAATATAATAACATTGGTAGTCTATATTCAAGATTCATGAGCAGAACATTACTACCCCACATTGAGCCTAAAGATTTCCCTCTTATAGGATAAACATACTCAGAAAAGTAATGCTCTTCACTATCGTAATTATATTGAGGACGGTTCTCGCTTGAGGCAATCCAAGGTGCACCACCAAGCTTGAATTTATATGGACTGTTACCCCAAAACTTTCCAGCAAAAAATCTCATACCTAAGCTGGAAATTTGAAATCTGTTATATTTTCTAAAATCTAGAGTAAGGCAATGAAAGTCATAATTGAAATCACTATGTTTTGGGGAAAATCTATATTTAGTATAAAATCTACTTCCATCTATTGGATGTAGTCCGCCCCACTTACTATTGTCCCAAACATATCCTAAACTAGCTTGAAATATATTTGAGCTACCCTCGTATTCTTCTTGAAAGTAATTTTGCTCATCAAAGGAAGTCTCTGTAGTGTGGTTCAAATTTACGGAAGATTCAAATCTTTCAAATCTATTTAGAGGAAACTTTGACAAAACATTAATCCCCATATTTTCAATTCTATAATCAGCAAATAAATTATAATTTTGGTCAAATAGGTACGCGTAGTGATAGATTCTAAAAAACCAGTCAATCCTATTCGGCAGATAATGGTATTCAAACATATAATCAGAATTTTTAAAATCTACCTCCATTTCAGTATTAATATAAATTCTGTAGTCACCCATCATATCGCTTAAGAGAATTTGTGCCATTCCTTGGGTATTATTGTACGTTAAGTCATATCCGAATGCTGCCTGCATGAAATCTAATGTAAAACGTGGTTTATCATAACTATAAACAGTATCGTTGTATTCTTTCTTTACGTCTTTTGTGATACTGAAATCACTGATTTTAGAGGAATCGATTCTATTAAAAACAAAATTTGAGTAATTATTATTGTAATTATTTTTATTTGATACTTTTTTATCCTTCTGGTTGATGTAAGTATCATAGCTTAAATCTAGAGCCAACCAGTCTGCTTCAACAGAAACCACATCTTTTTTTAGAAGCCTCAGAGGATCGGTGATGCTGTATATATTAAACCCTCCTTTTTCTAAACCACAGAATAAAATCTGGCGATTTTCTCTATCAATAGAAAACTGAGTTATCCCAGTAGCTATATTTGTGATAGGAAAATTTTCAACAAAATCATTAACGTAAAGATTATTTATACCCGACTCATCTGATAAGAAAATAATTCCTTTGTTATCTTTAAGTTCGCTTGGCAAGGACTCATTCCAGGGTGTGTTCGTTAATCTAATAATTTTACGATTTTTTATTTTTATTTTATATATATCATTTTGTGTAACATCGAAAGATTTATCTAATGAGCTAAAGCTTAGGCCACTACTTGTGAAATTGTAATCGTTTCTGTTTGAAACAAAATATAAATTTTCTCCATCACCAGACCAAGAAGGATCTGTGTCCGAAAACCAATCATTTGTTAAATTTAATAAATCGTCTTTTTCAAAATCATAAATATAAATGTCTGATTGAAGACCATTATTTCCAATAAAAGCTATTTCTGACGAATTAATTAAAGGATTCCAAACTGGCTGAAAGATTCCTTCCAAATCAAGCCTATATTCAGAAGCCTTGTTGGTTTTCAGATCTAAAATATATAGAGCATCAGATTTTCCAGACTTAGCAGCAAAAACAATTCTGCTTCCATCATTAGACCATGATACGCCAGGCTTTAATATATGTAATTCTTCAAACTTTGAAGTTTCTTCCCCGTCTATTACTTTTCTTAAAAACTCTCCATCATTTGTGGATACAAGATAAATATCCATTCTACCAGACTTGTTTGAATAAATTGTAAACTTTTCACCAGTAGGTGATATAAATGGAGCAATATTATAACTATTATCTAAGTCCTTGTGGTTTATTAGCGTTTCGCTTATTTGGCTAATATTTTTGCGATTTTTGATATCCGGCCAATATAAATCTTTAAGATAGCTGTGCCAAAGTTCAAGAAGTCCTTCTGCGTCTAAGCCGAGTGCTTTTTCAAAAGCTTTATTTGCACTACCAGATCTTTTTACTTCCCATAAAAGTTGAGATATAATTTCATCACCCCATTTTTCAGTCATAAATCTCCAAACCGAATGTCCTCCTCTGTATGCAAGATAACCATTCAATTGGTTAAAATTGGGAAGAGTACCACCATTTGCAGCAATGTCTCTAATCCACATTTCAGAATTTGAATTCCATTTTTCTGATAAATATTCAGCAAGCCCCTCATTCATCCAAAGCGGAATAGGTTTAACATTACTATATATCATATTCCTGACAGAGCCACCGTAGAGCATATCATTAATGAATAGATGAACTAGTTCATGATGAAGGACATGTTTTAAATCAGCAAGAGATCCATCAAAAGGTATAACAACCCTGTTTTTATAAAGCTCAGTCACACCTCCTATTCCTTCTTGCATATACATATTTATCACATTTGTTTGTTGGAAGTCGTTGTGAGAATTGTGTAGAATAATTGTATACCTATCTTTCAAGCTCCAATCAAGATAAGATGACATTTTTTCATATGCCTGATCTGATTCAAATTTTAGAAAATCTCTATTTTCTAATCCAATATCATAAAAATAAATATCAAAATAATCCGTTTGTATATACTGCCAATCAAATTTCTCATATTGAAGTATATTCTGTCCAAATTGCGATAGGACAATTGAATGAAGGAATAAGATATAGAATGAAATATGTTTCATAACGGTGTCTAAATTTATATAAATTCATCATATTATTAATTAATTGTTTTAAATTTCAAGATGAAGCTCCCATTATTTTTTATATCAGATTGTCATATTGGTATGCAACTCAATTCCAAAGAATTAGAAAGAAGGCACAAACTATTTCAGCTATTTGAATCAATAAAAAATAGTGGAGGCACGTTGATTATTGGAGGTGATTTTTTTGATTTTTGGTTTGAATTTCGAAAAAAAACGCCAGAGATTTACTGGGATGTATTTGAAAGATTAGAAGATTTAAAAAAAAATAACATTCAAATACATTATATAGCTGGAAACCATGATTATTGGAATCTAGGCTATTTTGAACAAAAATTTACTCACTCTTTCTACAAAAAAGATCTAGTCATTGAAGATTTTAATGATAAGATTTTAATCACACATGGCGATGGTCTTTTAAAAAAAGATGTTGGCTATAGAGCCTTAAAAAAAGTGATAAGGAATAAACTATTTATATTCTTTTTTAGACTTTTAGGTGAAAAACGTGGCTATCAAGTTGGAAGTAAAGTCTCAAATACAAGTCATGGATATAATCACTTTGATAATAATGTTGATGAGATAATAAAAGATGTATCTAACTTTGCAAATGAAAAATGGGAAGAGGGTATTGATGTGGTTTTGGTTGGACACTATCATCAAAAATTAATTGTTAAAGAAAAATCAAAAATGTTAATATTTATGGGAGATTGGCTCAAACACTACACAATTACTAAATACGATGGTAACGAATGGACTCAATTCTCTTGGAATGAATTATAAATTATACTAGTTTTAGAGGCAAGTTATTTTGCTATTAAAATGAGATGAATTTAAACATGATTTTTAAAAATATCACATATTTGCCAATAATTACATCACTTTTTATTTTTAATTGTGCTGCGCCTGATTTTTATTCAATTGAAGATATTGAAAAAGAAAAAGCCAAGCTCATTAAAGGTAAAACAAAGTCTGCTGAAAGCTTGCTTATCATTTATAGAGACATCAAGCAGCCATACGATGTTAGATTAGCAGCTTTGGAGGCCTTGTCTGATTCTGAGCTACCATTTGTGAGGGAGTCAATTAGGGAGTCNGTTGCAGAAGGGAGCTTATTAGAGATTGATATGATAAACCAGTCAATTAACGTTNTGATTAAATACGGAGATTCTGAATCNACAGATGCATTAATTAGCTCGCTCAAAGTAACAGAATCCGTAATTATGGATGTACGCGAAAATATCGTAAATGCTATTGGAACCCTTGGAAGTACGGANCAGGTACTAACTCTTGTTGAGCTATACGAAATTAGNAGAACTAACCANAATAGAATGAATGAGNTGTTATCNCTGTCACTTGGATCAATAGGCGACGACAAGGTTATTCCAATTNTAATGGAAATTACCAATAACAATGATCTAAGTTTAAATGTTAGAGCGCAAGCTATTGATGTCTTGTCNAAAAANAATTCTACCGATTTAGTGGATTATTTTATAAAAATTCTTGANAACCCTTCAATGAATGACAATCTTAATAAATANACAAACATGATTTTTGAAGAATTTGAGGATCCAAGAATGATGATGTCTCTTGTAGAATCTTATCAGGTAGGAAAATCAGAATATCACAGATTATTAAACGTACTTATTGATGCAATGCAAAATTATGATTCNAACGAAATTAAGTTTGCCCTGCTTGATATATCNAAGGANGCTGATAACCCTCATCACATTAGAATTAAAGCTTTAAGTTCACTCAAGGANTTAGCAGATCAAGAGATTGTTGACGAAATGCTNGTAATGTTGCAAGATCAGAATAANTATAAATATTACAATGAAATAATTGATTTAATAAAGCAAGTTGGTGATGAAAAATCAATTAAAGAAAATTTAAGAAAAGTTGCTTTTCAAGCTATGCAGAATGATAAAGGAGAAAACTAAATGTATTTGAATCCAATNTTAGTATTGCTTATATGTTTATTTTTGTCAGGNTGTTCATTAAATCCATTTCAAAATCTGCAATCATCAGAAAGNGATGCTGANCCTGCTNCAAACNANACNCCGTCNGAAGCAAATTTCAGTGATAGAAAAAAAAAGATAGATATTCGTGATGCAAGCCCATTTTATCCAATGGATGAAACAGTTGACGATATTCAGAACCAAATTACGGATTTAAAGTCTAGAGTCGTTGAGTACGAATCTAGAATTAATCGTGTTGCATTAGATCCAAATTTACTGCAAATGATTAAAGCTCCCGTACTTTCCCATGAAATTGAATTAATAAATGGAAGTATGGTNCAAGGCTCTATTCTTCAAGAAGATGTTGATAGAATTATATTGAAAACTCAAATCGGTCAAATAAGAATAGAAAAAAATGATGTTATATCTATCAAAGAAATAGCTCCAAACTCTCCAGACTTATCTTTCAATGGCGAACCAGAACAAAAAATCTTTAATGATAAACGAGTTTTTTCAGGTGAAATCCAAAACGAAGGAATGAGAAGAGCAGATTTCACGAGGATTATTTTTTACTTATGGGATGAAAATACAAACCTAATATCATCAGATTCTGCATTTATCGAAGGTTCTGATATTAAGTATAAATCTGGGATTATAACNGATTGTNCTATTGAATCAGGCGCCTCAGCAAAATATGAGGTTACGGTACCGGTACCAGATACNACCAATGTTAGATATATTACTAAAGAAATTCATTTTAGCATCTACGATTAGAAAACAATTTTACCTGTAATAAGATTCAAAGTTTATTAAATTTAATATGGCGCTTTTTTCTGTAAAATTTACCATTTGGGAGTAAATGTCATATAAAACAAAATTTTCTTTAACCNTATCTGCTTTAATTTTATTAATTATTTCGTTCATATTTTTATTTAATGATTTCTCAGAGTANGTTACAATTGAACANTTTAATAAAAAAATAGATTCCATGGATTTTGATCCGAANAAGCAATTAATAATTGGAGGAAAAGTTATTTACGCTGAAGATTTAAATTTAGATAGGTTATTTATCAATGATAAAAAAACACACGCGGTTTTCAATCTTACTGATTCTTCAGGGCAATATGTTAAAATAGTTTACCACGACATCGGTACGAAAGTTGACTTCCAGGTAGGAGACAATGTTATTATAACNGGAGATTATTANGATTTATATAATTTTGANGACGAATCTTTCAAGCAGCTTNTTGATAANAATATCCTCNGTTTAAATCATATTATTTATTCATCAAACTTGCAAACCAAATGTGACTCTAAATATGAANACGAAAGCTATTAAAATGAGTAAANACAATCAATGATTTCAATTTTTGGCACATCNCTTAATTTTTTATCTCTATTNTTNTGCTTGATTGGNCTCTCAATTATTGCATTTGGANAAATCAATAATACAAGAAATAGATTAGTATANATAAAAGCTGGCACTAACGCCATTTTATCNTCATGTATTATCNTAATAATATGTTTCTTAGCTTTGCTTATTGAGTTTTTAAGTGATAGCTTCGACTTAAAGTTTGTTGCCAATACTAGCAGTANNAGCACTCCNTTAATTTATAAAATAGGAGCACTTTGGGCTGGNTCTGCCGGATCTCTATTANTATGGAATACAATTGTGTCAATTTATTTNATGTATTTNATATTAAAATTTAAAACCAGACTTCAAGAAATATATCCNACGACAATTTTGATAATGGGATTTATATATGCATGTTTCGTTGGATTCCTTTATTTTTTACAAAATCC
Source organism: Fidelibacterota bacterium (assembly GCA_002719095.1). Taxonomy (GTDB): domain Bacteria; phylum Fidelibacterota; class Marinisomatia; order SCGC-AAA003-L08; family D37C17. The sequence continues at coordinate 17,479 of PBGO01000027.1, forward strand.
GTTTGAACCAGTTTTTGGNATTGTAGATGGCAGAGGCACAGGNCCAAATCTTCAACATATTTTAATGCTCATACANCCACCATTATTGTACACAGGNTATATTGGATTTTTAATTCCNTTTTCAATGACTTTAGCTGCATTAATTGAAGGAAAAGATAAAAAAGACTATGTTANCATTAATCGAAGCCATGTATTNTTTGCTTGGCTTGTTCTAACAGTTGCGATTATACTNGGAGGACGNTGGGCATATCTTGANTTAGGTTGGGGTGGATATTGGGCTTGGGATCCTGTTGAAAATGCGTCGCTGATGCCGTGGCTTGTTAGCACTGCTTACCTTCATTCAATTTTGGTTGAACAAAGAAGAGGTATGTTAAAATTATGGAATGTTATATTAGTNTCAATAATTTATTGCTTAACAATTCTAGGTGTTTATTTAGTCCGTGGTGGNNTGATAAAAGAATCTGTTCATTCTTTTGCAGAATCTGAAATTGGGGGATGGTTTTTAGCGCTTTTCTTTGTGTTATTTGTGTTCAGCTTNNTAACNATACTAATTCGTTTTAAATCTTTAAANCCAAGGGAAAAAATTGAATCTTTCTCAAGTAGAGAGTCTGGGTTTTTATATAATAATGTTTTATTTGTAGGCATAATGATATTNATTTTNTTTGCAATNTTTCANCCAATTTTTTCAAGTATAATTTTTGACAGAAATATAAAACTGGTAAATCAGTCTGGTTATAATCAGATTGCAGCNTTGTTTGGATACTTNTTACTTGCCTTAATGGGCGTAGCGCCCTTTCTTGGTTGGAAAAAGACCAANCGTTCAGAGCTAAAGAGAATATTTAAAGTTCCAATANCTTTAAGTCTTTTCACAGGCTTAACATCNGTTTTATTTTTTTGGATTTTTTCTCNTTTATCACTGATGAATTTTAGTGTTTGTNTATATGTATCNTTAATAACATTTGTTAGCTATGGTATCTTTGATGAGTTTATTAGAGTTATATACAAAAGAGTCAAAAAAAGAAATGAAAATCCTCTGATTGCATTTTGGTCTATAATTAAAACAAACCAATCAAGATATGGTGGATACATTGTTCATTTAGGTTTTTTGATGATGATTATTGGTTTCATAGGAAGAGGGTATGAATCTAAGGCAGATTATGAAATCAATGCAAAATCTTCTGAAGATTTAATAATTGACGATTATACAGTTGTTTCTTTCAATAATTTTATAGAAAAAAGTGATATTCCCAATGATCTTCTTATAGATGAATTGATGAGCAGAAATGAAATTCCTGCTGCGCTAAGGTCAGAATATGAGCAAAGTGTATTAGAAATTATTAATCAAGTAGATTCTGGGAGAACAAACCATTTTGCAGAAATCGCAGAAATACGATTTAACTATAAGGGTGAGATTATTAATCTGCCTGTTGAAAAGAGGTTCTATTATTCTCCGAATGAAATCACAAAAGAAATTGCGCTTGATTCCAATATTATTAAAGATTTATACATTATTTTAAACAGAGTAGATTATCTATCGAATAGTATCCAGATTACGGTTTGGATTAATTATCTTGTAAATTGGGTATGGATAGGAGCAGTGATAATTTTAATTGGTGGTATAGTTAGTCTTTATCCATTTGCTTCATATGGTGGCAAGCTGAGTAGAAATTATGACTGAGCGTTCACAGCGCATGATAGCCACAATCGTTATTTTATTTGCTTTTATGATTTCTAATGAAAGGCAGTTTTCGCTTGAAAAACAAATGTACTGCCCTTGCAAAAAAGGAGTACTCTACGACCATGATTCTCGTTCAGCAGATCAATTAAAAAAATTAATATCTGTTTTAATCAAAAGCCCTACAAATTCTCATGATGTTCAAAGTCTGATATTGAAAGATTTTAAAACCAATAAGAGATTAAGTAATTGTTTGGCTGCTAAATATAAAAATTATCAATCCAAAAGCTATCTTCAAGATTATGAAATATTTGAAATTATTAGTGCCTGTTATGGTGAAGATTTAATTAGAAACGAGAGCTCAGCCGTGTTATATTTAGTTACGTTTATAATTTTAACATTAGGTTTTTGTTCTGTATGGTTTTTCATAAAAAAATCAAAGGTATTCTAAAATGTACTTAGCAATCATCTTTTTTTTAATTTTTGTTATAGCTGCTTTTTTTATCATTTCACCTTTTTTTAATAAAGAATGATATTAAGATTAAAAGAAATTAGTAAGTCATTTAACTTCAAACAGGTTCTTAGTCGTATTAATCTTAAAGTTGATAAGCACGAATTAGTATATCTTTCAGGTTCTAATGGTTCAGGTAAAACGACTCTGTTAAAAGTGATAGCTGGAATTTTAAATCCTGAATCAGGTTCAATATATATTGACGGCATTAAGCTTAAAAAAAATAGCTATGAATATAAAACAAATATAATATATTGGGGTCATCAACCAATGGTTTATCCGAATCTCACTCCTATGGAAAATTTAATCTTTTTTTTAAAATTAAGACACCAAAGAATACCCGATGACATTGATTTTTTATTTGAAGAGATTGGCATGATCAATCATAAAGACAAACCCTGCTATCAACTTAGCAGAGGTATGTTTCAAAAGTATAATCTTTTAAAATGTTCAGTTAGCAAATGGTCTTTAGCATTAATTGATGAGCCTTTGAGTGGAATGGATGACAAAGGCCGAGATTTTTTTTTAAAATTATTAAAGAATTGGGCCAGCAACAAAACAGTAATTTTTACTTCACATCAGAATATGGAGCTGAATGAATTAGCAACTACGCAATTTTCGATTGTAAATAAAAAGCTAATAAAAATCTAGAAATGCTAAATACATTAATAATTAAAGAATTGAAAAATGAACTACGAACGAAAGAAACCTTCTTTTCAATGATGACGCTTGGTATCGTATTAATTTTTTTATTTTCAATTTCATCAAGCAACATAAATACAAAACAATCTATAGCTTTTTTTTGGATAACAATATTTATAATATCCAGTTTTGGGCTTTATCGCTCTTATCAGATTGAGAAAGATTTAGATGCATTTACATCCATTTTATCTTCACCGGTGGATCCTGGGTTAGTATTTTTATCAAAAGCAATTTCATTTTTCATTTTAATAACATCTATAAGCATTTTATTGTCTCCAACAGCATTTTTTTTCCTTAAGATTCAATTAAATAATTTATTTGTTATCATGATGTTGAGCTTTGGAACAAATATGTTCTTATCTCTATTGGGTAATATTATATGTAGTATGACTCTTAGATCTAAAAACAACGAAATGATAATTCCTATTTTACTGTTTCCCTTTTCAATTCCAATACTTTTATCAATAATAAAAGTAACACAGTCAATATCAGATGGGTCAACTTTTATTACATACTCAAATTGGATATTTTTAATTATTGCCTCAAATATATTATTTTTAGTTATAGGAATATGGAGCTATAACGATATTATAAAAGAATGATAAGCCTAAAACAAAACAAACTAAACTTTTTCATTGCAATTTCATTTTCAATAATTAATTTTTTCTTTATTGTAAACGCAACAATTCCAGAAGCTGTTTTTAGTAAAGAAGGATATTCGAGATGGATATTTTATTACCATGTCCCAATTGCATGGAATGCATCTATAGCTTTTTTATTTGGTGGTCTTTACAGTTTCTTATATTTATTAAGGGGCGAAGTAAAATACGATAACAAAGCTTTAGCTTGTAGTGAGCTTGGTGCTCTATTTGGCTTTCTTGTATTGTTTTCTGGATTTATGTGGGCAGCCCCTGCATGGGGAACTAATTGGACATGGGAACCACGACTAACCACCACATTAATGTTAGAACTAATTTATTTAGGCTATTTTATGATTAAGGCCTATGGAGGGTCTTACGAAAAAACATCTATTTATCGTGCATACATATCTATAATGGCAGTAGCTATGCTTCCGATAATTTATTATTCAGTCAAACTGCTTCCACAAAGTGTACAGGCCCATCCAGGTCATGGAACTTTTCTTGAGTATGGTGGGTTAAGAATATTTATATTTTCGCTTATTTCGTTCTCAATTCTATTATTCTATTTGTATCAATTAAGAATGAACCGTATCGAAAAAATTATTAAAAGCAAAATGCAATCGAGTGATGAAAAATGAATTTTTTCTATGAATTCATATATGTTTTTATCGTTACTTGGATCTTAGTTATTGTATACATAAGTTATTTTTCAAAAAAATGAATCAAATACTTAGACTACTTATATTGCTGTTGGCGATATTTTTTTCGATTCATTTATTAAATAATAAACTGTTTGATTTACCGCCCATTGCTAAACTCTTAGATCCTTTTCATGGTTATGCAAAAATAAAAATAAACGATCGTAAAAATATTTTTGATGAAAAAATAATAAACAATGTTGAAATAATTTGGGATGAGAATTATATACCTCATATTTTTGCTGAAAACGATAATGATTTATATTTTGCACAAGGCTACGTAGTTGCGAGAGACCGTCTGTGGCAGATGGACTTTATAACCCGGGTTTACGAAGGAAGATTGTCTGAGATATTAGGCTATAATCATGCTATACTCACTAATGATAGGTTTATGAGAACTGTCGGCATAACGGAGGGAGCCAAACAATCATTATCATCAATAGCTGTATGTGAGCAAAAAGAAAGCATTAATCAAAACTGGAATGGTTTGGAGAGTTCATGTACGGGTGAAATTATAATTTTAGAGCCCAAAATTTATAAAATGCTAACCTCTTTTTCCAAAGGTGTTAATAAATACATTAACTCTATAGCGTGGGATGAGTTACCTATAGAATTTAAAATTCTAGATTATCAACCAGAGTATTGGTCCCCTTTTAAAACGTGCATCCTTCTAAAATCAATGACTCTGACATTGTCAGGTAGAAATAGCGATATCGTATATGAGGTTATAAAACAAAAATATGGAATAGAAAGTGCAAAAAATTATTTCCAGAGCTTCCATACTTCATAGATCCAATAATACCTCAAGAATCTTATGATATTAG
>PBGO01000028.1 GCA_002719095.1 Fidelibacterota bacterium
ACAACCCTCTGCAGCTCCACATGCTGTTTCATCCATAATATCTTCGCAGTGTGCGTGACCATGATCTGCATCTTCACATGAACTGTCATCAGCATGCCACTCACAATTCTCCAGTGCGCTTGTGCATGTCTGTTCGTCGCCGTATTCAGTACAATCTGAATATGCAAAACTAAAGAATGTTACAAAAAACAAAAATCTTGATAAAAAAATCATAAAATACTCCTTTAAAGTAAATGTTAAAATAAGCTTTGGTTAGAAAAAAAGTTATACAAGATAGCTAGTTTATAAAATTGGGGGCGCTCGTGAAGGGTGAACCTCTATTGAATCTGAATTATAAGCTAAATTGAGAATTTCACTATCAGTAAGTAATTCATCATAAATAAAGCATACAATAAAAATATCACAATACGAATTATCGTTATTTTCAAGAAATGCACATTCATCACAATCTTGATGACTAAAGTTTGTTTCGTGACAATGATTGTGAGCAAGAAAATGATGAAATTGAGAAAATAAAATATTTCCAAATGAAAGAAAGCAGACAGAATATATTGTTAGTAAATAATTCACAAGGATTAAATCTAAAAATAAAAATTCTGAAATAAAAGCTTTATTGCAACTATATGGCAGTAAAGAATTTGATGCTTCTATAAATCTTCGATTTTATTCCATTTTTGTCTTGAATCTTGAATGAAAACACCAATGAAATCAAATTTACCTTCAAAATTCCAATCAGAGGGATTAATTAATGACATAAAATTTTTGCCGCATTTTTTCTTATAGAGATAATATTTTTTCCCCATCACAGGTACAAAAAGTATTTCGCTTTCAAATATAATTTTATTCCAGTTAAAATCATTTACAAGTGAATCATATTCTTTTTTAAGTTCAATAAACTTACTCGAAAAATACTTTTTAACTTGATTACCCTGATCTGGTTTCCAGTTGTCAAGCTCGTAAACTTTTCCTTCAACATCATCTATTTTTATTATCTTATCCATATAATTTTTTGGTAACTAAATATCTGAAAATTTTAGAAATTTATTATATTTAAAGGAAACTTTATCATCGATTAAATTAGTTGCAGGGCCGCCTATGTGAAGTTTGATATTATATTCTTCACAAAGATTGTTAATTAATTCAAGACTTGATATAGTTTCATTGAAATGACTTTGGACAGTAGCATCACAACATTGCCGATTACACATAAATATGTATATGTGATCATATTTCTCTTTGTTAAGCAACATTTTTAAGTCTTTGATGCACGTATTAGCACCAGAATTGAAAACCTTATAAGATTTGGTCTCGAGAACAATTTGTACCATATCTATGGCAATGTCAGGTATGTCATTTTCAAGATTTAAACAGAGCACATTAGTTTCCGAATTTTCAGTATCCTTAATTATTGCATTTTTAAAATGTCCCAAAGCTTTAGAAATAGTTTTTCTAGAAATGTGCTCTTCTGCAACTGATATTTTCTTATCATCTAACATTGACTGAACTAACTCAAGACTTTTGTCAAGATAATCATCAAAAATTCTTGGTATCGAAATACCTTGCAAATATGTTTTTATTAGTGTTGATTCGATTACTTTATATTTTCGATCAAGTGCATTGCTTGCAAGAATTTCAATAGTATTATTTTTAGTTGAAGTATTTGAAATTTTGTTTAATTCAGAGAGGTCAAGGCTTAAATTTTTATCTTTGACGTCCAAAAAATCAATAATGTTTTTGTAAGCAAAACGTCTGTGTCCACCTCTAGAACTTGAGCATTTGAGTTTGCCACTTAGAGACCAACGACGTACAGTTGATGTGTCTACCTTGAAAAGGGAGGCCACTTGTTTAGTATTTAATAGTGTTTTGTTCATGCAATAATTTTACATAATAAAATATTTCTAACCAACAAATTTTGCACGATTTGCACATTTTATTTGCAATATACTATTTTATTCATTAATATAAAGCGTGCAAAGCGTGCAACTAAATATTATTACTAAAGAAAGCTCTCTCTCGGAGTATGTAATCACTTCTCGTCGGCTCGAAATGTATGATGAGAGGGAGCTCTCCCCAAACAAAGGAGACAACATATGTTAATTTTAATTTCATCATTTTTGATAAGCTTATTCCTTTTTGTATTTTTTGGAATGGGCACTAATTCTGTTTTTAATATTGTAAAAATATACAAACCCATTAAAAGTGTAGGTACTGGAATAATCACAGGTATATTGGTCGGTATTTTTATAGCTTTTACTTAAAAAATGTGTAGCTTAATAATAAATATTTCAGTTTTTTAATTTTCGCAAATTTTATCATGTCAAATATTTATCGCATTGATACGGTCAGCAATACTGAATATTCTTTCTCAAGAAACATTAATATTAGAAGTTTGGTAGATTTAAAGTTATTTAATGGTGATGACTTAATTTTCAGCAATGGTAAAAAAAACAAGGTGATGAGTCACGAAATAAAAATTAATAATTTAAAGGATGGTGATTTGATATTTTGTGATATTAAAAGACTTGCTAACAAAATAATTACTCACAAATCTGAAATCCTGCACAAAGTGATGAAATTTGTTAATTAAATTATGCTATATTCATTTCACATATTATTCAACGCAACTCTNCTAGGAGTNATANTANNGACTCAATTCGTTAGTTACCCNATGTTTTTNAGTGTTGATAGNAAAAGNTTTACATCTTATCANATGNATTATACNTTTAATATATCAAAAATAGTNTTACCCTTAATGGTTATAGAATTATTTTTTGTTATAGAAATGTTANTTAATAATTANAATNTTTATAGTTTAATTTCATTTNTTTTAATTATTGTAGTNTGGTTNAGNACATTTTTNATTCAAGTNCCGCTACATAANTCNCTATCNNAAAAATACNGCGAATTAAAAATTAAAAAATTAATTTTNAGTAATTGGATTAGAACTTTTTCGTGGTTTNNNAAACTTATAGTTTTATTTTATTTNGGAGAGATNATATGAAAGATTTAGATGTNGTAGATCATATAGCAATACAAGTANAGGACATTCAAGAATCATTGAAATGGTATATNAATAATTTCAATTGCAAAGAAATTTANAGCGATTCTACTTGGGCTTTTATTAAGTTTAAAAANACGAAATTAGCGCTNGTCACAAATGATCAGCACCCAGCTCATTTTGCAATNCTTGACAANGATGTTGAACAAAAAACAAACACTGTAACNCACAGAGATGGTTCAGTATCAAANTATATTAAAGATAATAATTCAAATTTCATTGAACTCATAACATACAAAACAGAAAAATGACTAAATTAAAAAAAATACCTCTTTTTCCNCTAAACATGGTCGTTCTTCCAGAAGAAGANTTACCTTTACATATTTTCGAAAAACGTTACAAAANAATGGTAGATGAATGNCTNAANGAAGATACTGAATTTGGCATTGTNTACATTAAGAATGATNTCATGGAAAAAATAGGTTGCNCAATATCAATTGAAAAAGTTCTTAAAAAATATAATANTGGTAAATATGATTTAATTTGTAAAGGAGATGAAAGGTTTAAAATTAAAAAANTATATAANGATAAAGATTTGTGGTATGCNGATGTTGAATATTTCAATGAGGAATATAGTTTAATAGANAAAAAATATTTCGAAAAAANATTAGACAAATATCTNAAAATTTTAATGTCAGTAAACCCTAATGTAAATTTTCANAANGAGCTTGAAAAAAATATTTCTTTTGACTTTACAAAAAATGTTGTTTTNCCAAGNGAAATAAAACAGATTTTTTTAAATCTTGAAGATGAAAAATCTAGNCTCGAATTTATTAATGATTTTTTGGATAGCTTATCAACNNCTNATAACAAAACNGAAAAATCTAAAAAAGAATTTTATAACTAAATAGGAGATAATATGAAATCNCTNATTACTTTATCAGTTGCAATCCTNGCNTTAGNTTCAAATCTAGAAGCAGGATGTGGTGGTTGCCAAATCAAAAATAATGTTAATGAAACAAGAAAGCTATCAAATTTTGTGAATNAAGTTCCTAAAAATGGAAAAATCGAAGGTTTTGTTGTATCATCTTGTAATAAGTGTAANCTTGGGAAAAANAATGACAAAAAATGCAGTGTAGGAATCATGGTAAATGANAAATCTTATGTTGTNAAGGGNTANCANGAAAGCCACGAAGAGTCACATAATGTTGATGGTATCTGTAATGCATTTAGAATCGCATACGTAAGNGGTAATTTAAAAAAAGATATATTTTATGCTGATTCTTTTNCAATGATTAACGCCCCAAANTAATTTATGAATTTAGTTATATTCAAAAATAATCTTAGAGTTAACGATAATCCNGTACTTCATTATGCTTCAAAAGAANCTAANATCATCCCTATNTATATACANGATATAGTNAANATTAAAAAAAGNATTGGATCTGCATCAAAATACTGGCTTCATCATGCTCTTNANAATCTTAACTCAGANNTAAACAATAANTTACAATTTTACCAGGGNGACAGTTTGCAGATTATATCAGAATTTAAATCAAATCNTGNTATANGTAAAATTTTTATGGAAAAAGCTTTTACTCCAGATGAAATCAATCTGCAAAGAAAAATATCAGTTCTCGCAGNTAAANTGNGATTAGAANTAAAGCTGTATAATTGTAGTTTACTTTGGGAGCCTAGAAATATTTTAAAAAAAGACATGACACCATACAAAGTGTTCTCTCCTTTTTANCGTAAAGGCTGCTTACAACAATACGAAGAGCCTGATAGGCCGTTAGGACAACNGAATGANATTAATTTTGCATCCATTGATAACAACACATCATTGCANGANCTCAATTTATTACCAAAGCTTGNTTGGCATAAAAAGTTGGAACAGCACTGGCTCATATCTGAAAAAGAAGCAATGAAGAAATTTNAATTATTCATTGAGAATTCTGTATCTGAATATAAAATTAAGCGAGATTTTCCCTATNTAAACAAAAACTCTAGTATGTCGCCATANATAAGATTNGGNATGATTAGCGTGCATCGTATGTGGTGGGAACTTCAGAAACTAGATTTTGATAAAAATNTTGAACATTACAAATCTGAACTTGGTTGGAGAGAATTTTCTTACTATCTACTTTATCACTTTCCTGATATNGANTACAATAACTTCCAACCCAAATTTGATAACTTTAATTGGGAAAATAACGAAGAAAAATTTAACGCCTGGAAAAAAGGAATGACTGGCTTTCCAATTGTTGATGCAGGAATGAGAGAGCTTTGGGATACAGGNTTCATTCANAACAGAGTNAGAATGGTAGTNGGATCTTTNTTNGTTAAAAATTTATTGATAGATTGGCGGTTAGGAGAACANTGGTTTTGGGACTGTTTAGTTGANGCAGACTATGCTTCAAATGTTGCAAGCTGGCAGTGGGTAGCAGGCACCGGNGCAGATGCAGCACCATATTTTAGAATTTTTAATCCNATTTTGCAGGGAGAAAAATTTGACCCTGAAAGTCATTACACAATTAAGTATGTTCCTGAAATCAAACACTTNCCTAANAANTATATCCAAAAACCATGGGAGTCAGATATTGAATTAGATTATCCNAAACCAATTATTGACTACCGAAACTCTAGAAATTTATCNTTAGAGAGATATCAATCTATAAAATNATTTTTATAAAAAAATAATCGATATGAAATNTTTCTAATGAAAATTGGTGCTACAAGAATTGGATAGACTAATATTCCTANATATCTATTTTTGTGANTAAATTTTANATCGTCTACAATNCAAANTGTTTCANCTTCAATTCTAACTTCATGAGTATGNCTCCAANCAGNAACTCCNAATGGAAAACTGNCATCNGCATAATCTGTGAATGAAAGAGTGCNGTTAGTTTTTTTATAATTTTGATGAGTTACAAATAATTTTTTCCATCCAAAAAACCATACTTCAAANTCCGCAGTATCTCCATCTTTNATNCCTGTCCATTTNATAATTTTCACGGGTTGAANATANGTTAGAAANTTTACAAACCTAAAATCATGAAAAGCAGCTGNAACTTTTNTAAAATCAATATTTTTTAATTTTACTTTCTGNTTATANAACATCAATAANTNGGAANAGTTTTNTTGNCATAAGAATCAANAGAATAAGNTGTCAATCTATTNNTGCANTNATNATTATCATNTTTTATTTTTTTTAAAAAAAAATCAGACATNCTTGACTTAGNATTTTTACNATNAAAATCNATATCAANANTCNTATCAANAGAACTCCATGTANTCAAAGCTAATTTNAAAGCTTCTTCCTCACTCTGGCCTCCACTATGNAGTCTGTGCTTAATAGAATTAAACTCAATTGGAANACCTGTATTAATGAATANNCCATAAAACAGATCNTNTGTACANAAAAAATNTTTACTAGAATTATTTTGAACTGTTANTCTTTTNNTTACTGACTGAGGAAGAAGCTTAAATTTTTCAGAAAATTTNCGNAGCATATCTTTTTTATCAGCATAATATACTTGATTGTTATTACTACAATNNTTGAAAGAAANACANATTTCATTGAAAAAAGTTCTTGNTANATTCATAATNTCAAATAATTCTCCAAGCATTGATAATTTTCTAAATTCTTTNTTGCGGTTACTATTTAAGTAATTAATGTTTAAGGATGAATTTGAAATTAACCTTATATTTTTGGCTTTAGAAAGCTCGCCTATTTTTTGAAGGTATCTCTTTATTTGTAAAAAATCCTGTAAATCACTAATTTCAAAATCACTTATCCAGAAAAAGGTATATTCTGGAATAACAAAAAAAGTATCCTTGAATTCACTTTTAGCATTTAAAGAATCAAAAAGTGACTTACAATTACTTAGTGCATATTTTGAAATAGAGTTTGTTTGATTTGAATGATAATTATCAATGTGCCTAATCAATCTTGCATCCAATGATTATTTAATATTTGAGAGACCACCATCAACAAAAATTGTTTGACCAGTAATCCAATTAGATTTTTCATTCAGTAAAGATTCAACGATAGGTACAAAATTTTCAGGTTTACCAATTCTATTTAGACCATGCATTTTTCTTGAATATTCCAAAGACATCTTACTTGAGGTTATTTTGCTTGTCATTGGAGTATCTACAAGACCGGGTGCGATTGCATTTACCCTTATATTGTAATTTGAGTAAGTTGATGCTGCAGAAAGAGCAATTGAAGACACTGAACCTTTTGCTCCAGATATCACTTCATGATTTTTCAAACCTACTTTTGAAGCAGCACTAGAGAAAAACAAAAAACTTCCACCTTCATCCTTAAGATGCTTAAAACCATATTTCAATAAACCTAAGCAACTAAAGACATTTGTCTTATAAACTGAAAGAATATCATCTTCTTTCAGCATGTGCGGAGGTCGTAGAAGTAAAGATCCCGCACAATTAATTATGGCATCTATTTTTCCCAAAGCATTTCTTGCTAAATCAAGAAAATCTTCAATGGAATCAAATTCTGAGACATCAACTACACCCCCATCTAGTATATTACTAAACGACGGATTATCAACCATATCATTAATTTTAGTTTCATTTCTGGACCCAATGAAAAGTTTATTGTTTCTACTCAAATTTTCCGCTAAAGAATGTCCTATACCACTAGTTGCTCCAACCAATACAATGTTCATTAAATTTCCTTTATAAAGTTTGCAATTTAAATTAGGTACCCTAAGAGTGTGTTTTAATGGGTAAAGATAAAAAACGAATTTTGAAAAAAAGGGTACCTAATTTTTTAAAAGAGGAGGTTTTATGCAATTTATTTTTCAACATTAATTATCTCTACATGTTTATTTAACTGATATATATTACAGCCTAAAATAAACATATGCAAGAAAAAAACGTGCAAAACGTGCATTTATTTTATTCCTCTTCGATTAATCAATATTTATTTTTAACCAAAATAACCATACTTAACTGGATATTCGCAATAAATCATCCCATCGTGTCGTATAGCAAGGAGATAGGTTCTCCTGCTTAAGCTTCCAATTTCTAGGGTGTCCTTGTGATAAAACTCTGATAGTATCTCTACCCATAGTCTTATTTATTAGATCTATTTTTCTAAACAAATCGCTTCTTTGAGGATGATCAGCAAATTGATTGAATAAATTTATTTGAACCTCATTCTCAGGAATGATATCTCCGACTATTACTCCTGATTTCTTATAATAATAATTTTTTTGATAAATACTTCTTAGAAGCCTTATAGATGCCTTAATAATCTCTATACTATCATTTGTCGCAGTATCAAGTAAAATTGATCTATGACTACTTAGATACTGACTTTGATTCTTAAACCGATTTGTATTTATGAAAACACCTATATACCTTGCGCTACTTTTTTGTTTTCTGAGTTTCTCTGAACATCTCATAGCATGATTTGATATTGCTTGTTCTAAATCTTCAATATTATCAATATCTCTAGAAAATGTTCTCGATGTACAAATACTTTTTTTGTTCTGACTGCTATATTGAACTAAGTAGCACAACTCTCCTTTCAATTCTTTATGCATTCTTAAACCTTCAATTGTCATATTCTGCTTCACCCATCTTTCATCAAGCTTAATAAAATCATAAGCTGTTTTTACTCCGTAAAAATTAAGCATTTTTAATCGTGATCTTCCTATACCCCAAATCTCAGAAATTGGAAATCTTTTTAATACACTCAAAACTTTTGAACTATTATCTAACACAAAAATATTTTCTTTTGTATGCTTTTTAGCAATATGGTTCGCAACTTTAGCTAAAGTTTTAGTTTTAGCTAATCCAATAGAAATTGGGATACCTGTGGATTTATTAACGACTTTCATTATTTTTGAACAGATATCAGTATAATTAGAGATTCCGCTAAAGTTAAGGAACGCTTCGTCAATAGAATATACTTCAAAAGATGGAACCATGTTTCCAATTATGGACATTACTCTGTTGGACATGTCGCCGTACAACGCAAAATTTGTAGAAAATACATACACATCATTTTTTTCTATAATATCCTTGGCCTTAAATGCTGGCTCACCCATTCTAATACCAAGCTTTTTAGCTTCGTTGCTTCTGGCAATTATGCAGCCATCATTATTTGATAAGACGACGACAGGTTTATTTTTCAATTTAGGATTAAAAACACGCTCGCATGAAGCGTAAAAGTTGTTACAATCCGCGAGAGCAATCATCGATGATTATGTATTGTATGAGTTACTACTCCCCATATTTCAAAATCTAGTGATTCGTTAATATTTATATCAGGATAATTTCCAATCTCAGTTTCTGCTCTTAACAAGATTTTACCGTTAATATTTATGTATCTTTTTACTGTAAATTCTCCATTAACAGAAGCAATTACAATATCATTATTCTTAGCTTCTAACGACTTATCTACTACTAACAAGTCTTCATCTCCTATTCCTGCTTTCTCCATAGAATGTCCTTTTGCTATTATGAAAAAAGTTGCAGCTGGATGCTTGACTAAATATTTATGTAAATTTAAATCTACATCTAGATAATCATCCGCGGGTGAGGGAAAACCAGCAGACACACCGGTTTCGTATACATGTATCTTTTTTAAGTTGTCATCGTTGAGTGAATAAAAGTGTAGCTCTTCTTTTTTTAGCTTTAAATCCATACAATAATTTAAAAAGAAAATCTATTTTTTAAAAAGAGCTTATATCGTTTTCATTGATTAATTATATATAACAATTGGGCCTAAATAATAAGAAACACGTAATAAAAAACAATAAATAGTAAGATTAAAAGTAAATTACTTATCCATATTATTTTTTAAATATTCAAAAGTCTCATTAATATCATCCAAAATAATAAATAAATTAAGATCTTCTTTTGATATCACTTCATTCTGAACTAGCCTATCCCAATCTATAAGACCCTCCCAAAATTCTTTTCCAAAAAGAACTATAGGTATATTTCTTTTTATTTTTTTAGTTTGAATTAAAGTAAGTATTTCAAACAATTCATCTAATGTCCCTACTCCACCTGGCCAAACAACTATACCCTTTGTTAGATACATGAACCAAAATTTTCTCATAAAAAAATAATGAAAAACAAAATTTAATCCTTTAGTAATCCACTTATTATTTGTTTGCTCAAAAGGTAATGATATTCCTAAACCAACGGTGTTTCCTCTGGCTTGAGTCGCTCCCCTGTTTGCTGCCTCCATAATACCTGGACCTGCACCAGAAGTAATAACATATTTTTTACCTTCAAAATTTTTGATATTCCACTTTGTAATTATATAAGCCAGTTCCTGAGCTTTTTTATAGTATCTATTAATAGACGTATTTTCTTCATTCTTAATTCTCGCTGAGCCAAAAAAAACGACCGTGCTCTCTATTTTGTTGTGCTTAAATGATGACAGTGGTGATAAATACTCTGATAAAATTCTTATTGGTCTACCTGATTTACTTCCCAAGAATCCTTTATCGTAGTAAAATCTTTGCTTTTCCATTAATTTTTGTTTTTTCATTTTGTTCTCTTTTATCTAATTAAAATATATATGTTGTGAGGTCATTTATTCTGTTTTGAGAATTTTTCATAATTTGAACCATGAACTGGACCATCTTCAGCCCAACCCCAATCACCAAAATTAGTTTTATTATAGTCATCAAAAGCTTCTTGGATTTCAGATTTCGTATTCATGACAAATGGTCCGTATTGAACTACAGGCTCTTCAATAGGGTTTCCCTGAAGCAATAATATATGAGCTTGACCTTTAGTTGAAGAGATGATAACTTGATTAGAATTATTAATCTCAATCATTGATTTACTCTGAATTTCGACACCGTTAGCCAAAATCTTTCCTCCTTTATAAAAATATAAAGTCCTGGAAGCATTTTTTTCCACTTCTGGCAAAATATAATCTGCTCCCTCGTCAAGTTTAATTTTCCAAATATTAACGTTATTTTGCTCATTCTTGGCCCAAGAATTTTGCGGAGGTGAAGGAGCTTTTTGATTACTATAACTCCCGGCAATTAATTCAGTATATGATTTTAAATTATTTTTATCAGTTTTTGTTATTTTAGGTATATCATTTTTCCAAAACATTTTAAAATTTGGGGTAACTCTTTTATTTTTTGAGCTGAGATTAATCCATATTTGAAAAAAATCAATAGGATTTCTATCATTTCCATTCAATAATGGGAACATCTCTGAGTGCTGAATACCATCACCAGCTGTTAACCACTGCACATCTCCATCACCATACCTAGCAGAAAAGCCCATTGAATCAGAATGATCAATTAATCCTTTTTCTACAATAGTAATTGTTTCAAATCCTCTGTGTGGATGTCTGGGAAAACCTGGAACTGCAGTACCATGATACATGCTCCATCCATCCATGTCTGAAAAATCATTCCCAATATTCCGGCCGAAAAGATTATCCTTTGGACCTAAATTATCATTTGCAATTGGATAATTATCCTTATGATGAACACAAAATAAAAACGGATCCGAAGTAGGCCACGGACCATTTTGAGGCAAGTCTGTAATTTTAAACATTTCTACTTTTTCCTTTTTTAATTTAGTACTTGCAAATGGAAAATTAATCAATGCAACAAATCCAAAAAATAGATTTTTTAAGACTCTTAAAAACTGATTTCTTGTTAAAAAATTATGGTTTTTTTTCATTGGTAATTAACCAAAAATATAAAATTATTTTCTTATTATTTTTTTTATGAATTTTATGTGGACTTTTTCAGAAATTACTAAATGTTTTATAGTACCAATCATAATCATAGCCGAAGTAACACACAAGAAAGAAATATAATATTTATCAAAAAAAAATGATATTATCATAACTAAAAAAATTAAATTTAAATAAATCAATCTCAAATTATTTGTTTTACCAGATTTAAAGTTTAATGCAGGAAACTTTGGAAAATTTATCTTGGTTACCATTAAGAAAGATGATATAAGTATTAAAGATAAGGAAAGTCTTGTATCAAAAGATTGCTTGAAAATTATATTATATTGTTCCACATAAAGTGCTAATGAGCAAATAAATATTGCATTAAATGTTGTAGGCAATCCTTCAAAATAATAAGGATTATCTTCTTTAATATTGAACCTAGCCAATCTTATCACTCCAATGAAAAGTGGCATACAGGCAATTACTTCACCTGATATACCTGGCATTCCATGAGAAAACAAAACATAAATTAGAAATGATGGAGCAATACAAAATGATACTAAGTCAGATAAAGAATCAAGTTGCTTACCAAATTCTGAAGTGACGCCAAATAATCTCGCTATTTTGCCATCAATAGAGTCCAAAATTGCTGCAGTCAAAATGAAGTAACATGCTATTGAATATTTGTCCATAAAACTATTTAATATTGATAAAAATCCAAAAAATATACTTATAAGAGTTACGACATTTGGAAATTGAGTTCTAATCACTTTATAAAATTACCTATAACTGATATTTTAGATCTAACTTTATCACCTTTTTTGACACAAACAATAAAATTTTTTGTGGGTACGATTATGTCTACCCTTGAACCAAACCTAATAAAACCCAGTCTATCACCTCTTTTAACATGCGATTCTGGAACCATATAATTCAAAATTCTTCTCGCAATAAAGCCGGCAATTTGTTTTACTTTGTATTGGTTACCATTAGAGTTATCAAACATAACTTCAGCTCTTTCATTTTTGTCAGAAGCCTTATGGTTAAATGCCATTATGTACTTACCTGGTATGTAAGATTTATTTAGAACTTTAGCATCTGTCGGAACGTATTGAGAGTGGACGTTAAATACTGAAAGGAAGATTGATATTTTTTGGGATTCACCTAATTCTGGGTCGCTTATTTTTTCTATTTCTATGATTTTCCCATCAGCAGGAGAAATCATCTTTGATTTTTCAGCTTTAATTTCTCTTCTTGGATCTCTAAAAAACCACAACGAGAAAGCTAAAAGTACAGATATGAGTATGTTAAAATAGTTTATTAATGTTATAGTATCATCAAGTATTTGATTTATAATAATTCCTAATAAAAGTAACGCAGATAACGGAAAAATAATTATTTTACCTTCTGAAGCAATCATGTTAGTTAACCACGTTTATAGGATACTTAATAAATTTTTGCACTTTTACCTAGTATTCTGTATTCGATTAAATCTGATTCTTCGATTTGAACATCATCATAATCTAGCAGGATACCTTTCTCTTCAGCTAAGTGTACTTTCCATGTTCTCGCCTGGTCCTCTGAAAAGTTTAATGCAACAAATTCACCCTCAACATCTACTTTATGGCCAATAGCTGAAGTAGGAAACACTATGATGCCATCAGTCACTTTAACTCTAATTATATTTGATGTAGAATCCTCTTTGACTTTAATCCAGCAACCACGCATTGGGCATACATCAATAATTTCACCTCTAACTAGTACATTTTTATTTAAATAATTGTTAGGCTTAGTTAGAAGTTCACTTAAGCTAGAAAATTCTACGAGATTATTTTTTTCACCATACCTACCTGTTGGGTTTTTTTTATTTAGTCTATCTAGCTCACTTATGCTTGATGAACATGATACAAAAAGTATGAATGTTAATAAAATAAATCCATGGATACTTGAGAATTTTAAATTGTTTTTTTTCATAATGATACTCGTTTGTGTAATATAAATTGCTCTAGTGGTATATTACAAATATTAAGGATATGTTGAGTAATAAAATAATCATCGTCATCAAAACGCTTAGTGTATGAAGGTATCCAAACATTTTATTATTTTTTTCATCTTTAAAGCGGTTTGTCATTGGGATAATTAAGACGCAAGCAAATGAGAATACAATTGTTACAGAACTTACAATATACTGATAGTAATGACTGTTAGTTATAATACTTATAAGTAAAGTAATTAAGCCTAAAATAAAAATAAATTTAAAAAACTTTGGAAAGATAGTTCTTAAGAAAATCCTAGATTGACTTTGTTCAAGAGATTTAAATACTGTACCTGCAACCACTGCTGATTGATAAAGGATAATTGCCGAAATGAACCCTGACAAAAAAGATTGTAAATATGTAAAATCTAATCCCATTTTTTAACGTAATCTTCTACTTCAATTTCTTTAATTTTTTTTGGTTCTGATGCTGCTGAACCTATGTAAATATATCCTAGTATTGTTTGATTTGACCCGAGATTAAAATAACCACCAATAGTATCATTTAATGCAAAAACACCTGTTCTCCATATTGCAGAATAACCAAGAGAGTGTACAGCATTGAGTATATTTTGAACAGCTGCACCGGTTGATAAAATTTGTTCAATTTCAGGAACTTTCTTATGAATTTTTGTATTAGATATTGCCATTATAATCATTGGAGCTCTGAATGGTGCATTTTTGTATTTTTCAAGTTTTTCAGGACTTAGAGGCGTGATTGTATCCTGAGCGTATTTTTGGAAAATTTTAGATAATTTTTCAAGACCCATTCCTTTAACCTCAATGAACCGTGATGGTTTTAGGTTAGCATGGTCCGGAGCCCTTAAAGCAGCTTTGTATACAAGCTGCATTTCTTCATCTGTTGGATGAGGTGCTTTTAGCTTTGAATTAGAGTTTCTTGAAATTATATCGTTAATTGTGCTCATAAATACATATTAAATTTACGCTATTGTAAATTTATTTTTTACAAAAATTAATCTAATCAAATATTATAGTTTTATTATCAAAAACAATTACCTTATAATCTAAATGAGATTTAACCGCTTTATAAAGAACACCCTTTTCAATTTGTCTCCCAAGTTGAATGAAATCTTTTATTGAGTGCTTGTGATTGATATGGATCGTATCCTGATAGATGATAGGGCCTTCATCAAGATCATTTGTAACATAGTGCGCAGTTGCACCAATAATTTTAACTCCTTTTTCGTATGCCTGGTGATATGGTTTTGCACCCTTAAATGCTGGAAGAAAGCCATGGTGAATATTTATTATTTTATTCTTATAATGCTTTATAATACTTTCTGGTATTATTTGCATATATCTTGCTAAAACGACTAAGTCTATTTTATTTGATTTTAATGTTTTAAGGATCTTTTCGTTATCTGTGATTTCAAAAAAATCAATGTTAAATTTATCTGCAACATTAGAAAGCTGATTGTGATTACTAATTAAAACTGGAAAACTGCATTTTAATTCTTTAGATTTATTTTTGATTAATAAGTGATAAACAGGTTCAGACTCTTTTGTGCCCAGTATTGCTACATTTAATTTTTGGTCAGCATCAATAATTTCAATTTTTCCATTTAGCTTTTCATTTAAATCTAAAAGTTCTTTTGTAGGAATTTCTTGTTTGAGATTATGCATAAAAGCTAATCGCATATAAAAATTTCCTTTTTCGCGATCAATATACTGCTGAATAGATGAGATACTTAGGCCAGCGTCAAATAAAATTGATGTAAGCCTAGATATAATACCCTTTTGATCAGGACAAAATAATTGTATTATTATTTTTTTCATAAATCTACTGCTTGGTATACTCATTGTATTGACATGAATCTGGATTATCCTGATCATCATTAGTAGTATCTGTAGGAATGAACAAAGACATTACTGTATTGTCTGCATTAAGCGTATATGTAAGTATTGATTGAAATACAGAGCCTAACTGCTGATATCCATTTGGTAGTGGGAAAATAGTTGAGCTCGTTGAAGACCAAGTACCTGAACAAAAGTCGGAATAATTTTCACCACTTGAGTCATTGCATGGCTGTATGTCTGATACCTGTGTAAAAGTGCAATCTTCTGACAAAATATAAGATGAATTTGTATTAGTTTCTGTTGGAGGATTTGCAGAACAATCTCCTGTATCTCCATCAATCACACCTGAAGCAGTCATTACCCAAGTTCCTGCTAAACTTGAATCACAGGCAGATGAATTTGAAGATACTGTATCGTCTTCACAAGATAAAGTAAAAATTAACAAGAATATAAATTTTATATTTTTCATCATTACTCCTTTATTTATGGATTATAGTAACGTTGAATTTAATAAAATTTCATTTAGAAATAATCGATAAATTATTTAAGGGCAGTCTTCCGGACAATTAGATTGATTTTCAGGGCCGCCACAAACATTATCACCACAACAAGGCATTCCATTAGGTACTTGGTCACAGCTTGGTATTTGTCCTCCATTACCACCTCCGTTACCACCACCATTTGTAGAGAATTCACCCTTTAGGCAGCGAGAAAAAAATGGAAAGTCATCAGTAATTACATAGTGATATATACCATCAGGAAATTCAGGTGTAGCTCCTACTCGTCCATTACACTCATCTAAATCACCATAACCTTCAATGTACTCAAAATCTTGTGTGAATGCTCCCATTTCGATTGGTGTATTTAAATTTGTTTGTCCGCCTCCTGGGCCACCGGATAACTGAGTTAAGAATTCAGGTCTACCTGTATCTGGCTGATCTTTCATTTTCCAACTGGGTTGTAGAGCTATAATTTCACTATTAATATCACATGGGTCCGCATAGCCATATCGAGTATAAATAGGAAATCCGTCAGAAGCCCAACCCACTAAAGTTATTTGTTGACCTTGGTCAAGAAAATCAATCAACAAATCCGGCATACCGTGATAGTGATATTGACCTGTGGGCTGTACGTGCGCATGATTCATATCATCTCCAAAGTCAAATGTTTCATGGCCTAGCGCTTCAATATTCCAATTTCCTTGTCCTTGGGCTAAGCTGCAAACACCATTTTCATTACATCGACCAGCTGTACCTGGGTCAAATTTTACACTGTTTAGTGCATACGCTATCACACCACCTGGCCCCCCAACAGCCTGACCTTGTTCAGAAACCAGTTCTGGGAAAAGGGAAAAGGTGTGGTTTATGTTTTGCTCACTAATACCTGATGGACAATTAGGATTGGGGAATGTGCCGACCTCATGATTGGGAATTCCATTACCTGATAAAATTCTAGTTGATTCATCTGATGTCCAAGAGTAAATACTAAATGCATTAACTGACTCATCGTTATTATAGATTTGTTCACTGATATTAGTTAAAATACCTTGAGTAGTGTAGCCTTGCTCACTGCAGTCAGCTGAGGGAGGAGGACCGTACAAAATGATGTTTACAATCTGAACTATATCAAGAACATTTACGATGTTATCACTATTTAAGTCGCCGAGCACATCATATTCGTTTCCAATGACTAGATTAACCATCAGAATGATATCCTGAACATTGATATCATTATCACTGTTAATATCTCCTATTGTATCTCTATCATTGGTATTGAAAAAGTAATAATCATGATTACTATGAGACATACAAATTCCAATTAAATATACGATTGATAAATATCTAAGCATGGGAAACCTCTTTTATTTTAAAGAAAGACATAAAAACCTTTCAGAAGTATACATACTTTCCAAAATTAATGTACTATGATAAAAATTTTAGTTTAAAATGATATTAACGATTTGTACCACATCCAAGATATCTATAACCTGATCTAAGTTGATATCAGCAAGATTGTTGTAGTTTTGATTTAGCACTAGATTCACAAGAAGTATGACATCTTGAATATTAATTAATGTATCTGAATTAATATCCCCTACACTTGAAAAGGTTGCTGTCTCAGCAAAATCAAAAAGCGCATTTTCAATTTCTATTGTTGCACTATAATGATCTGTATTGGTTAGAACGATTACACCAATGTTGTCCTCAAATGACATGAACATTTCCGTTAAACTCCCAACATCTCCACCGTTGTGCCCAAATAAATCTCTTCCTAATTCATTTTTATAGTACCACATTAGTGCCTGTGAAGTGCTAATTGATGGATTTTGAATAGTTTTCATTAGTTCAACTGTACTATTATTTAAAATTCTTGTTCCGTTATAAACTCCACTGTTTAAGAATGTTGCCATAAATTTAGCCAAGTCGCGAGATGTGGATCTTAGCTGACCAGATGGATAGTCTGAGTAACCATAGTGATTATTTTCAACTAGATTGCTTGGGTCAGCTCCGGTTCCTAACTCTCCGCAAACACTCTGGTAATCAAAACAACAATCTTCAAAGCTGGCGCAATCAATATCGCAGTAGCAGGGAAGATTATCTGCATAAACACCACATCCTATTTCAAAGCACGAGTTTTGCGATGAGCTTACCCATCTATACGGATGCGCTACTTCACTTAAATTTTCTATTTCAGATAAGAACCAGAACGTATCATTCATATCAAGAGGTTCAAAAATATTTTGCCTACAATAATTATTAAAAGAATCGCCTGACAATTGCTCAATCAACAAACCAATCAAAGCAACAGCATTATTACTGTATTCAAATGTTGCTCCAGGTGATGAATTATTAAAGTTTAAATTTGGATTGTAAAGAGATCCTTGTGGATGAAAGTAATCATAGACATAACTGCTGAGCTCATAGCTTGAATCGCCATCATAATAGGTCATCACAGACCAATTATCCTTAATTCCTGAAGTATGAGTTAAGAGCATTTTAAAAGTAATAGGCACTTGAGGATGATCAGGGTGGATGACTCTAAACGAGAGGTAATCATTTATGTCATCATCAAGCCCAAATAAACCTTGCTCAAAAAGCTGCATCAGTGCTGTTGCTGTTACAGTCTTTGAAACAGATGATAAAATAAACTTTGTATTTTCATTTACTGATATGTCTTGATTAATGTTTGAAAGTCCAAAATACTTCTCCAATACTATTCTGTCATCTTTAACAACAGCTACAGAAACTCCTGGAATATTATTAATTTGAAGTCGAGAATCAATAAAATTTACCAACTCTTGCTCATCACGTACAGAAAGGCGTTCATTTGTATCAAAAGAATTATAAGTAATATCTTTTCTGATTCTTTTTTCAGCTAAATCGTCAGATTGAAATGATGCTAACCCAATAGTAAAGTAAATAATAAAACTATAAAATATATTTAGCATTAAGTACTACTTAATCATCATCAGTTTTTGTGTTTGGGTATAACTTCCTGAGGTCATTTTCACAAAGTAAACACCACTTGAATAGCCTGTTCCATCCCATACAATGTTATAATATCCAGGCTGATAGGTATCATTCACCAGCGTTTGAATATTTCTTCCAGATACATCATAAATACCAATG
>PBGO01000004.1 GCA_002719095.1 Fidelibacterota bacterium
ATGTTGAAGATTTTAAAGATAAACATATTGAAGACTTTAAATCTTATTATGAAGATAAACACACCAGAGTAGGAATTAACTTCAAACTAAAAGCGATTAAAACATTCCTTCGTTGGTGCTATGATAATCAGTATATAAATAGAGTTCCTAAAATTGTTATTAACGTGCCTAAACAAGACCCTAAATATATTAGAGAAAGCTGGTTTAATCAGATAATGGATTTAGATATCGGTGAACATTGGAAAAAGGCATTTAAACTGTACGTTACATCTGGAGTAAGGAAGATGGAGGTATTTAATGGATATATTGATGGTACCTTCTTGATTGTACCTGCAGAAAAAACAAAAGCAAAGAAAGAAAGACAAGTAAGATTAAATAGTTCGCAGATACGTGTCGTTAAGGAGATGCAACAAAGACTGCAGGATCATATTGATAATGGGTTTAAATCTGAAAACTTTACGGATAGATATAACAAACTATTCGTTAAATGTTTGAAGAAGATTAAAGTATACAGAAAAGGGCTATCTCTTCACTCCTTACGTCATACGTTCGCTATAACAAGATACCTGCAGACAGGAGATATTTATCTAGTAAAGAATGAGTTGGGTCATTCATCTATGAACGCTACTGAGGTTTATAGTAATATGAATATTCATCTAATATTAGAGCATTTCCCTAGTTTTAAAGCAATGTGGGGCAGGAATAGTGGGGCAGGACTAGATAGCGTTAAGGTAATTTCCTTCGACAAACCTATTCAATTGCAACGGACTTCTAATCCGTAGGTCAGAGGTTCAAATCTTCTCGTGGGTACAAGAAGAAGAAACAAGAACCCTCTTCAGAAATGTTGAGGGTTTTTTATTGTCCATATTTTATCTTATTTATCCATAAATATCCAATTGAGGGGTATAAATTGAGGGGTACGAATCTCTTTCGCCATATTTATATATTTTTTGTAAATTCCAGTATAAACAAGGGAGAGAGTTATGAAATTATTATTTATTCTGTTATTAGGTTTAGGTTTCAATCAAAATGTGACACAACGAACAATTGATGTAACAATTGAAGATTTGGGATATACTGATTTAAGTACTATTTTTTCTGAATATGATTTGGAATGGGCTTTAATAAATATTATTCAATGTCCTACAGAATCATGTTATATAACTCCAAATGATGAACAAAGTCATAATCACAGAACAGTTGTATCTTCAGGAGTACATATGTTTAGAAATAGGTCGACACTTTTCGTTGATGGAGATAATACTACCTTGAGATTTGGATTTAACTTGGCTGGTACACATACAATTGGGCTTTTAGTCACAGCCGAGTTCCCGGAAGAAGATACAGGCTACATTGAAGAAGGTTTTGACTTTTGTTTAGTAGAAGGCAATAACTTGGTTGCATTCCCTTGTGACAACCCAGTTAGTGTTGAAACTGCCATACCAGAACTGGCTCGAGCAGAGATAACTCAAATCATAGGTGCAGGTGTTGCTGCAACTAACTTTAATGGTCAGTTTGTAGGAAGTTTATCTAATTTTACACCAGCTTCAGGTTACTGGTTTAAATCAAACTCTAATATGTGTTTTAATTATACTTGTGCTGAATAGGAGATTTTGTTAGAAACAAAATAAATTACATATCAATTAGATTAATATTCAATTAAACACTAACCCTCTTCAAAAATGTTGAGGGTTTTTTGATAAAGATAGCTTAAAAAAGGAGATATGAATGGTACTAAATGAGGATTTAATAAAGGATTTAATAAAAAGTGACAATTGGAAGTATAAAAAAAAATCAATAATTAGAAACTTCAAATTTAATTCATACATGGATGGTATAAAATTTGTAAATGAAATTGCTGAGCTTGCAGAAAATAAAAATCATCATCCTGATATTCAAATAGGCTGGTGTAATGTTGAATTAAGCATTACATCTCATGATTTAGGAGGAGTAACAAATCAATGTGTAGAGTTTGCTAATGAAATAGAATTAATATAATTAAAATATAACTCGTCATCTTAATTTTTTTGTAAATTTAGTTATGAAAAAAATATTTATTTTAATTCTTATCCCCTTTATTTCCTGCGATAGTGATGATTCTGTTCTATATTCAGAAAATGTCAATGGTTGTAATGATTCATTTGCTTTGAACTATGCACAAAACTCTGAAAATGATTTGTGTGAATATGCTGATTACATTGTTGAAGCTGGAAGTTATTATTATTCACCGCAAAATCTGGTTATTGAACTTGGAGAAAGTGTACAGTGGAATAATCTTTCAGGGTATCATGATGTAGTTACAATATCTGGCCCTGCGAACATTGACCTTCCACCTGTTTCAGGTCCAAGATTGATAGGTAGTTTTACATTTACAGTTCCTGGAACCTACGAATATATATGCAGTATTGGTAGCCATTCAAGCCAAGGCATGGTTGGGACTATCACTGTCAATAATTAGTTATATTTTTAAACTAATAAAGGTTTAGTAGATTGAAGAGTAAATTTCATAAAATTTATGAGTGACCTGTAAAAACATTTAAAAGCGTGCTATTTTTAGAAAAAATCAAGAAAAAATGGAGTGTAGAATCAGACTTACAATTACTTGTTATATTTTTAGTTTTTGGGATTACGGGATCTCTATCTACATGGTTATCAAAGCCGGTTCTGGCTTTCTTTGATATTAATAGATTAACTATTTCTCCTTTGGCTTATTGGACTTTGAGAATTCTAATAATCTTTCCAATTTATCAAATGTTACTTTTAGTTATTGGTACTATTTTTGGTCAATATAGTTTTT
Source organism: Fidelibacterota bacterium (assembly GCA_002719095.1). Lineage (GTDB taxonomy): Bacteria > Fidelibacterota > Marinisomatia > SCGC-AAA003-L08 > D37C17. The sequence continues at coordinate 2,798 of PBGO01000004.1, forward strand.
TTAAAAATTTTGTAAAAAAAATGTTTCTGAGATAGTATCATCTACATGAAATTACTTTTTTAAGTTCCTTGTTACAAGATCTATCTAATTTATATCCTTATTTCATCTAAAAATTTAAAAGCATATTTAAAGAGAAGTTTTTGTTTTGTAGATTTATACAATGGATATTTATTATATAGAGTTGCTTGGTTGGATTGGTTTTTCATTTATAAGTCTTGGGTACTATTTAAATGCAAAAAAAAATCCGTATTGTTTCTACATATGGGGTTTTGGAAATATTTTGTTTGCGCTTTATGCTTTTCTAATTGAATCCAATCCTATGATAATCATGAGTATTTTTACATTAGGAATGAATATTTATGGGTATTTACAATGGAATAAAAATAATTTATGATGAAATTTACTTCTGAATTAATTAAAAAACTTCCAAAAGCAGAATTGCACTGTCACCTCGATGGATCTTTACGAATTAAAACTATTATTGAATTAGCAGAAATTCAAGGTGTCGATTTGCCTTCAAAAAATGAAAACGATTTGTCTAAGATTTTATCTATTGGTTCCTCTGAAAAGTCACTTGAGGATTACATAAAGAAATTTGATATAACTTTATCTGTTTTGCAGACACCAAAAAGTTTAGAGCGTGCTGCTTTTGAATTAGCAATGGATTGTCACAATGATGGAGTTAGATATTTAGAAGTACGTTATTCTCCAATCCTCCACACTAAAAGAGGAATGGAATTATCTGAAACAATAGATTCAGTTAAAAATGGGTTATCACAAGCATTTGACGAATGCGGGATACTCACAGGTATTATTATTTGCGGCATTAGACATATTTCTCCAGACCATTCTTTGGAATTGGCTAAGTTATCAATTCAATACAAGAATAAAGGTGTTATTGGTTTTGATTTGGCTGGAGCTGAAGAAAATTTTCCTGCTAAAAAACATAAAGAAGCTTTTTATTTAATTCTTAATAATAATATTAATACAACCATCCACGCAGGTGAAGTTTTTGGTCCAAAAAGTATTCACCAAGCACTTCATGTATGCGGTGCTCATAGAATAGGACATGGAACAAGAGCAATTGAGGACATAGATCTATTGAATTATATTAATGATCATCGTATTCCATTAGAAGTATGCTTAACCTCAAATATAAATACTAAATCTGTTTCAAGCATATCTATGCATCCTTTTAAAAAATACATAGATGAAAAGATTAGAGTAACATTGAACACCGATAATCGATTGATTTCTAACACAACTTTATCAAATGAATATAAAATTGCAATAAATAATTTTAATCTAAATGAGAGTGAAATTAGGACAATTATTATTAATGGTTTTAAAAGTACTTTTCAACCCCATAATGAAAGAAGAAAGTTGATCAGAAACATTGTCAATGAATTAGAGGACGAATTTAATTTTAACCAACATTTAATTATCTAGAAAAATTCGCATATAAATAACTCATTCTAACCTAGTCAGAATTTAGAATGAATTATAAATGCTGATTATTTTCAGTTTGAATTAAAAAATCGATTATTTCAAATTTACTTGATTTTAAAATGCACCTATCTTTTTTCAATTCTAATTGGTAGTCGTACATTGGATCATAATAGTTAACTAATAGATCTTTTATCCATTCTTCATGATTTAATTTATGTGAATCAATTAAAATATTATTGATATTTGTACTTATCTCACTATAGAGCATTAAACCTAGACGTCTACGTATTTTTAATAAAGACGATTGCAGTAGTGTATTAAGATTTTTTTTTGATAATCCGTTATTTAGAGGACCATATACATACTCTTGAGCTATATTATTAATGCGCTCCTCAAGGCTCAATTCGACAATAATTATCTTAGATTCACTCATTTTTTTATGCCATGAAGCAGGAATTGTTAGTTTTCCTATTCTTCGCGATTCGTCCTCAAGAATTAATATATTGCTGTTATGTCTGATGTATTTAGAAGCTAAATTATTTTCAAAATTTATAGCTGTTGGTTGCTCTTCCAAGAAACCTCCGAAAGCAGAGCCTCTGTGCATAGCAAGATTTTCCAAGTCAATTGATGAATTTATATTTTTAAGAATATCAGTTTTCCCTGTACCAGTGCGGCCAGCTAAAATTAACCAAGTTTTATCATCATTTTTTACTGAATTAAGTATTTCAATAGCTGTATTTCTTAGAGCTTTAAAGCCACCTTTAACTGCAGGGACATTTATTCCCGCATCTTGTAACCAAGATTTTGCAATTTCGGATCTCTTTCCACCCTTCATACAGTAAATATATGTATCAGGATTTTTATCGATAAATTCTTTCCATAAGGAAATTTTATGTTCTCGTTCATTCTTTACAAGATTAAAACCTAATTTTTCTGCTTCGTCAAGACCTTGATTTTTATACTTAATACCAACTTTGGCTCTTTGGTCATCGTTCAAAATAGGTATATTTACACTTGTTGGAAGAGCTCCTTTAGCAAATTCAATAGGAGCTCTCAAATCGATTAAAGGTGTATTGTTTTTGAAAATATCTAATCTGTTATTCATAAATTGATTTTATTTTATGATATAATATATAATAAAATTAAATAGTTAACTCATTATGGTTTTTATTGAGGTAAATAAGTTTTAAAATTCATCATTAAGATGATAAATGAATTAAGCTTTTTTTGAGTAGCCTTTTTTATTTTGTAGATTTGGACATGACCAATACAAAACAAAACTGGAACATTAAAAACTCTTACCAAAGACTTCCTTCAAAGTTTTTCTCAAGGCAATTACCAGAAAAATCACCAAATCCTACGAAAATATACTTTAATCATAATCTAGCACTTGATTTAGGCCTTGGAGATTTAACTGATTCTGATATTATAGATTATTTTTCAGGAAATAAAATTCCAGAAATGGCAGATCCAATTGCGCAAGCATATGCTGGTCATCAATTTGGCTATTTTACTATGCTTGGTGATGGACGAGCTATTCTAATTGGAGAACAGTTAACTCCCAATCAACAAAGGTATGATATTCAATTAAAAGGCTCCGGACAAACACCTTACTCAAGACATGGTGATGGAAAAGCTACATTAATCTCAGTTTTGCGAGAATACTTAATTAGTGAAGCGATGCACCAGCTTGGTGTACCAACCACAAGGAGTCTTGCTGTAGTACAAACAGGTCAAAAAATCTACAGAGAAAGAATGCATGATGGAGCTTTACTAACAAGAGTTTCTAAAAGCCACATTAGATGTGGTACATTTGAGTTTGCAAAAAACTTTTGTTCAAAACATGATTTAGAAATATTTGTTAAATATGTAATAAACCGACACTACCCACAAGCATTAGATACTAAATACCCAATAATTGAATTATTTGAAACGGTAATGAATAGGCAAATTGATTTGATTATAAATTGGATGAGAGTAGGATTCATTCATGGTGTTATGAACACTGACAATATGAGTATATCTGGTGAGACTATTGATTATGGACCATGTGCATTTATGAATTCATACGATCCTGATACTGTNTTTAGTTTNATTGATAAGAATAAACGATATTCATTTGGGAATCAACCTAAGATTTTATATTGGAATTTATCAATTTTCGCTAAAACATTAATTCCAGTCATACTGATTAATGAAGAAAAGTCAATTGAATTATTAAAAGAAAAATTAAATAATTTCTCATCAATTTTTTTAAATAAGTGGTATATGATGATGTNAAAAAAAATCGGAATTATAAATCCTAAGAGAAAAGATAANGAGTTAGTGGANTTGTTATTAAAATTGATGAGAAAGTATAAAGCCGATTATACNAATACATTTGCGGCTTTATCATCTAATAGAGAAAATAATGATATTTTATTTTNTTCANAAGAGTTCAGTGAATGGAGAAAAAAATGGGAAGAACGAACAAGCTTTGATAAAAAAAGAGCTGATATGTTAGATTTCATGCAAGTTCAAAATCCATTATATATTCCAAGAAACCATTTAGTTGAATTTGCTNTAGAAGATGCCTCAAAAAAAGATTTTAGTAAGTTAAACAATCTGATGAATATAGTTACAAATCCATATAGCTATACCTCTAATTTCAGNTTTCAANATACACCAAAAGGATTCGATAGTGCATATAAAACTTTCTGTGGTACATAAAAATATAAGCACATTCTGTAAANAAGATTTTTATTTATCTTTGTATNTGTCCATAATAGGTGTAGCTTAGCNNGCTTTTAAATAATTTTAATATAAGGAAAAAATTAAATGAGTGAAGTAAAACAAGGTACAGTAAAGTGGTTTANTGATAGTAAAGGATTTGGATTTATTGANCCAGAAGGTGGCGGAAAGGATTTATTCGTTCACATGAGTGAAATAAAAATGGACGGTTTCAAAACCTTAAAAGATGGACAAAATGTCGATTACGAAGAAGGTAGTGGAGAAAANGGTCCTTGTGCAAATAATGTTGTACCAAAGTAAATAGTTAAACTATTTTTCNTAAGTATTAAAAGGNTGCGTATTTAAATATTGCAACNTTGAATANAAATTAAAAAGCCTCTTTTATNGAGGCTTTTTAGTATCTGANAATTTCACATTATAATTCAATNAAATNTCATATTATTCATTAAATAAATTATCTATTTATTATTCCTTTCTTATTATTTTTTGTAAATTTTATTAAATGAATAATTTATTCCAAACAAAATCATGACAGCAGATCAAATCACAATATTTTGTATTGTAATTCTTACTTTTTTTTTATTCATTGTCGGTAATTTACGCTATGATATTATTGCTATTATCGCTCTATGTACTTTATTTATAGCTGATACAATTTTGGGAGGAGATAGTTCAAGCTTAGTTATTAATAGTGAAAATATTTTTTCAGGATTTAGTCATCCAGCTGTAATCACCGTTGCTGCAGTTTTAATAGTTAGCCGAGCTTTATATAATTCGGGACTCGTTGATTGGATTTCTAGAAAAATATCTCCTTTCTCTAAAACGCAGACAGGACACATTACGAGCTTAAGCGGAGTAGTCTCAGTTTGTTCGGGAATAATGAATAATGTAGGTGCATTAGCTCTTATGTTGCCTGTTGCTCTAAAAACATCTGCAAAACAAAAAAGATCTCCGAGTATCATTTTAATGCCTCTTGCTTTTGCAAGCATTTTAGGTGGCATGATTACTATGATTGGAACACCACCCAATATAATTATAGCTAATTTCCGTTTAACTCATCAAGCTAATTTAAAGCTTGAAGCACTCAACAATCCTAAATCAGAAGCTGCTTATTATATAGAAAGCCAAAATATTGATATTAATCTTTTTGAGCCATCTTCATTTGGAATGTTTGATTTTACTCCTGTTGGAATTTTAGTAGCAATAATTGGCGTTATTTTTATAGCTTCAATTGGATGGAGATTTATCCCAAAGTCTTGTTATAAAAAACCAGGAGAAATATCTTTATTCACAATTGAGGAATACATAACCGAAATTCGTATCCCTGATGGAAGCCAATTCATCGGTCTGGAAATTAAGGAAATAGAAGATTATACAGGAAATAGGATGTCTATCATTGGTGTAATGAATGATAAGAACGATATTAAATCAGTAATAGGAAAAAGTGTTATTCAGAAAGGTGACAAATTTCTAATCAAATCGGACCCAGTAGACTTAAAAAGTATGATGAATGAATATACAATTAGGTTTACAAAAGATATGAGACAACGAATCGATAGATTGAAAAATGAAAATACTATTTTTAAAGAAGTATTAATCACACCAGGTTCAAATTTAGAAAATAGAGATCGTACATATTTAAGAAGAAGAACCTCTAATTCTTTAACATTAATGGCTGTTGCGAGACAGAATAAGCCTATTCGCAAAAGTTTAGGTAAAATCAAGTTTAGAGTTGGGGATGTTTTGCTTCTTCAAGGAGATGCTAACAATCTAAATGATAATATATCTAATCTTAGCCTGCTTCCTCTTCAAAGTAGAGATGTAGAAGTTGGAGTGTTTTCAAAAGTAGGATTATCAGTTTTTATTTTTTTAGGTGCTATTTTATTAAGTATTTTTGGAATTGTTCCCACTACTCTCGCATTTGTTATGGCAGTTTTATTGTATTGTTTTACAGGAATTTTACCAGTCAGGGAACTCTATCATGGTATAGATTGGCCAATAATTGTACTTTTAGGTGCAATGATTCCTGTAAGTAACGCTCTTGAAACAACAGGAAGCTCTCAATTATTAGCAACATTTTTAGTGCAAGTTTCTGCGGGTTATCCTGTTTGGGTGATTTTAGGTTTTATTATGGTTATTACAATGTGCTTGTCAGATATAGTTAATAATGCTGCTACAGCGCTTATAATGGCTCCTATTTCTTCAGGGGTAGCTATGTCAATGGGGGTAAATGTAGATCCTTTTTTGATGGCCGTTGCAGTTGGTGCATCTTGCGCTTTTTTAACACCTATCGGACATCAGTGTAATGCCATTGTTCTTGGGCCTGGAGGATATCGTTTTTCTGATTATTGGAGAATGGGGCTACCTTTAGAGATTATTATAGTTTTATTAGGAACTCCTCTAATTCTTTATTTTTGGCCATTATAACCTCATCATATTAAAAAATTGTAACTATTTATGTGATGCTTAATATATTAAGTAAAGTTTAATTGTTGTAAATTAATGTATGAATAAGCCATTTGAATACGTCAACACAATAACTGCAGGTATCGGTATGGCCTTATCTTACGTGGGATTTGTTTTCTTGATAATCTTAGCAGCTCAATATGGAACTTACTGGCATGTAATGTGTTGCAGTGTTTACGGAGCTTCTCTAGTTATTTTACATACTGCATCAACTTTTTATCATGGAATTACAAATACTAATCTCAAGATTAAATTCAAGTACTTTGATTATGTTGGTATATATATGCTCATCGCTGGTACATACACTCCAATCATGCTTATTAATCTATATGGAGGGTTAGGATGGACTATTTTTGGTATTGTTTGGACTCTAGCAGTCGTTGGAATTTTCTTTAGAGTCAAAGATATAACTCCATTCAAGAATTATGAAAATTACCTTTATCTAGCGATGGGGTGGTTGATTATTTTTACAATAAAGCCTTTTTATGAAAGTATTGATTTTGTTGGATTTCTATTAGTTGTCCTTGGTGGTCTATCTTTTACCTTTGGAATATTCTTTAATATTTGGGATAAGAAGCAAAAATATTTTCATGGAATATGGCATTTTTTTGTCATTTTAGGTTGTGGGTGTCATTACTTTAGTATACTATTTTATGTAATTCCTTATAAATAATGAATAGATTTACTAAATCAATAACTTTTTTTGATATTGGTGAAGTAATTTTCAAAAAGAATAAAAAAGCAAGTCGTTTGCGAATTTCAATTAAAAATACATTAGAAGTAAATGTTTCTGTTCCAATTTACGTTACATTCAATAAAGCTGAAGAGTTTGTTATTTCAAAGACCCCTTGGATTATAAAATCAATAAATGATATTAAAAATAAAGTCAAACTAAACCCAGTAGATAAAGTTAAAGCTAAACAAGTACTCAAAAAAAAGTTAGATAATATTTGTGACAAATATGACTTCAAATACAATAAGCTGACAGTTAGAAATCAAAAAACTAGATGGGGGAGTTGCTCACAAAAAAATAATATTTCTCTAAATAGTAAAATAATGCATTTACCAGAAGAATTGATTGAATATATTCTGCTTCATGAGCTAGTCCATACAAGAATTAAAAATCATTCAAAACAATTTTGGGATACTCTTGATTTATATATTCCACTATCAAAAAAGTTAGATAAAAAACTAAAAAAATATTCTCTTTAATTTTTAAGGAGAGTTACACTTTAAAAAATTCGGTTTATTTTCCATTTGATGCCTTCCTTTTTTAAATTCTTATTTAAATTACTGATTACATCATTAGGGTGATGAGATCAATATCACATTTATGTGTAAATATTTTTCAAAAAAGATTTACGTTTATTAAATTATAGTAATGATAAAATTAATAATTCTCTTATTACCTATTTTCATAGTTTCGTGCAATCAAAAGAATTCACAATATAATTCAGAGGTTAAAAATAAATCCGATTATTTAGATGAAGAGGTTAAAAATAAATCCGATTATTTAGATAAAAATGAAGTTATTTCTTCATTAAATATTTTTTGGGATGCTCCTAAAAATTGGCAGGAATATCAAAGCTCATCATCCATGCGTTTGGCAAGTTATAAAGTGCCATATACAAATGATGATTTTTCTAATTACGGAGATTTATCTATAACAGTTTTAAGCGGTTTTGGTGGAAATTTGCATTCTAATGTAAATNGATGGAGAAGNCAAGTTGGTCTTAAGCCTCAGACATTAAATGATATAATGAAAGAGTCCCTTGAACAAATTAATCAAATAGGGAAGTACTATATCTTCAAGATTATTAACGATAATAACTCAAATAGCGCTTTCATTTGTGCTGTCATGTCTACAGACAAGAGTACGATTTTCGTTAAATTGAATGTAAAACCTGAAAAAATTGATACACTCGAGANATCTTTTGTAGATTTTTGTCAAACTTTTGTAATGAAATAATAGTTGAAATTTATTTTAACTATCTAAAATATAATCAACCCAAAAAACATCACTAACATTGATGAATTAATAAACATTTGAAATTAATACTAATATTTTATGAAAAAAATAATATAGATTTTTATTGAAAAAATTGATATAAAATATAATGTTACAAACTTGGTATATTGGCTTGAAAAAATTAATATTTTTAAATTCTTTAATCTCTGTAGTGTTTTGTACTTTTTCAATTGTTGCATTTGATCCTGAGACAGGTGAAATTGGTAGTGCAGGTGCTTCATGTATAGCTAATTCAATAATTATCAGTGAGATTGTTCCAGGTATTGGAGCAATAAATACTCAATCATATTATTTATCTCAGAATCAAAATTATGCTTCAAGCTTAATGATTCAAAATTATAACCCTCAAGAAATTATTAGTTTTTTGGAGATAAACGACTTTCAAAATAATCCATCCATAAGACAATATGGTATAGTTTCTCTTAATCAAAATATTTCAAGCGCAGGATTCACAGGAGAAAATTGTAGTGATTGGAAAGGTCATTTAACCGGATATAATTACTCCATACAGGGTAATATCCTAATTGATAATTCTATTCTTGAATCAATGGAGGCATCTTTTACAAGTACAAATGGACCACTATCGTTCAAATTAATGGCTGCCCTTCAAGCAGCTAAAGTTCCTGGTGCAGATTATAGGTGTCTCGATGAAGGAATATCTTCGTATTCTGCATTTATTAGATTGGCTGAGCCTAATGATGAGAGTCAATTTACTATTGATTTAAACGTAAATTCTGTTATTCCTTACTATTTTAATAATGGTATTTGGATAGATCCAATTGATTCACTTCAAATAGCTTTTGATAATTATATCTTTGAAAACTTTGAATACAACAAGGGAGATATAAACCAAGATTTAATTATTGATATTTTGGATATAATCATAATTGTTAACATAGTCCTCGGTCAATCAACTTCAGGAGTTCAGTTTTTACTTTCTGATATTAACTCTGATAACATAATTAACATCCAAGATATAATTATGATCGTTAATTCGATTCTCAATTAAATACAACCTATAGTTTTTGTAATTTTACTTCAAATTATAATTTGAACAAAATCCATCAAAAACTTCAAGAACATAGTCAATATTTTCTTTTTTAATTTCTGTTGATAAAAAAAGTGCCTCATATGCAGAAGGTGGTAGGTATATATAGTTATTAAGAAAATATCTATGTAGTTCGTTGTATCTATTTACACAACTCTGTGATATATCATTATAACTATTTATTTCTAATTCAGTACAAAATAGCCCTATCATTGAACAATATTTGTTTACTTTCAAAGGGTATTTATGACTTGACGAAATTTTGATTAGACCATCATGTAAATAATCAGATATTTCATTCAATTTTTTGTACACTTTTTTATCCTTAAGCTGAGTTAGCATTGCTATGCCAGCAGACATCGAAACAGGATTTCCTGATAAAGTTCCCGCTTGATATATGGGGCCTTCAGGTGATATTTTCGACATGATTTTAGAACTTCCACCATAAGCACCAACAGGTAGTCCCCCTCCAATAACTTTTCCCAACGTTGTTATGTCGGGCTTAATACCCAACAACTCTTGTGCACCTCCGTGGGATACTCTAAAACCAGTCATGACTTCGTCAAAAATTAATAATGAGTCATTTTCTGTTGTTAGATTTCTGAGTCTTTTCAGGAATTCTTTTTTTGGTTTTATAACACTCATATTACCTGTGATAGGCTCAATAATTACAGCGGCAATTTTATTTTTGAATTTATTAAAAGTTTTTTGCAACTGTTTATGGTTATTGAATTCTAAAGTTATTGTTGAATCTATCACTGATTGAGGTACTCCCGGACTTACAGGTTGATCTAAAGTCGCCATACCTGATCCGGCACTTGAAAGAAATATATCAGCATGACCGTGATAACAACCTTCAAATTTTACAATCAAATCTCGCTTTGTATAACCTCTTGCTAATCTTACAGCGCTCATTGTTGCTTCTGTTCCAGAATTAACAAATCTTACTTTTTCAATTGATTCAACTGCATCAATTATTAATTCTGCTAATGTATTTTCTCTTTTTGTTGGTGTCCCAAAAGAAGTTCCAAGTTTAGCAACCTCAATTATACTGTCTCTAATTTTTTTATTATTGTGGCCTAAAATTAATGGCCCCCAAGAACAGGTAAAATCAATAAATTTATTATTATCTTCATCAATTATATACGGGCCATCACCACGGCTAATAAAATGTGGAGTTCCTCCAACAGCTTTGAAAGATCTCACAGGACTNCTTACTCCGCCTGGCATCAATTTTTTTGCTTTATTGAATAATTTTTTAGANTTTTTATTATTTAAAATCATTTTAATAAAGCTGAATTTGCAAAGTCTTTTGCGAAATACGTTATTATCATATCTGCACCNGACCTTTTAATTGATAGAAGTATTTCCTCCCTNACAAGTTTTTCNTCAATCCAGTTCATTTTTGANGCGGCNTTAACCATTGAATANTCTCCACTTACATTGTAAGCTGCAACAGGGGTATTTACAATATCTTTCACATTACTAATTACATCTAAATAAGAAAGTGCTGGCTTAACCATAACTATNTCTGCACCTTCTTTTATATCAAGTAAAACTTCTTTAATTGCTTCTTTTTTATTTGCAGGATTCATCTGATAAGTTTTNCTATCNCCAAANTCTGGAGNGGATTCAGCTGCATGTCTAAACGGCCCATAGAAAGAGGAAGCATATTTTGCTGAATAGCTCATAATTGGAGCACTTTGAAAATTATTTTTATCAAAAAACTCTCTTAGTATTTTAACTGATCCATCAATCATACCGGATGGAGCAATCATATCAGAACCGAACTTTAAATGTGATAGAGCTTGTTTTTTAAGATATTTCAATGTTTCATCATTATCCAACTTATTATCTTTTAAGATGCCACANTGTCCATGAGAGGTGTATTCACACATACACAGATCTGTAATTAAAAAGACATCAGGGAATTCTTTCTTAATCTTTNTAAGNGCAATTTGTATTACGCCCTCGTCTGAAAATGCCATTGATCCNGTCTTGTCTTTTTTTGAAGGAATTCCAAATAACATNAATGAATTCAATCCCATATCAACTGCTGNTCTTATTTCCTTAAGGACACTTTCATGNGAGTGTTGATAGATACCTGGCATTGATGGGATTTCTTGCTTATCTGAAATTTTTGATTTTATAAAAATTGGATAAATCAAATCATCAACAGATATGATAAGTTTCGCAAGAAAGTTTCCTNAGCGTACTATTTGCTCTTAACCNTTGAGGTCTAAATCTAATTTTATTATCCATAGTTAGTTAATTTATTATTTTATTTACTAATTTCATTGCATTTAAGATATTANTCTCAATTGAAATACCATCTTTATAATTTCCAGTAAAGNAGATACCAGATAATTTTTCTTCAATGTTATCAAATGCTTTTAAATAATCATCGTAGTCAACTGAATATTGTGGGATGGAGTGTNTCCATCTTTTAATTGAAATAAATTTAGGATCNGAATTTATAGCATAAATTTTTTCAAGGTCAGATTTAACAACCTTAAGAATTTCATCATNACTGAGATTTGCAAGTGCTGGCTGTCTNGAACCACCTAAAAAGATAGTAATAAGAGTTTCATTTTTAGGAGCTCTATCAGCAAACATAGATGATAGATATAAAACACCCAATATATTTTTTTTCTCAATTTCAGGAACCAACATTCCAAAACCNTTCTTAATTTGTGGAGTTTCTTTTTTGTCATAAGATAATGTTACTGTTACTAGCGGAGGNTANTATATNGATTCGATTTTTTTTAAATCACTAAATACAGTATCTTNTGACAAAATTTTTCCAATTTTGTGAGCAGGTGTGNTNATGATTATTTTATTAAANTTTTTTTCTGTNAATCTGNCGTNTTTTNCAAAATCAATAGTGAAACCNTTAGAAACTTTTTTTATAGTTTTAATTGTGGTATTAAAANAAATTTTTTCTTCAAATTTTTTTGANAATTCTTCAGGTAAAGCAGTTAAGCCGTTTTTGAAAGAAATTATCTGACGAGGTATTTTATTNCNATCANTTTTACTTAAAATAGATCCCAGAATTATACTTTTNTANTCATNCTCGAGTTTGATAAGATTTGGGAAAGCATGTTTGGCGCTTATTTTTTTTGGATCCCCTGAGAATGTTCCAGCAATAAAAGGATTAACGATATATTCTACAATTTCTTTATCAAATCTTCTTTTNAAGAAATCATAAATACTTTCATTATTGCTGCTNTCATTTTTTCTATTAAAAACTTCTTTAAGTATTTTAAACTTTGATTTTTTNGAGAGGAATTTTTTTGTAAATATTGAAAATATAGTCGTGGGGAGCTTNTCNAGGNTATCATTNTTGAGAATGTATCTTACATTTGAAGAATCTATTGGTTTNATNANTTTAAGTTTTAGGGNATTAATCATATTTAAAACTCTTTTATCTGATAAAGNAAAAGTATTTGGTCCTTCTTCAAATAAGTATTTTGAATTTCTAAAAGTTTTAATTACNCCTCCNGGNACTTTTGANGATTCAAATATCTCAAAGTTTTCATATTTATTTTGCATTAGTGAGNATCCGCAAGTTAAGCCAGATATGCCTGCNCCTATGATAGCAATTTTCTCTTTCATTTATTNATTATACTNATAATGCTTTTGACCCAATTATCAGANGTATTAAGGCTTTGTACTAATTTNAGTTCTANGCCACCGTTNTTGATAAAGTCNTTTTTATATGTNTCNTGTATCTCNATACTTGTTTCAAGACAGTCNCTAACGAAAGCAGGAGATACAACAAGTANCTTTTTTTTATTTTTNGNNANCATTGAATCAAGAACTTNGTCNGTAAAAGGCTTAAGCCATTTATTNTCAAGTCTTGATTGAAAAGTCACGCTATATTGTTTTTTNTTTAAANCTAAGGATTTTGCAATNAANCTAGTAGTTTCGTAACACATAGCTTTGTAACAATANTTATTATCATCTNANATNCCTTTTTCACAAGAATGATCTTTACATAAAGTTTTATCTGAATAAGTCTTGTCAACATGTCGCTCAGGAAGTCCGTGATATGAAAACAGGATGTGATCGTATTCACTGTANTTTATTTTNTTAATCTCACTGGTAAAACAATTAATGAAAGTTGGGTCGTCATAAAAATGATTTATAAATCTAACTTTTGGAAAATTCCACCATTTATTGATTATTTTATTACATTTTTCAATAGTTGAACCTGTAGATGCTGATGCATATTGCGGATAAAGTGGAAGTATTATTANCTCATCTGGATTATTGTTGTANATTTCTTTNAAAACTTTCTCNANAGAAGGTTTTTGATATCTCATTGCGTAATAAAANGTAAANTCNTTATGGTATTTTTCATTCAATTTTTCATTTAATTTACGAGTATTATANAGAATNGGGGAGTATNCATACATNTTCCATAATTTTTTATATTCTTTAGTTGAATTAAATACTCTCAAAGGAATAATNATTAGGTTGACTAAAATAAATCTNAANAGGAAAGGTACATCTATAACTCTCCANTCCATTAAAAATTCTCTNAGAAATTTCCANACTGATAATANAGTNGGTTTCTCCGGAGAACCAAGGTTGATAATTAGAACTGCTTTATTCATAATTTTATCCAATCTATAGGTTTTAAATATTTGTAGATTTCAGNCTCTTCTGAATTCTCNGANGGATGCCAATTNTATTTCCANCTACATTGGGGAGGCATTGACATTAATATNGATTCAATTCTTCCATTAGTTTCTAGTCCAAATAGTGTTCCTNTATCNTANACTANATTAAANTCTGCATACCTGCTTCTTCTGTANNGTTGAAAATCTTTTTTTATTTCATCAAATTNTTTATNNGAATTNNNTTTAAGAAAAGGNTCNTATAAATTATTGAACTCATTNCCAAGGTCTTTNACGAAATCAAATATTTCATTTAAATNTCCTTGCATNTAATCAAAGAATANTCCNCCNACTCCACGAGTTTCTTTACGNTGCTTNATATAGAAATANTCATCACAAGCTTCTTTGAATTCTTTATAACTNGCACAACTATGTNTGTCGCATATGACTTTNAAATTTTTNTGATAANTAATAACTTGATATTTATCAATGTAGTATGGCGTTAGATCAATACCACCNCCAAACCAAACNTTATCACCTCTTTCAATGTAGCGAATGTTCATGTGGACAGATGGTATATATGGATTNTNNGGNTGCATGACCAATGANACNCCAGTTGCAAAAAAATTAGATCCTNNNCCGACCATTTTTGTAGATATTTTTTCAGACATNTNGCCNGAGAGTGATGAAAAATTAACTCCACCTTTTTCAATAACTCCNTTTGAAAATATTCTTGTTATCCCTCCACCTTTNCCTNTNCTATAGTTCCANATATCTTCTTTGAACTGCTGAGAGCACATATCTGTGATANNAGAACATATTGAGTCTTGNATATTTCTAAACTCCTTAGATATNAACTCTTTGTTCATTTAACCTTAAATTTAGGGCTGTATGATTTCACGNANCTNGTTANTACTTCAACAGATTCTGGATTAACNTTCGGAGTTATTCCATGNCCAAGATTAAATATATGNCCGTTTCCAATACCATAAGAATCTAAAGTACTTTTGACATTCTGTTCTATAGTCTTGTTGTTGCAAAGGAGTACTGAAGGATCTAGATTGCCTTGAAGTACTACATTCTCACCTAGTTTTTTTCTGATTGTATTTAAACTTACTGACCAATCAACTCCTATTACATTAGCATTGATATCTTTGATTTGATTAACAAAATTAGATATTCCACGAGCAAAATATATACTGGGAACTCCAGACTTATTTATGTGATTTATGATTTTATTTATATAAGGCAATGAATATTTAACATATTGTTTTCTTGAAATGAATATACTATTTGAATCAAATATTTGAATTGCATTTACTCCAGACTCAACTTGTAAATCAATATATGAAATTATCGAACTAGTTATTTTATTCATAAGTAATTCATAAGATTTGGGACTCTTGTAAAGAAGGGCTCTAAGTTTTCCGTAATCCTTACTGGGTTTGCCTTCAAGCATATAGCAAGCAATTGTCCATGGTGAGCCTGAAAATCCTATGAGGGATACCGTATCTTTTAAATTTTTTCTAATCAAACTAATTCCATCACAAATATTTCTTAAGATAGATGGGTCAAAATTAAGATTTGCAATATCATTATTGTCTTTAATTTCGTTTTCGAAAACTGGGCCGACACCTTTTTTGAGCTCAAATCTCATACCCAATGATTCAGGTATTACCAATATATCTGAAAACATTATTGCGGCATCAAAATCAAACCTATTAAATGGTAAAAGAGTTACATCTGACATTATTGTTGGCGTATGCATCATTTGGTGAAATGTATACTTTTCACGAATTTTTCTGTATTCAGGCAAATATCTTCCAGCCTGACGCATAATCCATAGAGGTGTTCTTTCTGTGTACTTACTGAAACATGCGTCAATAAAGATTTGATTATTTTTCATATAGTTTTTCCTTACCATTGAGTATATCTAGT
>PBGO01000001.1 GCA_002719095.1 Fidelibacterota bacterium
CAAGCAATTAATAATTGGAGGAAAAGTTATTTACGCTGAAGATTTAAATTTAGATAGGTTATTTATCAATGATAAAAAAACACACGCGGTTTTCAATCTTACTGATTCTTCAGGGCAATATGTTAAAATAGTTTACCACGACATCGGTACGAAAGTTGACTTCCAAGTAGGAGACAATGTTATTATAACGGGAGATTATTACGATTTATATAATTTTGACGACGAATCTTTCAAGCAGCTTATTGATAAGAATATCCTCGGTTTAAATCATATTATTTATTCATCAAACTTGCAAACCAAATGTGACTCTAAATATGAAAACGAAAGCTATTAAAATGAGTAAATACAATCAATGATTTCAATTTTTGGCACATCGCTTAATTTTTTATCTCTATTATTCTGCTTGATTGGGCTCTCAATTATTGCATTTGCAAAAATCAATAATACAAGAAATAGATTAGTATATATAAAAGCTGGCACTAACGCCATTTTATCATCATGTATTATCATAATAATTTGTTTCTTAGCTTTGCTTATTGAGTTTTTAAGTGATAGCTTCGACTTAAAGTTTGTTGCCAATACTAGCAGTACTAGCACTCCATTAATTTATAAAATAGGAGCACTTTGGGCTGGGTCTGCCGGATCTCTATTACTATGGAATACAATTGTGTCAATTTATTTCATGTATTTTATATTAAAATTTAAAACCAGACTTCAAGAAATATATCCCACGACAATTTTGATAATGGGATTTATATATGCATGTTTCGTTGGATTCCTTTATTTTTTACAAAATCCGTTTGAACCAGTTTTTGGTATTGTAGATGGCAGAGGCACAGGTCCAAATCTTCAACATATTTTAATGCTCATACATCCACCATTATTGTACACAGGTTATATTGGATTTTTAATTCCTTTTTCAATGACTTTAGCTGCATTAATTGAAGGAAAAGATAAAAAAGACTATGTTAGCATTAATCGAAGCCATGTATTATTTGCTTGGCTTGTTCTAACAGTTGCGATTATACTGGGAGGACGCTGGGCATATCTTGAGTTAGGTTGGGGTGGATATTGGGCTTGGGATCCTGTTGAAAATGCGTCGCTGATGCCGTGGCTTGTTAGCACTGCTTACCTTCATTCAATTTTGGTTGAACAAAGAAGAGGTATGTTAAAATTATGGAATGTTATATTAGTATCAATAATTTATTGCTTAACAATTCTAGGTGTTTATTTAGTCCGTGGTGGGTTGATAAAAGAATCTGTTCATTCTTTTGCAGAATCTGAAATTGGGGGATGGTTTTTAGCGCTTTTCTTTGTGTTATTTGTGTTCAGCTTTTTAACTATACTAATTCGTTTTAAATCTTTAAAGCCAAGGGAAAAAATTGAATCTTTCTCAAGTAGAGAGTCTGGGTTTTTATATAATAATGTTTTATTTGTAGGCATAATGATATTCATTTTATTTGCAATCTTTCAGCCAATTTTTTCAAGTATAATTTTTGACAGAAATATAAAGCTGGTAAATCAGTCTGGTTATAATCAGATTGCAGCCTTGTTTGGATACTTCTTACTTGCCTTAATGGGCGTAGCGCCTTTTCTTGGTTGGAAAAAGACCAACCGTTCAGAGCTAAAGAGAATATTTAAAGTTCCAATAGCTTTAAGTCTTTTCACAGGCTTAACATCAGTTTTATTTTTTTGGATTTTTTCTCATTTATCACTGATGAATTTTAGTGTTTGTGTATATGTATCGTTAATAACATTTGTTAGCTATGGTATCTTTGATGAGTTTATTAGAGTTATATACAAAAGAGTCAAAAAAAGAAATGAAAATCCTCTGATTGCATTTTGGTCTATAATTAAAACAAACCAATCAAGATATGGTGGATACATTGTTCATTTAGGTTTTTTGATGATGATTATTGGTTTCATAGGAAGAGGGTATGAATCTAAGGCAGATTATGAAATCAATGCAAAATCTTCTGAAGATTTAATAATTGACGATTATACAGTTGTTTCTTTCAATAATTTTATAGAAAAAAGTGATATTCCCAATGATCTTCTTATAGATGAATTGATGAGCAGAAATGAAATTCCTGCTGCGCTAAGATCAGAATATGAGCAAAGTGTATTAGAAATTATTAATCGAGTAGATTCTGGGAGAACAAACCATTTTGCAGAAATCGCAGAAATACGATTTAACTATAAGGGTGAGATTATTAATCTGCCTGTTGAAAAGAGGTTCTATTATTCTCCGAATGAAATCACAAAAGAAATTGCGCTTGATTCCAATATTATTAAAGATTTATACATTATTTTAAACAGAGTAGATTATCTATCGAATAGTATCCAGATTACGGTTTGGATTAATTATCTTGTAAATTGGGTATGGATAGGAGCAGTGATAATTTTAATTGGTGGTATAGTTAGTCTTTATCCATTTGCTTCATATGGTGGCAAGCTGAGAAGAAATTATGACTGAGCGTTCACAGCGCATGATAGCCACAATCGTTATTTTATTTGCTTTTATGATTTCTAATGAAAGGCAGTTTTCGCTTGAAAAAAAAATGTACTGCCCTTGCAAAAAAGGAGTACTCTACGACCATGATTCTCGTTCAGCAGATCAATTAAAAAAATTAATATCTGTTTTAATCAAAAGCCCTACAAATTCTCATGATGTTCAAAGTCTGATATTGAAAGATTTTAAAACCAATAAGAGATTAAGTAATTGTTTGGCTGCTAAATATAAAAATTATCAATCCAAAAGCTATCTTCAGGATTATGAAATATTTGAAATTATTAGTGCCTGTTATGGTGAAGATTTAATTAGAAACGAGAGCTCAGCCGTGTTATATTTAGTTACGTTTATAATTTTAACATTAGGTTTTTGTTCTGTATGGTTTTTCATAAAAAAATCAAAGGTATTCTAAAATGTACTTAGCAATCATCTTTTTTTTAATTTTTGTTATAGCTGCTTTTTTTATCATTTCACCTTTTTTTAATAAAGAATGATATTAAGATTAAAAGAAATTAGTAAGTCATTTAACTTCAAACAGGTTCTTACTCGTATTAATCTTAAAGTTGATCAGCACGAATTAGTATATCTTTCAGGTTCTAATGGTTCAGGTAAAACGACTCTGTTAAAAGTGATAGCTGGAATTTTAAATCCTGAATCAGGTTCAATATATATTGACGGCATTAAGCTTAAAAAAAATAGCTATGAATATAAAACAAATATAATATATTGGGGTCATCAACCAATGGTTTATCCGAATCTCACTCCTATGGAAAATTTAATCTTTTTTTTAAAATTAAGACACCAAAGAATACCCGATGACATTGATTTTTTATTTGAAGAGATTGGCATGATCAATCATAAAGACAAACCCTGCTATCAACTTAGCAGAGGTATGTTTCAAAAGTATAATCTTTTAAAATGTTCAGTTAGCAAATGGTCTTTAGCATTAATTGATGAGCCTTTGAGTGGAATGGATGACAAAGGCCGAGATTTTTTTTTAAAATTATTAAAGAATTGGGCTAGCAACAAAACAGTAATTTTTACTTCACATCAGAATATGGAGCTGAATGAATTAGCAACTACGCAATTTTCGATTGTAAATAAAAAGCTAATAAAAATCTAGAAATGCTAAATACATTAATAATTAAAGAATTGAAAAATGAACTACGAACGAAAGAAACCTTCTTTTCAATGATGACGCTTGGTATCGTATTAATTTTTTTATTTTCAATTTCATCAAGCAACATAAATACAAAACAATCTATAGCTTTTTTTTGGATAACAATATTTATAATATCCAGTTTTGGGCTTTATCGCTCTTATCAGATTGAGAAAGATTTAGATGCATTTACATCCATTTTATCTTCACCGGTGGATCCTGGGTTAGTATTTTTATCAAAAGCAATTTCATTTTTCATTTTAATAACATCTATAAGCATTTTATTGTCTCCAACAGCATTTTTTTTCCTTAAGATTCAATTAAATAATTTATTTGTTATCATGATGTTGAGCTTTGGAACAAATATGTTCTTATCTCTATTGGGTAATATTATATGTAGTATGACTCTTAGATCTAAAAACAACGAAATGATAATTCCTATTTTACTGTTTCCCTTTTCAATTCCAATACTTTTATCAATAATAAAAGTAACACAGTCAATATCAGATGGGTCAACTTTTATTACATACTCAAATTGGATATTTTTAATTATTGCCTCAAATATATTATTTTTAGTTATAGGAATATGGAGCTATAACGATATTATAAAAGAATGATAAGCCTAAAACAAAACAAACTAAACTTTTTCATTGCAATTTCATTTTCAATAATTAATTTTTTCTTTATTGTAAACGCAACAATTCCAGAAGCTGTTTTTAGTAAAGAAGGATATTCGAGATGGATATTTTATTACCATGTCCCAATTGCATGGAATGCATCTATAGCTTTTTTATTTGGTGGTCTTTATAGTTTCTTATATTTATTAAGGGGCGAAGTAAAATACGATAACAAAGCTTTAGCTTGTAGTGAGCTTGGTGCTCTATTTGGCTTTCTTGTATTGTTTTCTGGATTTATGTGGGCAGCCCCTGCATGGGGAACTAATTGGACATGGGAACCACGACTAACCACCACATTAATGTTAGAACTAATTTATTTAGGCTATTTTATGATTAAGGCCTATGGAGGGTCTTACGAAAAAACATCTATTTATCGTGCATACATATCTATAATGGCAGTAGCTATGCTTCCGATAATTTATTATTCAGTCA
This sequence comes from Fidelibacterota bacterium, assembly GCA_002719095.1. Taxonomy (GTDB): domain Bacteria; phylum Fidelibacterota; class Marinisomatia; order SCGC-AAA003-L08; family D37C17. The sequence continues at coordinate 4,781 of PBGO01000001.1, forward strand.
AACTGCTTCCACAAAGTGTACAGGCCCATCCAGGTCATGGAACTTTTCTTGAGTATGGTGGGTTAAGAATATTTATATTTTCGCTTATTTCGTTCTCAATTCTATTATTCTATTTGTATCAATTAAGAATGAACCGTATCGAAAAAATTATTAAAAGCAAAATGCAATCGAGTGATGAAAAATGAATTTTTTCTATGAATTCATATATGTTTTTATCGTTACTTGGATCTTAGTTATTGTATACATAAGTTATTTTTCAAAAAAATGAATCAAATACTTAAACTATTCATATTGCTGTTGGCGATATTTTTTTCGATTCATTTATTAAATAATAAACTGTTTGATTTACCGCCCATTGCTAAACTCTTAGATCCTTTTCATGGTTATGCAAAAATAAAAATAAACGATCGTAAAAATATTTTTGATGAAAAAATAATAAACAATGTTGAAATAATTTGGGATGAGAATTATATACCTCATATTTTTGCTGAAAACGATAATGATTTATATTTTGCACAAGGCTACGTAGTTGCGAGAGACCGTCTGTGGCAGATGGACTTTATAAGCCGGGTTTACGAAGGAAGATTGTCTGAGATATTAGGCTATAATCATGCTATACTCACTAATGATAGGTTTATGAGAACTGTCGGCATAACGGAGGGAGCCAAACAATCATTATCATCAATAGCTGTATGTGAGCAAAAAGAAAGCATTAATCAAAACTGGAATGGTTTGGAGAGTTCATGTACGGGTGAAATTATAATTTTAGAGCCCAAAATTTATAAAATGCTAACCTCTTTTTCCAAAGGTGTTAATAAATACATTAACTCTATAGCGTGGGATGAGTTACCTATAGAATTTAAAATTCTAGATTATCAACCAGAGTATTGGTCCCCTTTTAAAACGTGCATCCTTCTAAAATCAATGACTCTGACATTGTCAGGTAGAAATAGCGATATCGTATATGAGGTTATAAAACAAAAATATGGAATAGAAAGTGCAAAAAAATTATTTCCAGAGCTTCCATACTTCATAGATCCAATAATACCTCAAGAATCTTATGATATTAGAGTTAATGAGCAGTGTGAAAATGAAGATTCAAGCATAAGCCATAATGATGATTTTAGTAATCTATTAATTGATAAAAACAATATGTCAAATCCAGGAATTGGTAGTAATAATTGGGCGATACATTCAAGTAATACAGCTAATGGACATGCTCTTTTAGCAAATGATCCGCATTTAGGATTGAATCTTCCTAATGTATGGTATGTAATGCAACTATCAACACCTAACTTTGATGCTATGGGAGCTACTTTTCCTGGAGCTCCAGGGATTATTTCAGGATTTAATAATTATATTGCTTGGGGAGAAACAAATGGGGAATCAGATGTGTCAGATTTTTACAGAATAATTCAAGATCCACAAAACTCTTTAAATTATATATATGATGGAGAGTCGGTTCCATATGATACTAGGGTTGAAGAACTTTATATTAGAGGTCATGCATTTTCATTACCAAAGGACACATCCTTCATCGTCACTTCTACGGTTCACGGACCTATTTTAACTGAAAAGAACGATTATTCTTTAAGAAAACATTCGAGTAAAAGAGGAATAGAGGCACCTTTTGACTATGCATTTAGGTGGACGGCTCATTCAAAAACAGGCGAGATAAAATCTTTTTACAAGCTCAATCGTTCAAAAAATTACGAAGAGTTTGTTTCAGCGTTATCTACATTTGATTGTCCTGGACAAAACTTTATTTACGCTGATATAAAAGGAAATATTGGTATTTATCACACAGGTAAAATTCCTATAAGCTGCCAAAAAGGAGTATTGCCAGGTGAAAAAAAACAATATTTTTGGGGATTTGAAGATACTGCTAAATTCATTCCTAGGATACATTTGCCCCAAGCATTTAATCCTAAGCAGGGTTTTTTAAGTTCCGCAAATCAATACCCTGTGTCGGCAGATTATCCCTATAATTTAAATGGAAAATATTGGCCAGCGTATAGAGGCTCAAGAATTAATGATTTTATATCAAACAAGATAGTGCAAGGAGAAAAAATTCATATAAATGATATGAAAAATTTACATAATGACTCTTTTAATAAGTTTGCCTCCATTCTATTGCCGTTGCTCTTGAATTCGATAGAGGATCCGCTTCTCAATGAAAAAAACAATGATTTAGACGATGTTTTTTATAAATTGAAATCTTGGGACTATGTGCACGACACAACTGGAGCTGAAGGTTTAATTTTTGATGCTTGGTTTGATAAATTAAATAATAGGGTTTGGCAAAAACTTTTTGATGATACTTCAGTTGAAGATATTAGTAATTCTACTATGTATCCTCATTGTGATGTTTTAATTGACATAATAATGGAAAATGAAAATTCTTTTTGGTTTGATAACATCAATACAGCAAAAAAAGAAGATTTTCAAACTATAGCTTTAGAGACTTTTAAAAAGAGCGTTAATCACGTAAACCCTTATTTGAGTCAAAACAAGCAAAATAAAGGAGAAATAAATTATAGGTTCTCGACTAATAAAGATATCAAGCATTTGCTTGGAACTAATAAATTTAAGGCATTTAGCAGGTTAGATGTCCCAATATCAGGCTCAAGATGGTCACCAAATGCCATAAAAGTAAAATCAGGTGCACTTTATGGACCTTCATGGAGATACATAGTAGAATTAAAAAAAGATTCTATTACAGCAATGGGAATTTACCCGGGAGGACAGTCAGGAAATCCAGCAAATAAAAATTATGATAATTATGTAGATTCCTGGGCAAGAGGAGATTATTTGGATTTAAACTATACACCTTATAAACATAAAGAGAAGCTCAAGACTCAAAAATCAACCATAACTTTAATAAGAAATGAAAAATAAAAAAACAATATTAGTTATATTTTGCTTTCTCATAATGACATATACTTGTTGCTTATTCCTACCGTGGTGGATTATTGCAACGATTGGAATGATCATTGGATTTTGTGCGTCATCAATCTATCAAGCGTTCTTTCAATCGACTTCAATCATTACTTTTGTATGGTTATCTATGCTAATTAATAATTTTTATTTCCAACCTGATAAGCAAATTTTAATAAGTAAGATAAAAGCTTTTTTAAATATGAATGAAATTTTATTAATAATTATCACACTTTTCATTCCATTTTTTATAAGTTTGATTACTTCATATTTTGGATACGAACTAAGAAAGGCAGTAAAAGATGATTAAACATATTGAAGAATTGATTAAATCGAAAATGAATATATCGCAAATAAAAATTGCTGATTTTACGGCAAACCACCAAAATCATAAGACTTATGAAGGCGGGGGGCATTATCAAGCTATTATTATTAGCGATGATTTTGAAGGATTGTCATTACTACAAAGACATAAAAATATTTATGATATTTTAGGTGATTTAATGAAAAAAGAGATACACGCTTTTTCTATGAAAACATATACTTGTAAAGAATTCAATTCATTGAACAAATAGTGAGTTCAAGTTTTTAAAATTACCCTGATTATTATTTTCTTTTAATTCAAAACTATAAAAACCTCAACTTCATAGGTTGCAGAATTATGATAACAAAAAAAAGTAAATACATTATTGATACGCAAGAATTACTAAACGAAGATATTTTAAAAAAAATCAAAGCATTTTGTTTTCAAAAAACAGATTCAGATATTAAAAGTATATCCAATTGGATACTTGAAAACTGGAGGATTGATTTAACATTAGACCAAGATATTATATTGGGATATTTAAAAGATTGGTCAAACATTGAGGGCTACGCTATAGGCATGTGCAGGCCAAAAAATAATTTCGAGAGCTCGATTCTCATTCAAATTTTCAACGAATTAAAGATTCCATTTACAATTTCTGCAGGCAGAACTAACTTGACGGGTAGTGCTACACCTAATGGAGGCTTTATTATCAGTACAGAAAAATTGAACAGAAGCAAGCCAACAGTTAAAAATAATCATGTGTTATGCTCCCCAAGTTCCTTATTGGAAGATATGAGGCAAGAAGTGTTAAATGAAACAAATAGTGAAATGTATTATCCTGTAGATCCTACAAGTAGGAAAGAAGCGACTATTGGAGGCACCATATCATGCAATGCGTCAGGCTTTGTCCCAGGAAAAAAAGGAGCAACAAGACATTGGGTTCGTGGCTTAGATATTATCTTACCAAATGGAAAGTTTTTAAGCTGTAAAAGAGGAGAATATATATCAAAAAATAATTTTTTTCAAATAGATGGAAATAAAATTAAAATTCCGGAATATAATAGACCTAAGATTAAAAATGCAAGCGGCCCATATACTGGTTGTGATGGAGATATAGATTTTGTTGATTTGATTGTGGGTAGTGAGGGAATGTTTGGGCTAATAACAAATTGTTCACTTTTTATAGAATCGAGACCTAGGTCTTTTTTAGATTTATTTATCATCTTAGATTCAGAAAAAAACGCGTTTAGTTTGTTTCATTTCTTAAATACACAAAATAAAATTGAAACTTTAAATGCCTTTGAGTACTTTGGATACAATTGTCAAAAATATATGAATAATAAGCAATATTTTTTCAATAAGAATTCTGAGGTAGGTGTTTATTTGCAAATTCCTATAATGGAACAATCTGAAGATCAAAAATGTTCTGAATGGTCATCTCTGTTGCTTAATTCAAATTGTAATATTCACGGCGATAATATATATGTTTTAAATGATAAAAAAAGCTGGGATTTATTTTTTAATTCTAGACATTCAATCCCTGAAAACGCTCTTAAAGAATCAAAAAAATTAGGTGGTGTTAGTATAATTACAGATATTATCGTACCAAAAGAAAATTTCGCTCAATTAATTGAAGGAACTCACCGTTTAATCAAAAATTCAAAAATAGAATACTTACTTTTTGGTCATTTGGGGGACTGTCATTTACATTTTCATATGATTCCAGAAAAGAGAGAAGAAATTACAGCAAAAAAAACTTATGATCAAATAGTTGACTTATCTTCATCCCTAGGTGGGGTTTACTCAGCAGAGCATGGAACTGGAAGAAGAAAAAAGAATGATTTCATAAAATGTTATGGCTACGAAGCAGTTCGGCAACTTTATAATATAAAAAAATCACTAGATCCTAACGAGTTGTTAAATAGTGGCAACATCATAACATAATTATATAACTATATACAAATTTATTTGTAAATTAATACCCCTATGAAATTAAAAGGATTAGATTATTTAGGAATTTCAAACCATTTCTCTGATGAAGAGATTATGGTTCAGCATAATACACGCCAGTTTGTTGAAAAAGAAATTATGCCTGTAATTGAAAAGCATTATAGGGAAGGAACATTCCCACATCACTTAATTCCAAAATTTGCTGAAATGGGCTTTTTAGGCATTAATGCTCCCTCAGAGTACGGCGGCGGAGGCATGTCAAATGTTACTTATGGCCTGGTATGTCAAGAGCTTGAAAGATGTGATTCAGGGATACGCTCATTCGTATCCGTTCAAGGTTCTCTGGTTATATATCCAATTTCAGCTTACGGAAGCGAAGAGCAAAAATTAAAATGGTTGCCCAAATTGACCTCTGGTGAATCGATAGGTTGCTTCGGTCTAACAGAAGCTGATTATGGCTCCAATCCAGCAGGCATGCAAACTAATGCAAAAAAAGTTGAAGGTGGATATTTAATTAACGGATCCAAAATGTGGATTACAAATGGCTCTATAGCTGATATCGCTATTGTTTGGGCAAAAACAGAAGATGGTATTGTAAGAGGATTCATTGTTGAAAAAGAGATGAAAGGCTTTTCTGCTCCGCTAATGAAAAATAAATGGTCTTTAAGAGCATCAGTAACTTCTGAGCTTGTTTTTGACAATGTTTTTGTACCTGATCAAAATTTATTACCAAATGTTAAAGGGCTAAAGGGACCTCTAGGTTGCTTAACTCAAGCAAGGTATGGTATAGGGTGGGGAACAATCGGTGCGGCAATGGCAGTTTATGAGGCTTCGCTCAAATATTCAAAAGAGAGGATTCAGTTTGATAAGCCTATTGCATCTTATCAGCTGGTGCAGCAGAAACTTGTATGGATGCTAAACGAAATTACTAAAGGGCAAATGATTGCGTTACAGGTTGGTAAAAATAAAGATAACCAAACTCTTAAATTTCAACAAGTATCTCTTATCAAGCGCAACAACGTATGGGTTGCTCGTGAATGTTGCAAATTGGCTAGAGATATCCATGGTGGAAATGGTGTATCGGGAGAATACCCCATTATGCGCCATCTGATGAATATCGAAAGTGTATTTACCTATGAAGGCACGCACGATATGCATACATTAATATTAGGTAATGATATTACTGGTATTCCGTCTTTTGAATGATTAAAACTTTTCAAGAAAATCAAATAAAAATTATACAACTAAATCGAAAAAAAGCTAATGCTTTAAACCACGATTTAATAAAGTCAATCTTAAACGAGCTCAAAAAAATTGAGCGGGACGATTCTATAAGGGGAATTATTTTGACGGGTAGAGAGGGTATGTTCTCTGCTGGACTTGATATAGTTGAGTTATATGATAAAGACAAAGATTACATGAGAGATTTTTGGAATTTATTTTCGAATTTATTACTTAAAATTTACAGCTACCCAAAACTAATTTTTTCAGCTATTTCTGGGCACAGTCCAGCAGGTGGAACCGTAATTTCCATTATGACTGATTATAGAATAATGACAACAGGGAAATATCTGATTGGATTAAATGAAGTTGCTGTTGGCTTGACAATGCCGGTATCGATTGGAAAAGTGTTTCAGAGTCTGCTTGGAATAAGAAACGCAGAAAAAATGACTCTTACAGGTGAACTTGTCAATCCTAGACGAGCACATCAAATTGGGTTGGTGGATGAGCTTGTAAGTTCCAAACATCTGATTGATAGAGCAAAAAAAGAAATGAAATTTTGGTTGCAACTACCATTTGAAAAGCAAATAAACAGTAAGCTAAGTCTCAGACAAGAAATTATTACCCTCATGCAAAAAAATATTATTGCAAATAATGATAATTTTATTGATTCATGGTTTAGTAAAGAATGTCGGGATACTATGAAAATGATTATTAATAAAATTTCCAAAAAATAAGTTTTATAAAAGCAAATAAATTACATAAATTTTAAACATAACTGGCCCGTTCGTCTAGTGGTTAGGACTCAGGGTTTTCATCTCTGCAACAGGAGTTCGATTCTCCTACGGGCTACAAAGGCTCAGTCTTTTTGACTGGGCCTTTTCAATTTTTAACTGTATTTTAATAATTAAAATGGAGAGATTTATGAAAGTTAATTTGACTAGTTTTTTTATAGGAGTGATTTTTTCTATAGGGTACTTTATAATGATGGGAAGTATATTTATTCCTAAAAATTTAAAAGTTAATTCGATCGAGATAATTGATCAAGGAGATAACAATAGTGGATATATTATCATAAAAAATTCAAAAGGAAAATCAGTAGGATATCTTGGCGTTGGAAAAAGTGATAAAGGATTATTAACATTAAAAAATGAAATGGGAATAACACAGATAAATATTAGTTCAAATGAAAATGGTGGCTACTTCAAAGCAAATGATTGTAATTCAGATCAATCAGTTTTCATTGATTATTTACCAAATGACCCTCAAAGCGAAAAATTTGGGCAGTGCAATTAGTTAAATGAATTTTTCTGATTTACACTCTTTCTTTACACATTTCCCAATAGCATTGTTCATACTTATTTTTATTATTGAAACAATCCGTTTATTTATGTCTAGGATTGATCCAATTGTTTCACTTATTATTTTATTTCTTGGTACTACAGTGTCATTCTTATCTGTTCAAACAGGTCAAGTACAAAAAGAAACATATATTAAAATGACGGAATCTGAAAAAAATAATATTAGCGATGACAAAATAAATACGCTTAAGAATCATAAAAATCAAGGAAATACAATTATGTGGGCATCAATCATTATATTCTTCATTTGGTTTTACTTACATCTTAACAGCTTTGATAATAGGTTTTTGAAACTAGTTTTAAGCCTAATTCTCGTAGTTCTTGTATTGAAAACAGCTTCACTTGGTGGTATATTAGCGAAGAGTTCACATAAATCACATCTAATACAAAAAACAACTAAATGATATTTTGGAAAAATATATTATCACTCTTTCTTANAAAAGGTAAAATCAATAACACATACAGCCTAAAAGAAAAAACCTATATTGGGATCGATAATACTGAAGTTCCCTTAAGAATTTATCATTCAAACAAATACACACATAAAACCGCGATTTTATTTTTAGGAGCATCACCAGATGGTGAAAAGCATAAATCTTTAAATTATTTAGCAAAGATTCTTACTCATTTTGGCTACAATGTATACATTCCAAGAATACCTCCACTTATGGAGCTAAATATATCTAACGTTAATGTTAAATGGATGGAGCATATTTACGATGTTATTAAAAATCGTTCTGATGTTAATTCAAAATTTATTACAGCTATTGGAATAAGCTATGGAGGAGGAATGCTGTTAAAGGCCTCTTTAAGTCCTACATTTCAAGAAACTCCTCCCAAATCATTTTTCTTATACGGATCAGGTTGCAACGTAGATACTGTTCTACGGTTCTTAACGAGAGGAGAGTTTCTTAACGATAGTACTATAATTAAAATGAAGCCACACGATTGGGGTCTAACTGTCTTTTTTCACCACTTTATCGATGAAATTGATTTTGGATTTGATAAAATAAATATTAAAAAAGTATTACACCTTAGAATTCAGAATAAAAAAGAAGAAGCTAATAAAAAATTAAGACAACTAGATGGACAAGAATTTGATATTGCAAATTCTATTATTTCTGGAAATATAAATAAAGAAGTTTTGGATTTAGTTGATAAAACTATTGATAAAAAAAAGAATTACATAAATGAATTATCGTGCAAACATATTTGTCATAAAATTAAATCGAAAACATTTATATTTCATGGGGCAAATGATAACATGGTCCCTTTCTCTGAGTCAATTCAGATGAGCCAGCTAATACAGGATTCAGAACTATTAATTTCTTACTTATTTGAACACAAGGGAATATCAAGTAAATCGAATGCTTTATTCAAACTCAAAGAATTTATTCGGCTATTAAAATTTTTCAAAAAGTTTGATAATTTCCATGCAAATTAAGTCATTTCTAGGAGGATTTGATAAGAACTTATCGTATTTGGTATGGTGCCCAAGCACAAAACTGGCATCGCTAGTTGACCCTTCCGTTGAACCTCTGACGATATTTGAATTCATCGATAATAATGATTTGATCTTAGAAAAAATATTAATTACACACACACACCATGATCACTTTAAGTATTTAGACGATTTTTTTTATAAATATCCATTACTTAGCTTATTTTGCTACCATAAACCAATTAATGATTTAAGACATGAATATATCGGTTTGACCGATAATCAAGTAATTTCTGTTGGGCGGTATCTTTTAACAACAATCCATACACCTGGACATTTTCCTGACAGTATTTGTTTGTGGTCAAAAGAAAAAGAAATCATATTCACAGGAGATACAATTTTTATTGGACGAACAGGCAGAACAATTTCAGCGCAAAGTGATGTAAAAACTTTATATAAAAGTATTTATAATAAAATTCTTACAATACCACATGAAACTATAATTTATCCGGGTCATCATTACGGATACTCAAAATATGATACAATCTCCTTTAATGTAAAAAATTCAGCTTTTTTTCAATGTAAAAACGAAAATGAATTCATTGAAGTAATGAAAAATTTCGAAAAAAATAGAAAAAAATAAGAAAACACTTGCTTTTCACGAAGAGAATCAATAGAATTAGGGGTTAGTTTTATAAAATCTTAATAAAATAAATAATCATTGATTATTTAAGGAGAAAAATTATGGCTGAAAAAGTTGAAAAAACAGGCGTATCAAAAGAAAAAGGTTACTTATACTACTTAGATAAAAATGGCGATGTCGCAAGGTCAAAAATGGCTAGAGGTGCTGACAAAGGTGGAAGTGCTGAAGTAGTTGCTAAGTGTGGTGTTACAAGAGAATCTGGCTGGTTATATTTCATCGATAAAGACGGTGATGTATCAAAAGCTAAAATGGCTAGAGGTAAAAAATAACTACACACAGTTGTTAATTTGAAAAAAAGCCCTCTTAAAGAGGGTTTTTTTTTATATTAAATAAATTTTAATCTTAATAAATGGAGAGTAATATGGGCTTTGACGAAGCAATAAAATCAGGTTTTGCAAACTATACAAATTTTAAGGGTAGAGCAATTAGGTCCCAGCACAACTTTTGGTACTTATTTGGTGTGCTTGTTAGCATTTCTACAAGTATGCTGGATGGTCTAATAGGATATACCAACTTCGATGATCCTTCTCCATTAAATAGCGTTGCATCACTATTATTATTTTTACCAGGAGTATCTGTAATGGTAAGACGATTTCACGATATCAATAAATCAGGATGGAATTATTTTTGGGTTTTTACAATTATAGGAGTAATTCCAGTTATTTATTGGCTTTTTTTCAAAGAAGGTGATAAAGGTGAAAATTTTTATGGTACTAATATTTTATATCCTGAAACAGACGCCAAAGAAGACAATATAAATTTAGAAAATTTATCAAAATTAGAAAAATTGGCAGAATTAAAAGAAAAAGGCCATATCACAGAAGAAGAATTTAATGAAAAAAAAAAAGAGCTACTTTAATAAATATGAATAATGGATGATAATGTTCTAAAGAAGTCAATTAAACACTTATCAAAAAATCTAAAAATAAAAGATTTAATAGATAAATATCCATATCCTGAAATTACTGTTAATTGCAATTATTTTGATGCACTATCTAAAATAATTATTTATCAACAACTTAACGGCAAAGTATCTAATATAATTTATACACGATTTCAATCTTTATTTAAAAATAAAGTTTTGAATCCTCATCAATATTTAAAATTGAAAAATTCAGAGTTAAGAAATATTGGGCTTTCAACTCAAAAAATAAAGTATATAAGAAACCTATCAGACTTCTTTATCAATAAAGGTAGTGCAATACAATTTAACACCGCCTCAATTAAAGAAATATCCAAAGAATTAATTATAATTAAAGGTATAGGTCAATGGACAATTGATATATTTATGATGTCTGCATTATTTAAAACAGATATTTTGCCTTTAGATGATTTAGGAATTAAAAAAGGATTTAAAAAATTATACAATCTTAGTGAATTGCCATCGGAAGCTTTTATGAAAAAAACGTCGCTAGAATGGCGTCCTTACAGAACTATTGTTTCTTACTACTTGTGGATGCTTTCAGATGACAATAGTGTAACTTAAAAAAAGCATAAAATTTTTAGATAAATTAGCTTCTTTTAAAGTGGTTATAATTTTTAAAAATATAATAAAGACCTTCAAAAAACATCCATAAAATTAAAAAAATTAATATCCCATTAATTATTTGCAACATTAAGGTTTGAGACATCTGAAACTTAATTATTAGGCTCCACAAAGCGATTACCATGATTAGAAGCATAGGAAGTATTAGTGGAATTATATTTTTTCTTTTTTTCCAGAAATATATTGAAATAACCATTAAAGTTAGAGCTGCAAGCATTTGGTTACTTGCTCCAAATGTTTGCCAGAGTTCGTTTCTAAGCTCATTATTTGTAGCAATAAAATATGCAGGGATAATTGATATCAAAGTTGCAATATATTTATTCTCAAAAATTTTTAATTTTGTAGCTGAGCCGAATTCTCCAATGATATATCTTTGTATTCTGGTTGCAGAATCAAGTGTGGTTGCCGCAAAGGATACCACTAACACTACAACTAATGTAGTCGAAAGCCCACTAGGTAGTCCTATTTGCTGTAGCAGCCCGCTACTTCCTACAATGAAAACATTTAGGGCTCCTGCTTTTGCGCTATTAAAATCACATGCCCATGGTAGACACCAATCATTTTGCACATTAACAAATGATAAGCCAGCAATTGCTGCTATAGTAGCAGCAAGTGCAAGAGTTCCTTCTCCTAGTGTAGAACCATAACCAATCATTCTGGCATCCTTCATTTTATTTACTTGTTTAGATGTTGTCCCTGATGAAACTAGTCCATGAAAACCGCTTATAGCTCCACAAGCTATTGTCACAAACAAAAATGGTATAATAGGAGGACCTTTATCAATGTTTGTAATCGCGGGGGCAATGATTTTTGGTTGAATAAGAAAAATAGATAAAAAAATTAAACTCAGACCAACAATAAGTTGATGACTATTAATATAATCTCTTGGTTGTAGCAATATCCATACAGGAATTAAACTGGCAACTCCTGAATATACGAAAAGTAATATAGTCCATGTGTGTTTTACGTTATTTATCGGAATACCTAAGCTTTCAAGATTAATCGGATTATTTGATCCTATCCAAACAAAGATATATAAAAAAAAGAGTGCAATAATTGATGGAAAAAATGACTTCACTTTCTTCTTATATATGTAGTAGCCAACAATCATTGCAATAATAATTTCAATATTGACAGGCAAAACAGCGGTAGAATATCTTGTAAATAAACCTGATATGGCATTAGCGAAAACAGCTAAAACGAGCCATGTTAAACACATAATAAAAATTAGAAATAGAATTCGTATTCTATTATTTATTGTAGAAGCAGAGATATCAGCTACAGACTTACCTTTTTCTTTTAAACTAAGTACTAAAGCTCCAAAGTCATGTACTGCGCCCATAAAAATTGAGCCAAGAACTACCCATGAAAGGGCTGGCAGCCAACCCCAGTATACTGCTATGCAGGGACCAATTATTGGTGCCGCTCCTGCTATTGATGTAAAGTGATGTCCGAATAAAACATGCTTATCAGTTGGAACGAAGTCAACTCCATCATTTATGCTATTTGCAGGAGTTATCAAATTGTTATTTATATCATAAATTTTATAACTTATGTATCTACTATAAAATTTATAGCCAAGATAAAAAAATATTAGGCATAAGCTTGTTAGTGTTGCAGAGTTCATGACATTTATTAAAGTTACAGCTGTTTTTTTTTAATTTTCCAAACTAAAATTTATGTCTTTTAAATATGGAATTTTTGTTGAAAATATGAATTTTATCAAATCTATTTTCTTTTCCTTTTAGCAACCTCAAAATATTTTCGTAATGGGCAATTAAAATGAGCAACATAGAGCTAAAGCCAAAAAATATAAGGTTTGTATCGGCTAAAAAATAAACTGATANAGGGAACGACACTGCTGCAATAATTGTTGCTAATCCTACATATCCAGATAAGAATAAAACACATAACCACGTTATCGTACAAATTATTGCTCCAGTAGGAAAAATAACATAAATAGTTCCTATGATGGTTGCGGCCCCCTTACCTCCTTGAAAAGAAAAATAAATCGGAAACATATGCCCTAAAACAACTGCAAAAGAGCAACAAACAGGTAAGAAAACAAATTCTGGAGTTATAAATTTTGCTATCAAAATAGGTAAGGCTCCCTTCAATATATCCAGAAACAATACAATTGCTCCAAACTTTTTACCAAGAGCTCTAACTGTGTTTGTAGCTCCAGCATTTCCACTACCAATTTTTCGAATGTCTATTTTTTTATATTTACATACAATTATACTAGTTGATATTGAGCCAATTAAGTAAGATATTATAATCAGTAGAATATGGTATTCAGGTCTTATCATTTATTTTTTGGAAAGCAATGCTTAGAGCTCCAGGACCAGTATGGACTCCTAAAGCACCACCGATTTTATGAAGTTTAATATCATTAATAATTTCTGGATGCTTTTTAAAAAGGCTTACAAGCTTTGATCCCTCTTCTTCAGATTTTGCATGACCAATTGCTATGTCATATTTGTAATTTCTATCGATTTTTTTAAGAACTTTATTAAAAAATTTAATGGTCATATTTTTTTTGCCAAAATATATCATAGATGGGACTAGCGAACCATCTTCAGATACAGTTAATATTGGTTTGAAATTAAAGATATTAGATACAGTTTTAACGATTTTAGGAACTCTTCCACCTCTTACTGAGTAACTTAAATCTTTGACAGCAGTAAAAACTTTTGTTTCTTTACTTAATTTATCAATATTTTTTACAATTTCTTCATGGCTAACTTCTCTATCAGCCATTGAAGATATTTTTTCAAGAATTAACCCTAGCCCTATCGATAAATTTTTAGAATCTATAACTGAAATATTCGCACCATTAGTGTTTTTTGCTGCAGTCGCGGCAGATTGATAGGTTCCACTTAATTTCTCTGGAATATGAATTGATATAATAGATCTATAATAAGAATTAAGATACTCATATTGCCTTCTGAAATCACCTGGTGTAGGTTGTGAAGTTTTTGGATGTATTGGACTGGTTTGAAGTTTTCTATAAAAATCATTTACTGATTGAGATACCTTATCAATATATCCTTGGCTCCCAAAGCTGTACCGAACAGGAACAACAAAAACATCAAAATATTTTTCTGCTTCAAAGTCCGCACTTGAATCAGTTACGATTGCAACTTTTGATGACTTGTCTTCACGGACAAGTTCTTGCTGTTTAAACATATCATCAGCCTTATGATTCTTAGATATTCCATATTTATTACACATTTCGAAAAATTCATGAGGTTTATTAACGTGAATATGTATTTTTACTTTCTTTTTAGATCCAGCAATCACAATACTGTCGCCAACTTTTACGAGTTTGCTTTTCAGTTCTTTTTTATTGATATCCTTACCTTCTAAAATACATTCAGTGCAAAACTTGTATGTTAAATTTGAATAGTCATGATTATTGTCAATATCTAAAAATTCTTTTGGAGTAGTTAGTAAACCTAAGTCTCTTATTTTACCTGATTGTATAAATTCATTAATTCCTTTTAAAAGATCTACAAAGCCTTGAGCGCCAGCATCAACCACTCCCGCTTTTTTTAATAGCTTCATTTGGTTTGGTGTTTGCTNGAGCGATTCTTCAGCTTTCTTGAGTAGCTCTCTCATTAAGGGTAAAAAATCATCATTCTCATGTTTTGAAGTATATTGAATTAAAAATTTCGATAAATCTTTAAAAATTGTTAGAATTGTTCCTTCCTTAGGATTGGACAAAGCATCCCAAGCATTTTCTGAAGCTTTTTGAAAAGCATCAGAAAAATTTTTCACCGACATTTTCTTTTTNTCTCCAAGACCTTCGGAAAAACCAACAAAAAATTGCGCTAAAATAGCACCAGAGTTTCCCCTGGCACCATCTAAAGCTAAATCAGCAACATTTTGAGTCATTTCGCTGATGTTTGTAGACACTGTCCCTGACGTTCCATCAAGAATTTCACTAACTGTAAATGCCATATTAGTACCTGTNTCGCCATCAGGAACTGGGAATACATTAATTTGGTTAAGATAATCCTGTCGNGAAATCAGATTGTTTATGCCAACAACAATAGCCCTGTAAAACCGCAAACCGTCAATATATTTTATTTTTTTTATCATCTTTTAATTGAAGAAAAATACTTAAGAAATTTAATAGTTTTTAAACCATCAAACCACCTATGAAATTGAGAAATATATTTTTTATAATCAACATTAACAACAAGACTATTTAATATTTTATCAAAATTATTTTGTAATAAAAATTCATTTAATTTATCCACTTTCGCAGTTTTTTCTAAAATTTCTAAATGTGACAAACCAAAACTTTCTTTTATAATATTAATGAAATCGCCCAAAATTAAAAAAGAATCATCCGAAAAATAAAGATCTTTAGAAGATTTTCCATTAATTAATTGATGNATTCGATAGCCAGTACCCAAATGTACTCTTGATGATATACGTGAAGANGGATAAACCAANGTTTCTTTGATTTNTGGAACATTTCCATAGTGTTTTGTTAATTCTTGTAAAAAATAAAAATCTTCTGTGGCTTTGNGTCGGTTCATCCCCCCAACTTTGAGATAAGATGTAGCATTACAGGTAATACATGATCCAAGCGAAACATATCCGTAAGGAGAACCAGCCATTTTCATATCTTTTGCAGTTTTTATTAAATACTGTTCATAAGAACGAATAGCTTTATCTTGATTTACATCTTCCGATCTTTGGTGCTTAAACTCAACAATAGCAAAGTTTTCATCATTATTATTATAGTGTAAATTAATTTTTTCTAAATAATTTGGTGAAAGCAAGCAATCAGCATCTGTAAAACAAAATATGCTTTTTGGGTGAGAGTAGTACAGTGCTAGGTCAGCTCCAATTTTACGAGACAAGCCAACACCTGCATTTTTTTCTGGAAGATAATTATATTTTGAGCTTGCATCAACGTAACAAATCTCAAAATTTAATTTNGTATCATTTATATATTTTATTGATTTTGTATTATCAATTTCTACCTCAAGGTTATCTTTTTTAGAGCTATTAAAAATCAAAACTGTTAAACATTTTTGCAGGTTATAATTTTTTTGATTTTTTATGCTATCTAATAATTTAGGCATTAATTCAGATTCATTTTTAGCAGGTATGATAATGAACATGTCATAAAAATTATTTTTTGGAAGTACGTTAAAATCCCAGAAAGTTTCTGATCTTTTTTTAAAATATTTATCTAATTTTTTTTCAAATTGCATCTTCAATTAATTTATTTATTTCTTCCTTTCTTTCCGGTGANATCCAATGAATTTTAACTCCTTTTTTAGNCATTCTTCTAAACCAGCTGTCTTGACGTTTTGCAAATTGACAAATTGCTATGTATAGCTGTTCTCTAAGCTGATCTTTATTTATTTCTTTCTCAAGATATAAGCCTACAAATTTGTACTCTAAACCAAAATAATTTAACCTTGAAACACTTAAACCTTCTTTTAAAAGCTTTTCAACTTCTTCAATTAAGCCATTATCTAATCTTTCATTTAATCGTTTTTTTATTAATAAACGATTTTTATCTCTATCTATTTTCATTCCTATAACTATGAACTTGTTAAGATTTCTATTATCAAATATATCAAAGTTATTTTTAGGATTATTCAATTCTACCTCAATATTTCTTATTATTCTATTTTTGGTATCTATTTTATAATCTTTTATATCTTTTTTAGATACCTTCTTCAATAAATCTAAAAGATTTTCTTTTGGAAGGCTTTCAAGTGAAGATCTTAAACTTACATTGGGAGGTGGTGCGTTCTGTAGTTTGTATTTAAGAAGTATTGATTCTATGTAAAGTCCAGTACCCCCACAAAGAATTGGGATTTTTGATTTTTTTTTAACTTTATCATAAGCGCTTAAAAAATCACGTTGAAATTGATATACGCTATAGTTTTGTTCTGGATCTAATATATCTATTAAATGGTAAGGTATAATAGTATCTTCAGTTTCATATTCACTGATATCTTTTCCTGTACCTATATCCATACCTCTATATATTTGTCGTGAATCAGCAGATATAATTTCGCCACCAAATTTTTTTGCAATATCAACAGCTACTTTAGTTTTGCCAGTAGCGGTTGAACCTGTAATTACTATAAAATCTATTTTTTTTTTGTTTGAAGACATAATATTAATTTGCAAAATATTAGGCGAATAATTTAAATAAATATACATAAATGATATAGGATGTTTTAATGACAACACAAGGACAAATAATAGCAATTGGAGGAGGAGGTTTTGGACGTAATCCTAATAAACCAAACATAGAGCAATATATTCTAGAACAGGCAAATGTTAAAAAGCCAAAGATTGCTTTTTTTTCAACAGCAAGCGCGGAAGACCAAAATTATATTTTAAATTTTTATAAAGCGTTTTCAAAATTAGAATGCATTCCGCAAGACATTAGTCTTTTCAAGAGAACACATGACCTGAAACAAATTCTAGATCAGTCAGATATAATTTATGTTGGCGGAGGTAACACCAAAAGTATGTTGGCAGTTTTTAGAGAGTGGAATTTGGTAAAANTTCTAACTGAGGCATATAGAGCTGGAAAAATTTTAGCGGGTGTTAGCGCGGGAGCAATATGCTGGTTTGAAAGAGGAGTTACAGATTCATGGGCTCATGGATTAAGAATTATGGATTGTATAGGTATTCTTGATGGTTGCTGCTGTCCGCATTATGATGGCGAAAAAAATAGAAAGCCTTCAGTTACAAAATTTTTAAAAGAAAAAACTATTTCATCTTGCTTAGCTATAGAAGATGGGTCCGCTGTGCACTTTAAAGATTCAAAATTCTTCTCTGCCGTTTCGTTTTACAAAGACAAAAATACATATGAGGTTTCTTTAAAAGAGGGAAATCTAATTGAAAAAAAATTAGAAAGAATCGAAATATTCTAGTATAGTTATGTTAAACATTTACGAGAGCATATTAGTTCCTTGGCTCATACTTGGGTTACTTGCAGCGTGCATATTATTAAGGGTGAAAGCTCCTTATGGCAAATTTACAAGTTCAAGCTGGGGACCGCAAATATCGTTTAATTTAGGATGGATAATTCAAGAATTAGTATCACCTTTGATATTCACTATAACATTTTTATCAGGGTTAGAACAGCCTAGTAGCTATGCTTGGTTTTTTTTTATAATTTGGAATTTACACTATTTTAATAGAAGTCTTATTTTTCCATTAAGAAAGAAAGATAAAATGAAAAAGTGCCCCCTTGCCGTTGTTTTTTCCGCTATATCATTTAATATGATTAACGGTTTCATCAATGGATATTTCATTAGTCAAATATTTACAGCTGAACCAAATTACTTTTTAAATATTAATTTTATAATTGGATTGTTGATTTTAATAACTGGTGTTTATATCAATATAGTTTCAGATAATATTCTAATAAAAATTCAGAATCAAAATGAAGGCTATAAAGTACCTTATGGATCGATGTTTAAATTTATTTCGTGTCCTAATTATTTTGGAGAAATTTTACAATGGTTTGGATTTTATTTGATGACTCTATCTCCAGCTGCATTGATATTTTTTTATTGGACAATGGCGAATTTAATTCCAAGAGCAATATCAAATCATAATTGGTATAACAAAAATTTTCGAAGCTATCCAAGCAGAGCAGCTTTAATACCTTTCATTTTTTAAAAATAATTACTTAAAAAAACACCAAATAATGCAAATATACTTGCAATAATTCTTGTTGAGGTAATTTTTTCATTGAGAAAAAACCACGACAAAAACATAATAAAAATTAAAGAAGTTTGACCTATTATGCTTGCCAAGGCTAATTTTTGAATGTAAGTCTGTCCTAAAATCCAACATGTTAAAGCCATAAAAGTACCAATAATTGAACTAGTTAATATCTTTATAATGATATTTTTATCTTTTACTGATTTAATAAGTGTTGTCTTATTTTTTATGAAAAGTAATATAAACCAGGATATAATAAAGCCAACAAATAATCTAAATACCGCGATTTGTATGATTATGAAAGGATCAGATTGATAGGAATTTAGATTATTCTTAATCATTACCATCGCAATAGAGCTACATAAAATAGCTATAAATTGAAAAGATAATCCTTTTATCTTTTTTACATTTGATATCTTGCTGGACTCTTTTTCGTAACTGATTATCATTACGGAAATTATGACAATTAGAAACCCTATTGCTTCTATATTATTCAGCTCCATGCTTGATAAAAATATAAGTGTTAGAAAGTATATTATTAATGGTTCTAAACAATTTAATATTGCTATTCTACTGGCCCCAACTAGGCTAAGTGCATATATGAAAACCGCATCGGCAACTCCCATGCCTAGAAGACCGCTAATCGTAAATTTAATATATTC
Organism: Fidelibacterota bacterium; assembly: GCA_002719095.1. Taxonomy (GTDB): domain Bacteria; phylum Fidelibacterota; class Marinisomatia; order SCGC-AAA003-L08; family D37C17. The sequence continues at coordinate 24,631 of PBGO01000001.1, forward strand.
AACTCTTGTAAAATCTTCGTTCCAAAAAGGAATATTGAGATAGAGCAACAAGAATGAAAAACATATCAACGCAATCGTATTTTTTAGAGCATTTATTAAAAATGGAGATATTTTATGGCTTAAAGATTTGAAAATAACTACAGCAATACTCCAAAAAATTGCTGCCATAAGAGAAAATATCTCTCCAGGAATTATCATTTAAGATATTTACAAATTAATCTGTGAAAATGATGAGTGCCCTTTTCATAATCAGCTGAATATCTTCCATTATTATAGAACTGAGATTGAATACCCTTCTGCACGTTTAGAACAACCTCTTCGTCCTCTAGCTCGACCTCATGTAGTTCATCAACTTTTGTCTTGGTTTTTATATCATCTTTCAGCGAATAACTTAGAAATTTTATTCTGGTTTGGTTAGCAGATATGGGTTCAACTAAATTTACAGAAAGACCCCAATCATAAAAATTAAACATCATATTGGGAAAAATCCAGTAGTAGTAGGCGTAAAGGTCATCTGATTTATCATTTGTATACTGAAGCACACCATTGTCAAGTAGTTCCGTTTGATAGCTTTTAATATCGATGTCTCCGTTTAATCCCTTATGCACAAAAGGCACATGAAGACCTTCTAGATAATTTTCACAATACAATGCCCAGTTTGCATCTAAGCGATACGTTCTTGATAGCTTAGGATTATATTTAAGTTTACTTAAAGGATAGTTTGCCAACCGAGATTTGAAATCCGTAATTACAGAATTGATATCAATTTTTGGATTGATACCCGTAAATAAAAAGTCAGCCCAATCAAAAGATGGCAGTTTTATTAAGTTGTCTTCTTCAGAAGGAAAGTTTTTAACGTTTTTAAACCCAGGCATATTGAGCATTTTTCCGCTTAAATCAAATGCTCTACCATGGTATAAGCATTTCATAGTTTTACTATTACATTTTTTTTGGTTTATTATATGCCCGCGATGAGTACAAACGTTGGATAAAAAACTATAGTCATCATCTTTCTTGGTTAAAACAACAGGCTCATTAACTGAATTTTTTAATATTGTGATTGGATTTATTCTATTATTGATAAACTCAGATTTATGACCAATAAATTGCCAAGATTTCTTAAAAATTTTTTCGATTGATAGAGAATAATACTTATCATTAAGATAAAAGGATGAGTCTAATGATTTAGCAATTGAAATATCTTGATCAACATAAAAATTCATCAAAATAATTCTAATCTAAATCGAGAGATTTTTTTATTAAATCAGAGACCTTCATTAAGTGTGAAAGAGTATAATCATCAAATGATTTTTCAAATATAATCTCATTAATATTGTTATAGATTTGATTAAGATGCATTCTTGATAATGATTGCGAATCATTAGGAAAGGCACCAGTTTTATTTTCACTTGCCTCTATTAAATAGTTTATATGAAGCATCTGCAGTTGCCTTCTGAACGAATTGATATTTTCAATAGATTTAATTTCTGACCAAATTGATTTAGTAATTTCACTAAATAAATAGTCTAACTCAAAAGCCTCTCCTTGATTAAGCTTGGCTTTATTATCAATAATACGATTGTGAACTCGATAATTAAAAAGATTAAATAAAGATGTGTTCTGTATATTTTTTACAATTGAGTGGATTGGAAAGTCTAAGCGACTCATTTGATAAATTGTTCCTTCAAAATCACCAAGTCTTTCGGGAGCCATTTTATTCAATAAATCAGCCTTGTATTGGAAAGCATCTTTATCAAAAATATAATTTAAATAAAAATCAAGCGCTTCTTTTTGGATAGAGACATCAATAATTTCTAGTGGATAATCTTTATATTCTTGACCGATGTGATGTCTACTATGCTTAATTCCACCAATAAATTTTGCAATATTTCTTGCTCCTCCATAATATTCATAAAATCCTTGAAAGAACACACTTCTAATTTTTGGGTATCTATCACCATCTTTTTCAAAGTTTTCTAATAGATTATCAATGAATTCATTTCCTATATCAATTCGTTTTATGTAGTGTTTAATTGGATCAGCGGTTAAGTCTCTTCTGTTTATATATGGATCAATTCCTCTGCTTCCAGCATCTTCATCAGTGCCATAGGCTAGTAAAGGTTGAGTTGATTTTGATGTTATATCACTTAAAAAGTCTTCTTCTGTTTTTCTTGAGAATGGTTTTTGTTCAGAGTATGCATATTCAATCGCCCAGTAGTCATAAGGTCCTGGTACTGTCTGGAAGTGAGTTACGCCTCCATCTAATAGATTAGTTGCGTTATAATCCATAACTGAGCCAGTAATCCCATATTTCTTTGTAAAATCTGGATTACTGAGTTCTTCGATTGAGTATACGGAACTTGCTTTAAAATTGTGTCTCAATCCAAGAGTATGTCCAACTTCGTGAAGTATTAAATCTACAATTCCTTCATGAACAAATTGTTTCATTTCTTTATTTGAGTTTTTAATTTGATTAGTTGCAGTCAAATAATTCCAAGCATAGCTCATTTTATGCTTCATTAAATCTTGGTAATGACAGTCATCATGGCTGTGATTGGATGCAATAGAATCTTCATAAGCCATTAATTGAATGGGGTCAATGAATTCAATAAAATCATTGTAATAAAACCTGACGAAATCACTTCCAATNCTTATATCTGCATCATATAATTCACCTGTAAAAGGATTTGCTCTNGAAGGNCCGACAGCATAAGCGCTTCCTGGTTGAACCATCCAGCGTATGGTGTTATATCTAGTATCTGCAGGATCCCAGCTTGCATCGTCAGGCATTTGCTTTGCAATGATGGCGTTTTTATAGCCAATTTTTTCGAAAGCAAGATTCCATTTCTCTATTCCTTCTTTTACAGCATCTCTAAACTCGTGAGGTACTGTATTTTCTATCCAAAAAACAATAGGCTCTATTGGCTCAGACATATTTGAACTTGGATTTAACTTTTGTAAGTTCCATCTATTGATATAACGAACGTATGGGGATTCAGTATAGGTATCAGAATAGTCCTGATACATAGTCATAAAATGTCCAACCCTATCATCGGCTATTCTTGGTTCGTAACTTGTAGTCGGTAACGATGATATGCTGATGTGATATTTATGAATCATACTTCTTGAGTCGGCAAGAGTAAACTTATACTTTGGANTTATTGATTTGTAATGAATNCTCACATCTATTTCTGAATTGTTTGGAAACGATTTTATATAGTTATAATAACTNTTTGATTTATCAAATTTAAAGCCAACGCCTTTCATTTGAGATATACCACCAATATCTGCAATGAAGAAATTTGATGCATCAATTAGATATGAACCCTCTTTCATACTTGGTTTAGAAATTATTTTTGTACTTGATATAATTGAATTAGAAATGTGATTTTCTAGTGCTTTAGTGATTGCAAGATTTTTTTTAGATCTAAATTTCACATTTACTTCAATCGCTTGTATCTTTTCTCCAACTTTTTTAAACATCATTGGAAACTCACCCATCATAGAACTTCCATCGAACCAGTTAGCATCGCCTGATTGTCGGGTGTAGTTTGCTAAATAAATTTCTTCTAGTTGGTTGGGNTTTAATTCCATCAATAAAGAGTTTTTCTCTTCAAGATAGTAGAAATTAAATAAACCCTCAATTTTAACATAATCTTTAATTTTATATTCAAAAGAATTCTTATCAAGCTTCGTATCTTTTTCTATTTTTACAGNCTTAACATTTTTAGATGGCTTAACTTGAGACTTTGTAGGAGATGTATCCTTATCAGCGGAATCGTTGGATTGAAAATAGTTAACAAAATAGCTTAAAAGTTCTTTTTCAAAGAGACTTCTATCATTATTTGAGCCTATTGCTTCATTAATGCATGCGGTCATCTTCCAATCATTGAATAATTTGTTAAGAAAGTCTACAGAANNATCATTTTTTTCACTCTTTAAATGATTTTTAAACTTATCATCATTGAAAATCGTGTTNATACANACACAGCAATTATTTATTTGTTCAACATTTAGGTTATTAAAAAAAATGTCATCTTGTTTTTTATTTTGCTGNTTCAAATTNATAAAATAGTCAATACAAGAAGNGNTTTCCTGACTAAATTTTTCTTGAGGTAAAGTTTTCTTATTTTCAAATAAAAAAGATTTNTCAAATTCTACTAAAGGATTAGAGCTAGTTGTTGAAAGAAGTAAAAAAATAAATTGTATTAAAATTTTCATAATTTGATGACCTGATTTCTGTTTGGACCAACTGAAATAATTTTTATGTCACAATTTAATAATGACTCAAGATATTTGATATAGTTTTTTGCATTGCTTGGAAGATCTTTGAANTTTTTTATTTTGCTAATATCACAATTCCAACCAGGTAAAGTTTCATATTTTGGAATAGATGAGTCAAGATTATTCATGAAATCGCTGTAATCTTTGGATTTTAAATCTTTAAAGCTATAATCAGTACAAATTTTTATATTATCAAAAGTACTCAAAATATCTAATTTTGTTATTACAATCTCATTTATACCGTTTAATTTAATTGAATATGATGCTGCGACAGCATCAAACCAACCACATCTTCTTGGTCTACCTGTTGTAGCGCCAAATTCTTTTCCAATTTTTTGAATTTCTTGACCAACAGCATCTTTTAATTCGGTGGGGAATGGNCCATTTCCAACTCGAGTAACGTAAGCCTTAAATACTCCCATAATAGATTGAAATTTAGTTGTAGGCAATCCTAACCCAGAACTTACACCGCCAATAGTTGGATTTGAAGACGTTACAAATGGATAAGTACCGTGATCAATATCAAGTAAGGCACCTTGAGCGCCTTCAACAAGAATATTATTTTTGTTATTATGAAGAATTGGAAAAATATTTTTTACGAAATGAGAAATTTTTTCACAGGATTGAAAAAAATCTTTTGCGTTTTCTGAGTCTGCAGAGTAATTAGAGTCTAGGCCCGATAGCTCAAACAAGGAAGAGTATTTCTCTCTTATTTCTTCGGCATTTTTTATATCAAAAGCTCTTATGCCAACTCTATTATACTTGTCAACATAAGTTGGCCCGATTCCTTTTCCTGTTGTCCCAATTTTATTTAATCTATTGTGTTCATTTTGAANATCTTTTCCTTTATTAATAGGAGTCACTATGTGAGCATTCGGAGATATATAAATATTNTCAGTTTCTAGACCTAATTNTTTTACTTTTTTAATTTCACTACATAATTCAATTGGNTCTATAACCATTCCATTTCCCAATATACAAACACAATTTTTTTGCAAAATNCCTGANGGTACCTGNTGTAATACAATTTTTTTACCATCTGANTATACAGTNTGCCCNGCATTAGCTCCACCTTGATATCNAGCAACAACGTTACATTCTTTACTTAATAAATCAACAATTTTACCCTTGCCTTCATCACCCCATTGNCCGCCCATTATTATTCTATTCATTATAATTTTTCCTGTTCTGTTTCTTCAGTGTTTAGTATGTGTCCATATTTATTGTATAGCATATTAAAGCAAAATCCAGCAACAAATATTGAGGAGTATGTTCCAATTGCAACACCAATAATTAACGCAAAAGTAAATAGTTTGATTAAATAGTTACCTATTAAATATAAAATTAGAAGCACAATTAATGTTGTTAAAGATGTTAATATTGTTCTTGTGAGTGTCTGGTTAATTGATGAATTTGTAATATCTGTTACGTTATCTTTTTTCTTGCTTTTATTTAAATTTTCACGGATTCTGTCGAAGACAACGATTGTATCGTTCAGAGAATACCCTAAAATCGTCAAAAATGCTGCGATGATAGGTAAATTTACTTCTAATCTGAATAAAATAAATATACCAACGGTTATTGAAACATCATGAACCAATGCTAGAATACCGCTAACAGCGAAAAAGCTATTAAATCTAATCGTTACATAAATTAAAATTAGTAAAATAGCCAACCCTAAAGATATGCTAGCACTTCGAATTAATTCTTTACCCATCTTTGGACTTATTGTTGCCGTTTGGTTCGGTTTAATGGAATCATTAGATATTTTAAGACTATTTTTAAAGGCATTGATCATAGTTTGCTCATCAAAATTATTTTGACTTATTATTGAAAACATTTGGTAATCTAAAGTTTTTTCTGAGCTGAGCTCTTTGATGATGAACTCATTTTCCAAACCTAAAGTATCGATAGCTTTTTTCAAGTCAGAAATTTTTAAAACTTTATTTTTATCTGAAAGAATTGTCAAGTCAAACCTTGTTCCGGAAGTAAAATCTATACCAAGGTTCATTTCTGAAAAAAATAAAAGTAAAACACTTGCAAAAATCATAACCATTGAAAATGGAAAAAGGTATTTCCCTAGATTTATAAAATTTATATTTTTAAGATTATTGGTCATATTTTAATTTTCTTGTAAAAATTTGTTTGAGATATCGTCATAAAAATTGTCTTTGTAATATATATGGCTGTAAACATTGAGCAAAGGATTCCAGCAGTTAAAGTAATTGCAAATCCCTTAATTGGACCGGTTCCAAAAAAATAAAGGATTAAAGCAGTTAGAATGGTTGTTATATTTGCGTCCAAAATTGTTATAAAGGCTCTTGAGTATCCAGATTCAATTGCGCTTAGGTATGGTGTTCCATTTTTAATTTCTTCTTTAATTCTTTCGAAAATAATAACATTTGCATCAACAGCTATACCCACGGTTAATATGAAGCCTGCTATGCCTGGTAAAGTAAGTGTAGATCCAAGTATTGATAAGATTGATGTCATCAATAAAATATTTATTAATAATGCAGCAGATGCAATCAAACCGGAAATTTTATAGTAAAAAATCATAAATATTATTACACACGCAATCCCACAAAAAAATGCTATTAAGCCTAATGTTATCATTTTTTCACCAAGCTCTGGTCCACTTTTATAAATTGAATCAATCTGAAGAGGTAAATTAAACTTGCCATTATTTAACGCAATAGTAATATTCTCAGCGTTTAGGTAATCATCGAATCCGCTAATTTGCGAGCTACCTGAAATTGCGCTTTGAATTGTAGGATATGTTAAAACTTCACCATCAAGCGTAATCGCTACCTGTTCTCCAATATTTTTTGAGGTATAATTAAACCATTTACGCTCAGCGGCATTATTGAATTCAAGTAAAATAACATACATTGCTGAACTAGTTCCATCACTTTGTAAGCTTGCATTTGATACCATTTCTCCTGAAATATTTGGATGAACAGGGCTAAGTAAGCCTAGCCAAATGTCACCAGCATCAAACTGTAAATCTAATATGTCAAATCTATTATCTGCAGCAAAATAACCAAAATCTCTACTTTCAAAATTTAAATTATATATTTTTAATTGATCAACAGCATCTTTGAAGAGATTTATGTTCTCTTTTTTTAAGTATATAAAATCAATTTTACCTGATTGAGTGTCAAGAAAATCAGGAATTATGCTTATGTGTTGCCTAAGAGAAGGAAATTTAAGTACAAAATTGTTGATACTCCTTTGCCAAATACTAATATTATCAATAGTAAGAGGGCCTTGTGGAGGTGCATTTAAAACTTGCTTAAAATTTAAAGAAGCACTAGTGGTAATTAACGATTCGATATTTTCAACGCTTTGATCCCCTGGAATCTCAACAGATATTTTGTTTCCAACTACTCTAACTGTTGGCTCAATTACACCGCGCGTATCAATTCTCTTTCTTATAATATCTTTGTTAGAGTTTAAAGCGATATTTATATTTTTTGTCAGAGAGTTAATATCCTCCCCTGGGAAAATATCCGATATTCCAATGTCATATGCACTTAAATAAATGAAGAAATTTTCTAAGGTAAACAAATCATTACTTTTCTTCAAATCATCAATGGCAGTAGCTAAATTTTTGCCGTCCGAAATATTAGCTTGGTGATTGTTAATTATCCATTTGTCGATTCTTGGTGAAAGAATGAATTCAGAACCGCCTCTTAGATCTAAGCCTAGATTTATTGTGTTTTCATCAAACAAGAATTTATTTTCTTTAAAGGCGCGATTGTTATAAAAATAAAAGTCATTAACAAGAAAAATTATTGCCAAACATAAAACACTTGAAATTGTTCCCCATCTCTTTAAATAATTTTCATTCATTTTTAGTCCAAATATGCTTTATTTAATCGAATAATTTTAATTCACCTAAATGATAATAAATAGTAATTTTTATCAAAATGTCTTTATCTGACCATTTTTATAAGCTATTTTAATGTTTGTAATATGAAAGCAAATGATACAAAAATAATAACAATAAGTAATCAAAAAGGCGGAGTTGGAAAAACAACTTCATCAGTAAACATTGCCTCCTACTTAGCTGCGTCGGAAATTCCTACCTTAATAATTGATATGGATCCTCAGTCAAATACAACTTCCGGTCTCGGAGTCGAAGTAGATAATAATACAAAATCAATTTACGATATGATTATCAAAGAAAGCAGTCCTGATTTAGTTATCCAAAAAACAGACTTAGAATATCTTGATATCATTCCTTCATCTACTCAATTGGTGGGAGCAGAAATTGAACTTGTATCTGAAATTAGTAGAGAGTTTATGCTGAAAGAAGCTCTTGCCAGTATAAAAAAAAACTATCGGTATGTAATAATTGATAGCCCTCCTTCTTTGGGTTTGCTTACTTTAAATGTGTTAACTGCATCAGATTCAGTAATAATACCTATTCAATGTGAATATTATGCTCTTGAGGGACTGTCGCAGCTTTTAAATACAATACGATTAGTGCAAAAAAGATTAAACAAAAATTTAAAAATTGAAGGTATTTTAGTAACCATGTATGATTCAAGATTGAATCTGTCTAAACAAGTAGTAAGTGAATTGGAAGATTATTTTGAAGATAAAGTATATAAAACATACATCCATAGAAATGTAAGGCTTGGAGAAGCACCCAGTCATGGTAAGCCTATTTTATTATATGATGCATCATGTGTGGGCGCGCAAGATTATATGAATTTAGTATCGGAGATAATATCAAAAAATGAAAAATAAAATTAATCAAAGCCTTGGCAAAGGTATTGACGCATTAATAAAGAAAACATCGAATTCAGGGTCTAATCTATTAATCGAAATAGAGAAAATCATGCCAAATCAAAAAAACCCAAGAAAAATTTTTGATAAAACAAAGCTTGACGAGCTGAAGGAGTCAATTTATCAGCACGGAATTTTACAGCCCTTGACTGCAAGACTAATGAAATCGGGACGCTATGAAATTATTGCTGGAGGGCGAAGATTTGAAGCTTTAAAACAATTGTCTGAGGAATATGAAGATAAAAGATTCAGAACTGTTCCGCTATATATTAGAGAAATATCAACGGAATCTTCAATGACTGAGCTTGCTCTAATTGAAAATATTCAAAGATCAAATCTTAATCCTATTGAGGAAGCCAGGGCTTATCAAGATTTAAAATTAGATCACAATATGACAGATCAGCAAATTGCTGATAAAATTGGGAAAAGTAGATCTTTCGTAACAAATTCAATCAGATTGCTCAGCTTTGATAAATCTGAAGAAGGAAGAATAATCCTAAAAGCACTTGAAAGCCGTGAAGTCTCAGCTGGTCAAATTAGACCATTAATTGATTTAAAGCCCATCACTCAGATTACAATTTTTAAAAAAATAAGATCTCGTAGGTTATCTTCCCGACAAGTTGAAATGGAGGTAAAAAATTATAAAAACCTTGGCACAGAATCGTCTAAAGGTAAATCATCCCTTGAATCTTTTGGAGATGATCAAAAAGCAAGTATTTTAAAAACAAAATTATCTAATCACTTAGAAAATAAAATAGATATAAAAATTAATAAAAATGGATCAGGTAAAGTTGTAATTCATTTTGGAAGCGATAGAGAATTAAAAGATATTGTTGAAAATAAAATTTTAAAATAAATCTATGAAAGAAAGTTTTTTAGAAATTCATTTAAATTCCTCAACAGGAAAAATCGCACGCTCATTTTTGATTAAAAAAAACTTACTAATTTTTTTATCAATTTTATTAATAGTTATTTTTTCATTTATGTCGATCTGTACAATTTATCTGACTTTTAATCTCGTAAGCTTAGATATTCTATCCAAAAGTGACATAAAGGAGTACTTAGAATCTAATGAAGACACAAATAGCACAGTTAATTACAATAATTTTACATCTCCCTTAAATTCAAAGCACTACTATATTTCAAAAATCTTTGATGACGACTATCACCAAGGAATTGATATAATATCAAAAAAAGGTTCGAAAGTATTTTCATCGGAGACTGGAAGAGTATTGTATTCTGGATTTGATAAAGTCTATGGTAAAATAATTATATTATCACACAAAGATAATTTTTATTCTTTCTATGGGCATTTAGACACGAGTTTCGTAATGAGGCATGAAATTGTGGGTAAAAATCAAATAATTGGACTTGTAGGTGAAACAGGCAATACGAGTGGTCCGCACTTGCACTTTGAGATATGGAATAAATACGATGTAAAAAATCCACTAGAAGTTGTTGATGATTTAAAAATTAAAAATTTAATTAAGTGAATTATTGGAGGAGTAAATGATAAAAAATAAATCTAATAGTAAAATAAGTTCAATAATTGGTCCTGATGTCGAAGTGGATGGAGATATGAAGGTTAGTGGTAGCATTCTAGTTTACGGAACAATTAATGGTTCTGTTTCGGCTACTGGATCGGTGCGAACTGCGAAAGATTCACTAATTAAAGGTGACATAAATTCCAAGGATGCTAGCATATGCGGTAATGTTGAGGGTCACATGAAAATCGAGAATAAAACTATTCTTGAATCAAACGCGGTTCTTAAGGGCGATTTATCAAGCTCAATTGTTGTTATTAATGAAGGGGCATCATTTCAGGGGTTATGTAATACCAATATAAAAAAAGATAACAAAGAAAAATCAGAAGATTTCGAATCAAAAATGTCTGGTTCTTTTATTGAGCAAGCTGATTGAAAAATAGTTGGGTCAAATATTCAAATGCAGGTTTCCAAGTCATTGCAACTCTTATTTTATTTGGTTGGATAGGATATGAGATTGACAGCAGTTATCCGACTCAAAGCCCCTTATTGTTAGTATTGTCTTTATTTTTGGGAGTTTTTATCGCTCTTTATCAATTATGGTCATCTTTTTTTCAAAAATGACACATTTTTTTTTATTTTCATCGTCACTAGTTTTATTTTTTTTCATTTGTTCAAAATTATTCTTATCAAGTTATATAAAAAATCATGTAAAATATCTACGTTTTCAAGTTAGTTACTTTTGCGTTAAAGTTATTATATCAAGCTTTTCAGTTTTTTTATTCTGTAATTACTATGAAAGCTTGAAGAAGCTTGCAATTATTACAAGTTTAGTTATTTTTATTATTTGTCATTTTATAGAAGGTTTTATAGTTCAAAAAAAAATCGTTAATAATGTTAAAAAATAATGCATTTTTAAATATCTTACTGTTATGCTTATCGCTTAATATATTCTTACCTGCAGATAATGACGCCCCGTTTGGAGATATTCTTCTTCATCATGTCACAAATGATCAATCTGAAGTTTATCTTGATTTAGATTTTGGTTTTATTGATATGTCAGTTACAAAACATGTTCTTCTTATTTGGGCGATTGCAGGCTCTCTTATTTTATTAACTCTAGCTGCAACATCTCGTTATAGAAAAAATAAAAATGCGTTACCCTCAAGATTCTCAAGCCTTTTTGAGATTTTAATTGATTTCATTCAAAATGAAATGGTTATTCCAAATATAGGCAAAAAGTATACAAGAACATGGACACCTTTGGTAGCGACTTTTTTCATTTTTATTTTATTTGCGAACTTTTTAGGTCTAATACCATTCCTTGAGAAACTTCCTGGAGGCAGCTCAACTATAACAGGAAATTTTGCCGTTACAGCAGGACTTGCTTTTATCACCTTCATTTCAATTATTGTTGCAGGAAGTGTGAAGCATGGATTCATTGGTCATTGGAAGAACATGATACCGGGAGGATTACCGGCTCCCGTACTATTAATTCTTATTCCTGTAGAAATTATGGGAATGTTTATTAAACCATTAGCGTTATTACTTAGATTGGGAGCTAATATGACCGCAGGACATATCGGAATGGTCGCAATTTTTGGTCTTCCAATCTTGATAGGAAATTCAATGGGAACAGAAATTGGTTTTGGCGTTGGATTTGTTTCAGTTATCTTAAATACAGCAATATATTTTTTAGAAATGATTGTATGCTTGGTTCAAGCATATGTGTTTGCACTTTTATCATCAGTTTTTATTGGTATGGCAATTCATGCGGAACATTAAAATAGGAGAAAGAAAAAATGTTAAAAAATAATAAAATAATAATCATGGCACTCGCTACTTTGGGTACAGCTTTTGGAGCAGAAGCTGATCCAGTTGCCGTTGCATCAGCAGGTTCTATTACTAAAGGTTTAGCTGCGCTAGGCGCAGGTCTAGTTGTAATTGGTGCTGGACTTGGTATAGGCAACATATTTAGTTCTGCCGCAGAAGCAACTGCTAGGCAACCTGAAGCCGCAAACGAGATCAGAAGTACAGTAAACTTACCACTTTTCTTGCTTGAGGGTGTAGGTATTATAGCGTTAGTTGTTTGCTTATTAACCGTAGTACTATAATGATAAGAAAAATATTTTTCTTGATAAGCGGATTTAGTTTGTCGCTTGCTGGAAGCAACGATGCCACGTGGATGTCAAGCTGGATTCAGCCATCTCCTGGGATTTTCATTTGGACAGTTATTACTTTTTTAATAGTCTTAGCAATTTTAAAATGGAAAGCATGGGGACCTTTGATGCAGGCTCTAGATGAGAGACAAGAAAGCATAAAAAGTGCACTAGATGCTGCAAGCAAGGCAAAAGAAGAAGCTCAAAAAGTATCATCAGATTATGAGCAGATGATTGCAAAAGCTGAATCCAAAAAACAGGAAATTCTTGCAAAAGCAAAACAGGAGGCAGATTCTTTGGGTTCCAAGAAAGAAGCTGAAACAGATGCAAAATGTAATGCTATGGTAGAAAAAGCTAAGAAAGAGATTGAAGCTGAAAAAGCTAAAGCATTAAAAGAAATCAAAACAGTTGTAGTCAGTTTGTCTGTTGAGACAGCTTCAAAAATTATAAGAAAAAATCTAGACTCAAACGACAACAGAAAAATAGCTGAGGAAACAATTAATAGTATTAATTAAAGAAAATGGAAAACAAGCAATTAATAAAAAAATATGCTCTTTCTATTTACAGCATAGGGAAAAAAGAAAACGTATTGGAGGAAATCGAAAGCGGTATTCGTGTTGTAGATTTTCTTTACAAACAAAGTAGTATTTTTCGTTACTTTTTACTTACAAAAAAAATATCAGAGAAAAATAAAAAGCTAATACTATTAGATATTCTTAAAGATAGATGTTCTCCCTATGTGCTTGAATTAATACATATAATTATTGAAAAAGGTGATATCAAATCTTTAAGTGCTATTATCAATCGTTTTTTTGTATTTGTTTCTAACGAAGCTGATATAATCCCTGTTAGAATTATCACACCCAGCGAACTAGATAATAATACAAATAAAGATTTGATTGGGAAAATTGAATCTAAGTTGAACAAAAAAGTTAATGCCAAAAACGAAGTTGATCCAAAAATTATAGGCGGCGTCAAACTAATGATTGGCAATAAAGTTATAGATGGGTCAGTTAGTCATCAATTAAGAAAAATTAAAAATGCACTTGAACAGGTGTAAAATATAGGAGTTAAAATGGATATAAATACACAGGAAATTTCTTCTTTACTTAAACAAAAGCTAAATGAATACAAAGCTGATATTGATGTTGCTGAAGTTGGAGAGGTACGAACTGTTGGTGATGGAGTTGCGCGTATTCATGGATTAGAAAATGTACTTTCATCAGAACTTCTAGAGTTCCCAAATAATGTAATGGGAATGGCGCTAAACTTAGAGGAAGATGAAGTAGGGGCTGTATTGTTTGGGGACAGTAGACTTGTAAAAGAGGGAGATTTAGTAAAAAGAACCGGGAAGGTTGTAGAAGTTGGTGTAGGAAAAGAATTTTTAGGTAGAGTTATTAATCCTCTTGGAGAACCGGTGGACGGTAAAGGCGAGATTAAATTTAAAGAAACATTGCCAATTGAGAGAAAAGCTAAAGGTGTTATATCCAGACATCCTGTACATGAGCCACTTCAAACAGGTTTAAAAGCAGTAGACGCAATGATTCCAATTGGACGTGGGCAACGCGAATTAATTATCGGAGATAGACAAACCGGAAAAACCGCTGTTGCAATTGATGCAATTATTAATCAAAAAGAAACACATAACACAGATAAACCTGTTTATTGTATTTATGTCGCAATTGGGCAAAAAGAGTCAACAGTAGCAAGAGTTGTAGCAGAATTAGAAAATAGTGGAGCTATGGAGTATACAACTGTTATTACTGCAAGTGCTATGGAAACGGCTCCACTTTTATTCCTGGCCCCATATACTGGAGCAACTTTAGGTGAATATTTTCAAGACAATGGCATGCACGCTTTGGTTGTTTATGATGACTTATCAAAGCATGCAGCAGCATATAGGCAAATGTCTCTTTTGTTGAGAAGACCACCAGGAAGAGAAGCTTATCCTGGAGATGTTTTCTATTTACACAGTAGACTTTTAGAGAGAGCTGCCAAACTAAGTAAAGATCTTGGAAGCGGCTCATTGACAGCTTTACCCATAATTGAGACGCAAGAGGGTGATGTGTCTGCCTATATTCCTACAAATGTTATATCAATAACAGATGGACAAATATATTTAGAAAACAACCTATTTAATTCTGGTCAGAGACCGGCTGTAGATGTTGGTTTATCAGTTTCAAGAGTCGGTGGAGCTGCCCAAATTAAAGCAATGAAAAAAACTTCGGGTACTCTCAAATTAGATTTAGCTCAGTTCAGAGAATTAGAAGCATTCGCTAAATTTGGTTCGGACTTAGATAAAACCACCCAGGAACAATTGACAAGAGGTGCAAGGTTAATGCAAATATTAAAACAAAAACAGTATAGCCCTGTTGCTGTTGAGAAGCAAGTAGCGATAATCTTTGCTGGAACTAATGGATATCTTGATGAGATTGAGGAATCTAGAGTTAGTGAATTTGAAGATAAATTTATGGATTACCTAGACTCATCTTGTTCGGATATTATGTCCAATATCAAAAATTCGGGTGAACTATCTGATGAAGATAAAAATAATCTAAAAGATAAAATTGAGAGCTTTGTAAAAGGTTTTTAATGGCAAACTTAAAAGACATAAGAAATAAAATTAAGTCCATTAAAAGTATTCAGCAAGTTACTAAAGCCATGAAAATGGTGGCTGCAGCAAAACTCAGGAAATCGCAAGAGAGTATGGAAAATTCCCGCCCTTATTCCGGTTCAATTAAAGAGACAATTAATTCAATTCTACCGGATATAAACCGTAATTTATTACCCATCTTGGATAATAGACCAATAAGAAAAGCACTTTTCATTGCTGTATCAGCAGATAGAGGTATGGCTGGCGGATTCAATGCTAATGTTATTAAGAAAACAGAAAAAGAAATTAATAATTTTGGTAATAATAATGCTGAGCTAATATGCATTGGCAAAAAAGCATATGATCACTTTAAAAATAGAGACTATAATCTTATTGATTATCATGTTGATTTTTGGGCTGATTTAAACTTTAATACAGCAAAATCAATTGGCGATGGTATTGTTGAAAGGTATCGAAGCAAAGAAATTGATTCAGTATACTTCATTTATAACCAATTTAAAAGTGTGGCGTCTCAAATCATTCGTTTTGAGAAATTACTGCCTTTGGAGTATACTGGGGAAAAAACTAAGATTTCTAATATTAATAAAGATTTTATGCCATCAAAAAATGAAATTGTAAAGACCCTAATTCCAAAATACATTAATGTTCAAATATGGCAATACTTTTTAGAATCAAACGCTTCAGAACAGGCTGCAAGAATGCTCGCGATGGAAAATGCTACTGAAAATGCAGGAGAAATGATATCAGATTTAAGTTTAGAATATAATAAAGCTAGGCAAGCTGCAATTACTACAGAAATAATTGAAATTGTGAGTGGTGCTAATGCTTTAGAAGGATAAAGGAGTAATATGGAAACAAAAGGAAAAGTGTCTGCAATTCTTGGTGCAGTTGTTGATGTTAGTTTTGAAGGGCAAAAACTACCTGAAATATACAACGCGCTTGAATTAGAAAATAATGGTCAAAAACTTGTTTTAGAAGTCGCACAGCATTTGGGAGATTCATCTGTTAGAACTATTGCTATGGACTCTACTGATGGTTTAATGCGTGGTGTTGAGGTAGAAGATACCGGAAAACCTATATCTGTACCTGTTGGAGATCAAGTATTAGGCAGAATGTTTGATCTTTTAGGTAATGTCATTGATGGTAAAGCTGATATTGAAAATAAGCAAGAATTACCAATTCACAGATCTGCTCCAAAATTTGATGAACTAGCGACAAGCACTGAAGTATTAGAGACGGGTATTAAAGTTATTGATTTAATGGAACCATATACAAAGGGTGGAAAAACAGGATTATTTGGTGGTGCAGGTGTTGGAAAAACAGTATTGATTCAAGAATTAATCAGAAATATTGCAACAGAGCATGGTGGTTATTCTCTTTTTGCAGGCGTTGGAGAAAGAACTAGAGAAGGTAATGACTTATATGGAGAAATGGTAGAATCTGGAGTAATAGATAAAACAGCAATGGTTTTTGGACAGATGAATGAGCCACCTGGTGCAAGACTTAGGGTCGCACTTAGCGCACTAACAATGGCTGAAAATTTTAGAGATCAGCAAGGCAAAGATGTGTTATTGTTTGTAGATAATATTTTTAGGTTCACACAAGCAGGTTCAGAGGTGTCTGCTTTATTGGGTAGAATGCCATCAGCAGCGGGATATCAGCCTACATTAAGTACTGAAATGGGCGAGTTGCAAGAAAGAATCACCTCAACTAAAAAAGGTTCTGTAACATCTGTGCAGGCTGTTTATGTACCTGCAGACGATTTAACAGATCCTGCTCCAGCAAATACATTTGCACATCTTGATGCAACAACAGTCCTTGAACGAAGAATATCAGAACTAGGTATTTATCCAGCGATAGATCCTTTACAATCAACGTCTCGAATTTTAGATCCTAGGGTGATTGGAGACAGACATTATAATGTTGCAAGAGAAGTGCAACAAACTCTTCAAAAATATAAAGATCTTCAAGATATTATAGCAATTCTAGGTATGGATGAATTATCTGATGATGATAANCTNGTAGTAGCTCGNGCACGTAAACTTCAGAAATTTATGTCACAGCCATTCTTTGTTGCGGAGCAGTTCACTGGAAAAGANGGAAGATATGTTTCCCTTGAAGATACNATTTCTAGTTTTGAAGCGATTATTAAGGGAGAGATGGANGAATACAATGAAAATGATTTTGCCTATGTCGGTTCAATCAATGAAGTAGTTGATAACGCTAAGAAAAAATAATGAGNAAAAAATTTCATTTAGATATTATAACTCCAAATGGTACNTTTTCTTTAGATGATGTTGAGCATTTACGTGCACCATCTANTGATGGTNTNTTTGGAGTTTTAGCTAATCATATACCATCAATTATTGCNATAGGAAATGGAGAAATTCAAATTAAGATTAGTGGCAAAAATAATTTATATGCTACAAGCGGTGGATACGCAGATATAAAAAAAGAAAGTGTATCACTTGTATTGGAGACTGCAGAAGANGCAAGTAGTATTGATTTAGAAAGGTCTGAAAAAGCTTTATCAAGAGCNAAAGAGTATTTGAAAGACTCATCAAATGANTTGGTTAGAGCAAAAGAGTCAATNGAACGTGCAAAANTCAGAATAGCTGTAGCGAAAAAGTTTAATTAAATCATTTCAATTGCATTGTGCATAAGATTTACATGAATTGATGTATAGCCTTTCATCTCTCCATCGATATTTAACAAGTTTTTTTGTTCTGTTTCTAATGAAAAATTAGANACTTGATNNT
Organism: Fidelibacterota bacterium; assembly: GCA_002719095.1. Classification (GTDB taxonomy): domain Bacteria; phylum Fidelibacterota; class Marinisomatia; order SCGC-AAA003-L08; family D37C17. The sequence goes on from PBGO01000001.1 coordinate 42,728, forward strand.
ACGANACATTCGGATCATTAATATGACTTCCCTTAAATAGNTTAGGCAATGTTTTAAATAATGTCATTCTNGATAAATTTCCTTTAACAACAATTAAATCTAAAAGGCCGTCATNAATTTTTGCTTTAGGCGCCATAAACATTCCTTTCCCTACGTATTTGGTATTACAGGCAATAATAAANGTAAAATCATTTTGATTTTTTATATTATTAATAGTNAAACAAGCACNTCTTTTTTTATTTTTTATAATTTCNATAATGCTTGTTAATGTATATCTATTCGTACCAAGCCAGCGAAATTTTTCGGCACTAGTTCCTATATCTGTTACTAAACCCCAACCTACTAAGTTTATTGAATATATAANTTCATTAGATGTTTGGACTTNTATAANATCAATACTTCTTTTTTTGAGTTTTAATATATTATCTAAAAAAAGCATTGGGTCTTGATAAGATGANTCGTAAAGAAAAGAGTTGCCAGAACCTCCTGGNATTAAACCAACAGGNACCTTATAGTTATCTTGCCTGTGCATTAATCCATTAACAACTTCATGAAAAGTTCCATCACCCCCAANGANAATTAGGCCAGTATATTCTTTTANATCAATTTTCTGAACGATTTGGGANGCATGGCCAACGAACATAGTTTCTTGAAAATCAAAATTAATATTTTTTTTAAATAATTTATTTTTAACTAATNGNCCAATTGTAAGTGATTGCTTCTTTCCGCTTTTTGGATTAGCAATAATTAAAAATTTCATGGGGATATTTTTTTTAGCATCATTTTTAATGTNCCAATTTTNTTTTTCATCTCAATTTGAANAGGAATTTTAGAAACCCGATCAAGCCAAATTCTTATAGAACCTTTTGAAAGCTTATCTTTTGGTTCAAGAACAAAGCAACTATATTCTCCAATAGAAACATTAATATTTTCAATTCTATTTGCTATTACGGATAAGTTTCTTACTCTATCATTATCGTAAGTTTTAAAATTATATGAACTATTNAGTGNTATTTCTTGGTTTCTAATAAAATAGACAACGCCAAANGGATNNTAANCTTTTCCTTTAATTTTTAGGGTTTTATTTTTTGANNCAGCTGTTGATGTGTCCACTGCTNCATTATAATCAATGATAGATAGGAAGGACTTNTTTTCTCTTCCTTGTCTAGTTCTTTTTTGAATTTTCTTGGTTGAAAAATCAATTGAATCGAGTGTTAGAATAATGNTTTCTTCANATCTAAGGAGCTTTGAAAAAGTNTTGTTAGTCTTTGTTTTGGAATTTAANANTANATCCTNNTCCATATTAATTGATANAGTTGANTCNCCAGCAGNAATTCCTGCAAAATTTAAGTCATAGTGCAATGTCTCAGANATGCANGCGGCAANNAATAATAATAAGCTAGNTATCATATATAATTTTCGTTAGTGTATTAAAGTCNTCAATTTTTAATTTAAATAAATTAGATATTTGTAATCTTTTATTTTTAATATATTTATAATCATCGNGCTTCAAAAANTNTTTTAAATCATNTTGGTTGCAGATTATTTTACAAAGTTTTTTTCTNTTTAGNTCTACTGCTTCATCGAGCAATGATATGTTTGGTCCAAAACTAACATAGCATTTTTGTAATGCNGGCTCAAGAACGTTNTGAACACCTGTAGATAATCCACAACCTACATATGCTCGACTTCCNTACTTATAAANATCTAATANATCTCCAACTTTATCGTAAATAATAAAATTTGATANTTTATTTTTACTTTCATCTGTTATACGTTGAAAAGAAAAATTATGTTCCTTNANATCAGTAACTATTTTTTGAATNAAGCTTTCTNTTATTTCATGTGGAACTATTATAACNTTTAATTTAAGTGAATTNATTACATTAAGATTTTTTCGTATCAATTTCCAATCTGACTGATCGATACTACCAAAAGTAATTGTTTTATTGTAATCTAAATTTTTCAAAAGTTCAATTTTTATATTTTTTTTGATTCTGTTATTTATTTGAATGAATCTTGAGTCTTGAATNACATTTACTTGATCTAGATTAAAATATTTACTCATTCTATNTCTTATATCNTCNGATGGTACAGATATATAGTCAAAATGANTAAAGAGCCATTTATTAAAATTTTTGAATATAAANTTTTTTCTAATAGTGTCATGCTTAAGATTTGCATTAATGTATAATAATTTAACGTTCATTAACTTTGCAAAAAAAATATGATGAGGCCAAATATCATGTCTGCATACTATGTATTTCTTTGGTTTAATNAGTNTAAAAAAAATAAAAGCACTCCATGGNAAATCAAAAGGATGATAGCAGCAGGCATCAAAGAGATNAGATTTTTTTTCCTTATTGAAGANAGTTGGTGAGAAAAAAGTTTGTATTACTGAAAAGGAATGATTTTTATTAGATTTTAAAAAAGGTTTTATTTGCTCATACTCACCTGCAGATGCTGCGTGNATTATAATTGGATTTTCTAATTTTTTATCTAATACATTTTTAATACTTTCTCTTTGATTTTTNAAATGCTCATAGATTTTACTANTAAANAGAGAAAAGATTATGAGNAGTAGATATATAATCGGNGATAATAAAAAATATATTATATANAGTATATTCATGGAGTTAATCAGATTAAATTCTTTTTTAGAATAGCATCAACAAATTCTCGAAAAGCCCCTTCACCTCCCTTTTTCTCTGTAACGATNGTTGGTTTAATTTTANTAATTATTGGACTGCTTGATGGAGCNCCGCTGATTCCAACTTTTTTCAATAAGTCNAAATCATTTAAGTCATCNCCAATATANGCAACCTGATTAATTTTTATATTCATTTTTTTGCAAATATAATTCATTCTTTTTAGCTTTTCATTTTCACCTATATACACTTCTTTTATTTTTAATTTTTTAGCTCTNGCTAAAACTATTTTNCTTTTTTCACTTGTTAGAATCGCAACTGGTACATTTCTTTCNCGAAGAATTTGAACAGCCATTCCATCATATGTAGAGAAAGCTTTCATGAAGTCNCCTTTTTCNGTATAATACATTTTTGCNTCNGTCCATACTCCGTCAATGTCTGTAGCGAANAGTTTGATTTTTTTCATTTTGAATCCTTTTTATTATTATTAAGTNTTATGGCATCCAAATAAGATGCTTGNAAAAATGATTTGGATTTTTTTTCATAAATATTTTTAATTGAATCAGATAAGATTGCTTCTGTCACTTGAAAATTATCCCCTTTCAATATAAAAAACTCTTCAAAGCCTGTTCCAATATTATAGTTATAGACAAAATTGTCTTCAATCCACTGAATGTCATTATCACTACATCTAAAAGCAAATCCATCAGCACCTTTAAAACCTGAACTTCCATATAAGTTGCTAGATCTGTAATATTTACTTTCACTAATCAAATCAACTAATGTAGGTAATATATCAATTTGTGAAACACATTTATTATAAATTTTAATATCATTTTCTTTTAATATTCTATTATATATTAAGAATGGTATCCTCCCATTCCTTGGGTCGTTGATATGCTTTTTAAAAACATTTAGCCCATGGTCGGCAGTAATTATAAATAGTGTATTATCAAACCAGATCTTATTTTCAGCTTTTTTAAGAAATTTTCTTAAGCTTTTATCAACATATTGGATAGTATTTTTTGATAGATTAAAATCTTTGCCATTAGATTCATGATTAATAATTTTAGATTTGTAATTTTCAGGAACAATCCAAGGCAAATGATTAGTAGTAGTCAGTATTGAAAGAAAAACTGGGTTATGAGTAGAATTTTTGTCCATTACATCTATAGCTCTATCAAGCAAATAGTGGTCAAATACACCCCATGGATTAACACCTTGATGTAAATTATCTAATTTCAAATCATCCAAAATTGAATCTGTCATTCTATCTATAACTTGGTCAAAGGCATTAGAATTTGCGAATTCCTTCATTTTATCAAAATTTGAATCACCTCCATACATAAAAATAGATTCATAATTTTCATTTATTTCTTTTAGTACACTACTAAAAGTTAAAGGGTCAGTCATATCCTTATCTAAATACTGATCATATCTTGACAAAGGGTACCCTGGAATTACAGGATAGGAACATAAAATAGAACTCAACCCATATACAGTTCTATTACCATTAGCATAACAATTATTAAAGTTTATACTTCTTGTTGAAAGAGAATCAAGAAAAGGTGTAATACTAGGCTGAAAATCTTTATTAATATAATTTGTATAGGCACCTATATGTGATTCTAGAATTATTAAAACAACATTTGGATTATTAAACTTTGATAGAGTTATATTTTTCTTTGGTAATTTATTTTTTTTGAGAATTTCTTCTTTGTATTGAATAGCTTTATTATTGTCAAAAAATATTAAATCTGGTTTAGATAGTAGTGAAAAAAGATAATTTTGGATATTATTAACAGTTAGATGATTTATCATCATATGATCTTTTGAAATAAATGATTTTCTTGGATTAAATGAGTCAAATTTAAATGAATTAGTAAGGACTAAAATATTAATTATTAATAAAAAAAAATTAATTAAGGGCTTTTGTTTTACTAAAGATAAATTGGAATAATTTTCGTACTTATAATTGATTATTTTCAGCATTAGAAACGTGAAAAAAAATATAAAGAAAAAATATAAAAATACAGGATATGCAACCCAAGCTTGAACCCAAACTTCACCACTTTGAGCTCCTGTGTCAAATCCATACATTTGAGCGGTGATATTTATTCTCGTTCCTAATTCTTTAAAAAACTCTAAATCAACTGCACTCCAGAAACCAACGACAAAAAAAATTAAAAAAAGATATACAAATAATATTTTTTTTTGACCTTCCTACCTAACAAAATGCAAAAGAAAAGTATTGGTAAACAAATTAAAAAAGAAATAAATATATCTGATAGAAGTGCATAAAAAATTGATTTTATAATTAAAAATACTGAAATCTCGAAATCTTCAACATAAGAGTAAAAAAAGATAAATCTCCATATGTTGAAGTATGCAATTATACAAAAAATTGAAAGAAAGTAGATTTTTGTTTCAAAAGAAAATATTAAATAGTCTTTAAAATCTCTAATCATTCAAATTTCTCGCTACGGATTCTAAATACCTGAGATCATTAATACTGTCAATTTCATGAGAATACATTTCATCAAAAATTACATATCCTATTTTACCACCAAGCCTATTTTTATTTTTAATTAAATTATCATAGGAAGTAATATATAAAGAGCCGTTCTCAACATATTTGATATCACCTTTTTTAAAATCTTGACGTCTAGGCCTACGATTAAAATTATATTTTGGAATAGCAATATCATCATCGATTTCCCAAAAAAATCGATGAGTAGGACTAATACTTAAGAGGGAATCATAATTATTTGATAAATAACTAGTCAATGCCTCATTTAAACTATCTTTAGGCCTAAGAGGGCTTGTTGGTTGAATTAAAACAATAATGTCAGGCGTATAGTTAAGAGATTCAATAGCATGTATTAACGCACTTTCTGTAGATGCAAAATCATCTGAAATTGAATCAGGTCTTTTTATTACATTCACTTTACTTTTAGAAGCTATTTTAGCGATTTCATTACAATCAGTTGATACGTAAATTTTATGTATTAAACTGGATGCCTGTGCATAATTTATTGAATGGCTTATGAGCGGTTTGCCCAAAAAGTTAATAATATTTTTTTTAGGAATTCCCTTACTACCTCCACGAGCTGGAATTATGCAGATAATTTTTTTTGAATCATTCATTTTTTCATATAGAAATAAAAATCCGACACAGATCCAGAATTTTTATTTTTTTCGTAAGGATATTTATTTTTAATTAAATTAATTAGTTTAAAACTTGGTTTATTTGATTCCACCCAATCTGTAAATTTTCTATTTTTATAATGTTCAACTTTAGTTTCAAACTGATGATTCGAGTTAGATGAATAAATAATTACATATTTTTTTGATGAATCAAATAAACGATTCATATAATTATTAAAAAAATTGTCCTCAACAAGATGAAAAATTACATCTAGAGATAAACTTAAATCTGCTTTTTCATTATTATATTCTGTAATATTAAAAAATTTCTTTGATCTGTCATTGTGAAACTTTTTTGTACACATTAATAATGCATGTTTACTTACATCAAAACCTATATATTTCTTATAATTCATATATTTTAATTGATTCCCATCTCCACAACCCCACTCAATAACATTCGATATTTTTTTTTGAGTTAAGAATTCATTTATTATACACGCTTTGAATTCTGCTAAATTTCCATACGATCCAGTTCCAGAGGTTTTGTTTTGAGCATATCTTTTTTCCCAGTAACGTTTGCTTTGAAAAGGTAGTAATTTATATTTTAAGATTGCAATAATTTTTTGAAATGACATTTTATAAACTAGCTAATAAATTCAAATATTCCTGTCCTATTTTTTTTGAAGAGAAATTTTCGATTATGTATTTTCTATTTAAGCTTGATATTTTTTTTCGTTCACTTAGCGAGAGTTCACCCCATTGTAAAATACCTTCAACGAATTTTTGTTCATTTTTATAGCACCAGGTATTCCAAAAATTATTTGGATTTAATTTACGCCAACCATTACAAAATCCTTGCAACCCTGATAATAGACCTTCAGCAAAAGAGTAATGAAAACTTTCAATATCACTATAGCTTATAATACCGTTATGGTTTTTCAATAGATTTGGTATTTCTCTGTCTTCAGTAATTTCATGAAGAAAAGCTTTATTTTTTAAATTACTATTCAAAATAATTTTTTTACATTCATTGTAATTTTTTATATGAATCAATGATGTTGGTTTTTTTGCTGCTATTGTTAGACTAAAATTAGGATTAGCATTGATTATCTTTGCAAATGTCTTAAGTAAATTATTGTACCCTTTAACTGGATGAAAAGAATGACTATAAGCTAAAAGAGAATTTTTTGAAGAAGGTTCAAAATAATCAAATTTTTCAATATCAATTGCATTAGGAATCGTCACAGTTTTAACAAATTTGTTTATTTTCTGTTTGAATATTTTCTCTAATTCTGGATTAACGAAAATCAACCTATCGACTTTTTCCCATCTTATTTTTTTCATATACTTTTCATTATACATCTCGTATCTATGCAATCGAATAACTAATTTCTGATTAGATCTTAAAATATTACTAATATTTATTGCATTATGGCTTGCCCACTCAACCCATATTTTCTTGTAAAATAAAGATTTAAATGCGGCTAGTAACTTATTTTTATTAATTGTTTTTTCTATGACTAGTTCACTTGCACTGTTGTTATTAATATAATTTAAAATTGGTACAGCGAAATGTTCAGTCCCTTTGCGAGATATAAAATTAACTTTCATAGTAATGTTCCAAATGCTGAAGAAATTCTTTTACTTTAACTTTGTATGAATTTTTACTATGAGCTGTTTTAAAACCTTCTTTTCTTATCTTATCTTTAGATTCTGAATTAATCCAAAGGTTTATTTTCTTTAATAAATCATTACTGTCATTAAAAAAGATGCAATCTTTATGGTCTTTATAAAAATTAGAAATACCATCTACATACTCTACAAAAGTAAAAGCACCACTCCCAAGCATAAGATGAACACGATCACTCCAGCAAAATGGACTTGTAGCAAGTGAGTTAAAGCATAAAGTTATTTTAATTTCAGAAACTTTTTTGGATAAATTACTTTGGTCGATAGGTGGTAAGCAGTTTTTGAAACCATTTTTTTTAAATTTATGATAATCTTTACTATAGATGATAAGATTATATTTATTATCTAATCTTTTTAAAAGACTAGTACGTTCAGAATGAATTTTACTTGCAGAACCAAAAAATCCCAGGTCATATTTATAATGTGAATTTTTTGTATACTTGCAAATCGCTGGAGCACCTTGATCAATCCATATAGGATTTATTTTTTCATTGATATAAGTTTCAAATTCTTTTTTTTCTTTGTTGAAAAATAAATCAGTTTGCTTTGCTAAATTGATTACTTTTTTATATCGATTTCCAAATGTTGCTGCATCAAAGTACCACCAGAATTTAGGTATTTTGAATCTTTTTTGTTTGAAAATTCTCTCACATTTGTTGCCAACTTTTAATGAGTTGAAAATTACTCCATCTGGCTTAGATATGAAATAATGCCTTATTAGGTTTAATACATAAAATTTTTTGATTTCAATAATTTCATTACCATATTCTTTTAGAGCATTAATTATAAATCTTTCATTTCTAGTTTTATAAAATTTTTTCTCATTCGGAATAAGATATAAAAATCTTTTCTTATTCATGAAATATTTTTTTAAAATGGTTGTTAAAGTTTAAAATATTTTTTTCAAGAAATTTGCTTGTCATTGATTTCATACTTATCAACTTATTTTTATTTTTTACAATTTTTGTAAACCACTCCAAAAATACAGATTCTTCAACCGAGAAAATAGGCTGATTTCTTACCTTATCAATTTCTACAGCAGGCATACAATACCCATTAACGTTGTGCGAAATAATTTCGTTCATTGGAGACTCATCAAGGGTCAGTGTAGCTAATCTTGAATGTAGCCCTTCAAGAATTGTTAGTCCAAAACCTTCATATTTTGATGGAGCAAGATTTACATCAAAAGTATTTAAAAAATTAATATATTCTGTTTTATCCATATTATCTCTTAACAAAGCTATTCGACAGTCATTTTTAATAAACTTTTTATTCCTATTATAAATATTTTTTGTCCAGCTTCTCATTTTTTTTGTCACTTTGATTGTAACATGTATATCGTCATCTTTATAATTTTTAAGGAGACTAATTATGGATTCAAGGTTTCGCCTATCTTTGTAGCCTCCAGTTCCTCCATTAAAAAGTACTTTGACTTTTTCCCCAATTTGATTTACTTTTTTTATAGGATGATTCCATAAAATCCACGGCATGTAATAATAATTTTTTAATCCGTCACGCTTACATCCATCAATAGCAATTTTTGATTTACAGTACAATCTGTCAAATTGTTTATAATAATTAATATAACTTGAATCATAATATTCGTAATTAATCATTAAGTACATTGCTTTACACTTATTTTTTAAATCATTAATTATACTTTGTGGAAACCGTTCGAAACAGAATAAAATATCTTCTTCATTTATTTGGTTTAAGAGTTTTTTTTCTGGTACGAAAGTACAATCCCATTGAATTTTTCTTTTTTTGTTAAACGTAACTATTGGTTCTATATCATTTTCGATTGCAATTTTTTCAATTGCTTTTGCGTCATAGCTTAAGCCTTGTTCGCACCATGGTGTGTATAAGAATAGTCTACTTTTCATCTTCAAGGTCAATTATTAAAATATCAGGTCTTTTATTGCTTAAAGCATGAGCGATTAGTCTTCTAGTTCCATCTAAAATGAAAAAATCTTTGTTTTTTGCTCTACCACCAAGATATGTTATAGCTTTTGCAGATATAAACAAAAGAGGGTCGAGATATTTATCATTAGAAATCAGTTTCTCATAATATTTAATATCTTTATACCTATTTATGGGAATCTTCTTTTCAATTGATTTAGATAAAGTTTCACATGAGCCTATATTTGCAGCACCCTTTTTAATAACTATTTTTTTCCAAAAGTCGTTTTTCCATACCATTTGCATTTTAATATGATATTTAAATATTTTATTTATGAGTCTTTTTATAAAAAACTTTCCTTTCCAAAAGTTGCTAATTTTATATTGTGACAATAAATATAGCCCATTTTCTTGAACAGTAATATCATCTATTTTAATATTTAGAAATAAATCTTTATTAAACGTTATGTGCTGTTTGATTTCTATCATATTAAGTTTTTAATCCAAAGGCTTTTATTTCTTGATGGATTGTACTTTGCGCTTTTATAGTTTTTAATACCATAAATTTCTTTAAATTTTTGTTTTACAACAAAGTCTTTAAAGATTTTTGTATATGGTTTCCACCGTTTTGAACAGCTATCATAAGTTTGAATTTGATTTGTATAGCACGCTCTGATTGTTTTTAGTTTATGATATTCATATAATTTTATCCATAAATCAGAATCTATACCGCATGAAATTTCTTCTGTCCATGACCCAAAGCCACCTGCCAATTTTAAAGTTTGCTTTTTAATTCCTATTGTTGTTCCTTGAACGCGATTACTTGAGAAATTTCTTAATCTACCAGATTGGTCTTTTATTTGACCAAATATTAATTCAAATTGTTCAAATAGATGTAATAATTTCTGCAAACTATTATCAGAGATAAAATAATTATCATCATCCAGGAAAAATAAATTTTCTGATTTTGATAGCTTGGTAGCATAATTCCACAGTCGCGCTTTTGACATACATAGTTTTGTTTTTGGGATATAAATCCACTTTGAAATTAATTTTTTATTAAGTTCAAATGAGTTCAACCAATTTGACAATTTTTTACCTTCCAGGTAATATATGTACCTTTCATTATCATTAATCGCGATTTTTTTTGAGAATTTCTGTGAAATATTTTTTGAGTATGATGATCCATCATCAGCAACAATTATTTCAATTTTAAGATTATTGCTTTGAGAACTTATTAATTTTAATGTTTTTAAAAAAGAATCATAATGTTTGCTTGGTCTTTCTGTGCAATAGTGAGCTATAATTATTGATAAATCCATTTATATTGATTCGACCTCTTTGTCATGATTTTTTATTAAGCTCATAACAAGCTCAACATCTTTTTTTGTAGTTATTTTGAAATTCGCACTCTCACCATTAATAAAGCATACTTTTGATTTATCATTGTAGGTTAATAAAATTTGTAAATCATCTGTTTTTTCAATTTCTAAATTCGCGTATGCCTGACTTATTAGTTTGTACTTGAAAGCCTGGGGGGTTTGAATGAGCTTAAGATACTCTCTTTTTAAATAAGTAGGATTACTATCTTCAAACGAATTTTGAAAATAAACTGATGAATCGATTGAGTCAGTAATAGGAATTACTGCGTCGTTTTTTTTTAATTTTTCAATACATAATTTATATAAATTAGCAGATGCAAAAGGTCTGGCACCATCGTGTATTAGAACATTTTCACATTTTTTTGAACATGCCTTAATCCCTATTGCGGCGGACTTAGATCGGTTACTCCCACCAATGATAACTTTTGCTATAGGACATATTTTTTTTAATTCTTTTTTAATTGTTACAAACCAAGAATTTGGTACGACTACTACAATTTCGTGAAAATCAAAATTTTTATTTTTTATAATAGGTAGATGTAAATTAATCACTCTTTTACCACTATTCTTATCAATTATAACAAATTGTTTGGGAATATCTTGCTTTGCTCTTTTACCATCTCCAGCAGCTAGAATTACTAAGCTATTCATTTTTTCCTTTGAACTGTTGATCATATAAGTTTTTGTAAGTTAAGCTATTTTCCATCAGCTTATCGTGAGTACCTTTATCTACAATCTTTCCAGCTTTAAAAACTAAAATATTATCAGAGTTTATAATTGTTGATAGGCGGTGTGCTACAACTATAACTGTTCTATCTTTCACTAAATTATCTATCGCATTTTTCACTTTTCTTTCGGAATCGCTATCTAGCGAAGATGTTGCCTCATCTAAAATCAAAATTTTTGGATTTTTGAATATTGCTCTAGCAATTGATATACGTTGTCTTTGACCACCCGATAACTTTGATCCTCTTTCACCAATGACTGTATCGAAACCATTAGGTAATTTTTTTATAAATTCCATTGCATGCGCAGCTTCTGCGGCTTTCTTTATATCTTCAACGTCTGCGTTATCAAATCCATAACTTATATTATTTCTTATGGAATCATTAAACAGAATAACTTCTTGAGGAACAATCCCAATATGGCTTCTTAAAGATTTTTTAGAAAGCTTATTTATATTAACACCATCTATAGAAATTTTACCTTTGGAAGGGTCATAAAATCTCATTAATAAATCTATGGTCGTGGACTTACCTGCACCACTCTCTCCAATAAGCGCAATATATTGACCCTTTTTTATTTGAAAGCTTATATCATCAATAGCAGGTATATCGCTTGATTCATAATTAAAAACTACTTTCTCAAATTCAATGCTTTCCTTAAAATCATTTATTTTAATTAAATCAGATGTCTCTTTGTATTTTTTTTCAATATCGAGAATAGAAAAAACTCTTTCAGCGGATGCTATACCTTGTTGCATAATTGAAGCTACTCCTGTCAATTTTCTAGCAGGTTGAAGCATTGCAAATAAAAAAACAATGAACCGTACAAATTTTTCTGCTTCATTCGATTGCTCTAAAATATTTGTGGATAATACGGCGTATCCTCCAATCCATAAAAGAGCAGAACCTAAAATAACTCCAATCATTTCGTTTATTGGAGCATTTAAGAAACGTAGCTTTTCTTGTTTCATAATGAGATTAAAAAAATGACTATTGGATTCTTTAAATTTTTTAGACTCCTTATTTTCAGCAATGTAGGATTTTACAATTTTAATTCCTCCTAACATTTCTTGCAAAATTGTTGTCAAGCCTGCAATTTGAATGCTTGATCTTTTTGCTTTTCTTTTTATGCTATTTACAAGGACAGTCACCACAATTAAGGATATTGGCGCAGCAATTAACATGAGTAATGTTAATCTTGAGTTGATCATGAACAATATAATTAGCATGGCAAAAAGACTTAATGGTTGATTTATTAAATTTTGTACTGAGTGAGTAAATGTGGTCCTCATATTAGTTACATCATTAACACTTATAGAAGTAAGTTCTCCTGTTTTGTATTTATGGAAGAAAGATAGCGGAAGAGATGATATATGATTGAATAGATAATTTCTTATATCCACAATCATTTTTGTTTGGACAAAAGATAAGCTCATATTATTTATATAAAAAAAAACATTTTTCAAAAAAAAGATTATTACTAGCATAAAGCATAAAATTTTGAGGGATGTTATAGGATCATTTGTAGGATTAATCATCATTTCGTATTCGTAGAATATCGAATTATCTGCTGAATTATTTTTATCTGGAATCATTATGGATGTTATTAAGGAACCAACTAACCATACAGACATTGCGTTAAGCAATGCAAATAAAATTGAAGATATTATGGAAATCGTAACCATAAATTTATAAGGCTTACAATAACTTAAAATTCTAAAATAGGTTTTCATATTGGTAAGTCTCCATCACCCTTTCTTATAATTTTCATATTACGTTGCGAAAGATCTAAAATTGTCGAGCCTTTTGATGGGTCTCTTTTTTCGTCATCGAAAATTACAATTTCTTTAAAGTGTTCACTAACTTTTTCTAGTTCTAAAATTGATTTTTGACCAGTAATGTTAAAGCTAGTAGTTACTATTGGTTGATTAAGACTTTTTACAAGATTTTGCGAAAATGAATGTTTTGGAATTCTAAATCCAACTAATTTAGATTGATCAGTTACATAACTTGATAAATTATTACTATCATTATTTTTTAATAGAACTGTGTAAGGACCAGGTAATATTTCATTAATCTTCGCTGCATTCATTTTTGAAACGAATGAGTATCTTGAAATCATATCAATAGAGGCTACTATAATACTAAATGGGCCACCTCTTCCTTTTAACTTTATTAATCTTTTTAATGCATAGTCGTTTGTTGCATCGACTGCTAAGCCTGGTAGTGTGTCAGTAGAGTGGATAATTATATTCCCTTCCAAAATTTCTCTTTGTGCAATTTTTAGCGATTTTTTTGAAATTTTAAAATATTTTTTCATTTGTAGAATTTCCTGTCAAACCGCTTATGAAACCAAAAATATTGCTCAGGATATTTCTTCACGATATTTTCAAGTTCGTCGTTGTAAATTTGGTTTACTTTTTCTATGTAATTTTTTTTTGACGTTTTAATTTTATTAATTTTTAACTCTTTAGCTTCTAAATAGTAATTTGAATCTTTTTTGATGTAAATGAAAAACAAAAGTATTGGAATTTTTTTCTTGAAACTAAATATCGCTGCGCCTTTTGGAGTAGATGTTTGTTTTTTAAAAAAATTATTTTGCGTGCCTCTTTTACCTGCATATTGATCACTGACTAAAACTAAATTTTGTTTTTCATCTAAAATATTATTAATCGCTTCAATTGAATTTTTTTTAGTTATTACACTAGTATTTTTGAAATTACGCAACCATTTAAAAAATTCCTCTCCAGATTTATTCTTCTGCTTTTGTGCAACTCCCGAGGACCTAAACCCATTATATCCTAACATTGGTAAAAATAATTCCCAGTTACCAAAGTGTCCCGTCATTATAATATTTGATGAGTTTCTTTTTAATAGATTTTTAGCTTTATCGTTGAAGTTTATAAAAGAGCTTATATTTTTTGAATTTAAATTAGGAAGTTGTAGGAAATCAGCGATAAGTAATCCAAAATGTTTATAACATTTTTTTAGAATTACTTCTAATTCAGATTTTCTCTTATTTGGAAAAGCAATTTTTAAATTTGTCAAGGCCACGCCTCGCCTAAAAGGTATGAAATAATATAAGGTTAGCCCGATTCCAATACCTAAAAATAAAGACATTTTCCTTGGGAGCATACAAAATGCTACGCTTAATAATTTTAAAAATTTAAAAATCATTTTTTTAATCAATATATAAATTGAACTTGAATAATATAATTCCTTTATAGAGCATCCCCAATAATATTTTATTAATATATTGATATGGATTGTATCAAGCTAATTAAAAGCTTAAATTATAAAAAATTTTTATCGCAAAACTTTCTCAATATGAATAATATCCCAAGATATTTGCAAAAGTATGTTGTCGAGCAAAACTATGAACAATACACACCAATTGATCATGCTTGTTGGCGCTTTATAATGAGGATAAATGAATCTTATTTTGCAAAAAATGCTCACCGTAAATACCTAGAAGGTCTAAACAAAACTGGAATAACAATTGATAAAATCCCAAAGATCTCAGATATAAATGCGAAGATGAATGAATTTGGTTGGTCTGCGATTGGAGTAAAAGGTTTTTTGCCGCCAATTATCTTCATGGACTTTCAATCAAAAGCAATATTGCCAATTGCTTGCGAAATGCGTTCTATTAAACATTTAACTTATACGCCCGCTCCGGATATTGTACATGAGGCAGCTGGCCATTCTCCAATGATCGCAGACAAAGATTATGCTAATTTTTTAAAAAATTATGGACAAATTGCGCTTAGAGCTATTTCTTCAGAAGAAGATTATGAATTATATAAATCAATCAGATATTTGTCTGAAATCAAAGAAAACCCTAAATCAAAAGAGGCAGAAATATTAGATGCAGAAATAGATGTGAAAAAAAAGAAAGAAGCAATTTCATATACAAGTGAGGCCTCTTACCTGTCTAGAATAAATTGGTGGACTGTTGAGTATGGACTTATAGGAAAAGTAGAAAGCCCTAAAATTTATGGTGCAGGTCTTTTATCCTCAATTGGCGAAAGTGAGAATTGCTTGAAAAACTCGGTTGAAAAAATACCAATTTCGATTGACTGCATTAATCACAGCTATGATATAACTGAGCAGCAACCAAAATTATTTGTAGCAAAAGACTTTAAATATTTAAGCGATATTTTAAANGANTTTGCTTCAACCATGGCATACAAAGTCGGNAAAAGGGAAAGCGTTGAAAAAGCAATCAAAGCNAAAACTGTTTGCACACTTGAAATTGATAAAAAAATACAAATTTCTGGCAAAGTAGAAAAAATATATGGTAAAAATATGGACTANATNANTTTATCTGGNCATGTGCAGATTTCACAAAAAAATAAAGAAATAAGCGGNCACGGNATAGAAAGACATCCAAATGGTTACGGATTNCCAATTGGCAAATTAAAAAACTTTAATTCTNATGACGATTTTTTTTCCTCATTAGCAATACAGAAATCAATTAATTTAGAATTCAATTCAGGANTACTTATCAAGGGTATCTTAAAATCAATCAATCAAANTTCCTCTAAAATAAGTATNGTCACTATTAATGATTGTNCTGTTACNNATAACGATGAAATTTTATTTTCTCCCGANTGGGGAGAGTATGATTTAATATTAGGTNAACAAATAACTTCTGTATATGGAGGNCCTGCAGATATTGATANGTANTATACTNTCAAAAATNAATACGAAAGAATTAGCTCTAATNAGANTATAACNTCAAACTCTGATACCAGATTAAATAAAATNTATTTGCAAATACGTGATTTTAGAAATACAGGAAATAAAGNGTATGAAATTTTACATTCATTATTTGAGAATTTGGTTAATAACTACCCAAAAGATTGGTTAGCAAAAATTGAAATTTATGAAATTATTNCTAANAAAGGTCTTAAATGGGAGGAGCCACTAAAAACTTCTATTATGNGTAANTTAGAAAATGCTGAGNGTGAGCTTGCTCAAGCAATTAAGAATTCTATCCGATTGATTGAAAAATAAATAATCTATTTAAATTATATTTAAGGTAAATTAATAGTGGTAAAAACANAGTTTTTTAAAAAAATAATGTTTTTGAATTTTAATAATTTTAGAGGTGTAAAATATGTCAGCTGAAATAATGGAAGGCATCGAACTAACAGAAAGTGCAGCAAAAAAAGTTAGATCTGCTCTTAAGGTAGATAATAAAGAAGGATACTATTTGAGGATGTCGGTNAAAGGTGGNGGATGTTCAGGCATGACTTACAAAATGAGCTTCGATAAGGAAGAGAAAGAATTTGACAAAATTTTTGAAAGCCAAGGAATTAAAATTTTATGTGATTTACAAAGCTGGATGTANTTAAANGGAACAAATATTGAGTATTCCGATGACATGTTAAATGGAGGATTTAAAATTATCAATCCAAATGCAGAAAGAACATGCGGATGTGGTACAAGTTTTTCGGTTTAATTATGGCAAAAAATGATGTAATAGAAAAAACAATCAAGGATAAGTATAAATTTGGGTTTACAACCAATGTTGAACAAGAAACGCTTGATCCTGGTTTGAANGAAGATGTGATTAAATTTATATCAGCAAAGAAAAACGAACCAAAATGGTTACTTGATTGGAGAATTAAAGCNTACAAAGGTTGGTTAGGAATGAAAGAACCGAGCTGGCCAAAGCTTACTTATCCTAAAATTGATTATAATGCAATTAGTTACTACTCCGCACCTAAAAAAAAGAAAAAATTGCAAAGTCTTGATGAAGTAGANCCAGAAATCCTCAAGACTTACAATAAATTAGGGATTCCTATAAATGAACAAAAAATGCTCGCAGGTGTTGCCGTTGATGCGGTATTTGANAGTGTTTCCATTGGAACTACATTTAAAGAAGANCTTGCGAAAGCTGGNGTAATTTTTTGCCCNTTNTCAGAAGCTGTNACNAAATATCCNGAAATTGTAAGNAANTATTTAGGAACTGTTATACCNTANTCTGATAATTACTTTGCNGCTTTAAATTCAGCAGTNTTCAGTGATGGTTCNTTTGTTTANATTCCAAAAGGNGTTCGTTGNCCAATGGAATTGTCAACTTATTTTAGAATTAATGCGATGAATACTGGTCAATTTGAAAGAACATTAATNATTGCAGATGAAGCATCTCANGTAAGCTANTTAGAAGGCTGTACAGCTCCAATGAGAGATGAAAATCAGCTTCATGCAGCTGTTGTAGAACTCGTTGCACTTGAAGATGCNGAAATTAAGTATTCAACAGTTCAGAACTGGTATCCTGGTGATGAGAACGGAAAAGGCGGAATATATAATTTTGTTACAAAAAGAGGAAAATGTGCNGGNCAAAACTCTAAAATATCATGGACTCAAATTGAAACAGGCTCAGCTGTTACATGGAAATATCCAAGCGTGGTGTTGAAAGGNGATAACTCNGTTGGAGANTTTTACTCCGTTGCAGTCTCAAATAATATGCAGCAAGCTGANACAGGTACAAAAATGATTCACATTGGNAAGAATACTAAAAGCACTATTATTTCAAAGGGNATCTCNGCTGGCAAAGGTCAGCAAACCTATCGTGGAGAAGTAAAAATTATGAACAAAGCAAATAAATCACATAANTATTCTCAATGTGACTCGCTTTTAATNGGCAATNAATGTGGTGCNCATACTTTTCCTTACATTGATGTACGCAACAACTCATCAAAAACAGAGCACGAGGCTACAACATCAAAGATTGGAGAGGATCAATTATTTTACTGTANACANAGAGGCTTAAAAGAGGAAGACGCAGTATCAATAATAGTAAGTGGTTTTTGTAAAGATGTTTTTAAAGAACTCCCNATGGAATTTGCTGTTGAAGCACAAAAATTGATGGAAGTTACACTCGAAGGAAGCGTTGGNTAATGTTAGCAATTAAAAATCTCCACGTATCTGTNAANGANAANCANATTCTTAAAGGTCTTAATCTAGATATTAAAGATGGAGAGCTACACGTTATTATGGGACGAAACGGTTCAGGCAAAAGTACATTAGCTAACGTTATTTCTGGCAAGGATAATTANGATATAANNGAAGGNTCTATNGAATATNTTGGTGAAAGTTTAATTGATATGGAGGTAGAAGAACGTGCAGGAAAAGGTATTTTTATGTCATTTCAATATCCAGTAGAAATACCAGGAATTAACAACGCATACTTCNTAAGGTCAGCGATAAATTCACAGCAAAAATTTAATGGTAAAAAAGAAGTAACTGCTCCATCATTCATGAAAAAATANAAAGAAAATATGGAAAAGTTAGAACTTGATAAGTCATTTNTATCGAGATCGCTGAATGAAGGTTTTTCAGGTGGAGAAAAAAAACGAAATGAAATGATTCAAATGCTNATGNTGGAACCTAAATTATGTATTTTAGATGAAACAGATTCCGGNCTNGATGTAGATGCATTAAAAACAATATCTCATTCAATACAGTCAATGAGAAANCCTGGCAGATCATTCATTNTGATAACTCACTACCATAGAATTCTTGAACAATTAGATGCGGACTATGTTCACATTTTATCCAAAGGTAAAATAGTTAAAACCGGAACAAAAGAATTAGCGGTACAAATAGAGAACCAAGGNTTTAAGTCAGTATTGGCAAGTGAATAATTTTCAATATATATACAAAAAATCTCCACCAGAATTATCTTTTCCNAGCCAAAAAGATGAAAATTGGAAGCATNTNAACGTAAAGTCATTAAAAAAGTACACNGACAATAAAATTAAATCTGATGACATTTTTAAGTTAGATGAAAAAGCTAANCTTGATTGTGATTTGCTAATTGATAATAATTNCNTATCNACATCAACAGATATNCNCNCTGATATTAGCATTAAAATTATCCAGCCTAAAGACATAAAAAATCTTCCAAGAGAGATAAGGGCTAGGATTGGAAAAATAGCAAAGAACCAAGATTATTTTTTAACGCAAAATACAAAGTACTTTAAGCAGCTAGTATTAATAGAAATTAATAAAAATATATCTGATAGTACATTGCTAAATATTAATTTAAAATCATTCAAAAAAAATGATATAAAGCCAAGATTTTTCATTCATGTCAATTCAGGGGCTGACGCAACCATTAATGTCAATTTTGACAACCAAGATTCGTTTGTTAATGGGGTTTTTGAAATTCAGCTAGAACCCAATGCAAAAGTTGATTTTTTTTGCCATAGTGAGGGGAAAAAATCATTTGAAATAACAAATTATTGGGTCGATATTAAAGAAGGCGCAAAGTTTTCTGCAACTTTCACATCTTTAGGCTCAGAGCAAATTATTAAAAATGATATTAGGACTAATTTGATTGGTGAAAATGCTGATGTTGATTTGGCCGGATTGTATGTGCCAAAGCCAAAGTCAACATTCGATTACAATTTGAAAATTAATCATAAAGTAAAAAAAACCACAAGCTCACAACTTTTTAAAGGTATTTTAAATAAAAACTCAAGAGCATCATTTACAGGTTTGGTTAAAATTGATAAGGATTGTTCTGACTGCAAATCTTTTCAGGCGAATAACAATCTTCTATTATCTGAAAAAGCACAAATAAAATCAGATCCGCAATTAGAAATTTATTGCGATGAAGTTGAATGCTCTCATGGTTCAACAATAGGTCAATTTGATGAGGATGCATTATTTTATATTTGTTCAAGAGGAATTTCTAAAAAAAATGCTAAAAATATAATGCTTGAAGCTTTTTATTCAGATGTTCTTGATAGGGTTATTAATTTGAGCTTGAAAGAATCAATTAAGGAGCGAGTATTATAGATTCTAGCTTAAAAAAAAATATATCAGTGCTCAAAGAAGAGTTTGATATCCTTGATAATCCAATGGATAAATATCAGTACTTAATAGATATGGCAAAAGATAGTTCAGCAACAGACTCTATTAGAATGGAAGAAAATCTAATAAAAGGATGTGTTTCTCAAGCTTGGATGAAAGTTGACTTTTTAAATAATGGAATAAGATTAGTAACTGATTCAGATGCTTTAATTGTAAAAGGACTGCTAAGTATTTTGGAGAAAATAACTAAAGGTATAAATAATAATGAGATTAATAAAATAGATGGCTCTCAAATCTTGAATGATTTGGGGCTGGGTTATTCAATCTCGAGCCAAAGAACCAATGGTTTTATAGGTGCAGTCAGCAAGCTGAAAGGATTACTTAATAAATGACGATAGATCCAAATCAGCTAATTACTATTTCTAGAAACTGCGATGCAACAATGATTCCAGGTGGAGAAAAAATAATTTTAATTGAAGGTACCCATGTAAGAGTCACACAATCTTTAGGTGGTAATTTTACTATACTGGTCAATGGTAACCTTGTAAAAGTAAGTGGTGCGGATGCAGATGCGTTAGGACTTAATGAAGAATTAAAAAAACAAATTAAAGTACCTTCCAGAATTGCGACAGAAACTGATATATGGGATGCAATGAGACAATGCTTCGATCCTGAAATTCCAGTAAATATTGTAGATTTAGGATTAATTTATGATTTAATTATTGCTGGCGATAAAAATAAGAAAAAGATTAAAGTTAAGATGACATTGACTGCGCCTGGATGTGGGATGGGTCCATCAATAGCAAATGATGTTGAAACTAAAATTTCAGCGCTTAATGGTATTGAAAGCGTTGAAGTAGAATTAGTTTGGGATCCACAATGGGATAGGGATATGATGTCAGAAGATGCAAAGTTACAGTTAGGAATGTTATAATATGAACGAAAAAATTCTATCATGTAAGAATGATTTTCCAATTTTTAAAAATAATGATACCGTTTATCTAGATACGGCTTCAACATCACAAAAACCTAAAAGTGTTATAGACTCAATTGCAAATTTTTATCAATCTTATAATGCAAATGTTCATAGAGGAATGTATTCATGGGCTCAGGAGGCAACATCAAAATATGAAACCACGAGGAAAAGAATCGCTGAGCATCTTAATACAAACTCCAAAAATATAATTTTTACAAGAGGTACTACTGAATCGATAAATTTTATAAGCTCTGCTTGGAGCGAAAAAAATATTAAGCCAGGTCAAAATATTGTTATTTCAGATATGGAACACCATAGCAATATTATTCCATGGCAAATTCTTACTAGTAAGAAAAATATAGAATTACGTTACTTACCAATAACACAAGATGGTGAATTGATTCTAGATGAAATTGATAAAATTATTGATGATGACACGAGTGTAGTCTCAATTATACATCAATCAAATGTTTTCGGTACAATTAATCCCATTGAAGCTATAATAAGCAAAGCTCGCTCTAAAAGAGCAGCGGTTTTAGTTGATGCTGCTCAAAGCATTGCCCATCAAAATATTAATGTTAATCAAATCGATTGCGATTTTCTTGTTTTTTCAGCTCATAAAATGCTAGGACCAACAGGCATAGGATGTCTTTATGTTAAAGATGATATTATAGAGGACTTAGATCCTTATCAAGGTGGAGGACAGATGATTGATCAGGTTGGTCCAAAAACGTCAACGTGGAATGATATTCCGCATCGGTTTGAAGCTGGAACACCTAATATTTCCGGCGCTGTGGGTATGTTGAGTGCATTAGATTACATTCAAAACATAGGTCTCGATAATATTAAGAAGCATAACGATACTTTAACCAGCTACTGTATAAATGAATTGAAAAAAATTGATGGGTTGAAAATTTATGGACATAAAAATCCTGCAGGGCCAGTAATAAGCTTCAATATTGATAAAGTTCACTCATTTGACATAGCATCTCTTTTAGCCCAGCAGAACATTTTTATAAGATCTGGTCATCACTGCGCACAACCAATAATGAAAAAANTAAATATTGANTCNAGCAATCGAATTAGNTTATATATTTATAATGACTTNGAGGATATTGATAAATTAGTAGAAGGAATAATAAAAGCTAAAAANATGATTTTAAGTTAGTCTTCTANACCTAATATTTTTTTTAATTCGCCACTCTGAAAAAGCTCAACGGTTATGTCACATCCACCAACTAATTCNCCATTNACAAATAGTTGAGGTATGGTTGGCCAATTNGAGAACTCAGACAGCTTNACTCTTATTTCTGGATTTTCAAGAACATTTACATCTTTATATTCNATATTATATGTATTTAATATATTGACAACAGTTGAAGAGAANCCGCACATAGGCATAGATTTAGTTCCTTTCAGNAATAGTATAATTGGATTGTCTTTAATATCAGCNATTATTTTTTCTTTCAANTCCATAATTCATAATTTAGATTAATTTCAACAACNTTTTAAACTTATAAATAAAAAAACCANTATTTTGTAAAGAAAGTAAGAAACATTAAATTATATAATGANTGTAACCCATCTAATAANATATGTCTAGAAANATTCANGATTGGATTAATGATTATGGNATCAGCCATCAAAANAAAGTAAATAAAAAACTTCACTGGATATGTGTACCTCTTATAATGTTTACNCTNCTTGGNATGCTTTCTATATTAAAGTTTGAAACATCATTTTTCAGNTNAANNTTGCAAGTNAGTTTAGCGCAGNNTTTAATTGNATTGGCAACAATTTTTTATATTAGATTATCCATAAAAATATNTTTNGGNATGATTTTAATATCATCATTACAAATTTNACTNATACACTTTTTAGAGAGTATCTTTTTAACGTCTNATCTGATGATAATATATATAACAGTATTTATTCTTGCTTGGATAGGTCAGTTTATAGGTCACAAATTTGAAGGACAAAAACCTTCATTCTTTGAAGATTTACAATTTCTATTAATTGGTCCCGCATGGCTTTTAAGTTTTATTTTTAAGAAGATGAATATAAAATACTAATATGCAGTTTTTAGATAATATCATACGAGCAATAATTACTTCTGGTATAATTGCAATACCATTCAAAGATACTCCTAAGCCTACAGGAGAATATAAAGTTGGAACAAAATCAATTGAGCTAGTAGATGAAAATAGGCTTGAATGGTTTACTGATTCCGAAAAAGATGATTTTAGAAAAATAATTGTTCAGTTATGGTACCCAACAGATTCAAATAAGGGTAAAAAAGCTAAATATATTGATCATGGGCAAAATAGAATAAACACCATAGCAGAACAATTTGACTATAGTCCAAGATTATTTAGAAAATTACCAAAGGTTCAAACAAATTCAATTCATAATGCAAGTTTTCATAGTGCTAAATTTCCTCTTTTGATATTCTCGCACGGCCTTGGAGGTAACAGAACCCAGAATACAATCATGATTGAAGAGTTAGCAAGCCATGGCTATGTTATAATTGCAGTCGAGCACGCCTATGATGCTAATATTTCAATTTTTAATAATGGTGAAATTGCTGACTATAGATCTGGGATAAACTATGAATCAAGAAATAATAGAGTGATTACTCCTGAAGAATTTTGGGATATAAGGCTACCTCAAATCGAAACACGTGCGGGTGATGTGAAATTTTTAATTGATATGGCTGAACAAAAAAAGTTTGAAGAAGGTTTCAACGACATGATTGATTTAGATAAGATTGGATTGTTTGGCCAATCCTTTGGTGGAGCAACTAGTATTTACGCGTCGTTTTCAGATGAGAGAGTTGATGCATGTATAAATTTAGATGGGTGGATGGTTGCTGTACCCGATAAAATAGTTGATTCAGGAATAAGCCAAGATTTTATTTACCTTGGTCAAGAAGAGTGGGATGAAAAATTAAATTATGAAAAACTTGATAAATTCATTCAATCAACTAAAAACTCAACCAAGATTTTAATTCCTGGAACTACTCATTACGATTACACAGATACTCCTCATATGACAAGGTTTGCTAAAAATGTAGGTATTGCAGGAAACCTTTCAAGTTTAGAGCTTAAAAATTTACTAAATGAGATTGCTTTAGATTTTTTTAATTCGAATTTAAAAACTAGCAATAACGGTATAACTTTTTTAGAGCTACAAGAAAAATACGGCATTAGGCTAATCATCGACACTCATGCCAATAATTAGACTAGGCACTTTAATTTTTAGCATCTTTGTAGCTCAAGTAGCACCTTTTGATATACCTTACGATTCCCGAAATTTAAATCTTCATGAAATTGAAAGTGTGTGGGAAATTAAAAAAGAATTTAATGAACAAAAGAGAATACGATTAAATTTCATTCCTGACAACTGTACTGGTAAGCTATTTCTCATTAATGAAAAAGAAGAGTTCTCTGGACCTTATGATATTGAAAATGAAGTATTTACTAATCCATTTTTAGCTAAAGAGCTGACAATTCAGATTATTAAAAATGACAACTGTCAAATAGATGCAGATAAATTACAAATCACAGAAGTTAATGAAAGCATGATTCTTGAAACAGATAATAATTATAAAATTAATGAAAGAGAAAATCCCGTGATACTAATAACTGGATATTGGCCGCCTACAAATGAGATGATTAGAGAGTTTAGCCAGAGCGAACTTCTTAATCCGGATTCGTGGTCCGGAGATAATTGGGAACAAAGAGGCTATGATATTATTTCTTTTTTCCCAGAGTTTGATGACCCTAATTGTAATGATTGCGGTCAAGGGTATGGTCAGTTCCAAGTTGATTATCAAAATACATCAAATGATTTTTGGCCGATTGTTGAAGAGTTAAAGCCGGTCGCAATTATTACGTTTAGTAGAGGATATATGGATAATAGTTGGGAGATAGAATATAATTTTTATAACCGTACAAATTGGATTAATGATTTTACAGCTCCTTTTTTGCCAACTCCTAATCCGCCTGAGAGTACGGTTCAGAATTATTTTATCAGGAATTCCTCACTACCGATTCTCAAAATACAGCAAAACATGAATGATTCGTCTATTGGTATGGATACGTATATTGATTGGGATGGGCATCCAGGAAGATATGTTTCTGAATTTATGGGTTATCATGGAGTATGGTATCAGAGCCTAAACCAAAGTAGTAGTGACCCATGCATTATGGCTGGTCATATTCATGTAGGAGGATTAGTAGATTTAGAGGATGCTAAGAATGCAACTAAAATTACACTCAGAACAATTATTGATGAATTAGATCAATTAAGCTATGTAGCTGGTGATGTTAACCAAGATGAAATTGTTGACATACTAGATTTGATAATTGTTGTTAACTCAATATTGGGAATAGAAGAATTAAGTAGTATTCAAATTATTGTTGCTGACATAAANCAGGATGAGCTAATTAATATTCAAGATCTGGTTGGAATANTAAATATTATTTTAGACTTTTANTTACAATATGTTTGTNTCATGACNGTNTGAATTTTTTTNAAATATTAAAAGGAAAAAAAATGAAAAATAAACTTTTTATTGTTATCACATTTATTTTAAGCACATCTATATCTAATACAAGATATGAACAATGGAATATTTATGAAAAATATGATATGTTGAATTCTGCGCCTCGCATATCAGAGGATACAAAATCAAACGTAATTATTTCATTTCCAACAATAGACGGAGCTTATAAAGAATTTTACATGTATAGAACATTTGTCATCCCCAACAATCTTTCAGAAAAATTCCGAGACATCAAAACATTCACTGGCATAGGTGTTAAATCCAGTTCTGAAAGAGTAAGTTTGACAATTAGTAATAAAATGATTAAAGCTATGATATTAGGTGAAGATAATAACACTTTCATTTCAGCAATGGGCAATAATAATTCGTTTAAAATTTCTAATACAGAAAATGAATTTCATGACCCTAGCAAAGAAATTAACTGCGGTCATGAATATTTTTACAAACAGCCAAATTTTTCTCAAAGAGACTTTGAGGATTGTGTTGGCGAAAATAATCCGTGTTTTACAATTGGCGATGAGCTGGTTACATATAGAACAGCAGTTATAATGACAGAGTCAGTTACAAATTCAGTTACAGACGGAACGGTTGAAGGTGGTATGGCATGGCTCGCGTCAATGATAAACCAATTAAATTTACTATGGCTCAGAGAACTAAGTTTTAGGCTAGAATTAATTCCAAATAACGATATCCTTATATTTACTGATAGTAACCCTGCGCCTGGTGGAAACGATGGTTTTGATTTTACATGGGAAACTTGTACTGTATCTGATGGAGACCCAAAATATTGTGAGCTGGGAAACGTTAAGCCCTATCTTGAATCGGTTATTGGACCAGGTGGAGATTCCACTCCTTTAAATAATAGACTCTGGGAATACGGCCTTGTTTTAAATACGGTTTATAATGGAGGTTTAGCATATGTCCCAGGTTCAACATCAGCAAATAATCCCACATATGAAGTTATTAACCACGAGATGGGACATAATTTAGGATCATTGCATAATATATCAATAGAAAATGGTTTCAGTTCATCATTGGGTGGAACAATTATGGGCTCAAGATCAAGGACATTATCTGGTAATACTGGAGATCAATATTCAATTCATACAATCGAAATAGCATCAAGAAATTATAATAATTTTTCAGAAGACTCTTATGTTAAGGGCTACTCTGTAGATGAAACAAATAATATAGTCCCTGAAATTATTGTGCCAGAGTCAGGGTTCTACATACCTAAAGAAACACCATTTGTTTTAGTCGGTACAAGTTCTCCGTATGATTCTAATCATATATTTTCTTGGGAGCAGAACGATGCTTCATCAACAAGTTTTTGTATGGACTTGACTGAAAGCGCAGGGGAATGCAGTGGCTTGTCTTCCTGGCCAGATAATGAGGGGCCTCTTTTTTCAACTATTGACCTCAGTAAAAACGGATACAAAAGGTATTTTCCATCTATGAATAGTTTGCTAAAAAATGAGTATTTAACTAATGTTGATGATTACGGGACAAACTTGACAGTTGAAAGATTACCGTTTGGAGATAGAGAAATTAATATGAGATTGCAGGTTAGAACAAATGATATACAATCTAGTGCTGTAAATTTTAAGAATGTTAATTTTTCAGTAACGAGCATTGCGGGCCCATTTAGAGTAACATCTCAAGAAACAGCTGCTAATTGGTTATCTGGTTCGGAGCAGATTATAAATTGGGATGTTTCAAATACAAATATTTCTCCCGTTAATTGTTCTAATGTTGATATTTTTTTATCAAAGGATGCGGGAAGAAATTTTGATATTATATTAGCAGAAAACACACCAAATGATGGGTCTGAGAATGTTAATTTACCTCCCCTAGCAAATGCCGACTCGTGTAGAATTATGGTAAAAGCATCAGAAAATATTTTTTTTGATATTAACGACGGTAATATAAGTATAACAAACACACAAACACCAACAATGGTAGTTGCCAGTAATGATATTGCACTGGAATCACCATTAAATAATACGTTTAACAGTGAAATCGTCTTATCTAATAATGGACAAAATGGTTCAGTGCTTGAGTACGAAATTGAGGTTATTGATAATGTATTTCTTGAAGAAAACTTTGATAACCTTTCAATTGATGAATCGGTTGCAACAAACGAATATAACTTGCCAGTAGGTTGGCAAAGAAGCTCAAATGGAAGAGGTTGGATAATAGGTACCGAAGAAACAAGTGCTTGGGAAGATTGGCTTTTATCGCAATTGAGCGATATGTACTTTGATATACCAGATTGGTCTGGAGGTAATTATGCATTCACTGATGATGAACAATATAATATTTGTCCTTCGTGCACTCAGTATGCTGAGTGCTTTTCAATTAATGGATGCGACGATGGAAGTTTAGATTTCTTAGTAACTCCATCATTTTATATTCCTGAAGAATCAAGGTTGAATTTGTCTTTTGATTATTGGTTCCAGTTTCAAATAGGAAATCAGCATGATAATATTTTACAAGTTTTAGTTGATGATAATTGGCAAAACCTTGAAACATTAAACCAGAGCCAAAATCAGTTTACCAATAAAAAATACGACCTAAGTACTTTTTCTGGGAATGACGTAAAATTTAGGTTCCATTCAAATTCAAACGAATCGGGTGACGGTTTAGGTGGAGGTTGGGCAATTGATAATGTTTCTATTAAGTCTAGTCCTAATTGGTTAACATCATCAGTTAGTAGTGGTTCTTTAGTCAGTGGTGAAAGCACATCAATTCCATTATTAATCAATACTGATAACCTTAACACAGATCAAATTTATACCACAAAGATATTAATTAAAGATTTGATAAATAGTTTATCGCAAGAGGTTGATATATCTCTTCAAATTAATGATGAGCTAGATAATAATAATATAACTCCATTTAATTACTCGCTTAAAACTCCATACCCAAATCCTTTTAATCCATCAACAATAATAGAATTTTCTATTCCAAGTCTCGAAAATGTTAAAATCATCATTTACGATATTCAAGGTAAAGAAATGGAAGTGATTTCAAATCAAATTTTCAATCCTGGTAATCATATTTTAGAATGGAATGCGGATGAATATGCTAGTGGACAGTATTTTGTTAAGATGTATTCGGATAACTTTGTTGGTACACAAAAATTAATGTTAATTAAGTGAGTTGCATTAAAATTTATATCCAATATTAACGTAAAAAAAAGACTGCTCAGAAGCATTTTCATTCAAATTTTTAGGTCCCTGAGCCCAAATTAAGTCCAAAGGCCCAAAAGGTGTTTTTGTAGATATTCCGATACCTGTGGTGTTTTCAGATTTATGTAAAAAGAAATCATTTGAATTATTTTTCAGCTTCACTAGACTATTAAAAAATAACTTTATATACATTGACTTATAATGATACTTCCACTCAAATCCAGAAATTTCTAATTCATTTGAAATCAGAAAATAAGGATTAAATCCAGCTGTCCGGTCAATGTATCCTTTGAAAAATGTATGGTGCAAGGGTGAAAAGTTATCAATATTTCGATATAGGGAGTGGACTCTGAAGGTTTGCCTTCCAAAAGTTTTATATAAATCAATATCAATATAAAAATTTTGAAAATTATTAGAGTAAAAATCTACATTTTGTAATTCAACTTTAGTCAAAATACCATCTCGGGTAATAAAAGCATTGTCTCTAGAATCAAAATCAATTCTAATGATATTCATTTTTGCAATTTTATTTTTATAGTCTTCAGAAATTTCCTGCAAAGGGAATGAGCTTAATGTTGTTTTTTCATGCATCGAAGAAATTTCAAACCCTAAGTTTTTACCAAAGATCAAACCCAAGCCAATTTCATTTTTAATTGAACGAACAGTAAACTCTGTTGCCTTATCTCCTTCCCTGTCATAATAATCAACTAATTTTTTATTATATGTATTCCTTAAAAAAGGGTAATAAGGAATACCGCCAAATGTTTGATTATATGAGAGTTCTAATTTATTGCTCGTTAAGCCGGGAAATTGAAATTCGTTCGTCAATAAAATTCCTGGATATATTAAGTTTTTAATTCTCATATTCATTGCTGCAATAAGCTCATAGTTATAATCCCATTTTAATCCAGCTTGCAGTTTATTAGATTGAGTTTCATCAACAAAGATATTAAAAACCGTTTTATTAAGTTTTATATTTGGCTGAAGTTCGTATCGGACATTATTAAAAATTCCAAGTCCATATAGGTTATTAATCGCAGAATGAATTAATTCAAGAGTTAGCGTATCATTAATACTTGTTCCTAGGTTATTCTTAATGAAATCTGATTCAAAATAACTATTTCCATAAACATTGATTTCATCAATTATGAGATTTAATTCATCAAGTTTCTTTAGTTTTGGTCTATTTTTTTTTGGGCCAGAAATTTTCTTTAGATCATAAAATATATCTATATTTTCATAAACCTTTTTTTTACCCGCTTTATATATGTTATCTAGTCCTCTTGATGTGAAGTTTGCAGAACTTCCTTTTGGCATTTTTATTGACAAAGAATAATCGGCCATATCCATATTCTTTTTAATTAAATCTGAGCTATGAATGAAAACAGATTCTGCGAGTATGTCAAAAACTGAAGATTTAATTTCTTTTTTATCCGGCTTACCAGAAGCAACAGAAACTGCAAAAATTATATCTGCTCCATTTGATTTAGCAATATTTACAGGTAGATTGTTAGTTACTCCACCATCAACCAAAAGGTAATCTTTGTAGTCCACTGGAGCAAATACGCTTGGAATGCTAGTACTTGCTCTTACTGACGATATAATTGAACCTTCGCTTAACGTAATATCTTTTCCTGATATTAGGTCAGTAGCATTACAATGAAAAGGTATGTAGAGTTTTTCAAAATCATTTATATATTCATACTGACCAAGAACTTTAGATAATTCTAAATACGCTTTTTGACCGTAGACTATACTACTTGGTAAGCTGGGAGTTATTCCTTTAAGATTAAAATCAAGTTGATATTTGGAATCATTTTTTTTGTGAAGGTAGCTCATATCTCTTCGATTAGTTTCTTCCAGAAATATTGCACTCCAATCAGTATCGTATGCAAATTCTAATATTTTTTTACTATCGTAACCTGCTGCATACAAAGCACCTACATTCGCACCAATACTTGTTCCAACAATCATATCAATATTTATGTTTAAAGAATCAATCATTTCCAAAATTGGGATATGGGCGTATCCTTTAGCTGCTCCACCAGATAGCACTAAGGCAACTTTTGGTTCTTTATAATCCGCGAAAAAGCAAGAAAGGGTTAATAAGATAATAAAGAGTTTATTTTTTTTCATTTAACTTTAATCACTCGATTATTTTATATATTTCACCTGAATGATTAACAACATATATATTTCCAGAAGAATCTTTTCCAAAAGAAGAAACATATAATTGTTTATCAATATTTTTTAGAATTTGATCACTGAACTCTTTGAGAATGTAACGATTATTTTCTTTTTTTAATCCCCAAAACTTACCTGTGCAGTAATCAGAGAAAAGATAGAAGTCTTTAATTTCAGTAATTTCCGTGCCTTCATAAAAATAGCCGCCTGTAACGGAGCAACCTGTCACATTATTTTTTTGTTTAAAGCCTGCAAGAGTTCTGGCGTAGTTTGCGTTACTTGAGTATTCAAAAGTTGGCTCACTTTGTTCTTTGATTGAAGATTCCATATATGGGTGTGACCCCTCGAAAGCGCTCCATCCATAATTCAATCCACCAGTTTCTGCTTTTTGTATGTTAATTTCCTCCCACGCATTTTGTCCGACATCTGCTATACATATAAGATTTTCCTTAAAATTAAAAGAAAATCTCCATGGATTTCTGAGACCATAAGCCCAAATTTCATCGTGCGCATTTTCATTGTTCTTAAATGGGTTGTTAGCAGGGATTTTATAGTAAGAATCATTGACATCTATTCTTAAAATTTTTCCTAATAATGAATTTAAATTTTGAGCATTTCCATCTGGATCGCCGGACGAACCCCCATCTCCAAGCGCTATGTACAAGTAGCCATCTGGGCCAAATTCAAGTTGTCCACCATTATGATTAGCATAGGGTTGCTTTATTTTTATTAGAAGTGTTTCATCAAATTTATTTTTTTTCTTATTGTATTTGAACCTAGAAATTATGGTGTTTTCTTCTTTATCAATGTAGTTTAAAAAGAAAAAACCATTTTGTTTGTATTTAGGATGAAAAGCCATTCCTAATAATCCTCTTTCATCACCTGGGAAATTAGGTTTTTTAATTTTATTTTGGATGTCTAAAAATGTGCTTTTATTGTTCAATGAATCAATTTTTATAATTTTGCCACCTTGCTCAACAACATACAAATCGTTCTTATTGTCTTCAGCAGAACAAACATATACAGGCTTATTGAATCCATCTGAAATGAGCTCAAGATCTAAACAAAAGGAAATTGTTATAAAAAAAAATAATATAAAACTCATTAAGATAGAAGAATACCTTGTAAAATATTCAGTGCAAGCAGTGCCAAGACAGGTGAAAAGTCAAGACCTGATTTTGTTGGGGGTATTATTTTTCTAAAAAGAGATAGCAGAGGCTCAGTCAAATCGTATAATAATTTTTGTAGCTTCAGGTTAATGTTCACGGGAGCCCAAGATAAAAAAATTCTCAAGATAATCATCCAATGTACTAGACCAATAGAATAATAAATTATTGCATCAAGATAATTCAAACTAATTCCTCCTAAATTTTATTTAATTTACAAAATATTATATTTTTTATGAGAAAATTTTAATGTGTAAAGTTTGTATATTTATTAAATGGTAATTTTTTATATAATAATTATTTTATTTATTTCATGTGCTTCTCAAGGTACTCCAAGCGGGGGTGCAATTGATACTGATTCTCCAGAAATAATTGATTATTATTATAAGAAAAGTCGGTTTGGCAATCAAATTATTATAGAATTTGATGAAGTTATTGATCCTAAATCCGTTGTAAATGCAATCAAAGTTAATCAATCAAAAAATTTAAGATATAAGATTAACTACAACAGAATTACAATTAGTGACTTTAATGAGCAAAGTGGTATTGTAGAACTTTATATTTCAAGAGATTTGAGCGACTTCCAAGATAACAAGCTCGATAAGCCAATTAATTTGTTTTTCTCAAATGATAAAAGTTTCTTAGAAACTGAAATATCCGGACAATTAATTAATATTGATGAGAGTTTAATTTATGAAGTTGCATTATTTAAAGTAGATAATAAATCAACATCTTTTGTTAAAAAAACACAATCTGATAATAATGGGTTTTTTATTTTCCAAAACTTGGAGGTTGGTGAATACAGAGTATATGCTGTTGAGGGAAAATTTGATGATTATAAAAATGATTTTAGAAAGTTACGATATGGAATCCAATCTGATGAATTATTGATTAGCAAAAATCAAGAAAGTTTAAATATTAATATCATGATTGATGAACCTTTGAAGAGGAAAGAAATATTAAGAATTAAAATGATCGATAAAAATAACGCTGAAATTATTTTTTTAGATGGCTCATCCAAAGATGTCTTCATTCGAAACAAAGTAAATAATCCTAATTTTATCATTGGAGATAGTATAACGGTCAGATTAAAACAAGAAAATAGACTAGAAAAATATACTACTAAACCATTTACGTTCTTAACAAGAATTGAACCACAAAAAAGACCAGAAATAGCAGCTGATACTACTCTTACAGAACCAATTATTTTAAATGAAATTATTAAAAGTGTTGAACAGAAATCTAGTTTTAAAGAAGGTTCTTTAAGGGGGACTGTTAATTACAGTGGCGATTACAAAGTTGTTGTAAGACTATCAAGTATTCTAGATTCTTTGAAATACCATACTGTTGTCGATTCAGATATTTTTGAATTCAACTCTGTTAAAGCAGGAAAGTATATCTTAGATTCATATGAAATGAAAGCTGATAATCTTGAAAATTATCATTCTGGAATTTGGACACCATATACCAAGTCAGCAAGATTTGTAATTTATCCAAACGAGATTGAAATTAGGTCACGTTGGTTGATTGAAGGTATTGAAGTTAATTATAATTAGTTAGAGGAATCTATATGGAAAAAATTATAGTATTATCAGGAGGTTTTGACCCCGTTCACGTAGGTCATATGAGAATGTTTGAAGATGCAAAAAAATATGGCGCGAGAGTCATTGTTGGAGTTAACTCCGATAAATGGTTAATAAGAAAAAAAGGTGCTCCATTTATGAGCCATGAGGAGAGAACTGAAATTCTAAAAGGAGTTAAATATATTGATTTAGTNNTNNGNTTNAATGANGANGATNATTCNGCNTGNNANCTNATTAAANANGTTCAAGAATATNTACNNNAANNAAGATGTNAAAATATTNTTNGGAAATGGNGGNGANAGAACNAANAANACTACNCCNGAAATTNATTATTGCAANNNAAANAATNTNGAAATGNTNTGGGGNGTTGGNGGNGGNAAAATNCANTCNTCNTCNGANNTNATAGCTAANAGTAAAGCNAANAAAANNTNATTATNNAGTTNCAATAAANTCTTTTTTTNANTTAATTAAATTATATAATTTATCTTCGCTTTTANANATNNNTTATATTCCGGTATAGCTCAGTTGGTTAGAGCAGTGGACTGTTAATCCATGTGTCCCTGGTTCGAGTCCAGGTACCGGAGCNTNATANTCANGNGGGGGGGAGTTCAGATANTANNTAATACATCTNATTCCCCTTTNTACTTTATNGGAGANANAAATTGAAAANATANTTAATAATNTTATTNATNAGNNTTNTNNCNTCNCATGATGGNGANAATGGTAATCACTCNCATTCNNATAANGGTATTATNTCAGGTTTTGTATTAGATAGCCAAACTAAAATNCCAATNGANTATGTTTCNGTTTCTGTTGCATTTATTGAGTCAGAAAAAATNNTATCCGGAGCTATTTCTGATTCAAATGGTTATTTTTATATTGATAAGCTTGGTTTTGGAGATTACAAGTTGAAAGTTGAGTACATTGGATATGAAAACTATCTAATTCCTTTTATTTCAATTAATCANAAAGATGGTCATAAAAAAGATTTGCAAAAAATTTACCTTTCTCAAAAGAGTATTGATATTGAAGCAGTTCAAGTTATTGATGATAAGCCGCTTTATGAATTTGAGACAGATAAAATGGTTTACAATGCTTCTGAAGATATTATAACTGGNAGTGGAACAGCTGAAGATGTCCTTAAGAAAGTGCCAATGGTTACTTTGGACCAGGATGGAGAAATTTCTCTAAGGGGTAATCCAAATGTTAAAGTTATGGTTAACGGAAGACCAATTAGAACCGATATCAGTAACATAACTGCTTCAACTATTGATAAAGTTGAGGTAATTACATCNCCCTCAGCAAAGTATGATCCAGAGGGAATGGCGGGTATTATCAATATCGAGCTTAAAAAAGGTGACTACGAAGGTTTAAACGGAAGTATTAGATTTAATGCAAGAGATAATAAATTTTCTGGTCCATCAGATATGAATTCTTCAACAATTTTTGTGAACTATAGAAAAAATAAGTACAATATTTATTCAACTCTTTCATCAAACAACAAATTCAGATCAAGTTCAGGATATAGAAATATATCAGTAGATTATTTTAATGAGGGGTCATTAACTCCTGATGTTTCAGACTTACTTTTTTTTGATTACGAGGAAGATAGAGAGATATACTCTAATAGAATACAATTAGGCTTAGATTACTACTTCTCAGATGAGCTAACATTAAATTGGGAGTTAGGTTTTGATAGAAATATTAAAAATGAATTAAAAATTGATAACTACTCTGAGCCTTTTATCCGTAAGTACGAATCCGAGTGTATTGATGATAAATCTAATTATAATTCAGAGGGTATTTTTGAACTAACCAAAACATTTTCAAATCATCCTGAAAGAGAGCTATTCTTCACATTTAGTCATCATAATCACGATGACTTTGAAACAGATTATTTTAAGTATGATAGTGATATAGATTCAAATGATAGAGATGAATCTACCACTACGGGAAACGATTTAGGGATGTATGAATTATCAATTAACTATAAACTTCCAATTAATGATAATCAGAAAGTTGAATTTGGATATGATGGAGATTTCGTAAAAACAAATCAAGTAATGGATTTTAATATTGACGGATTATTGGGCGTAAATGATTTTAATTACGATCGAAATATTAATGCCATTTATTTTGAATATGAAAATAAGTTCTCAGAAAAATTTAGTGTTAAACCTAGCTTCAGATATGAGCGAGTAGAAAAAAATATCGCTTCTAATATAGTTCTTGATGATGGGGTTNTATCTTATGAAGGTTCAAACCCTCTAGGTTTATTTATTAANGATAAGATAGAAAATCCGTCAGAAGATGTTTCCTTAAATCGTGGGGCTTTTTATCCTGACCTACATTTTACTTATAATTTGACAGATAAACAGAGTATACAATTTGGTGTTAGCAAAAGAGTCGAGAGACCAGGTTCCTTTGGTCATGGATGGGGGCAACGAAAAATTCGGCCTTTCCCAAGAAATATATANTCAGAAGGATTTTTATTTGTTGGGAATCCGTATTTAAAGCCCGAATACTCTACTCAATATGATATATCATATAAAAGTCCTTTGACAATGGGTTTTTTCTCAGGAAGTTTTTTCTATAATGAGATTAAAGATAAGGTTGAATGGTTTGATGATGATGACCTTGGAGCGCAGATCCTAACTTTTGAGAATTCTGCACAAGCATACGAGCATGGAATTTCTTTATTTTCGGTTATAGCAGGCCAGGTTTTAGGAGGAACGTTATCTAAAACCACTCTTAATGATAATTCAGATAATTATGAACTTAATGAGGGTAGCACATTTAAAAATGTGTATTTGAGACTTAATTTTCCAGAGGAATACATAAGTCCATACGTTAAGTGGTGGAGATTTGATTTTGAGTATGGATTTTACTGGACTAAAATTGAAACTGCTTCAGGAAATTTATGGGGAGATAATGGTACACTTTGGGCCAATATGAGNCTATCCAAACAATTCTTTAACGAAAGATTAAGAGTTTCCTTAAGTGTTGATAATCTTAATGATAGTCCTGCGTTTNAAGTCTACCGNACTAAACCACTAGAGGATACTGTATATGAAAATATAACATATGATTCTGCATTTGAGACTCAGGATGTTTTCAACAAAAGATCAGGCAGAACTTTTTCCATTAGTATAAAATATAATTTTGGGAAACTCGAGGATCAGAAATCTAAATCAAGACAAAAAACATTTGGCGGTGATGGTAATCGCGGTGGTGGAATGGATATGGGATTTTAATTATGCTTTGTTAGATAATTTGTTCCAATCTCCAGAAATAGCGATTGTCATTGCAGGCTTATATATATTAACAAAGAGTATTTTACCATNGGGAGANAAACACGCTCCTGCCAATTCAGAATTATTAAGAATATTTTTTCCAACTAGGTAGCTTGAACCATCTTTTCTTATACCAATAATTCTGTCACTTCCGTTTCCGTCTTCGCATACTATCAGATCGCCATTTGGAGCAATCGTCATATTATCACACTTATCTAGACTTTGAGCATTTTCAGACTCAAAAAATAATTCTAATTTAGCTGGAGACAATTCTTCAGTTGATAGTCCCTCATTTGGACTTGGCGTATATTTCCATATTTGGCCAAGTTCTTTCATTCCTCCTGTTGTGCATGTGAAAAAAATTTCGCCACTATGTTCCCACATTCCTTCTCCTCTGGCAAATATTGCGCAGCCATTATTAAATCCCTGTTTTCTTAAGTCATCATCTGGAGATTGTGTATTCTCCAAATCTTTCCATTTAACATTAAAAACATCACCTTGTTTGACCTTGACTTCATTCCAATTTCTTGTATCAAAACTTGATTCATCAGAAAAGGCAAGGGCCTGTAATTTACCACCAGCTAAAAGCTTTGTTTTATTTTTAGGAATGTAACGATATATCAGTCCAGTTTTTCTGTCCTCAGTTTGATAAACCACACCTAGTCCATCTTTTTGAAAAGCAACTGCTTCATGCCTAAATCTACCCATGTCAATGATAGGTTCGGGATTACTTAAAATTCTTTTTTTACTGGGTGTGACCTCAAAGTTATATCCGTGATCTTTCATTAAATAATTGTTTTGTTTGGCAACAGTTTCCTCACACGATATCCACGTTCCCCATGGAGTAATTCCTCCACTGCAATTAACTAGAGTTCCGGATAAACTTAAATATTGATTTTCAACTTTTTCTCTTGTGGTGTTATAAATGATAGTTGTTGTTCCCCCAAAGCACGGTGTCCCATCTGAGCAATTATCATAAATTTTATTNTTTGGATATAGCTCTAACTGTTCATCATTTCCAGCAAACGCACTTTTCTTATAATCGGTGATAAAATTATATTGTGCAAAGCGGCCAAGCTCATGATTTCTGACTAAGGCAACACGGTTATTATCTATTTTAAAACATCCCATACCATCTGCATGATTTGGTACGGTTAAACCATCGCTCATTCTATCGTTAAATTTTGAGATAATCTTATATTGAAATCCCAATGGTAAATTTAAGATGCCATTTACATCTTTAACGAGGTTATAAGTCATGCTTGAAAGATGTTTTACTGAATTTGAAAGTAAATAGCTGCTTAAGCCTGCAAAACCGATAGATAAAACAGATGCTTTTTTAATAAATGATTTTCTGGTAATTTTTTTGTTCATGGACTATTAAGTTATATGATATTGAATTAATATAAAAAAATATTTTTTAGTCTAATACTAATCTAATTTATTTATTGTATTAAATGGTATTTTAAGTGAAAAAAACAAAATTTTAATTGTTGAAGATGAACAGGATATCAGAGATCTTTTAATCTTCAATCTTCAAAAAGAAGGATTTAAAGTAGACTCTGTAGATAACNGTGATTCTGCTTTATCTTTAATAAGAAAAAGTAATTTTGATCTAATTNCATTTAATCAAAATATGCTGATTGTTAAATTATTAATAATTAGATTAAGGGAAATTTATTTTGAAAAAANATATATATATTAACATAACTCTAGTCTTTCTTTGTCTCTATACTTTTTTGATAGGTATTAAAGGATTAAGCTCTGCAATCAATAAAATCAGTAGTCCAGATGATATTTTTACCGGAGATCAGGTTCAGCTCAAGTATATATTAGTTAGCGGAGAAAAAATAAAAAAGGCTTGGGTTGAGGTNTTAGAAGAGCCAGACCAAAACGGTGATTTTGATTTTCTTTATAGAAAAAAAGACATTAATAATAATGAAATTACTGAATTTTATGGGAAAGCAAATATCAGTGAAAAGAAGAAGGTTGCTAGTAAGTGGTTTTTAGATGCAACTGGTTCAGCATTTATATGTTTATTTATTGGAATCTTTGCTACAGTTATATTTCAAAGTTCCTCAACTACAACGTCTTTGATTGTTGCTATGGCTGGAGGAGCAATTATTACACCAACCAGTGCAGTTTTTATGGTTATGGGCGCAAACATTGGGACTACCGTAACCAATACATTAATATCATTGGGACATATTACAAAAGGAGAAGAATTTAAAAGGGCATTTTCTGCAGCTACGATACATGATTTCTTTAATCTTATGGCTGTTTTAATATTCTTTCCTTTAGAATTGATGTTTGGATTATTCCAAAAAATATCAGTAGGGTTAGCAACACTATTTTTCTCGGGAGATTTTGATGTAGAGTTTCAAAGCCCGGTTAAGGTTGCAGTTAAGTGGGGTCTTGGCAATTTTAAAGATTTAATTCACGTTATCAGCGATAGTGANTGGATACTATTGGTTTCAAGTGGANTACTTACTCTGTTTATGCTTTTTTCAATTGTTAAACTACTCAAAAATATGGTTCTTGAAAAAGTAGAGGCATTCTTCGATAAGTATATTTTTAAAACAGCTCTGCGAGCAATGGCATTCGGTGTAGTATTAACCATATTAGTTCAAAGTTCTTCAATCACTACATCAACTATAGTCCCTCTGGCAGGAGCAGGAGTATTGACTTTAAGGCAAATATTCCCATTTACATTAGGTGCAAACATTGGTACTACAGTAACAGCATTATTAGCTGCTATGGTCTTAAATCCTACAGCTATGATTGTTGCATTTAGTCACCTAATATTTAATATCGCTGGAATTATTGTAATATATCCGATAAAGATTTTAAGAGAAATACCCATCAAAGCAGCAAATAAGCTTTCTGAATTAGCAGTCAGAAATAAGTTGATTCCTGTACTATATTTANTTGTGGTATTTGTTTTAATTCCTTTATTCATCATTTTAATGGGAGGTTAATATGTTAAAAGAGTTTTTTAATATTCTTAAATCNGATAGTTTGTTTGATCAAGCACTTAGTGAGTGCTACGAAATGCTTGATATAGTAGATCAAATGTTTAAAACTTCAACTAAAAGTTTAAGACAAGATAGTCGAGAAAATTATCCATCCAATATTTATGAAATGGATAAGAAGATTAATCATTTTGAAAGAGATGTTAGAAGAAAAATCATGACACATCTAACTGTTAATCCACAGCAAGATTTAAGCTCTGGCTTAGCATTAGTCAGTGTTGTTATAGATATTGAAAGAATGGGTGACTATACAAAAAATATTTACGATTTAGCTATTAAGTACCCAAAAAAATTGGATGCGGCTAAATACGAACCAAAAGTTTCTAAAATGGAACAGGATGTTACCAACTTTTTAAAAAGCACAATTGAAGCATTCAAGAGTCAAGATGTTGATTTAGCAAGAAAGCTCATGGAAGATTATAAAACTGATATATCATCGGTGAGCAATGAAATTGTTAATGAAATTGTATCAAATGAATCTTCCTTACTAGGAGGAGCTCAATCAGGTGCTTTATGTCTTTATCTAAGGTATTTAAAGAGAGTTTCGGCTCACTCACGAAATTTAGTTTCAAGTATAGTTAACCCATTTGAGAGAATAGGTTATCCAGAATAAAAAAAGGAAAGTAATCATAATGAAAAAAATAATATTATTAGTAACTGTCGTATCATTATCATTTTCAGAANGAATAAGTGGAGTTGCTTATTTTGGCTATGATGATAATTTTACCTTATCGAGGGTTTATTTCACATATAAAAAATCAATTTCCGACGATCTGTCATTCAAATTTCAGACGGACGTTGGGAAAATTGATGACGCTTCATCAGATGGACAGGATGGTGATGTTGATAATGATAATAGATGGATGGCTTTTTTAAAAAAGGCTCATATCGATTGGAAGGTTGCTAATGAAACCAAGNTATCAATGGGTATGATTGGTATGAATATGCTAAACATTCAGGAGAAGACATGGGGATACAGATTTTTAAGAAAAAGCGCATTGGATTTATATAAATTTTCTGCAACCGCTGATTTAGGTATGAGTATATCTAAAGATTTTGGGTTCCTTTTTTCTAATTTAACAATTACGAATGGAGAAGGTTACAAAGAATCAGTAGTGGATGATAATAGTAAAATATCCTTACAGCTTGTTCATGGAGAAAGACGACTTGATAAGAATGATGGATATAATTTAGGTCTTGCATATTCAACCGTTAAGNATGATAGTGATGTAGAGACTACTGTAACAGGATTGTTTGGGGGATGGGCTGGAAGAAATTTTAGAATAGGTGCTGAACTGAATACTCAAGATATTGGAGAAATAAGTAATCAGGTCACATCAATATACTTTAATTATAATATCAATGACGATTTCTCAGCATTTTTACGTCAAGATGCCAGAGATCTTGATGTNGACCTAGATGGCGGTGATGATTCCGCAATGATGCTTGGTGTAATNTGGAGTCCTAAAAAAGGATTAAGTATATGTCCTAATATTACTCAGGATACAGATGCAAACAATGTTTCAGAAGATTCTTTTGCAATTGATTTTCAGTTCAAATTTTAACTTTACGATATNAAAAAAAACCCTTAAATATTTTGAGGGCTTTTTCATTTATAAATGAAAAAAATTCTTTTCTTATGTACCGGNAATTCATGTAGGTCTCAAATTGCAGAAGGTTTGGCAAATAGTATTTTTGATTCTAACTATCAAATTGAAAGTGCAGGGACTGAAATTCACGGGGTAAATCCGAATGCAATTAAAACGTTAAAAGAAATAAATATTGATATATCCAGCTATAGATCCAAAAGCATTAGTTTAAATCAATTGAATCGATTTGATTTGGTTATAACTTTATGCGGTGATGCCAAAGATAAGTGTCCTGCTTTAGATTATGGAATTAAGCATGTTCATTGGGATTTNAGAGACCCTGCTAAATTTAANGGCACAGAATTAGAAATAGCATCTCATTTTAGAAATACGAGGACTTTAATTTTAAAGAAAATTATTAAATTAAAAATAAAATTAGAAAGAGGAAGTTTGAAATGATTTACTTAGCAGAATTTTTGGGGTCTTTTTTTCTGGTCGCAACCGTTGTTGGATCAGGCATAATGGGAGAGAGATTATCTCCAAATAATATGGCAGTTGCATTACTTGGAAACACCATTCCTACTGGAGCTATTTTATTTGTNTTAATTAAAATGTTTGGTCCTATATCAGGTGCNCATTTTAACCCTGCAGTAAGTGCGGTATTTTTACTTAGAAAAGAAATAGATTTTCGAAAATTCTTAAAATATATATTTTATCAATTTGTTGGTGGGTTTCTTGCTATTGTTGTGATTCACTTTATTTTTAATAATCCGCCAAATCAATCATTGGAAATATTTCACATTTCAAAACATGAACCGCGTTCAGCTTATTGGGCTCTTTTTGTAAGTGAAATCATTGCAACATCTGGTTTAATTTTAACGATACTATTTGTACGTAAAAATGATTCTAATTCAGTTGCAACTGCTGTTGCTTTATTTATAACAGCCGGATATTGGTTTACTTCATCAACATCTTTTGCAAACCCTATGGTTACCATTTCACGAATTTTTACAGACACTTTTACAGGTATTGCACCAGACTCTGTTCCGTACTTCATTCATGGACAAGTAATCGGTGTTCTTTTAGCTTATTTCATTTGTAAAAAAATAAAATAAAATTTTAATACTTTATAAACTATGGACTTAGAGTTATTACAACTTATCATTCTAATTTTTTCTGCTTTAATCACATCATCTATTTCAGCTGTTATTGGAATGGGGGGGGGAATAATTCTTNTGGGAATAATGGCAATTATCATTCCCCAAGGATATATGGTTATAGCTCTTCATGGAGTAATTCAGCTATTTAGTAATACAACAAGAACTTATATTTTTAGAAAACATATAAAAAAGAATATTGTCAATAAATTTTTGATAGGATCTTTTGTAGGTGCTTTTCTTTCAGGAGTAATAATTTTCTTGTTAGTTCAATTTTATGAAGTAAAATCAGCAAGTGATATTAAGGTAGACTTTCTAAAACCTATCATTGGGNTTTTNATNCTTTGGTATTTATTTTTGAAAGGTNCTAAGAAAGAAAAAGANAATCAATCCTTTATTAAAGTAGGNGGNATTAGTGGATTAGCTTCAGTATTNGTAGGAGCTACGGGTCCNTTAATTGCTCCTTTCTTTCTTAANAGTAAATTAACCAAAGAAAATATNATTGTNAATAAAGCNGCNTGCCAGATGATTACGCACTTAACAAAAATTCCGCTATTTATTTATTTTTTCAATGTTAATTACGTTGATGAATACTTTATACTGATTCCATTAATACTTTCAGTCTATTTAGGGACAAACTTAGGTAAAAAAATACTTAGCTTTATTCCTGAAAGAATTTTTAAAATTCTATTTAAGGTATGCTTAACTACGATTGCTCTAAGGCTAATTGTTGATTTTTTTATTTTATAATAAAAATTATTGTGCCGCGAAAAGGACTCGAACCTTCACGCCCTAAGGCACTGGTTCCTAAGACCAGCGTGTCTACCAATTCCACCATCGCGGCATGTGTAAAAATTATTATAAATTTTTTATTAAATGAAGAGATATTGTTTCAATAGTTAAATTAAAAAAATATTTAATTGGATTTTTTTTTTAAAGTTTTATATATTATTTGGCTNATATATTTTAGCCATAGCTCTTTGAAGAATGAAAAAATTAAGTTTGCCTCCTCCAAAAAGGCAGATAATTCATAGTAAAATGGCCTTCCTAAAACATTTTTATTTATAATTGTCTGCCTTTTGTTTTATTCAACGAACAAATTTTATGAACTATATATTTTTAATATTTTTTATCTTTTTTTTAGAAATAGCAGATTGTCATTCTACAATCTGCANCATTGATACATCAATTTACAAAAACAACATTAAGAAATTCTTATCAAAACATAGTATTGATGAACCTTATGATAGAATGATTCAATTTGAATCTTGCAATCTGGAAATAGTTTATATAAATCAGTCAACTGGAAGGGTTTTTAAGCTTGATTCGCTCGCATCTAATGCTTTTTTTAAAATGAAGGAAGCCGCCATGCTTGATTCTGTTGAGTTTAATATCATATCTGCATACCGATCGTTCAACCACCAAGTAAAAATCATTGAAAGAAAACTTAAAAGTGGAAAATCGATGGAATCTATTCTTAAAGAAAATACCCTACCTGGTTACAGCCAGCATCACACAGGTAACGCAATTGATTTATCACAAAAGAGCGTTAATTATTTGAGTGAAAGCTTTGACAAAACAAATGAATTTAAATGG
This sequence comes from Fidelibacterota bacterium, assembly GCA_002719095.1. Taxonomy (GTDB): domain Bacteria; phylum Fidelibacterota; class Marinisomatia; order SCGC-AAA003-L08; family D37C17. The sequence goes on from PBGO01000001.1 coordinate 87,387, forward strand.
CTTGTTAACAATGCAGATAAATATGGGTTCTATCTAACATATCCAAAAAATAATCAAAAAGGTATCATGTACGAACCTTGGCATTGGGTTTACATTCATAATGTTGATTGAAATTCTGTTATATTTTTTTTAAGTTCTGGCACATTAACAGGAATGTAATATGCAAATTATTAATATAATACTCAGTGATAAATTTTTACCGTTAATCATTTTAATCCTTTCACCNTTGGCTGCTTTTGTGGTTGATTTTATTTTTAGCTTTATTTTAAAAAGATTTGCGGCTAAGACAAAAAATACCTTTGACGACAAACTGATAAGCTCCCTTCATCGACCAATTTTCTATTCCGTGTTGTTAATAGGATGGATGATAGGGTTTGATAAAACAAATTTTCAATACAGTCACTATATCATATCTCTATTGCTGAGTTTNATAATAATTATTTGGGCCAAAGCGGTATTCCAGATTTTTATTGAATCAATAAAATGGTATGGTAAAAAACAATCTCGAAATAAAGTCCTTAAACAAAGGATGTTACCCTTATTTGAAAATTTAGGAAAGTTATTTATATTTTTATTCTGTACTTATTTCCTTCTAAATAGCTGGGGATGGGATGTAACTGGCTGGCTTGCCTCAGCAGGTGTTATTGGAATTGTATTTGGTTTGGCCGCTAAAGATACACTGTCAAATTTCTTTTCAGGTGTTTTTATCATGGCAGATGCTCCTTACAAGGAAAATGATTATATCATCTTAGATTCAGGCGAAAGAGGCTATGTAAGCAATATCGGATTAAGAAGTACAAGAATTTTAACACGTGATGATATAGAGATAACAATCCCAAACTCTGTCATTGCAAATTCAAAAATTGTTAACGAAAGCGGTGGTCCTTACGAAAAAGAACGAGTAAGATTGAATGTTGGGGTTGCTTATGGTACGGATGTAGATAAAGTCAGGCAAATTCTTACTGATATAGCGATTAACGATGAATTGGTTAGCTCATCTAACAATCCAAGGGTAAGATTTAGAGAATTTGGAGAATCATCGTTATTATTTCAACTTTTATTTTGGATAGATAAACCTGAATTAAGAGGTAGAGCAACCGATCAGATAAATTCAAAAATATATAAGACTTTTAGTAAAGAAAATATTGAAATTCCATTTCCACAAAGAACGATTCATATAAAAAAAAATGATTAAGNTACTCCCCATTTTATATCTTTTTTTTATAGGCTGTGATACTGATTGGCTTGAAAGTGAAAAAAATGATTTTATGATAAGATGCAATAATGAATCTATTTGGCCCAGTAATGATTATGATAACGAAGAAATTAAAATATTTTGTCTTTGCGCTGTGAACGAGTTGAGCAAATCAAGCTTGAGCTATAGCCAATTTCTTTCTCTTAAAAAAAGTGATTATAATAATGTGTTATCAGAAATTAATACTGTATTGAATTCATGTGTAGGGAACTGATTTAATTAATGTTAATGAGGATCATAATTGCAATTTTTTGTATAGGTTATTCAAGTGAATCTGCAGATTCAATATTAGAAGATGAAATAAAGATTCACAATTTCATTCAAGAATCTCAGCAAAAGAAAAAAGAATTTATTGTTACATTAAAAAACGGTGAGAAATTCAAGGTTTCTGAGGTTTTGGCAATAGAGGAAGGTAGCTATCAATTCAATATCCTGGAAAACAAAATGTCCAAAAGTATTTTCTATAAAAATAATATTTCTAGAAGAAGTAATTATGTTCAAAATCNTAGTTCAAAAGTTGTGGTTAAAGTAGACCTTAAAGATATTTTTTTGGTTGAAAAAATATCATATGTGAACGAAATCAAAGAAATAAGAAACTATACTATTCTTGTAGTTGTTATGTACTTAATCTTTTCTGTTTTTTCTAATTAATATTAAAGGCTATGAAAGTCTTACGACCATTATTTGCGGTTTGCATCATAATTATATCACCTGANTCGTAAGCTGATATTCTTTCAGAGTAGTCATTTTTATCCATTATTTTTTTATTTTCAATTGATAAAATTAAAGAACCAACTCTTAATCCTGCTCTGTACGCATTTGATTTTTTATCAATATTTTTTATTTCTACTCCTCCATCATTCGCATCATCTACGATAACACCAATTAGGTCAAATTCTTCAATTTTTTCTTCAACAGCTTCAGATTCAGCAATTTCATCTGAACCAGGATATTTACTTAGGGTTACATAAGTAGTTTTTCTTTTTTTATCTGATATAATCAGTAGCTTTGTCTTATCGGTCGGTCTATTAGAAGATATTAATAATTTTAATTTAGACGCATTTGTTACTTTTTTATTGTCTACTTCAAGGATTACATCCCCTGCTTTTAATCCNGCTCTGTCAGCTGGGGAATCATCAACCACATCTGCAATTAGTGCACCTTGTGTATTTTTCATTCCAAGAGATTCCAGCATTTTGGAATCAATATCCATAATATTAACCCCCAAAAAACCTCGTTCTACAGTACCGAGGGTTAATAAATCTTCAATTACTCTTTTTGCTTGGTTTATTGGGATCGCAAATCCAATGCCTGCATTTTGTGGGGACCATGAGTTTCCAGTTGCGATTGCTGTATTTATACCAATTAGTTCACCTTGTAAGCTTAGTAAAGCNCCTCCAGAATTTCCAGGGTTGATTGCTGCGTCATGCTGGATGAAATTCTCTATACTTTGATTGGACATAATATCATTTCTTCCAACTGCGCTAACAATACCAGCAGTAACAGTATTGCTAAGTGATTGTTGAAATGGGCTACCAATTGCAACTACCCACTCTCCAACTTCTAATTCATCTGAATTTCCCATTGAAACTTCATATAAGTCGTCCGATTCTATTTTTAACAGAGCGAGATCAGATAGTTCGTCTGAACCAACAAGTTCAGCTACAAGTTCTCTTTTGTCAAATAACATAACAGATATTTCGTCAGAGTCTTTGACAACGTGGTTATTAGTTAATACATATCCGTTGTACTTATCAATTATTACTCCAGATCCAAGACTTGTACCATATCGTTCAGGAGTTTCAAAAAAATCATTAAATTCAGGGAAAAACTGATAGAAGGGGTCATTTCTAAAATTATTTTTAACTTCTTTTTTTCCAACTATCGAAACTACAGCAGGGTTAGCTGATTTAGCTACATTTATGAAAGCGTCGCTTGTTGAGTGAGCAAAAGTTATACTAATTGTGAAGATTAAAAAAACTGCAACGTTCTGTAATTTTTTATTCATTATAATTTTGATCCTTATGATTCAATTAAAAGTTAAATTTACTATGTATTACATCTAAATATCTATTAAGTTCCAGACAAATATATTAAAAAGTAATTAATAAGAAAAAAATATAAATTAGAGGTTAAAAGTAAAATTATGAAATGTGTTGTAATTACAGGTGTTAGCAGTGGAATTGGATTTTGTACTGCAGATATGTTGTGTGAAGCGGGTTATAAAGTTTACGGAAGTGTTCGAAAGATTGATGATGCAACGAAAATAGCTAAAAAACATGGGAAACTTTTTAAGCCTTTAGTTTTTGATGTTAGAGATGAAAATGCAATTGAAAAATCTGTAGAATTTGTAAAAAGGGACTTATCAAAAAATGATAATATAGTTTCACTTGTCAATAATTCTGGAATAGCTTTGGGAGGTCCCTTCAAACACTTGTCAACAGATATTTTCCGCAAACAGCTTGAGGTTAATGTACTTGGTGTTGTTTCAGTTACAAGAGCATTTTTAGAACTTTTGGGGGCATTTAAAGGCTCAAAAAATCAAGGTAAAATAATTATGATTAGCTCAGTAAGTGGTCGTAGAGCATACCCATATATGTCACCATATGCAGCTTCAAAGTTTGCACTGGAGGGAATGTCGGATTCCTTAAGGAGAGAATTAATGATGTATGGAATTGATGTAATAGTAGTTGAGCCAGGTCCAGTAAAATCTGAGATTTGGAATAAAGCTCCTGATAAAAATAATCATCCATACATTAATACAGATTATAAAGAGTCAGTTGAAACATTTTATGATCAAGTCGTTGACAAAGCTCAAGAGCCTCTTCCGACAGAAATACTTGGTAATGCTATTAAAGATATTATAGAGAACCCAAGTCCAAAAACACGTTACGTTTTTACGAAAAATAAATTTAAAGAGTATATTTTACCAGGACTACTACCTGATAGAACATTGGATAAGCTAATGGCTAGCAGATTAAAAATTAAAAAAGAACAATAAAAAGAAAAGCCAGCTTGCGCTGGCTTTGAGAAATTAGGAGGAGGAATAATTTCTAATAAAATTTATAACTTCTTTTAAAAAAATATGAACATAATCATGTAATATTTTGTAACTAAGTTCTTGACATTACTTTTTCACAATCTTTAATTATTTTATACATCCAAAATATACTCATTATACTAGTTATCACTGAAGAGGCAAGAATCGACCACCATACCCAGTTAACTTCAAAGTTAAAATATCTCACACCAATCCACGCCATGGGAATAGATATTAAAATTACCCTNAGAACTGTGATTACTAAAAAAGGGGAAGGCTTGTCAAGACCCTGCATTGCTCTACAAGCAAGCATTCCAACAGCAACAAACGGCAGTGAGAATGAACATATATTAAAATAATTCACACCTTCATTAATGGTTTTCAAATCATCGGTAAATATTTTAAGTATTGATTCAGAAAACATGAAAAATGTAACTGTAGCTGCAATTGACATTAATAGAGACCATTTAAGAGCATAGTTAATAATTTTTTTAATTAAATCTATTCTATTTGCTCCGTAAAACATTCCAACGATTGTTACTATGCTACTAGATATTGCTATTACCAAGTTCATGAAAATGTTTTCAACTCTGGCAGCAGTTTGATATCCTCCTATGACACCGCCAGTACTACTTTGTTCATAATTTTCGAGATAAGGATATATTGGTATTGAATCAGGATTTTGGTCCGAGTAAGATAGAATAGAATTTTGTGCAAACATGCCAAAAGACATTATTGCAAAAGATAGAGACGCAGGTAGGCCAAGTTGAAAAAGTTTTTTGATTATTTGATAGTCAAAATTAAATTTTTCTTTTCGTAATGAAATTGAAGTGTACGATTTTTTCTTAAAAATTAAAAAGTATCCAAATATCAGTGCAACAACACCATTACTAATTACTGTTGCGTATGCGGCACCAGCTACTTCCATTTTAAAAGTAATTATAAATATGGGGTCAAGTATGATATTTAANATTGTTCCAAAAGCTAAAATTTTCATTGGAAGAACTGTTTCNCCTTCACCTGATAGAATTGAGCGAAAGAAGATTGCTAAAATCATNAAAACCGAACCAAAAGACATAATGAAAAAATATTCNTTTGCATACTTGTATGTTATTTGGCTGGCATNTCTTAGCTCAATATCCATAATAACATCTCCCAAAACCATTACNATGGTAATAACNATCAATGGAAGCGCTAAAGCAAGAATCATTGTATGAGAGGCTACACTGTCAGCAGACTTTTTATCTTTCTTTCCAATGAATTGTGCTATTAATGTTGTNACNCCACTACCCAANCCAAATGTTAGGCCCATGATTATAAACATNAGAGGGAATATTGCNCCCATNGCATCTAATGCTGCTTGAGANAGTGACTTNAGCATCTCTTCATCAGCACCNTCTCGTACTAGAAATTTGCCAACAAACATTGTATCCATTAGCATGTAGATAGATTGTACTGATAATCCCAGAAAAAAAGGAGCAGTCATTTTCCAAACTGCTTTCTTAGGTTTCGCAATGAAGCTCTCAAGTTTAGATTGGGTGTGATTATTGTTTTTCATTAAATGTAAATTATGAAATTCAAAAGACTTTGTTGAGACATAAAATAAATATAAATTTAAGGGTGAGAAATAAAGTCCAATAAAATTTAAACTGATTAAAGCATCCTTCAGAGATGCTTTTTTTTTAATATAAGGTATATAAAAAAAATGACAGCAATAAATAACTTAATTTCTTTGGCATCTATTGATGAGGAAATAAAAGAAATTGAATCTTCAAGGGGTGATTTGCCATCAAGAATAAAAAAACTAGAAATGGAGAAAGACCAAGGAGAAATTAAAATTGAGGAATTAAATTCTGAGCTTAGTAATTTTGAGAAGAAGCATGTAGAGCTACAAAGAAATAAAGATGATTTTCAGATTAGTTTGGATAAGTATAAAGATCAGCTTTATCTCGTTAAAAATAATAAAGAATATGATGCATTAAATAATGAAATTGATGTTGTTAAAAAAAATCTTTTTGATATTACAGAAGAGTTGAGTTCTATTTCTGAAAACAAAGATAACATCAATGAAGAAATTAAGCTTAGTAAAAGTAATATTGATGAAAAAAAAGCGATGCTTGATAAGTATAGTTCTCAATTAAGTAATTTGATGAGTGAAAATGAAAAAGAGTATAATAATCTTAATTTGAAAAGAAAGCAGTTACTCGAAAGTATGGATAAATCTATCGTTCAAANATATAACTTAATGCTTAGCGCGAAAGGATGTGGCGCCTCATCTGTGACTNGTGNTGCATGCGGAGTTTGCTACACAACTCTTCCCACTCAATTAGTAACTGAAATCAAACAAAAACTAGAATTTAAATATTGCCCATCCTGTACTATACTATTATATTTTGAAGAATAATTTTTTTGGGTTGACTGGTTGATTGCTTTTAATTAAGAGGAAAGTCCGAACTCCGCAGGAAAAAGTGCCTCCTAACAGGAGGATTTCGTAAGAAAATGGAAAGTGCCACAGAAAAAATACCGCCATTTATTTTTGGTAAGGGTGAAAAAGTAGTGTAAGAGACTACTAATGTTTTTTGTAAATGAAACATTCGGTAAACCCCACTTGGAGCAAGATTAAGTAGCCTTGTGTTTTCCGCACATAAAGGCGGGTAAATCGCATTAGTGTATTAGTAATAATATATAAAGATGAATAGTCAACAATACTTTAAGTATTACAGAATTCGGCTTATAGGTCAACCCAAAATAAATTATGAATGAGATAAATAAATACTTCGAAAAATATCCAAATTTCTTTAAAAATCGAAATTTAAGAAATACGAATTCTATAAAAAATTTTATTGATCCTAGTTCATCTTATATCAACAATCCATTTGACTTTCATCAAATGGAAAAAGCAGTATATCAAATTGTATCGTATGATAAGAAAAATCCTATATTTATCCATGGAGATTGTGATACTGATGGTGTTTCTGCTACATCTGTTTTATACAATTATTTAAAAAAATTAGATTTTAAAATATTTTATTACATTCCAAATCGTTCAATTGAAGGGCACTCAATTTCAAAAAAATCAATTGATAATGCAGTAGCTATGGGTTGTAAGCTAATGATTACATGCGATATTGGCATGAGTTGCATTGATGAAATTGATTATGCAAATAATAAAGGTTTGCGAACAATTATTACTGACCATCATAAACCTCTTAATGAATATCCTGATGCAATATCAATTATTAATCCATGGATTCCTGAAAACAAAAATTTACTATTTAAAGATTATTCAGGAAGTTCTGTTGCTTTTAAGTTATGTCATGCTATTAATCTGAAACTTACTTTAGATTTTAAAAATATAATGGATTTAACGCCCATAGCAGCACTGGGTGTTATATCTGATAAGGTAAGAATAGAAAATGAGAATCGATTTATTACTTTTAATGGATTCCAACAAATTAAGAAAAATAAAATTAAAAGTCTTACTAGCTTGAGCCGAAAACTATTTCCATATCTAACTAGCATAGATTTGAATAGGATTATAAGAGTTATTAATATGACAACTAAACTTGAGGATTCAAGTCTAGCTGTAAAACTTTTAAATACAGATATTTCAGCACAAATTAGTTCTTTTGCAAACATCATAGTTAAGAAGTATAAATCCAATCAAATTGAATTTAATGACCTAATAAACAATTCACTAAGGATAGCATATTCACAAAATTATAAATCAAATAACTGCATATTTATATTATCAGATTGTAATAGCGCTTATAATGGTGCAGTAGCTAGTACAATTAGTAAGAGGTTAAATGTGCCTGCAATCATCATTTCTAGAATGACCAACAGTATGAAATTTAAAGGTTCTGCCAGAAGTATTAGCAACATAAATTTATTTTCATTTTTGGATGAAATAAAAGATACTTTGATTACTATGGGTGGGCATCCAATGGCTGCAGGGTTCACAATTAGCGAAAATAAAATTAAAATTTTTGAAAAAAAATTGTATGATTATATGAAAAATAAAAAAATAATCAGGAATAATACATTAAAAAGAAATGTTGATGAAGTAATCGAATTTGATGAAATAAATAATAAATTTTTAAATTTAATTGAAAATTTTATGCCATATGGTACAGGAAACCCAAATCCAATTTTTAGTACAAAAGGTGTTCTTGTAATAAAAAAACCTCAGGTTGTTGGCCGAAGTCAAGATACACTTGAATTCGATGTAGAAAAAAAAGGTTTTAAAATGAAATGTATTGGAATTGGATTAATAAAATATTTTGAAAAATTAGTATCCAAAAATAAGTTAAATATTGATTATAATATCATCAATAATAATGATAAAATAACTTTGAGTGTAATAGAGGTATATTAGATGTCAATAAAATCATACATATCTGGTTTGGGACATTACGTCCCAAAAAAAATTATGAAAAATAATGATTTATCGGACTTTATGGAAACGTCTGATGAATGGATATATGAACGTAGTGGAATAAAAGAAAGAAGAGTAGTAGAGCATCATGAAAAAGATGGTGATGGGCCTAGCGATTTAGCCATTCCTGCTGTAAAAGATGCGCTGAGCATGGCTAAGCTCGATTTGCAAGATATAGATCTAATTATATTTTCAACCGCTATGCCAGATTATTTTTTGCCAGGCTCGGGATGCTTACTTCAAGAAAAGATGGGATTTCCGCCAATTGGTGCTTTAGATATAAGGAATCAATGTGCTGGTTTTATATATGGTTTGTCCACAGCAGATATGTATATAAGAGGCGGTATGTATAAAAACATCTTAGTTGTTTGTTCCGAAGTTCAATCAAGTACTATTGACTATTCAAATAGAGGTCGAGATGTAGCAGTTTTATTTGGAGATGGGTGTGGAGCTGTAATTTTAAGTGCAACATCAGATGACAGAGGTGTTTTATCTAGCCATTTACACTCTCAGGGTAAATATGCTAAGGAGCTATGGATTGAAGCTCCGTCAGCAAAAATGTATCCTCGACTTACTAATGAAATGATAAAACAAGGAAAACATCATTTAAAAATGAACGGAAGAGAAGTATTCAAGCAAGCTGTAAGGAGATTTCCTGAGGTAATTAAGGAATGCTTAGAGTTTAATAATTTAAAAGTTTCTGATATTTCTTTATTTTTACCTCATCAAGCAAATATAAGAATTAATAATATTGTCAAAGAAAAACTAGATTTTAAAGATAAGCAAATCTTTAATAACATTCATAAATACGGTAATACAACTTCCGCTACAATTCCTATTTTATTATCAGAAGCATATCAGCTTGGAAAAATACGTAAAGACGACTTAATTTTAGTAGCAGCTTTTGGTTCTGGTTTTGCTTGGGGAGCTTCAATAATAAAATGGTAAAAAATGGATAAATTATATTTTAATGAAGAGCATTTAATGCTNAGAGANATGGTTAGGGAATTTNCGGTAAATGAAGTGCGTCCAGTTGCNTCAGAAATTGATAAATTATCAAAATTTCCCGAAGACAATATAAAGAAAATGGCTGAATTAGGTNTAATGGGAATACCTTGGAGTCAGAAGTATTCTGGAACTGGAATGGATACAAGAGCTTTAGTTATTGCAATCGAAGAAATAGGTAAAGAGTGTGCTTCAACTGCAGCAACTGTTATGGCTCACACAAGTTTAGGAACTGCTCCGATTGCAATNTTTGGTAATGATTATCAGAAAAATAAATATTTACCNCTTCTNGCTACAGGAAAAATGTTNGGAGCTTTCGGNCTNACNGAGCCCGAAGCAGGGAGTGATGCNGGCAATACACAGACAATTGCAAAGAAAGTTGGTGATGAGTATATAATAAATGGGCAAAAAGTTTTTTGNACTAATGCTGGNAAGGCTGGAACNATTATAATAACAGCTGTAATAATTGAAAAAGAAAAAAATATTGGNATCGGTGCTTTCATTGTAGATTCAGATAACCCAGGGTTAAAGATAGGAGAACCTGAAAACAAAATGGGTTGGAAAGGTTCTGATACAAGAAGTATATATTTTGAAGATATGAAGCTNTCNAAAAAAGCTTTACTCGGATCGCCCGAAAAAGGATTTAAGCAATTTTTACAAACTCTCACATCTGGAAGAGTTACAATTGGAGCATTATCATTNGGTACTGCTCAAGGTGCTTATGAGAGAGCGGTTAAATATTCTNCAGAGNGAGAAGCNTTTAATAAACAAATTAATAAGTTTCAGGCTATTAGTTTTAAGTTAGCAGATATGGCGCTTAAAATAGAATCTTCAAAGCATTTAGTTTACCATGCTGCATGGAGAAAAGATAATGGTAAGCATATGATAAAAGAAGCTGCTATGGCAAAACTCTTTGCAAGTGAGTCTGCAATGAATATTTGTACNGAAGCTATCCAAGTCCTTGGAGGATATGGATATATTCANGAATANGATGTNGAGAGATTTTTNAGAGATGCTAAAATTCTTGAAATAGGAGAAGGAACTAGTGAAATTCAAAGAATAATAATTTCCCGAGANATCTTAAAATCCTACCAATCGAATGAATGAAGTAGAAATATTTTTAACTCATACATTCNAAACGAAAATCAATAAAANTAACCTAAAGAAATTTTGCANNAANGTTTTCATTCTTAANAAATTTTTTGAATATAAAGTTTCAATAATATTTGTTGAAAAGACATATTTACGTAAAATGAAAAAAGATTATTTTAAAAAAGATTTGTTTACAGATGTAATTGCGTTTAATTTGAATGATAAAAATGAATCTANCGATGGAGAAATCTATCTGAGTATAGAGGTNATAAAAGATAANGCTAAANTTTACGGTGTTGAAATTGAGGAAGAAATAAAAAGAGTTTTATCTCATGGTATTTTACACCTTATNGGTTATGATGATGATACTNCAGAAAAAAAGAATCAAATGACTTTTCTTGAANACGAAAGCTTAAAATNANTTAAGGATATAAANATAACATGTTAATAAGNGATTTTTTCATACTTTTTATCTTNCTTATCCTATCAGCTTTCTTTTCTGGTTCAGAAACAGCATTCATGAATTTAAAATTGCANAGAAAAGGTATTTCNTCAAAATTTAANTCTATTTTAAAAAACGAAGAATTGTTTTTGACATCAGTCCTCATTGCTAATACAGTAATCAATATATCTATAGCAGTGATATGCATAAAACTGACACAAAATTTTAATTTAGATAACATTCCAAAGTACTTGATATGGNTTATTGAAATATTTTTTGTTGGACTTTTAATTTTATTATTCGGNGAAATCTTNCCCAAACGTATTGCTGTCAANCANTCACTTAAATTTGCAAAAATTACTTATTTTCCACTTANTTTTTTTTTAAAGATAATTACTCCTCTNGCATTTATAATTAACTATATAATTAATTTAATAATTGCTTTATTTCCGTTTATTAANAAAGAAAAAGTATTTGATACAGAAGAAGAATTAAGAATGGTCACCGAANTNGGNGAGGAAGAGGGAACTATACAAGAAGAAGAGTCAGATATGATACAATCTGTTCTAGAATTTGATAATAAAATGCTGAGAGANGTTATGACTCCNAGAGTNGATATTACCTCAATATCTTCAAAATCAACTTTAGACGATTTGATGGATTTGATTAAAGAAAAAAAATACTCAAAAATTCCTTTACACGANGATAATGTTGACAAAATAAAGGGAATAATTTATGCAAAAGATATTTTGCCTTATTTAATTGGNTCANGNCCAAGAGATATAAAAATTTCTAGTTTTGGCAAAGAAGCTTTATTCGTNCCAGAAAATAAACCAATTGATGATATGCTAGANGAATTTAAAGAAAAAAAGACACAAATAGCTATAGTTGTAGATGAATGGGGTGGAACTGCAGGTTTAGTAACAGTTGAAGATATTGTAGAAGAAGTATTAGGTGAGATAAGAGATCCTTATGATATAGAAAAAGAACTTTTTACAAAATTAGATCATTATAATTACGTGCTAGATGCTAAGATTGGAATATATGATGTTGAAGAAGAATTAAATATTAATTTCCCAGAAGATCGAGACTATGATACACTAGGCGGTTATATATTTTTTCAGCTTGAGAAGATACCCGAAAAAGGTGAAAGCGTGATTTACAAAAACTGGAGCTTTGAAGTAATTTCAATAATTGATAATAGAATTCAAAAAGTAAAAGCAAAAAAAAATATTGACAATGAATGATTTAGATAAGTTTCAAAAGTTAATAAATATTATAAAAAAATTAAGAGCACCTGGTGGTTGTGATTGGGATAGAAAGCAAACATCAACTTCTTTGATTCCATATTTAACAGAAGAAGCCTATGAAGTAATAGACGCTATAGAGCAAAGTGATACTTCAGCGCTTAGAGAAGAATTGGGAGATTTACTTTTACATGTATTATTTCAAGCAGAAATACGTTCTGAAAAAAATGATTTTGATATTTTTGACTCAATAGATTCTGTTTGTAATAAATTAATCAAAAGACATCCTGAAGTTTTTAATGATTCTGATAAGGACAACTTAGTTGAAAAAGGAAGTTGGGAGAAGCGAAAAAAAATTGAAAAAAATAGAAAAAGTATTTTAGAGGGTGTTCCTAATAGTTTGCCAGGTTTATTGAGGGCAAGAAGAATTCAAGAAAAAGCATCAAGTGTTGGATTTGATTGGAAAAATCATAGACCTGTGATTGAAAAAATACAAGAAGAATTGGACGAAGTAAATGATGCCATTAAAAATCATGGAAAAGAAGAAGTTATCATGGAGATTGGCGATTTGTTGTTTGCGGTTGTAAATCTTTCAAGATTTTTTGAGATAGATCCTGAAAGAGCACTTAAAAAAAGTACCAATAAATTTATAAAAAGATTTAATTCTATTGAAGAAAGAATAAAATTAGATGGTGGAGAAATTAAGGAATATACCTCAGATTTTATGGAAAGTTTGTGGAATGAAATAAAAAAAGATGAATAACAAATTTCTTATCTTTTTAATAACATCCCAGATTCATTCACAGCTTTGGATACCTTTCCATCCTAGTGAAAAAGAAAATCACAATCATTACATAATATCTTATGAATTAGCTGATTCCGTTGCTAAGAATAAGCAAATACATTCCAATAGATTTCAATTAACTCACGAAGTAGTTGGTTATTTACCTTATTGGGAATATCACGAATATCCAGAATTAGACTACTCTCTTATATCACAAATAAATTATTTTTCTGCAGAACTAAATCAGTTTGGAGATATTATTGATAGTAATAATTGGGAAAACTTATATTTTATCGAATTTGCGCAATCTCAAGGAGTTAAAGTTAAGTTGTGTGCAACCTTATTTAACAGTAGTTCACTCTCAACTTTGCTGGAAAATTATTTTTTCAGACAAAATGCTATAAATAATCTTTTAAATGCAGTTTTACAAGCTGGAGCTGATGGCATAGATATCGACTTTGAAAATCTTCCTTCATCCCAAAAGGATAATCTTGTGCTATTTATGGAAGAATTATCAGCAACATTTCATTCTGTAATGGAAGACCCAATCATAACAATGGCTATTCCAGCAATTGATTGGTCGAATGCATGGGATATTCAGCAGTTGATTAATATAGTTGATGGTTTATTTATAATGGGTTATAATTACTTTTACAGTGGTAGTCAGTCAGCTGGACCCGTCAGTCCACTTGGGGGTTATTTTTATGATTTAAATTATTCTGTCAACGACTATATCAGTAAATCTGGCAATCAAACTGATAAGCTAATTTTAGGGTTACCTTATTATGGGTATGATTGGCCAGTAGCTAATTCATCTATTAATTCAAATACANTAGATTTTGGTAGNGCANAAACATTTGCTGATTACAAAGNGTCTTATAGTGAGTATNATAGTTATTGGGATAATTCTTCATCAACAGCTTGGATATCTTATATGAATGNCAATACAAATTCATGGAATCAATATTGGTTTGATAATCCTGAAAGTTTGNCAAGAAAGTACGANTNTGCGAAAAGTAAAAATTTGTCAGGTGTAGGTATTTGGGCACTTGGATATGATGATGATTATCCAGATTTATGGGATACTCTTTATAATAGTTTTATCAACGAAATGCATGGAGATGTCAATAATGATTTTAACATTAACGTCCAGGATATTTTATTAGTTGTTGATGTAATTATTAATAATGTAACGATAGATAATTCGACAGATTTTAATTCAGACAATTTTACCGATATTCTTGATATTTTATATTTAGTAAATATTATTTTGAATCAATAAAGTGTGGAGGCGGCGGGACTCGAACCCGCGTCCGAAAATGTAATCATAACAGCTTCTACATGTTTAGATTATTTTTTGAATTCACTCAAAAAACATGAATAATCACATTTCTCTTAAGCTAGTCTGTAAGGTTTCATCATTTAAATCCAGACTTTTAAATGACTAGAACGCATTATTGATGTTTGTTTAGAACGAGGCGAACACCCTTCCTAACAAACAGCTGATGTCAATTAAGCAGCAGCAATGTAGCCATTATCGGCATTTATCTTTGATTTTCACAGATGATTAACGAAGTGACTGTGAGTCCTCGACATGCGACTAATATAATTATCAAATTCGTCGAAACCAAAACGCCCCCATATATTTCAAATAACGTTGATAATAATAGTAAATTTATATAAAATAATAAATAAAAAATTCTTTGATTGGATTGAACATTTATTATAAGCTAAATTTAAACGTATTTTATTATTACTAAAATATAGTGACCCAGTAGCTCAGTTGGTAGAGCAGCACCCTTTTAAGGTGATGGTCGCAGGTTCGAATCCTGCCTGGGTCACACTCTTTAAAGATGAAGAATCTATTAGTTAGAATATTAATTCTAGTCCCATTGCTTTCAAATCCTGAAGTAATTAGCCCCAAAATTTTATCTAATAATAATAAACTTGTATCAAATTCAGATCTTACGACAAAAAAGATAATATTTATATACAACGCTTCCGATAATTTTCTATCTGTTGGTTTTGATTTTTTTCATAAGATAATTTCTCCACAAACTTACCAGTGTAGTTTATGTAAAATTACATACGGGAATGTTTCAATGAAAGATCAATGGAAAGAGTATATTGATGGGTTAAATTACGATATTGAATTTTTATATATGAATAATTTTTCAGAATCTCATCCTGATTTAAAAGCAGTAAAAGCTCCGTCAACTTTCATTTACGATGGTAAAGAATACTATGAGCTAATAAACAAAGAAGAATTTAACGCCATACCAGATTTAGATTCTTTAATCCAATTAATGAATAAAAGGTTAATTAAATGACAGATTTTAAAGATATTTCTATAGAATTTTTTGAGGAAAATCTCAAAGATGATTCGAAAATAATTGATATTAGAGATCTAGATTCTTTTAGTTCTGGTAATATCCCAAATTCGATAAATTATAATTCAACAGATTTGATAGCATTATCTGAATCGACCGATAAGCAAGAAAATATTGTAGTTGTGTGTTATCATGGCAACAGTAGTAGAAAAGTAGCTGCATACCTAACTAAGTGTGGTTTCCAAAACATATATAGTTTAATTGGGGGGTATTCAGAATGGAAAGAAAAATATAGCTAATGAAAATAATTATTGCAGGTGGAACAGGTAGTATTGGAACTAGCTTAGTTGAACAACTAAAAGTTGATAACGAAATTATAATTTTAACTCGATCAAGAGATAAAGTAATATCAAAAAGTATAAAGCAGATAAATTATTCTGAAAATTTAAATATTTGGAGTCATGAGCTTGAAGATTCAGATGTTTTAATTAATTTAGTCGGAGAAAGAATTGATAGAAAAAGATGGTCAAAAAAACAGAAGAAAAAAATTTTAAAAAGTCGTCTTGATTCTATAGATAAGCTAAGCAAGGCTCTAAATCTGGTTGAGCATAAACCTCAATTGATAATTAATGCCTCAGCAGTTGGTTTTTATTCATACTCTTACGAAATGCAAAACGAACTGAATACTTTTGGTAATCACTTCTTATCTGAAGTTTGTTATCAATGGGAAACAAAAGCAAAAAAAGAATTTGAGAATAAATCACAAAAACTTGCAATTATCAGAATAGGAGTAGTTCTTGATAAGAAATCAGGCATAATTGATAAACTCCAATTAATTTTTAAGCTTGGGTTTGGTGCTATACTTGGCAACGGTAAACAAGTATTACCATGGATTGATATGGAGGATGTTGTAGGAGCTATTAAACACATTATAGAAAAAAAATTATCAGGTCCTATAAATCTTACAGCGCCTGCGCAAGACACAAATTATACATTTTCTAAAATTTTGGGTAAAATTCTTAGAAGGCCAGTATTTCTTTTTGTACCAGAATTTATTGTCCGAATTTTAATTGGTAAAATGTCTGTCATGGTTTTAGGAAGTTTAAATATTAATCCAAAAATACTATTGGATTCAGGTTATAAATTTAGGTATACCAATTTGTATAAATCGGTTGAAAAAAATATCAACTAAATTTGATAAGCCACTGATCAAAAGCAAGATAAAGACCATCAAAAATAAATTGTACTGCTATAGCCATTAAAATTATTCCCATCACACGTTGAACAATTCTTATGCCTGTCATACCAATCATCTTAGACAACTTTTTGGATACAGATAAAATCAAGTAAGTGGATAAAATACATACAAATATAGCAATTATAAATATAGCTTTTTCAGTAATCGATGAGGTATTCTCTGACAAAATCATAACAGAAGTTATTGCTCCAGGACCAGCAATTAGAGGAATACCAAGTGGAGTATAAGTTATATCATCCTTGTGCATTGCTTCTTTTTCTTCCATGGGTGTTGATTTGGTTCTCGAAATTTTTGATTCTAACATATTAAGTCCAATTCTGAAGAATAAAACTCCTCCAACAACTTTAAAAGCGTAGATTGTTAAATTGAAAAAAATGAAAATAAAGTTCCCCATTACCGCAAATATTATCAATACTAGAAAAGCAACCAGACATGCTTTTAGCGTAATTTCTTTTTGCTCTTTTAAGCTGAAGTTATCTATAAGATTAATATAGTTAGGAATTATTCCAACAGGGTTAATAAGAGTTATTATTGATACTATGGATAAAATCAGAAAATCCATAATTACATTTTTTCAGGTGCGCTAATGTTTAGAACATTGAGTCCGTTTTTTATTACCTGCTTGGTAGCACTCATTAAGTGAAGTCTAGATAAAGTTAGATTTTTATCATCTGAAATAACTTTATGTTTTGCATAAAAGTGGTGAAAACTTGAAGCTAGTTCAAACAGGTAGTTTGAAATTATTTGCGGCTCCATGTCTTCTTTTGCTTTAATTATTAAATCTGGGAAAGAAAGAATCTTTATTGCAATAGAAATTTCTTCCTTATTGCCAAGCAGTTTATATTCAAAGTTGGTTGATTTATCATAATTTGCTCTATTTAAAATATTGCAAGCCCTTGCGTGAGCATACTGAATGTAAAAAACAGGATTTTGATCAGATTCATCTTGAGCTAGATTTAAGTCAAAATTGAGATGTGAGTTCATCCCTCTCATTGCAAAGAAATATTTCACTACATCTGACCCAACTTTACTTATTAGTTCATTTAAGGTTATGAAATTAGCTTTTCGCGTAGACATCTTAATAGGTTTCCCGTTCTCCAATACAGTTACAAATTGGTGTACCAAAACTTTTATCTTTTCAGAATCGAAGCCAAGTGCTTTGCATGCACCAATAACATCCGGGAAAGCATCTTGATGGTCTGCTCCAAAGACATCAACTATTAAATCATAATTTCTTTCGAATTTATTCTTATGATAAGCAATATCAGGTAGTCTATAAGTTGGTTCTCCCGTAGATTTTATNAGAACTCTATCTTGATTTAGATTAAGTTTTGTAGCTTTAAACCATTTTGCTCCATCTTTATCATAGATTAAATCTTTTTTATCTAATTCAATAAGCACTTGCTCGATTTTCTTTTTTTCATAAAGATTTTTTTCATTAAAAAAATTATCAAAAGATATACCTAGATTTTTTAGAGTTTTTTTTATTTCAATAAATATAATTTTTTCAGCAAAATCCTTAATTTTTTCATTATCACTTTCAAAGTTCAAGCCTCTTGGAAAATTTTGAACTAATTTTTCTGCAATTGAATAAATATATTTACCGTGATATCCATCCTTTGGAAAATTATATTCAATTTTCAAGATTTCACAATACCTGGCATACACTGATTCAGCAAGAATTCTCATTTGCCTACCAGCGTTATTAAAGTAATATTCTTTTTCAACATTGTATCCACACCATTCAAGAATTCTACTAGCAAATTCACCAATTATTGCTCCTCTTCCGTGCCCTATCGTTAACGGCCCAGTAGGGTTAGCACTTACAAATTCTACCAGACAGTTTTTACCCTTACCAATCTTTGATTTTCCAAATCTATCACCCGTTTTTAGAACATGATTAATATTTTTGAAATATTCGCAGGGGTTAATTTTTAAATTAATAAACCCAGGGCTAGCAATAGTTATTTTTTCAAAAAAACCGTTATTATAATTATCTAAATTACTCTTAATTTTTAATGCTATATCAATTGGTTCCTGTCCAAGTTTTTTACTTAAGGTAAGTGCAATATTTGTAGCGTAATCAACATCTGCATGGTTACGGGGTTTTTGTATAATGATATTGCAAGGTTCAATATCCATATCTAATAAACAATCTTTAAAATAATCTATTATTTTTGCCTTAATCATTTTTTACTTCTTTTATTTTAGCATCGGCCCATAGTTTTTCAATTTTATAAAAATCTCTGACTTCTTTTTTGAAAATGTGAACGACTACATCAGCGTAATCTATAAGGACCCAATCAAGGTTATCGAAACCTTCTGTTTGGATTGGCTTAATTTTTTTTCTACTAAGTTCTTTTTTTAAGTGATTTACAATTGCTCTAGTCTTTGGGTCAGAATCAGAAGTACATAAAATAAAATAATCTGTTAAAGAAGAAAGTCCTCTGATATCAATTATAGTTATATCAGTCCCTTTCTTATCTTTTATATAATCCGTAATTTGGTTTATAGTACTTGATGTATTCATTTTTTTATAATATTTCCTCCCAGAACTAAAGTAAAATTATTATGACTATTTTTTTTTATTTTCAAACACTCATCCAGATGTTTATAGTTACATTCTGGATATTTGATTTCAATTGATAATTTTAAACCTAAGACATCGTTTAGCTCATTAATTAAATCCAAATTTGAGTCTGATAAATTATCGACAATAATATAAGTAAATTCAACACCTTTTTTTTGATTTATTTTTGTTTCCTTACCTTCCCAATTTCCAAAATATGTATCAAAACATTTAGATCTTAGAAAATCTGAAATATTTTTTGCCAGTCCTGCTTTTTTAGTTCCGTTTTTTACATTAATTGTGGGTTTTTGGTTGTATAAAATTTCATAATCAGTTTTACACATTTCAAAATTTCTTACTGCATTAGAGAAAGATTCTTTTTTTGAGATTTTTTTCTCTTCTGAACAAGTAACTAGTACCAAGAAAGATAAAAAAATAATTTTTTTAAATGACATATCTAACTAATCATAAAAAAAATTGAAATTAGAAATCCAAGAACGAGCATCAGTAATGTACATAAAACTATATTTACTGTAAGGTTAGATACGCTTTGAAGTATTTTTTCCACGAATTTCATGTTATGAATTTTAGTTTAATCATTTATATAATTTTCTAAATCAGTAAGTTGCTCAATACTATTTACGCCACTAATTTCCTTAAAATTAGGTGTTTTAAAAATTGAAACAGGAATATTATCGCGCACCATTAGATTTACCAAGTCTGGTAAATAATACTCACCTTGTGCGTTATTGTTTTTGATTTTAGGTATNTATTTTTTCAAGAATTCATTTTCTATCACATAAATNCCAGCATTTATTTCATTGATTTCTAATTCAATCTTATTGCAGTCTTTGTGTTCNGTTATTTTTTNAAGATTTCCGCANGAATTTCTTATAATTCTTCCATATCCTGATGGNTCNTCNATGCTAGANGTTAATATTGACGCTTTTGAATTTGTGNTTCTTTTTGTATCAATCAATTTTGTCAATGTTTNTTTCGATATTAGTGGAACGTCTCCTGAAAGTATAATGACATTTCCAGTAAACCCTTNTAGGTTTTCGAAGCACATTTTTACAGCGTGAGCAGTACCTTTTTGTTCTTCTTGTANAGCATACTCNACATTATCAATTTTGTTTATTTCATTTTTTAAGATATTTTTTTTATATCCTATAACAACTATGATTTTTTCACATAAGAGGTTTTTNGATGTATCTATGACTCGCTCTAAAAGAGTTTTATTTTTTAATTTATGTANAACTTTAGGTAATTCTGATTGCATCCTAGTTCCTTTCCCTGCCGCTAAAATTATTACCGAATTTTTCATACAATTATTGCACCTCCAATNAGATTATCATTATTATAAAAAACCACAGATTGTCCTGGAGTTATNGCAAGNTGCGGTTCATTAAATTTGACTGAAATNAGCTCGTCATTNATTATNTTTATGGTTGCCATAGAGCTTTTCGAGTTGTATCTAATTTTAGCATTTATCTGCATGGGAAACTNTAAATCGTTTTGNAGAAAGTTGATATCTTTNGCAGTACATGTNTCAGAATATATTGAGTCTTTTTTTGCGATNGTTATTGTATTATCAATTGGATTAATTTTTTTAACGTATCTAGGTTCAGGNTATGTTACTCCAAGACCCTTCCTTTGCCCNATTGTNTATTTCGTAAATCCATCATGATGACCAACTGTTTTNCCNCTCTCATCTTTAATTTCACCTTTNGAAATNGATTGCATTTTATCTGGAACAATTTCGTAAAGAAATTGATTGTAGTCATCTCCCAATACAAAGCATAAATCNTGACTNTCAGCACGGTCTGCTGTTTCAAGATTATGTTTTNNAGCATATTCTCGAACTTCATTTTTTGTAAGCTCTCCAATTGGAAATATNGTTTTTTCAAGTTGATCTTTTTTAATATCCCAAAGCATGTATGATTGATCTTTATCTTGGTCTACTCCCTTTTTGAGAAAGTATCCGTCNTTATTTTTTTCAATTCTAGCGTAATGGCCAGTTGCAATGAAATCAGCATTTATCTCNCTTGCAAATTTCAGTAAAGCATCCCATTTAATCATTGAGTTGCATTTTACACAAGGATTTGGAGTTTTTCCACTGGTATATTGTTCAACAAAATCGTCAACAACATACTTTTTGAATAAATCCGTAAAGTTTATNGTATAGTGCCTTACTCCAAATCTATCACAAACTAATTTTGCTCCATTTATTGCATCTAGAGAGTTGCATAAACTAGGCTTAATTGTGTTTGTTTTTGGGTCTCTGTTTTCCCAAAGTTTCATAGTTATTCCTACTGCCTTATATCCCATTTCTAGTATTTTATGAAGNGCAACAGAACTATCAACNCCACCNGACATCGCAACTAATACAGTTTTTTTCATTNGCNTNTNNCCAANCATTNAATAATTGCACTNGAGAAATTTTTNATATCATTTTCACAATGATTCTTGCTAAATGAGATACGNTAAGAACTTTTCATNTCGTGTTCTGATAGTCCAATTTCNGATAATGTTTTTGANCCTTTTATACTTCCNGAAGAGCATGCTGAACCAGCTGAAATTGCAAATCCCATCATATCGAGATTAATAATAAATGATTGAGAATTTGTATTTTGAAAAGTAATATTTAAAATTCCAGGAGCTCGATTATCACCATTAATTTTAAAATCAANCTTNTGTTTTGATAGTGTGTCTAAAAAAAGTATTTCTAAGTTTCTANTNTTTTCAATGTCNGAATTTAGNGTTTCAGTACAAATTGAGGCTGCTTCACCAATTGCNCCAATATTGACTATGTTNTCAGTNCCAGGAAAAAGATCAGATTCTTGCCCTCCACCAAACAGAATTGGATTTAGAGGTGTATTCTCTTTTACGTANAGAATTCCTACTCCTTTGGGTCCATAGAANTTATGTCCTGANAAACTAAGTAAGTCNATNCCNAGATTTTTNACATCAATTTTNACNTTGCCCATNGCTTGAACAGCGTCTGTGTGAACTANTATATTTTTTNCTTCCAACATTTTNGATAAATCNGAAATTGGATTTATACTACCAATTTCATTATTTACCATCATTATNGAAATTAATTTTGTNTTATNTTTGATTGCATTNTTAACNTCATCTAGATTTATNANNCCTGANCTTTTGGGTTTTATGAAAGTTATGTCAACACCTTTAGTTTTNAAAAAATTACAAACCTTTGAAACGGCAGGATGTTCGTAAGATGATGTTATTAANTGATCACCCTTTTCAAGAATACCAATCAAAGCCATGTTATTTGATACNCTTCCATTACAAGTNAAAACTACNTCAGAGGTAGTTGAATTAATAGATTTAGAAACTTTGATNCGAGATTTTTCAATAATTGTNCTTGATTTTTGTCCAAACTCNTGAATACTTGAAGGGTTTCCAAATATATTNTTATTGATATTCATAAAATCTAAAACTCTCTTATCAATGGGAGTCGTGGCGCAAATGTCAAAATATCTATTCATTAAAGTTCAATTTCTAGATTTTGTTTGGCTGCGATAACNTTTGAGAAATTAAGTTTTGCTTTNATTTCCATNCNNTCAATTTCTGAATCATNATAATCNGGAGAGTGGTGNAATAGTANNAGNTTTTTACTNTCAGACTTNATAGCAACATCTACTGCATTTTTCCAGCTACTGTGACCCCAGCCTTTGTGTTTTGGTAAATCTGATATTGAATATTGAGCATCATGAATTAATAAATCTGATTGATCGGCAAAGTTAACCACATTTTCATTCAATGCTTCAGGTGAATGCTCACAGTCAGTAATGTAAGTTATTATTTTATCAAATATTTTAATTCTTATTGAAAATGCCTCTAATGGAGGATGAGGGTGGGGGTTATTTCTAATTTCGATTGAATTATTAATTAATATTTTATCCTCATTCATTTCAATAAAGTTTATTTTTGATGGTAAAAAATCTACATTAATTGGCCATATTTCAGGCTGAAGGAAAATATCGAATATTTGTTTTGAATTTTTGCCGTTACTGTTTCTAGAATATATATTAATCGTATATTTTGGATCAAAAAGAGGTGCAAACATTAAAAATCCGTGAATATGGTCAAGATGGTAATGACTTAAAAAAATATGAATTTCTTTAGGGTACGAAGAATCATTTACTATTCTTTCACCGAGCCGTCTCAACCCTGTCCCCATATCAAGAATAATTAGCTTGTTGTCGGGAGTTCTTATTTCTACGCAGGAAGTATCCCCTCCGTATTTAATCTTGTTTTCATCAAATGTAGGGAAAGAACCACGACATCCCCAAAATCTTACTCTAGTTTTTTTCAAAATATTACCTAAGTTTTATGGATAGAAATTAATGTAAAAATAAAATTTTAGAAAGAAATTATAAATTTGAACAAAACTAAAATAATTGCCACCCTAGGGCCAAAGTCAGATAAATCTAAAGAAATAGGACGATTAATAGCAAATGGCGTTAATGTCTTTAGGCTAAATATGTCTCACATAAATGACTACTTGGAACTAAAGAGAATAGTTGAAACAATACGTAAAACATCAAATGATTTAGATAAGCACGTTGGAGTTTTGATGGATATTGCCGGTCCAAAAATACGCGTCAAAAGCGATTTTAAGCAACTGAAAGTAAAAAAAGGGGACTTGTTAACAATAGGGTCTGGGAACTCTGATTTGAAGATAACGCTAAATCTGAGTTTTCAAAATATAAAAATTGACTCTCGAATCAAAGTCGATGATGGAAAAATATCTTTTTCAGTAAATAAAGTTATTACTAAAAGAAGGCTTGAAATAAAAGCTCTAAATGATGGAGTAATTCAGCAAGGAAAGGGTGTAAATTTTCCAAATATTAAGCTAGATGTTCCTGTGCTTACAAAAAAGGATATTAAAGATATTAAAGCAGGAATTAGGCTTGACGTTGATTGGTTTGCTTTATCTTTTGTGAGATCTAAAAATGATATTAAACCATTCAAAAAAATACTCAAAGATAATAAATGCGTCAAGCCAATTATAGCAAAGATTGAAAAGCCTGAAGCAGTCAAAAAACTCGATTCGATTATTGAATCCTTTGATGGGGTTCTGGTTGCCAGAGGGGACTTAGCAGTGGAAATGGGCTACGGAAGTGTTCCTATTATTCAAAAACGAATTACATACCTTTGCCACAAATATGGTAAGCCTGTTATTCTAGCAACTCAAATGCTTGAGTCAATGATTTATAATGATACTCCAACTAGAGCAGAAGTAAATGATATTGCAGTTGCTGTTGAACAGGGCTGCGATGCCGTTATGCTATCTGCCGAAACCTCTGTTGGTAAGTTTCCAATTGAGTCCGTAAGAATTATGAGCAAAGTAATTTCAAATATGGAGCAAGAGATTTCTAACTTTTCAAATTTTAAGGGAACTAATCCACTAATTGCTAAGATTGATACACAGGTTTCAATGTGTCATTCAGCAAGCAATATCACAAGTGAGTTAAATGCCAAACTAATCATTGCGATGACAGAGTCTGGTTCATCTGCAATAAGTATGTCTCTTTTTCGACCAAGTGCTAGAATAATCGCAATGTCGCCAAACGAAAGTGTATCAAAAAAATTAAGTTTGATATGGGGCTTAGAGACAGAGCATATTAAGGATTTTAAAAGTACAGATGAGATGATATTGTCAGTAAACAAATTTATCAAAGAAAATAAAATTTTACGAAAAAATGATCAGTTCATTCTGATTGCTGGTGTTCCTGTAGGCGTTTCAGGCACAACAAACATGATACGGGTTGAGACAATAAAATGATTTCAAAAGATAAAGGTCAAAAAATATTTTTAATTTTAGCTGCTATATTCATTTCATCTCTAGTTGCTTGCAACCTCATATTTCAGAAATTTTTTATTCTTGATATTGGATCAACTTTTTTTGTGTTGTCAGTAGGTATTTTGCCTTACCCAATTACTTTTCTAGTTACAGATATCATTAGTGAGATTTTTGGGAAAGAGAAAGCAAATAGAGTCGTGCTTTCTGGATTTTTTGCAAGTATTTTTGTTATTTTCGTTCTGATGGTTGCCGATAGAGCGGATGCAGTATTCTATTCGCCTATTGACAATGACACTTTTTCAAGGGTTTTTGGTCTTTTTGGCCCTGCAGTTTTTGCTTCTATGACAGCGTATCTGTTAGCACAATTTATAGATATAAGGATTTTCCATTTTCTAAAAGAACAGACTAATGGAAAACATTTTTGGTTAAGAAATAATTTTTCTACTTTATTCTCTCAGATTATTGATACTGCATCAGTATTAGTTTTACTTTGTTTAGCTTCTGATTTAGGTTGGAGTACAGGGCTGAGCTGGGATCGCTTTGTTCCTCTATTTGTATCAAGTTATATCTTTAAAGCATCAGTTGCGCTCGTTGATACTCCAATAGCATATATTACTTGTTCACTGTTAAGGAAAAAGTACAGCTTAAAAATTGGCGAAACATTAAGCTAAAACTATCAATCGTAACAAAATGTAATAACTAATTTTTTTTTAGAGCTTTTTACAATATTAATGATTAGATTTTTAAAAGATATTTTTTAAATACAAAACGGAGGTTTAATTATGTTTTATTCAAAGAAGATTTCGGCTATAGCTCTATCTGCTATCCTATCGATATCTGTTGCTTTGGACTCACCATACAATGTTTTTGCTGACGGAGTTTTGACTCCTGATACGACAACAGGGACAGATGTTCCTGCTATTGTTTGGACGTGGTCTGATGATAACGTTTCAAGTGGAAATTGTGCAGATGGTTCTGCGGCTCTCACAGATTGTGAGGGCAATCAGTTCTGTAATGATGATCCACAGTTTACAGGGTACGATTGCGTAACAAATAATGGGTCTTGCCTTGACTTAAATGGTGATGGTATTGTTACTGACTGGTTAGGTGATGGCTACTGTGATGATGGTGCTTATGGTTTAGTATTTGTTTGTGAAGAATTTGGCTTTGATTGTGGAGATTGCACACAAACTGGACCTGATCCAAATGGCTATTGCAATGAAGCGCCACCAGTAAGTTGTGAGGAGCAGGGTTTAGTTACTTGTCCAAATGGAACCTGTGCTGCATCTCTGGATGCTTGTCCCCAACAGCTTCTTGACTGCCAAGGAAATCCTTTTGACGAGTCAGTGCTTTCATGGATTGGTGACGGATTGTGTGATGGGTTAGATTTACAGTATGGGTTAGATTTTGCTTGTCCTGAGTATGATTGCGACGGATGTGACTGTGCTGGTACACCAGGACAATCTCCTGCATGTGCTGCAGCAGATCAGTGTGGAAGCTTTGCGTCAGTAACGCCACCGGTAGAAGATAAAGTATTTTACACTTTCGACAATACACCGGAAAGAATAAGACCTTCTTATAATGTACGTACTGGTGTATATGATCCAGGCAATATGATTCAAGATAGATTAATTTCTTATTTGGTAAGCGTCACAGTTAATTCGGGTGCTTATGGTGGAACAACGCAAGACTTTGATGCAAATACCGAGACTATTACTATAGTAGGACTAGCAGAAGGTGACTCAGCTTGTGGAGTAGTGATAACGCTAGATGGAGCAGAGCAATCGCCAGCTTCCTGTGAGGCATGTGCGCTGGCTGGTGTTCCAACTGAAGGCGAACCTTGCGATCCTCAGGGTGGCGGTGGTCCTGGACCTGACCCTTGCGCAGAATATGACGTAACGGGAGATATTAATAATGATGAAAGTGTAAATGTTCTTGATATTGTATCGGTTGTTAATCACATTCTTGGAACTCTTTTAGAGGGTTGTGAACTTGAAGCAGGTGATTTAAATGATGATACAGAGATAAACGTATTAGATATTGTCAGTATTGTTAATATTATTCTTGGAACTGGGCGAACAGACAACGCGACTTCAGCGGTTATGAAGTCAGAGGGTAACACCTTAAGCATATCAGGAGACGGTTACATTGGTGCGATTCAAATGACACTAACCCATGATGCGAACTTTAGCTTAGACCTCACAGACAACGCAATGGTTGCAGAGTATGCAACAGTAGATAATACAACCACATTGGTTGTTGTTGCTCCAGAGAGTGATGCAATTTTCACAGCATCTGGAAGCTATGACATTGAAAATGTGTTGGTGGCTAACAGTAGCAGTTATGTGACAGTTATTGAGCCAGGCGCGTTTGTTTTAGAGGCAGCGTATCCGAATCCATTTAATCCAAGTACAAGCGTAAGCTTAAGCATGCCAAGTGAAGGGTATGTTTCAGTGAAGGCTTATAACTTGGTAGGTCAGGTTGTGGGTGTGCTTGCAGAGGGTAGTTTATCTGCAGGGCTACATACGATGTCTTGGGATGCGTCCGATCTTTCAAGTGGTGTATACTTAATCACAGCAGAATATGCAGGTCAAGTATCAACCCAGAAAGTGATGTTGATGAAGTAAAGTATTCAACAGCATAAGAAACTTAAAAAGCCCTTATCATTGCGATAGGGGCTTTTTATTATGTGATATAAATCACATTTTTCAAAAGGCAACTTATATATCGAACGAGCGTTCGAAAGTCTTTGTATCATATTATTTTTGTCTATAAATTATCGAGCTGTTAAGAATATTGATAATCATTATCAATTAACGATTATAATAAATTACATAATTTTTAGAGGAGAATAAATATGAACTTCATTCGCTTAGCTCTTATTGCTATGTTTTGTACGTCGCTATCTTTTGC
>PBGO01000005.1 GCA_002719095.1 Fidelibacterota bacterium
ACAGATAAGCAATGTGAATGCTCCTTTAATATTTTTTCAAAAGAATATAGTTACATTGATTTTGCTCCGAGATACAAAGAAATTAACAAGTCTAGTTATTCAAAGTTTGATGTCAAAGAAATTGAAATTATAAACGAGGAAATAAGAAAATGTTTTACAAAATAATTAAGTTTAAACCTCTGGGTTTAATGCTAATTTTAACAATGATTTCATGTGGGGGATGGGCTTCAAAAGAGAAGTCAGAATTTATCCAAGAATGTAAAGGCAGCTCAGAAAAACAAGAAGATATTGATTTTTGTAATTGTGTTTTTGAATCAATATCAAAAAAGTTTACATATGCCGATTATAAAAAAATAAGCGTTAAAGAGCACTCTGAATTCACAGAANCAGAAAACGATAACCTGAAATCAATAACGCCAGAAATTATTGATTGTTATTAAAATATGCTTATTTTAAGAAAAATATTANTTTTATTCTCTTTAATTATAGTTTTTAGTTGTTCAAAGTACAGTTGGTCATCAGAGCAAAAAGAAAAAATAATTAAAGATTGTCCTAGACCTGAAAAAGAAATATGTGAATGCGGTGTTGATATCATTTCAAAAAATATTTCTTTTGAAGATTANACTAAAATAATAGAATTGCTGAAATCTTCTAGTATACAATCAATTGAATTAANAGAACATAAGAAATTACTTGATAAAGTTCTAAATATTGAAGAAATGATTGAGTATGAATGTGGAAATTAGCTAATTGAAATTCCTGTATAGGTACATATCTTATTTGGCTATTATAATAGCAACGGCTTCAGTAACTCATTACTTCACCAAAAAAAACAATTATGAAATTGATTCGTTTGAAAACTATTTATCAGTTTATGAATCAGAAATAAATCAAATCATTGAAAAATATAAAAATGAAAACCTGAATTTAGTTAGTGAGCTTGAGAAAAAAGCTGATAAAGGCTGGTCAAAGANACAAGAAGCAAGTGTTATGAGTGAATGTATTGAAAGTAAAATGAGCGTAGGTTATTGCGAGTGTATAGTTGATATCTTCAAAGATGAATTTAAAAATCTAAATGATTTTAATGAAAAATTTGATTCTATATCAGAGTTTCTTCTTTTATCTATAATTTCTGGAAATGATATTCAAGGTTCAGAAAGCATAAGTTTCTTAGAAAGAATTAGTCAATGCGATTGAAATATGAAACTAATTAACTACTCATCTTTCTTTTCAAACGATATAAGTTTATACATGTCCTCTTCAACGTTATTCCATAGTGAATCAAAAAAAAATAGAATAAATAAAATTCAAAAGCTATTAAAATTAGATCAAAAGCGGTTTATTACACCAGATCAAATTCATTCAGACAAAATTTGTTTTGTTGAACATGATTCTATGCTATCCCCAGAATGTGACTCAGTAATTTTTCATGCTAATTCTGGCCTCATTGGAACAATCAGTATTGCTGATTGTGTTCCTTGCTGCATCTATGATTCAGCTAATGAGATGATCTCTCTAGTTCACTCTGGATGGAAAGGTACATTAAAAAATATTGTACGTAAAACAGTACTTAAAATGATTATGCTAGGCTCAAAAAAAGAAGATTTGAAAATATTTCTAGGACCTTCTATAAGATGGTGTTGCTATCAAGTTGATGAAACATTATCAAAAAAATTTAACAGAGATTCCGTTAGAGTGAAAAGTCAAAAGTATTTTATAGATCTTATCAAACAAATTACATTTGATTTAAAAGAGATTTCAATTCCTGATAAAAATTTATTCATTCAAAGTGATTGCACCTATGAAAACAGCAATTATCATAGTTTCAGAAGAGACGGTAATTTGTCTGGTAGAATGACATTAATCGCATTTAAAAATTGATATGAACGAAATTTTACAAGGCTTCATTCAGGGTGTAACAGAGTTTTTGCCAATAAGTAGTTCTGGTCATGTCATCTTCCTTGAAAAGATAGCTGGGTTCAAGTCTTCAAATATGTCTGATCTTCAAATATCATTACACTTAGGTACATTATTATCAATTATATTATTTTTTTATAAAGATTATAAAAAAACAATTTTAAACCTAAATTCAAAAGGTGCCAGAGAAATCTTAATAATCTTTATAGGGACAATTCCCATAATTTTTTTAGCTTTATTTTTCTTTGATAGTATTGATATTATTCTTGATAATTCAGATTTAGCTTTTTCTATTGCTTCTTTTGCAATTATTGCTACTGGAGTTATTTTATTTTTTACTAGATTCATTANAAAAGATTCAAATAAAAGAATAACAATAAAAAAAGCTTTTNTAATTGGGCTTGCGCAGTGCGTTGCAGTAATTCCTGGTGTNTCAAGATCGGGTATTACAATATCGACCGCACTATACCTTGGTATTAGTCCAAAAAATGCTTTTAAATTCTCTTTCCAGTTAGCAATTCCTGCTGTTCTAGGTTCNTCACTATTAAAAATAGTAAATATTTTAATTAGTGGAGGTGAATTTAATTTTCCGTTTATAGGGTTCATTTCATCATTTATAATTGGATATATATCTTTATCGATTTTAATTTTTGTAACAAAAAATGAAAAGTTGTGGTATTTTTCATTCTATTGTTTTTTTGTTGGAATCATATTAATTNTTATTTTTAATTTAATTTGAAAAGTATAGCAGACATAATAAAAAATTTTAACAAACAAAAATTTCATTATTATTATTTAAATGGTGATGACATTTTTCTAGAAAAGTTTTTTANAAATCAAATTCAGAAAAAATTTCTTAATCAAAGTGAATTAAAACTTATGTATCACTTGAGTGTCGATGACGAAGATTTATTTCTTCGAGAATTACAAACTAATTCTCTCTTTGATGATAAAAAACTAATTGTGTGCTGGGAAATTAATAAATTATCAAAAAAAGCTCAAAATGAACTACTAAGTTTTATTGAAATGAACCCATCAAGAGATATTTGTCTTGTATTTGTGGCGCCGGACTTTAGAATAAAAAATAAGTTTATTACATCCTTATCCTCNAAGCTAACGAATGTTGACATAAGGACACCGTTTCCCAATAAAATGAAAAACTGGATTATTTTTTATGCTAATTCAAATGGTTTTAAGATATCCAATGAACTTTTAAATTTTTACATTGATTCNTATGGAGATAGTTTAAGTAGTGTGATTAATGAAATTGATAAACATAGAACTTACTCAAGTTCTAAAATACTGGATATAGATGACAAGTACAGTCTGACTCTAAATGTTGATAGAAAATATAATTATTGGCAATTTTTGGATAATATTGGTTCAAAGAATACTTATAAATGCTTTCAGATCTATCGTTCGCTTATTAATAACAATATTTCACAGAATTATATTGTAAGCGGTCTAAGTAGTTTATTTTTGAGCATCTACTCAAAAAAAACTTCAGGTGTCGCAAAAAAGAACTTTTATCTATCAAATAAAATCCTAAATAGAAATTTAGATAGATATTGTTCAAATTTTTCTGAGCAAAAACTAAAAAATATTATACAAGAACTGTATAAAATTGATAAAATGGTAAAAACATTTCAATTTGGAGTTGAGCAAAAAATTGAGCTATTAATTTTAAAAGCGTGTTATGGTAGAAGATAGGTTAGATACAGATGAGATTCTTATAAAATCCTTTCAAGAAGGAGATCAGGGATCTTACACTNTCCTCGTTAATAAGTACAAAAATAGAATTTTTAATTTCATATATAGATATGTGAATGATTTAGATCTTGCGGAAGATTTAACTCAAGATACTTTTCTGAAATTATATACTCACAAAAACTCATATAGGGAAATTGCAAAATTTTCGACGTGGCTTTATACAATAGCATCAAATTTAGCTAAAACTGAATTACGAAAAAAAACTCGTAGACAAACGTATTCAGTATCTGATTTAGGAACAACAGATAGAGAGTTTGTAATTTCATCTGATAAAAATATAACGATCGATAAAAATTCCAGTAAAAAAGATTTTAATTCAGCAATTATAGATTCATTGAACGATATTTCAGAAGAATTTCAAATAATGATTATTTTGCGAGATTTTCAGGAACTTTCTTATGAGATAATAAGTAACATAATGGATATTCCAATTGGAACAGTAAAATCAAGAATAAATAGAGGAAGATTAAAGCTTATTCAGCTTTTGAAGGAAAAAGGATACAAAAAAAATGAATGAAGTAAAATTTTATGAAATGATGTCTGATTATCTCGATAATAATTTAGATAAGAAAACTAAAACAGAATTCGAGAAAACTTTGTCNCAAAACAAAGAATTAAAAAATAAATATGAAGATGTAAAATATCTTGTTAAGAAAATAAAAAATTTAGATTCTGTNGAGCTGTCTGANGACTTTGATATTAATTTAAAAAGATCTATAAATCGAATTAAGTCAAAGGAACTTCCTCAAATTGAAAATATAAACTTTACAAGTAAGCCAATACATATGATGGTCGCATCAGTTGCAGCCGCTATCGTTTTAGTTGTAGTTACTACATTCTTTTTTAACGAAAAAAATAATCAATCAATCGGTATAAACTTTGATTCGAATGAATTTGTCTATATTGATGAAGAATCAGAGAAAAATGATTTTGAGATAGATATGACAAAAGGTGAACAAGATGTTCCAAAATAATCAAATACTATTGGAGATGAATATATACATTAATATATTATCTGATTGTTAAATATATTTTTGGAGATTGATTATGGCTAAGAAACAAAGTTTTGGAGATAAAACCAGCAAGCAGGGTGCTAAAAAAGGTACACACGTTAAACTAGTTAGAGCACTTAAAACAGATAAAGGTTCTATCTCTTTCAAAAAAGAAATGGTAACCATTCCCGAAGGATCTAATCCTGAGTCCTTCCTCAAAGAAAAACTCTCAAAGTAATTTTTTACTTGTCATCAATTTTTATATAATTATTGAGAAATGGCTCAAAATAGTAAAATTTCAGTTGTAGTTCCCGTTCTAAATGAAAATGAATCTATTAATGAGCTTTATAGTAGAATTTTAAATAGTTTATCAGGATTTAGATATGAGGTTATATTTGTTGACGACGGTTCCACAGATGATACGAATCAGACAATTAGAGACATTATAGGTAAAGATAGCAATGTAAAGCTTATTCATTTTCAAAGAAATTATGGTAAAGCAGTAGCATTATCAGAAGCTTTTAAAATTGTATCAGGAGAAATAGTTATTACCATCGATGGAGATTTGCAAGATGATCCTTCAGAATTTAAAAATTTAATATATAAGATTAATGAAAATTGGGATCTTGTTTCTGGGTGGAAAAAAGTACGAAAGGATTCATTTTTTAAAATTTTAGCTTCAAAAGTATTTAATTTAATAACTCGCTACAAGACAGGAATTAACATTCATGATTTTAATTGTGGATTNAAAGCATATAAATTAAATGTAGTTAAATCTATCAAACTTTATGGTCATCTGCATAGATTCATACCTGTGCTGGCGCATAATGCCGGATTTAAGGTTACTGAAATTCCTGTAAAACATCATCCTCGATTACATGGAAAAAGTAAATATGGAAAATCAAGATTTTTCCATGGATTCTACGATTTTTTGACGATAATTTTACTTGATAAATATTTAACTAGGCCAATGCATTTTTTCGGAAAATTTGGTATTTTATTTTCAATATCCGGAACAATGATTAATTCATACTTATCTTCTCAATGGTTTTTATATCAATTATACGATTCGGGAGAATTTACCGTTATTAGACCACTTTTCTTTTTAGGTATCTTATTGACTGTGATTGGTGTTCAATTTTTTTCAATTGGACTCATAGGCGAAATGATCATTCGGAAGTCTCCAATTGAATCTCCTCAAAACATAAAAATATTTAAAAATACAAAAAGTAATAATTGAAAATTTCCTTTTTATCCGTATTTCCACCTTACAGAGGAGGAATAGCTCAGCACTCATCACAACTTAAAAAATATTTATCAAAAAAACACCAAGTCCAGACAATTAATTTTAAAAAATTATATCCCAATATTTTTTTTCCTGGTAAAAACCAATTTTCAGATTCTTCTTCGATTCAAGGAAAACGTATTCTGAGTAGTATTAATATCATTACCTGGTGTAGAACTTTAAGAGTCATTAAAAAATTCAAACCTGATATATTTATTTTTAAGTTTTGGAATCCTTTTTTCGTTCCATGCTTGTACTTTATACTTAAAGGATTGAAATCTAATAAGCAAACAAAAATAATTATGGTTTGTGATAATATAAAACCTCATGAAAGCTTTCCTTTTTCAAATTTTTTAATAAAAAAAATAACAAGACTAGTTGATGGATTTATTGTCCAATCTTCAATAGTTGAATCTGAATTAAAAACATTCATAAATAATCCCAAGTATCTTAAAAGGTTTCACCCAATTTATGATAATTATCCTGAAAAATTAGATCTTAAAAAAGCTCGAAGTAAAATTAAAATATCTCACTCTAAAGTAATCCTCTTTTTCGGACTTGTTAGAGCATACAAGGGGTTAGATGTTCTTTTGAAATCTATTAAAAATATTTTTAAAAAAAATAAAGATATAATGCTTTTAATTGTTGGAGAGAGTTATGAAGATGAAAATAAATATAAAAAATTGATTTTAGAATCAGGATTTCAGGACAGAGTCATCTGGATTAATAAGTTTGTATCTGATAACGACGTTTCTTTATATTTTTCAGCAGCTGATTTAGTTGTTTTACCTTACAAAAGTGCATCTCAAAGTGGTGTTGTGCCTTTAGCCTACAATTACGAAAAGCCTGTTGTCACTTCAGATTTAAAAAGTTTGTCTGAAGTTATTGTTTATGGAGAGACTGGATATACTTTCAAAACACAGTCTGAACTTGAAAGTATAATTATTAAATTTTTTGAAAATTTTGATGACAAATTTTATGCCGAAAAAATAAAAGAACATAAAAAGCTTTTTTCTTGGGAAAAATTCGCAAGTAGTATAACAGAACTTTATGACTCAATTAACGAAAAATTATAAAATAAAAATACTTATTTTGAATTACAACGGAGTAAACTTTTTGAAAGAATGTTTAGATTCCGTCTGTAAAATTGATTATCCTAATTTTTCTGTTACAGTAATTGACAACTTGTCTACAGATAATTCAATTAATTTTATTAAATCTAATTATCCAGATGTAGAGCTGGTTTTGACTGATAAAAATCGCTTATTTGCTGGTGGTTACAACTATTATTTTAATCGTTCACAAGATAATTGTTATTATCTCATTCTCAATAATGATACAATTGTGTCAAAAACAATTTTAAACCAATTTATTATTGGTCTAAATAAATATGGTAAAAGAGCTATTTATGGACCTACAATCACTTTTTCAAATGAAAAAAAATTAATATGGTATAGTGGAGCTGAGGTTGATTTAAAAAAGGGCATTGTCAGACACCTCAACATAAGAAAAAATCTTCAAGATTTGAACTTAAGAGATTGTAGAACTGGATATATTACGGGATGTTGCATGTTCGTTCATTCGTCAATTGTATCTGATTTGAACGGATTTGATGAATCGTTTAAAATGTATATGGAAGATGTAGATTTTTGTTTGAGGGCAAGGTTTATGGGAATAAAATCTATTTATTTAGCATCTCCAAGGTTATTCCATCATGTTTCAGGAACCGTAAATTTGAAGGTATTAAAAGTTGCAATTTCATTTTTTAAATTAGCATATAAACACATTGGGTATTTATGTTTTTTAATTTTTCCTTTGTTCGTTATTAGAAAAATAACAGGTAAATAACAACATGCAGAATTCAGAGATTCACTTAGTCTTAGTTTGGGAAAAAGGATTAAATAAAATTGATCAGATTCTTTATGATTTGAATAACTGCTTTGATATCATTGATGTTTATAAAATTTCATGGAATAAGAAATATTTTTCAAGTAATTTAAGCAGATTTTATGGGCAAAATCTTAAGAATGGGTCATTCAAGGAAATTCACTGCGGTAAAGGTCCATTTACTGCAATCATCATTAGACAAAAAAATCCAAAGTATAGCTTTAGAGAAACCTCAAATGGTAGGAAAAAAGTAAATACAGAGTTATTTGAAAAAAAGAAAATTTATCGAAATTGGACAGGCGGTGGGCACAAAGTGCACACATCGAATGATATTCAAGAGGCATCTCAAAATATTTATTATCTAATAAATAAAAAATATCAAGAAATTGAATTTTCTAAACTATGGAACGGTAAAGTAAAGTATTTAAAAAATGACATTCTAGGGTTTGATGGATGGAAGGATTTCAATGAACTATTTGAATTTATCAATTATACGAGTGAATATTTGATTCTTAGGAATTATTCTGGGTTGTTAGATTTAAATTCACATATTGATGATATTGATTTTCTATCATCAGATTTAAATTTTAAATACCATATCAATGGGATTAAAAAAAATTTTTCAAAAGATAGAGCAGCATACTATGTGAAAGTTGATGAAAAATTGTATAATGTTGATATCAGGATTGTCGGTGATAATTACTATGATTCAAAATGGTCAAAAAAAATGGTTGATAAGCGAGTCAAGCATTCCAATAATTTCTTCATACCTGATAAATTTAATGAGTTTTATTCATTGCTTTACCATTCTTTGATTCATAAAAATAAATTTACTTATAAATATAATGATTCTTTAAAGAATTTAGCTGAAATAAATAATTTAAAAATAGAGCCTGATTTTTTCACAGATGAAGTAAAACTTTTGAATTTTTTGCAGAAATTTATGAACAAGAATGGCTACTTTTATACTAAGCCAAAAGATTTTACCGTTCAATATAGTTACGGAAAAAAGGGTGTAAAAAGGTACTT
Organism: Fidelibacterota bacterium; assembly: GCA_002719095.1. Classification (GTDB taxonomy): domain Bacteria; phylum Fidelibacterota; class Marinisomatia; order SCGC-AAA003-L08; family D37C17. The sequence goes on from PBGO01000005.1 coordinate 8,881, forward strand.
ATGGGAATTAATTGGTAAGATTAAAAATGTTTAAAAGATTTCTTACTCATTTTAGAAATATACACGAATCTATAATTTGGATTTTGGGAAATATTTACTATCTAAAAAAAGATTTGAACTTGAGAGGATATTCATCTGTAAAAGTATTCAAGATTATTTTGTGGAATTCCCAAAAAAAGTATTTTAAAGTTAAGAATGAATTTGGAACAGAATACTTTGTAAAAATAAACACCAACAGATATGTAAGACATGAATCAAGCATAATTAGTAAAATAGAAAGTCTTGACACAAAGAAATTAAATTTTTATCCAAAATTTATCCTTAAAGTCAATGGAAGATTTAATTATAATATTTTTGAATTTATTAATGGTGAAAAAATATCAAAAAAAAATGTAGTTGGAAATGATATTACAAAACAAATACTTGATATATTAAAATTCTTTAAAAAAAATGAAATTTCACACAAAGATATTAGACCTCACAATATTATAATGCAAGGTAATAAAATCAAAGTTATAGACTATGAACATTGCTCTATTAAAAATATTAAAATTAATTTTAATAAGCCTGATTTAAATAAGCTCTACAGTCCGTCGGATGGTACATGGGATGATGCTTTTTCTTTTTTTGAAATATTAAAAAAAATTTTAGAAAAAGAAGAAATCGAAAAAGATTTTTTTTGTACTGAAATTTTTAATATGATTAAATATGAAAAAAAATAAATATCAGCTGTTTAATTTTAGCCTTTTTGCTCCCGCTTTAATACTTTGTTGTTTGATGTTAACTTATTTTGAAGCCTTAGATGGATCTCAGAGTTACTATGGAGCAAATGACAAGTATTCCGCTATAAATGTAAGGGCAGCGATAGATGCTTCTAATGATTACCCTTATTGGTTTCCCTGGATGATGGGAGGTATTCCTTCTGTCCATTCAGCGCAAAATATTTCTGACTTTTATCCACCTAATTATTTAATTAAGGCCCTAAATTCATTTGGTATGCCTTGGTTCTGGAATTATATAATTCACTTTCTTTTTGCGGGAATAGGAGTATATAGCTTATGCCTGTATTTAAAGTTGAGTAAATTTATTTCTATCTTGCCAGCTGTTGGCTTTATCTGTCTTCCTTATATGACTGGTATGTTGGTTCATGGTCATGGTAGTCAGGTAATGACTTTATGTTACCTCCCATGGATATTTTTATTTTATTTGAAAATTAGAGGGAACCCTAATTTAAATCATTCTTTAATTTTATCTATTTTGCTTACCTTACAACTATTGAGAGGACACGTTCAGATGGCATATTACACTTGGATGGTAATTGGTCTAGTGGCGATAGTTGATATAATTATAGATCTGATACAACGTAAGAAAATTAATTTAAAGTGGATATACTTTTCATTCTTGAGTTTATTTTTAAGTATTATTGCTTGTCTAAAACTATACTTGCCAATAATATCTTATCTTCCGATGTCAACTCGCAGTATTGGTAAAGAAAGTGGAGCGGGAATTGAATACGCAACAGATTATTCTTTTAGTTTTCCGGAAATTTTAACATTTATAATCCCCTCATTTTCTGGTTTTGGGGACCAGACATATTGGGGCACTATGCCTTTCACTTCTTTTCCGCAGTATATGAGTTTCTTAATTTTAATATTTGCTTTATATGCAATTTTGGAAGCAGAAAGAACACGAATTAAGCTATATTCATTAATATGTATAACATTTTTTTTGACATTATCAATGGGAAAGAATTTTATAAGTTTTTATACATTTTTTTATGACTATCTTCCTTTGTTTTCAAAGTTTCGAAATCCAGCGTATTTATTAATTATTGTTCAGTTTTTTACAATGATTTTAGCTGCTCTAGGTTTAAGTAAAATGCTTCAAGAATTAAAATATCTTAAAAGGAGAACTTTTATATTCTTGGGTGTTTCTTTTTTGATAGTTTTTCTTAGCCCAATTATTGACTTCAGTAAATATGGAAAAAAATCATACATAGATGAAAAAAAATCTTTAATAAATAATTATAAAGAAAATCTAATAAAATCAAATCCAAGCTTATCAGATCCTTCCGTTTTCTTTGAATATGAAAGTTATATTGATGAGCAAATAGAACCGTTGAACAAAGTATTTGATAGTAAAATTAAATTAGGAAGTGATATGGTCAAAACAGATATTTTAGTTTTGAGAATTTTAATATCCGTATTAATTCTACTAATTGCAGTTTTTATTTATACTAATAAAATTAAAACCATTAATCGTTCTAATTCTTCTATCATAGTTTTATTAATTACAAGTTTAGTTTTCATAGATTTATTAATTGTCAATAGAAAAATAACTAATCCAGAAAAATCAAGCCATCTGATTAGAAAATCGGCAATATCTAGTTATGAAAAATTTTATGCAAATTTGGGATTGAGCTTAGATCAAAAAGCATTAATTAAAAATAAAAAGAACTACTTGGGAATGCCTGCCACAAGCATTCAAAACCAAATTATTAAACTAAATGAAAAAGAAATTTTTCGAATCCTGGATTTGGATGGAGGGAGTAGTAGTAATGTTTGGGCAAAATTTCACGTTGAAGATGTTTCTGGCTACCATCCAGCAAAGCTAAAGTCCTATCAAAAAATGATGCAATTAAATTCAAGTTTCGTACTAAGAATGTTAAACGTTAAATATATCATTCAGAATGATAAAATAAATCCATTTGATGGGGAAAGTCGAGTATTCTTTGCCAAGACAATATATTTAGATGAAACGAATAGCTTTAAAAGAAGAAAAAATTTATATATGTCTAATTCGCTTCCAAGTGATGGTTCTTATTTGACTAACTATAATGAAAGTTCAGGAAAATTTGAGAAAATTGATTTGATAAAAGATGATTCTATGAATATTAGCTATAAAAATTTCGATCAAAATGTTGATGATTATATTACCGATATTAATAATTCAAATCCAAATCAGATTAATATCGAGCTTAATACATCAGGTCCACAGTTTGTAATAATAAGTGAAGTTTTTTATAGTCCAGGATGGAAAGCAACCCTTAATGGAAATGCCGTACAAATTCACGAAATTAATGATTTAATAAGGGGAATTTATATAAAAAATAAAGGAAGGCATTTTATTGATATGACTTTTGAGCCATCAGACTTATTCTGGGGGAAATTCTGTTTTATTTTATATGTATCTTTTATCTCAATTCTTTTATTTTTAGGAGCAAAAAATAAATTTTCAAAAAAATGTCTTTCTTTATTAAAAAAATAAATTTAAAAAATTTTATACTATCAGTATTCATTTTTGTAATGATATTGTTATTTTTAATTAATAGTTGGCTTGTAGATGCATTAAGGACAAGTGTTACCAAAACAGCTAAAAGCTATAAGACTTTTATTGAAGGTATTGTAAATCAAGAAAAATTGAGTGACTATCCTACAATAGCAATGTTCAATAACCTGCTTAAGGAAACAGATATACCAATTATTATTAAAAGTATTGATCCTGACGAAGTTTATACAAAAAGCTCACATTTTGATCATTTGACCCAAAATCAAATTGAATTATCAATTATTGAAATGAAGCAAATTTTCTCACCTCTTCCCATTTTTATCAGAAAGGATAATGAGATTATGATTAGTCAAAAGCTTTACTATGGTGATACAGATATGATAAAGATTATTCGTTTAATTCCTTTTGTTCAAGTATCTTTTATATTCTTAATATCAATTTTATCGTTTATTTATTTTACATCAACTAGAAAAAGTCTTCAGAATGCACTCTATGTTGGAATTTTTAAAGAAACTGCACATCAACTTGGAACTCCTATATCCTCATTAATGGGTTGGGTGGAAAACATAAAGATAAATAAGGTTAATAAAGAAAATATAAAGTATATTGAACAGGATTTAGATAATTTGAAAGAAATTTCTAATAGATTCAATAAAATTGGCTCAAAAGTAAAATTATCTAAAATCAACCTATCATCCCTTCTTGATCAAATTTTAGGTTATACAATTTCAAGAATTCCAAAGACAAAAAAAATTAAAATACAAAATGATTACGATGGAAATATATTTATTTTGGGAGAAAATGTATTATTAAGCTGGGCATTTGAAAATCTAATTAAAAATTCAATTCAATCAATAAATCAAAATCAGGGCATAATAAAGATTAGTGTGTCGCAAAATAAAAAAATAACAAGAATACTTTTTGAAGATACTGGACAAGGAATAAATCGTAAAAGATGGAAGAAAATTTTCCTTCCAGGGCACAGCACCAAACGCTCAGGATGGGGTGTTGGTCTTAGTCTGACAAAAAGGATTATTTGCGAAATTCATGATGGTAAAATTTTTGTAAATAGATCATCAGATTCAGGAACTGTTATCGAGATTAATATCTAATTAAAAATAGTAATAATTTCATTTTTTTATCAAATAGTGCAGCTTAGTCTGCACTTTTTTTTAAAGAATAAAAATTTTTATTGCTTTTATATGGGGAAAAATGTTATAATAGTGGGAGAGTGTGGGGATAATTCCCATAATTATATCATGAAAGAAGAAAAAATTAACATATCGTTTACCGGCGAATATTACAATTCGCTTGATTCAAAAAGCCGTCTAAGTATTCCGGCAAAGTTTAGAAAGGCTTTGGATCCCATTAATGACCGCACGTTCGTTCTCACGCGTGGATTTGATAAATGCCTCCTCCTATATCCTGTGTCTGAGTGGAGCAAAGTAGAAGAGCAGCTTAGCTTTTTAAGCTCTATGAAGGGCCGGCACAGAAATTTCATCAGATCCATCGTGAGGCACGCCTCTTATCTGCAATACGATTCTCAAGGAAGAGTCATCATTCCTGAAAATTTATGTCGATATGCTGAAATAGAAAAAGAGATTGCCGTCATCGGCGTTATAAAAAAAATTGAATTATGGTCTCCAAGCATTTTGAATGATTTTGATTCTGACTCTGAAGATTTAAATGAATTCGAAGATTTAGCTGACGAAATAAGTTTCTAGAATTGAAATACAATAAGGGAAACTCACCGCACACACCTATAATGAAGGATGAGGTTGTTGATAATCTTATATCAAACAAATCAGGAGTATATCTCGATTGTACTCTAGGTTTTGGAGGTCACGCACAAGAGATAAGTAATAATTTAGATGAAAGTGGAATGGTTATTGGTCTTGATTGTGACCAAGATGCATTCGCTTATTCAAAGGATAAGTTTAAATCAAATAAAAAAGTGAAAGTTTTTAATTCAAATTATGTGGATTTTGAAAATATTCTTAATTCTCTAAAAATAACTGAAATTGATGGAGCAATTATGGATCTTGGTATTTCGTCATTTCAAGTTGACCATAAAAGTAAAGGATTCTCTTACAGAATTGACAGTGACTTAGATATGCGGTTTGATTCAAGTTATAAAAAAACAGCTTTCAAGGTTTTAAATAGTTATTCTGAAAATAGAATATCAGATATAATTAAAAATTTTGGAGAAGAGAGAAATTATAAAAAAATTTCTAATAGCATAGTGAGATTTTCAAAAAAAAATAATATGAATACTACTTTTGATCTTAAGGAAGCTATAACTAAAGCAATTAGTTACAAAACTAATATGAATAAGATTTTTTCAAGGGTGTTTCAATCTATAAGGATAGAAGTAAATCAAGAATTTCAAAATATTAATAAAATGATAGAATCTTTACCAAAAAGAATAAAAGCTGGTGGAAAAATTTTGTGGATAACATTCCACTCTCTAGAAGATAGAGTAGTTAAGAAGTCAACTTTTAAACTTGACGGAAAAGAAATTATAACTACAAATGGTAAAAAAAAAATAAAGTTAATTTCAAAAAAAGTTATCAGGCCTAGCAGACAAGAAATATTGAATAATAAAAGGTCGAGAAGCGCAAAGCTAAGAGGGTTAACGATTTTAGAATGCTAAGAAAGTCACATTATAAAAGAAAAAGCTACAGAAAAAAAAATAAAGATATTTTTCCATTGTCTTTTACAATTATAGTCTTAATGATTATAGCTGTTTTAAACGAATTCATTCAAAGAGATCGATTGAGTAGCTTAAAGGATATAAAAAAATCATATTTACAGGAATTAGAAGAATCGAGAGTAGAGCTTCAGTCCTTAGATAAAGAGTTTGAGATTCTATTTCAGCAAAATAAGATTTTAATAGCGAATGCTTTTTATAGCGATAGAAAAAAGTGGTCAACTGTAACAATTAAAAGATCAAATTGGGAAATTAAGAATTGACAAAGCTATATAAAAATCATCATAATAGACTAAGAATTATTCTAATTGTATGTCTTTCATTTATGTTAGTATCAACAACTAAAACTTTTTATTTACAAGTTTTTAAATCTCAGGATAAGAGTATTGAAATTCAAAAAATTGTAAAAGGTGATAGAGGAGTGATATATGATAGGAATTTGACAAAATTAGCGTATGATATAAATTTTTATGATCTATACTTAAACAAAAATGAGATAACCGATATTTATTCGATAAAATATTTTTTAAATGAGTATTTTGAGTATAATACTTCGAATTTAGATTCCATAATTAATATTAGTAAAAAATCAGATGTTCTAATCGTTGAGGGTGTGCCATATTATAAAATTGATGAATTGAGTGAAGTATTAAAATTATATCCTCAAATTAAAAAAAGTATACAGTACAAGGGAAGATACTATCCAGAAAAGAGTTTGGCCTCACAAATTATTGGAAAATTTTCTCATAAAAATGATACAATAGGTAGATGGGGTGTAGAGCGTATTCTAAACGAATTAATTAAGGCAAAAAAAAATAAGTTAAGCTTTAGTGTAACTTCAAGGGGAAGGATAAAAAAAAGATTTTTAGAAGATGAATATTTAGCCTTATCTGGCCAGGATGTAATGCTTACGATTGATATTGAATATCAAAAAATATTAGAACAAGAATTAATTCGTCAAATGGAAAATACAGGATCAAAGTCTGCAAATGGCCTCATAATTAATCCTTTTAATGGAGAAATTTTAGCGATTGCTTCGGTTCCAAGTTCAAATTTAAATAATAAACTCAAAGAAATAGAGTTGATTAGAGATTATGTATGTAATTTTTCATACGAACCTGGTTCCACGCTAAAGCCTTTTTCAATTTTGGCTGGAATGAAAAATAATAAAATTAATCTTGAAGATAAATATTTTTGTGAAAATGGTAGATATAAGATACCCGGATTAAATCGTAAAAGATACATTCAAGATCATGATCCTCATGATACTCTAAGCGTAAATGAAATTTTAGCTCATTCAAGTAATATCGGACTTGTAAAAGTTTCATCTGATATTGGAATGGAAAGCATATATAACACGTTCAGAGAATTTGGATTTGGTCAACGACCAATGTTAGATGAATATTCTACATCTGCAGGTTTAATGAAAGATTTAAACAAATGGAATATACATTCATTAGTTTCTATACCTATTGGACAAGAATTAAGAGTCACTAACTTGCAAATTGGATTAGCCTACTCAGCAATTGCAAATGGAGGCTATCTGATTAAACCAAAATTATTTTATAAAAAAAATCACAATAACGAATCATCACAAATTGTTAGAAAAGTTGCTAATGAGACTGATTTAGATAAGCTAGTTGAATCACTAAAACTTGTTGTATCAAACGGAACGGCAACTCAAGCACTTGAAAATCATTCAATATGCTCATATGGCAAAACTGGAACTGCACAGGTATACGATAAAGATAGCAGAGCATATTCAGACTCACTATTTATATCTACTTATGCGGGTGTTTTTCCATGCGAAAATCCAAAGTTAGTATGTGTGATAAGCTTTATTAACCCAGAAGTAGATAAGAAATGGGCGAGTCAATCTGCTGTACCAGCTTTTAGAGAAATTATTAATAGAATTGTTAATAGAGATCAAAATTTATCAATGGATATTGCACATGAAATTAGATAAGCTACTAAAAAATCTTGATTACAGAGGAGAGATTGATTTAAGTATTGATGTTGAGAAAATATCTTATGACTCTAGAAAAATAGATAAAAATTCATGCTTCATAGCATTTTGTGGGATTAAAACTGATGGTCACAATTATATTAAAGATGTTATAGAAAAAAAACCAAAATTAATAATTGTTGATAATGATGAGTATATGAATGAGTACGAGTTTATAATTAAAGTAGAAAATTCAAGAAAAGCACTATCAAAAATATCTTCAAATTTTTATGGTAATCCATCTTCTGAAATAAATGTTATAGGCGTTACTGGAACTAATGGAAAAACGTCAACATGTCTCATAACAAAAAAAATTATGGATTCCATGGGTCAGAAATGCGCTTATCTTGGAACGCTTGGATTTATATTAAACGAGAATGTTTCAAGTACAGGCTATACAACTCCAGAATCTCTTGAATTACAGAGTATTTTAAAATTAATTAAAGATAGCGGGACTCAACATTCTGCAATTGAAGTTTCATCTCACTCTTTAGTTCAGGAAAGAGTCAGTTCAACTGATTTTGACGTAGCAGTTTTTACTAATTTAAGTCAAGATCATCTTGACTACCATAAAACAATGAAGGAATATTTTAATGCTAAAGCCAAACTCTTCAGAAATCTTAATAATAATTCTACCTCAGTTATAAACACTGATGATTTTTATGGAAGGACCCTTTTTGAAGAATCCAAATCACAGAGAATATCATTTGGTAAAAAGAATAAATCAGATATTCAATTAAAAAAAATTGAACAATCTATTAGCAAAACACAAATTGAAATGATAATTATGGGCAAGAATTTTGAATTTGAAACTAATCTTGTTGGGGAATACAATGTTTATAATATTATGGCGTCGATAGGTTCATTGATTTCTTTGGATTTTAAAATTGAAGATATTTTAGATTCATTATCAAAACAAACCTTAAACATTCCTGGTAGAATGGAGCTTGTATGCAAAAAGAATAATAAATATTTTTTCATTGATTATGCACATACTCCTGATGCATTTAAGCAAATCTTTTCAAACATAAAAAAAGTTAAATCAAAAGATGATATTTTGTGCGTCTTTGGTTGTGGTGGAGATAGAGATGCAACAAAAAGAGCAAGAATGGCTTCTATTGCTGAACAATATTGCAAAAAAGTTTATGTTACTACAGACAATCCAAGAAGCGAAAATATACAGCAAATTTTTTCAGATATTTTAAATGGTTTTCAAACTAATAATTATCATTTAATTGAAGATAGAAAAAAAGCTATTGAAACAGCCATAGATTCTATGGATGATAACAGTGTATTGCTTGTTCTTGGAAAGGGAAGGGAGAACTACCAGATTATTAATGAATCTCAATTTTATTTCAGTGATTCAGATACCATAAAAGATATTGTATATGAGAGCTAGAATAAGTAGTAAAAATATTTTAAAGAAGTGTTTATCAGAAATGATGGATTTCAATTTCAATAAATCGATTGAAAGTATTGTAATTGACTCTAGAAAAATTAGGCATAATGATATTTTTTTATGCCTTCAAGGTAATAAAAGTCATGGATCAGACTTCATTGATGAAGAAATTCTAAGAAAAGTAAGCTACATAATTACAGATAGTAAAACGAAAGGTGATAAAATTCTTAACGTTGATAACTCTAATCTCTTTTTAAATAATTTAGCAAAAAATTTCAGAAAAAGATTAGAAACAAAATTTATTGGAATCACAGGAACCAACGGAAAAACATCAACTAAAGAATTTTTGTTACAAATGTTAAAAACAAAATTTAATGTTAGTTGCTCAAGAGGAAATTATAATTCTTTAATCAGTATGCCGCTTTCAGTACTTGAATGCAACGAAAACTCCGATTTTTGTATTTTAGAAATGGGTGCAAGCAAGAATGGCGAAATAGGAAAGTTATGTGAAATAGCTAATCCCAATTATGGTGTTGTTACAAATATTTCTGAGTCTCATCTTAAAGGTTATTCAAACTTTAATAGTCTCATAAAAACAAAAATGCAGTTATTCGATTATTTATCAAATAACAATGGAACTTTTTTTCAAAATCTTGATGATAAAAATATTTCAGTAAAAAATAATGATAAATTGAAATCAATATCTTTTTCTATACTAAATGAAAATTCAGATTATTTTATGAAAAATAATTACAATGAAAGTAAGGATAATCGCAAAGTATTAATAAATGATTATGAGTTTGTAATGCCCCATCACTCAAAATCCTTTAAATATAATTTTTTATGCAGTTACTCAATTGCTTCACATCTTGGAATCAGTAATGAAAATATAGATAAAGGACTAAAAGAATATGATATACCTAATGGTAGAGGAAACATTATTAAAAAAAATGATTATTTAATAATCAACGATTCATATAATGCTAATTATAAATCAATGACTCAGGGAATAGAAGATTTAAACAGTATTACAAAGGGTAAATATAATGCTAATCTTTTTTTGTCTGACATGTTAGAATTGGGAGAAAAGAGTGAATTCTTCCACAGTAAGTTAGGTTGTTTTTTAAGTAACTTAGATTTCATTGATAATATTTTCTTAATAGGCAAAAGAGTGGTCACTACGTATGATGCTATTGAAAATAGGAAAGTAAAAAAATATTATTTTGAAGATTTGAATTCATTTTTTAAAAATTTCAGACTTAAACAAATTGATAAAAATAGTATCAATTATATCAAAGGGTCAAGATCTATGCATTTAAATAAAATAATGGAAGTTTTTGATGTTAGATGACATAATCCAAATAATAAATCCAAATTTTAATCTATTCGGCTATTTATCTTTTAGATCAATTATGGCATTTGTTTTTGCTTTAACTTTAAGTTTCTTAATCGGGCCTAAAATAATCCGCACACTCAAAAATCACCAAATAGGTGAAATGATTAGAAAAAATGGGCCTGAATCCCACCTCAAAAAAGAAGGTACACCAACAATGGGGGGGGTGATAATATTGATATCTGTCATCCTCCCTACAATCCTTTTTTCAGATGTGACAAATTTTTATATTCAAATAATTTTAGTATCAACTTTAGCAATGGGAATCGTAGGACTTATTGATGATTATTTGAAAGTAATTAAAAAATATTCAGATGGGTTAATAGCTAGATACAAGTTATTTGCACAAGTCCTTATTGGTCTTTTTGTGTCATTAATGATGCTTAATGGAATGAATCAAAATGGTAATTATATCAATGATTACGGAATAGAAAAAGATACCATTCAAAATTTTGAAGATTATAATTATAGAGCCTCAGAAATTTCAATACCATTTCTTCCTGATAAAAGATTTTCCACAATTAAAAATAATACTTATGAAAAAGTAAATTCCGTTGAATCAGGGACTATTGAATTAGGTATTTTTTTATTTATTTTATTAAGTATTATCGTTGTTTCAGGAAGTTCAAATTCAATTAATTTAACTGATGGGTTAGATGGATTAGCTGCTGGTTTATCTGCGATAGTATTTTTTACTCTTGGGATTATAGGTTATGCTACTGGACATGTAAATTTCAGTTCATATCTAAACATTACATACATTAATAATTCAGGTGAAATAGCTGTTTTTTGTATGGCAATGGTCGGTTCATGCTTAGGTTTCTTGTGGTACAATACCAAACCAGCAGAAATATTTATGGGTGATACTGGCTCTCTATCTTTGGGAACTGCAATGGGTGTTATCTCGATTATTTTAAAGAAAGAAGTTTTACTGGTAATAATTGCAGGATTATTTGTAGTTGAGTCGCTTTCAGTTATATTGCAAGTTACTTATTTTAAATTTTCTAGGTGGAGATATGGGGTTCCAAGGAAAATTTTTATGATGTCTCCATTACATCATCATTTTGAATTAAAGGGAATAAAAGAAAGTAAAATTGTTACACGATTTTGGATTTTAGGAATTTTATTTGCTTTAATAGCACTAATCACATTGAAGGTGCAATAATGCTAAGTAGATCTATTTCAATTATTGGAGCAGGAATATCTGGAATATCATGTGCTGAGTTTGCATTAAAACTTGGTTATAAAGTTTTTCTCAGTGAAATATCAAATAAAGATATTAAAATTAAAAATAATAAAAATTTAAAAATTGAAACAGGTCAACACTCAGATGAAATACTTAATAGTAATTACATTATTTTAAGCCCTGGTATCCCACAAAATATTGAAATAATAGAAAAAGCTAAAAGAAAAAAAATTCCAATTATTAATGAAATTGAATTTGGTAGCTGGTTTTGCGAACATGATATTTTAGCAATAACTGGGTCAAATGGTAAATCTACAACCTGTATGATGTTGCACGAAATTTTAGTCAATAATGGATATCAAAGTTATTTAGGCGGAAATTTCGGAATACCGTTTACAAAAAATTTAATCAGAACAATGAATAATAAAAGTGATAGAATTGTTCACGTTCTTGAACTCAGCAGTTTTCAAATTGAATTATTATCAAATTTTAAATCAGATATGTCATGTATTTTGAATATTTCTCAAGATCATCTTGATAGATATATAAATATGGAATCTTACGTTGAAACAAAACTCAAGATTTTAAAATTTTCAAAAAAAACATTCTACAATAACAAGGATATTAATCTTAAAAAAAAGATTAATAGTGATCATAATCCAAATTATTATAAAATTGATTCTAATACTTCATCTTTTAGAATAAATAATAGATCTATCGTTACAAAATCTGGCGAGATTTTATTTAATTTGGAAGAGACTAATTTTGTGGGAGATCATAATTTGCAAAATGCAATATCTGCCTGTACTTTGGCATTTCACTATGGCGTTGATAAAAATTCAATTTCACAATCAATAAAAAAGATCAAACCACTAAATCATCGTATCGAATATATTGGACAGTACAGTAATGTTAAATATTATAATGATTCAAAATCAACAAATTTAAATTCGACAATTAAAGCTATAAAAAGTTTTGAAAAGAATGTGATTTTGATATTGGGAGGACAAAATAAGGGTTTTGATTTTTCAGAGTTAAAATCTTTTTCCAAAAAGATAAAATTAATTTTTTGTTATGGAGATTCAGGTTTAGATATTTCAGAGAGTCTTCATCCTTACTTCAAAACTTATTTTAAGTCTAATTTTAGAAAATGTATTATTGAAGCAGTAAGAATGTCTTCTGAAAATGATAATATTTTACTTTCTCCTGGCTGCTCAAGCTATGATCAATTTGATAATTTTGAAAAAAGGGGTGATTCATTTAAAAAAATTATTTCGGAGATTCATTATGTCTAGATTTAGCGATATAATTTTACCTGCAATCATAATACTGCTCTCTCTGGGATTAATAATGGTTTATAGTGCCAGTTCAAGTCCCTTTTCAAATAATATATCTGGATTAACAATTTTCATAAAACAATTTAAATGGGTCTTAATAGGTTTTCTTTTTTTATTTATATGCAGTTTCATGAATCATAAGAAATTAAGAGATTTCGCTAATTTGTTGTACTTAGTGTCAATAATATTGGCCTTAGTGGCATTCGCAACAAAAAATCCAAATGCCTCAACGGCTAGATGGTTGACATTATTTGGTACTAATATTTTCCAAACATCAGAATTTATAAAATTATCTTTGATAATTTTTACAGCATCATTCATCGCAAAAAATAAAAGAAAAATTCACGATTTTGATTTTATGATAAAGAGGTTTTATCCATTTTTACTATTACCTCTAATAGTAATTTTATTACAACCTGATTTGAGTACTACTCTCATTATAGGAGTTATCATATTTGCAATGTTGTTTACAGCAGGAATAGATAAAAAACAAATAAAAGTACTGTCTGGATTATTAATAGCATCTTTAATATTTAAATTTTTATTTATGCCTGGATTGTCAGGAAAAAATAATTATCAAAATATACGATTACAAAGCTATTTAAATGGAAATGCTATTCAACAAGATAATGCAGTTGATAGTATTATAGATGGAGGAGTATTTGGTGTTGGGTTAGGAGATAGTATGTGGAAAGGAGATCATGTTCCTGAAGCTCAAACTGATTTCATTTATTCAGTAGTAATTTCTGAAATTGGATTATTTGGACTTTTGATTGTAACTATTTGCTTTTTTATTATTTTTATTAGAGGAATTAATGTTGTAAAAGATTCAAGAGATTTATTTGGCATGTTCTTAGCTATGGGCATTACGTTTAATATTTTTTTCTACTATTTAGTTCATGTTGGCTATAATATAGGAATTTTACCAACAACGGGTCTTCCTCTACCTTTTGTAAGCTACGGTGGCTCGCACACCTTATTCAATTTGTCCCAAGTTGGGCTTTTACTTAGCATAAGTAATAGGATAAATAATGAATAAAAATAAAATAAAAAAAATAATTTTAACCGGAGGAGGAACCGGTGGTCATTTAATACCTTCTTTTGCGATTGCTGATAAATTAAAGGCACTTGATAAAAATTTAAAAATTAAATTTATTGGTTCAAAATGGGGAATTGAATCAAAGCTGTATAAGGACAGAAAAGAGACTTATCATTTGATCGATATAAAAGGATTTAAAAGAAAAATAAGTATTTTTTCGATTTATGAAAATATAGTTTTATTTCCAATCAGATTTGTAAAATCAATTTTACAAGTTTTAATAATTTTTATCCAATTTAAGCCAGATGCAATAATTGGTACTGGAGGATATTCAAGCGCTGTTCCTTTACTCGTTGCAAAAATAAAAAAAGTTAAAATTTACATACAAGAGCAAAATGCAATTCCTGGATTAGTAAATAAGTTTTTTTTAAAAAGTGCAAATAAAGTTTTCTTTGGGTTTAAAAATGAATGTAATGAAAAAAAATATTATCATTCGGGAAATCCTATCCTAAATGTTGTAGAGAATTCATTGGATAAGTCTAAAAAAAATATTGAAAATAATTTTACAATTTTCATCATTGGTGGAAGTCAAGGTTCGGTTCCAATAAATGATCATTTTTATAAAAACTATCATCATTATGTGAATGAGAATATAAAAATTATTTGGCAATGTGGTCAAAGCAACTTTAGTAAAATTAAAAAAAATATATCAAATGAAAATATTGAGTTATTAGGATTCATTCAACCAAAAGATATGAATTTATATTACAAGAAAGCAGACCTCGTAATTTGCAGGTCAGGAGCTTTAACTTTAACTGAGCTTGCTAATTATTGTGTTCCATCAATTTTGATACCTTTACCAAACTCTGCAAATAATCATCAATTTCAAAATGCAAAGTATTTTTCTGATTACAATGCAGCAATTACAATCAATCAAAAAGAACTTAAAAAAGGAATACTAGAGAAAACATTTTTAAATATTTTGAATGAAAAGAAAAAATTAGAGAAAATGAAATTAGGTTTACAAAAAATTTCAATGAAAAATTCTGCTGAATATATATCAAAAGAGATTCTGGATTTCTAGTATGTTTAATGATAAAATAAATAACATACATTTTATAGGAATTGGAGGAATCGGTATGAGTGGAATGGCCGAATTATTATTTAGAGATGGTTATTCAATTTCTGGTACTGATTTAACTGAAAATGATAGGACTGAACATTTAAGAAAGATCGGTATAAATATTTCAATAGGTCATTCTGAAAAAAATATCGAAAATTCTAATTTAGTTGTTTATTCGTCGGCAGTAAAAGATGACAATGTTGAAATAATAGCTGCTAAAAAAGTTAATATACCTGTCATAAAAAGAGCAGAGATGCTTTCCGAAATTGTCAGTATTAAAAAAACTAGTATTGGAATCGCAGGGACGCATGGAAAAACCACAACTTGTTCAATGGTTGGTAATATTTTACATCATTCGAAGAAAGATCCCACAATGATAATCGGTGGTATTGTCAAAAATTTTGAAACAAATAATGTTTCGGGAGATGGGGATATAATTGTTGTAGAGGCAGATGAATATGATAAATCATTTTTATCATTGAAACCAACTATTGCTGTTATAAATAATATTGAAGAAGAACATTTAGATTGTTATTCAAATATATCAGAGTTAAAAAAATCATTTGAGATTTTTATTAATAATATTCCATTTTATGGGTTTGTTTTGATTAATGCTGATGATTCAAATATTGAATCAATAATCCCAAATATAAAAAGACCAATGATAAAATTTAGTCTCAATGGAAAAGGTGACTATAATGCTGAAAATATTTCGTTTAATAAGAATCGAACAAGCTTTGATTTGTTTTATCATGGTGAAAAAATTTCTTTTATTGAATTATCTGTTCCAGGATACCATAATGTATATAATGCATTATCTAGCATAGCCATATGCAGAGAATTAAATATACCAATTCAAACTATAGCTAAATCATTTCTTCAGTTTAAAGGTGTTAGGAGGAGATTTGATATAAAATATAATAAAAGTGATAAAATTTATATTGATGATTATGCTCATCATCCTACTGAAGTCGAGGTAACAATTGATGCCGCTAAAAAAGGATGGCCTGATAAACGAATAATTTCAATATTTCAACCACATCTATTTTCAAGAACAAAAATTTTTTTCAAAAAGTTTGCTAGAGCATTAGAAAACAGTGACAAAATAATCCTGTTAGATATTTATGGAGCCCGTGAAAATAAAATTAAGGGTGTAACATCGGAATTAATTTTTAGAGAGCTAAAGAATCATTGTTATGACTCAAAAATTTTAACAACAAAAAATAGTATTAAGGAATCATTGAAAAAAATTTATACTGGAAATGAATTGATTATTACTATGGGCGCTGGAAATTTACATACAGAATCAGATAATATTATAAGTGTAATTGAAAATGAATAAAAAAAATCAGGATTATTTAATGAAAAAATTTCCAGAAATATCATTTCAGAATGAGTCACTAAGAAAACATTCAAGTTTCGGTATTGGTGGAGAGGCAAAAGTTTTCATGTTACCAAAAAACGAAAAAGAATTAATTCAAATTTTACAATATGTCAACAAAGAAAATATAAATGTTTTCTTTAGTGGTTCAGGTTCAAATATACTTTACAGTGATGATGGGTTTGATGGTTTGATTATATCTCTTAAAAACGCATTTAAAAATTTGCAGATTTCAGATGATGGTCAAATTCTTGCTGGAGCAGGAGTAATTTTAGTAAAAATGGTTTCAAAAGCTATTAAAAAAAATATTGAAGGATTAGAAAGTTTAGCTGGTGTTCCAGGAACTTTAGGTGGTGCTTTATTTATGAATGCGGGTGCTTATGGTGCAGAAATATCAAATTATTTCATTTCAGCTAAATTTTTAGATCTTGATGGAAATACTAAAATTATTCAAAATCGTGATGTTTCATTTAGTTATAGAGCATCCTCATTTCCAAAAAAACATATTTTGATTGAAGCAAACTTTAAATGCAATGTTGGTAAGAAAGAAAATATAATAGATAACAGAAATAAGTTCTCAAATTCAAGAAAGAATAGTCAACCACTTCAATACAGATCTGCAGGAAGCATTTTCAAAAATCCTATTGATAATTACGCAGCTGGATATTTAATAGAAAAAGCTGGCCTTAAGGGTATGGTGAAAGGGAATGCGATGATATCAGATAAACATGCAAATTTTATTATAAATCTTGGTGGGGCCTCTTCAAATGATATTATTTATTTAATAGATAAAGTACGTGAAAAAGTATTCAAAAAATTCAATGTAAATCTTGAGCTTGAAATAAAACTAGTTGGATTTAAAAATGGATAGAACTGCACAAAATAGAATTTTTAATTGTTGCTATTTTTTTACTCTTTTGGTTTCTGCGTATTTTTTATCTCTAGATTTTTATAGTTTTTTAAATGTAAAAAAAGATATCAAGATTTCTAGCTATAATCTTTTAAATACAGAAATATATGGTAATCATTTTTTACCTAATGTTGAGGTTTTAAAAAAGATAAATAAGGATATTGGATACGAGAACGATTATGATTATCTAATTGAAACCTTCAAGACAGTACAGATATCTGAAAATAACAGTGTAGTAATAATCAATGAAAATGAGCCGCTATTTTGTGATTATAGTAATATTTATTTTTCTGGTGATAAGTACTTACATATTGATAAAGATATTGAAAACAAGCAGGACTTAGTTTTTGTAGATATATATTCAAAAAATAAAAGTGATTACAAAACTGGATTGAAAAGAATAGAGTCTTTCATTAGTTACCTTAAAAACAAACAAAATGAGATTCATAAAATTCTTGAACGGATTGAGATTGATGAAGATAGTTTTTTATCAATTTATTTAAAAGGTTGTAAGGTAAAAATGTTCAAAATCTATCATACATACTCAAATATAAATTTGAATAAAATGAAGAAAAAAATAAGTATTTTCTCATTGTTTTTAAAAAACGAAGAACTAAATATCGAGTCTTTAAAAGAAGTAAATTTAAGTATGGAAGACGATGGATTGATTATATGGCAAGAAAGATTAAACTAATTTGAGGAATTTATGAATCAAAAAAATACAATTTGTTGCATTGATGTTGGTACAACTAAAATTGTAGCGATTATAGCTGAATTTGATGATACCGGTAAGTTTTCAATTGTTGGAATTGGCGAAAGTAAATCAAATGGTTTGGAGAGGGGTGTTATTGTAAATATTAAGGATACAATTCAGTCTTTAGACCTGGCTATTTCAAAAGCCCATGAACAATCTGGATACGATGTAGAATCTGTTTATGTTGGTATATCAGGTGATCATATTAATGGTATGAATGCAACAGGTATTGTATCTGTTTGTGATAGCAATAATGGACAGTTCGGAAGTGTTATTGATTTAGATGACAAGAAAAAAGTTCTTGAAAGCGCACAAGCTATGGCGCTTTCAGGAGATCGCAGAATACTTCATGTCTTATCAAAGCATTATGCAGTTGATGAAAGAAATAACATTGAAGACCCCGTAGGTTTAACAGGCAGTAAGCTACAAGCTGAAGTCCACTTAATTACAAGTTCTTTAAGAACAGAAAATGATTTTAAAACTTGTTTTGATTCTTTAGATATTGAAGTTGAAGCATTTGTACTAGAACCCTTAGCATCTTCATATTCAATTCTTAGTAGAGATGAAAAGAAACTTGGTTCAATAATGATTGATATTGGTGGGGGTACAACAGATGTTGTCATATGGGAAGAAGGAGGTATTACAAATACGAAAATAATACCTTTAGGTGGAGAAATTATTACAAAAGATATTGCAAGAGTTTTAGGTTGTACAATTAGTAATGCAGAAGCACTTAAAATTAGTAATGGCTCAGCAATAAGTATCAATGATCAAGAAGAAATAGTAATTGAAGATATAGAAAATCAAATGATTAAAACTACATCTTCTCTCCTATCATCAATAATTGAACAAAGAGTTAAAGAAATTTTAAACGAAGTTAAATATGAAATTGAATCAAGAACTCAAATTGCTAATCTTAGTTTTGGAATTATATTAACTGGTGGAGGATCTCAATTGAGGAATATATCGAAATTAGCTGAAAAAATTTTTAACTCTAGGGTTAGAATTGGCAAACCTTCAAATGACCTCGATTCAATTGATGAAACAATTATTAATCCAAAATACTCAACCGCAATTGGTATAATACAGTACGCAATTGACCACATAGACGAACTAAGAGAAAATGAAATTAATACAAGTTTAGGTATGATTAAAAATTTTTTTAAAACTGTAAAAGAATTATTTAAAAATTAAATAAAGGAGAAAAACATGTTAATAGAACCAAGTGATTTTAGAGACCAGAGAGCAAAAATATACATTGTTGGTGTTGGAGGAGCTGGTGGTAATGCTGTAAATAGAATGATTGACGAGGGAATGAATAATGTAGATTTTGTTGCATTGAATACTGATGCTCAAGATTTAGAGCAAAATAATTCGCAAATTAAATTACAAATTGGTAAAGAATTGACTTCAGGTTTGGGTGCTGGCGCAGATCCAGTAATTGGTAAGAAAGCCATTGAAGAAAATAAGGAAGTAATAGCATCAACTATACAAGAAGCAGATATGGTATTTATTGCTGCAGGAATGGGAGGAGGTACTGGTACAGGAGCAGCTCCTGAAATAGCAAAAATTGCAAGGGAGAATGGTGCATTAACCATTGGTATTGTAACGAAACCATTTAGATTTGAAGGTCCAAAAAGAATGAAAAGAGCTCTTGATGGAATAGTTGAGTTAAAAAAGAATTGTGATACGCTACTTGTTATTCCAAATGAAATCTTACTGAATATTATTGATCCTGATACAACAGTTAATGAGTCATTTACACTTGCAGATAGTGTTCTTAAACAAGCTGCAAAAGGTATATCAGAACTTATTAATAATTCTGGTGATATTAATACTGATTTCGCGGATGTTAGAGCAACAATGGAGAATATGGGAGATGCTATAATGGGTACTGGGGTAGCCTCTGGTGAAGAGAGAGCTGTATTAGCAGCACAGCAGGCTATTAATTCTCCTCTTCTACAAGATACAAGTATTAAAGGAGCAAAAAATCTACTTCTACATATTTCAGGTCCTAGCGATATGAAAATGAACGAAATGGTTTCTGCTTCGAATATTATTTATGAAGAGGCTGGAGAAGATGTTAATGTCATTTTTGGTTGTAGTACTGACAGTAATCTTGATGAAAGACAGGAAATTCACATAACTGTTGTAGCAACAGGAATCAATAATTCTGAAACTATAATTGACGAAGAAAAAGTTTACAAAGGTCATAATCAGACAACAAATTATTTTGATAAAAAATCAAAAGAGCATTCAGCTCAAAATATTATAATCAATGATTCCAATGAAGAATCTGAAAATAATGTTATTGATAAAAGCGAGGATGATTATGAATTAGATTTTAATTCTGATAATATCAAAAAAAGTGATGATACAATGTTAAAATTTGGGGATGATGATATTGATATTCCAACTTTTTTACGAAATAGTAATTAGCTAGCTGAGCTAATTATTAGAAATATCGAGATTATTATAAGTATTACAATCGAAGTAATAATTAATTCTCTATTATTTTTGAAAGTATCTGAATCAATGAATGATTGAGAAGAAGATGTTTCCGAATTATTTTTTTCATTATCTTCTTGCTCAGCTATAAAGTTGTCAGATTTTTTTTTGTGCCCAAAAATAAAAATCTCTAGTTCATCAAGTATTGATTTGGAATCAATTTCAATATAATCACAATAAGATCTCAAGAAAAGACGAGTATAAACTGTAGGCAAAACATCAAAATCGCCGTTTTCAAGTGATTCTAAATAAGATATATTGATTTTTGTATATTCAGAAATTTCTTTCAAGCTGATTTGTTTTGTTTTTCTAGTTTCTTTTAGTATATCATAAAAATTTTGGTTTTCTTGATTCATTTTTAACTCTCTCTTTTGCTTTAATATATAATTATTTATTTATTTCTTAAATGATTTTTAATTTCTTTAAACAGTTATAAACTCTTGAAACAGGTAATCCTATAATATTTTCATAATTACCAACAATGTAATCAACGAAAATCATGCTTTCATCTTGTATTCCATAACTCCCAGATTTATCATATGGCTTATTTTTTTTTATATAGGTTTGGATATCATCTTTACTAATTTCAAAAAACTTTACAGTTGTTTTCTCAACAAAATTAATTTCAAAATTACTTGAAATGATTGATATTCCAGTATAAACATTATGTTTTTTTCCGCTAAGTGTTCTTAACATATTGTAAGCTTCTTTAAAATCAGAAGGCTTTTCTAAAATTTCATTATCAATCTCAACAATAGTATCTGCTCCAATGATTGTACTATCATTAAATTTTACAAGTACACTTTTTGCTTTAGCATTCGCAAGTTTCTGGCAATATTTTTTGGGATCTTTGATTAAGTATTTAGATTCATCAAGTTTTGAATCTTCAATTTTAAATGTAATATTCATTTTTTTTAAAAGTTGGGCTCTTCGTGGACTTTTTGATGCTAAGATTAGATTCATTTCATTTTACTCAATACTTTATTGAATTGCTGTTTTGTCCCATCTGATGATGTAATTAGAGCTCTTAAAATATAGTTTCCATTTGGAATAATTTCATTACTATTGTTGGTTCCATTCCAAGTAATTGAGTGAAATTGATTATTTATATCATTAACCGAAATATTTTTTACAATCTTACCATTCATATCAAAAATTAAAAAGTCTATATCTAGAGGTAAAAGATTTACATCAGTAATCTGGAAAGTGAAGTGTGTATTATTTTTAAAAGGATTAGGTAAATTCAAAAAATTACTAATGATCTCTTTATTATTTTCACTCAATATATGTAAATTAATATATTCAGTTGTGCTATTATTAAAATTGTCCCATGCTTCAAAGTTCAATCTAGTATCTCCAATATACCGATTAGGAATTGTCAAATTTAAATTACCTTCACCTTTACAAGCATTTGTATAATTGAAATCCGTGGCTGGAACATTATATGAGTCTAATTCATCGTTGAACCAATATCTGAAATTATGACCTATACCATTATATATATTTATTCCAGATTCATCATTCAGTTCAACCGTCAAATCAGTATTATTTTTAATTATAGTATTATCTACTAAATTGAAGTTATTTTTTTTGAAGTTTATATTTGGGCCAGTTTCGTCAAAAATTTCTAACTGAGAATCATCGTATTTAATTAAAATTTCATTTTTTATTTGAGATACTCCATTATAACTTCCCTCATTTTGAAAGTACATATGAGCTTTTCCATTACAGTCAATACAATTTGCTGCATCGATTGGTAATGACAAGCAAATTTCGTCGTTGAACTGATTTTTAAAAAGAATGTTTCCTGGAACATTATAAACAACAGATCCTGGACAAAAACTCGTGGGTTGTCCGTAACTCATTTCTTCAGTTAAATTATCATTATATTTAACGATAATATCACCATAGTCATAATTTGGCATATCAAGATTGTAGTTCAATCCAATATTGATTGTATCTGGAAGAACAAGTTCATTTTGGATTTTTTTTGATGAAAAAATTGGTAATGCGGGATCTCCAAAAAGATGAAATAAGTAGCCTTGGTAATTAGTTGAAGAATTAAATGTGTTTAATTTTGCCGCAGTTATTATATCTCCTAATCTTAATACATTTGGAGATTCAAAATGTTGAATATATTGCGAAAATAAATTCTCAAGAAAATCAATATTAAAAGTACTGCTTACAGAACGTACCGTTGAGATTACTCCTATTGCAGCATTTTCGTCTGTTATTAGTTTTTCGGCCATACATACTTCATTATCGTATTGACCAAACTTGCATGTCCCGACCACCCATATTCCTAGCTTGTTGTTAGATATAGAGATTTGATTTAAATCTCTCTGCATATCTATTATTTTTTCGGCAGATAATGAACGCTGGTCCCCATGGCCAATGTAGTTTATTAGAGCAACTCCATTGTTAATTTGATTAATTAAATCCTGATTTAGCTCAACATGTGATAAGCCATCTGCAGTTGCTTCCGCTTGGTAATCAATGCCATACAATGTTTTAACGTCCATGTATTCGGATAAAATATTATAAACTACATCGGAATTAGTTGTATGCTTTATTTCACATGCTTGGTTCGAAGCATTTTTGAATTCATCATCAGCTACTAGAACTGCGGTATCCCTCCATATTCCTAGAGTTGGTTGAGTTAAGAAGATTGTTAGTTTTTCAACAAAATTGTCAATAAGTATACTATCAGATGATGGGATTCTTCCAAATGATATATCAGAAGGAATACTTAATGATGTATTATCTGAAATATAAAAATCATCTGAAGGAGAGATATTATTTAAGTAGATTGGTGGAAAAGTATCCTCATCACCCAAAATTAGTACATATTTCAAATCAGGGTTATCATTGCTCAAGTCACTAATAAAGCTTTTGATATTTAAGGCAAATATTTGTTCATTGTACAAACTCTCAATCAATAAATTTGAAAAAGTTTGCGTAGTTAATCTAAAATCTTCATCAATTTGATTATTATATAAATCTGAAATAGACAAAGCTTGCTGTTCGAGTGACGAATCATATAAGATTGCATATTCCAAATTGTTGCATATTGCAAATGATATATAAATTAGTAGGTTTTTGATCATTTTAATTTTATATGTATTAGAGTAAAGATATTTTATATATTTAAAATATTGAGCTTTTGATAAAATATGATTTTTGAATCACAGTTAAAAATATTTTATTAAAAATAAAAGGACTTGATGAATGAATGATAAAAAGAAAATAGCTTTAATTACGGGTGCCTCTACAGGTCTGGGTAAATCGATGGCGCTTAAGCTGTCAAAAAAAGGTTTTGATACTATTCTAGCATCGAGAAATTTCAATAAGCTTGAAGAAATTTCTCACCAAATTTCTGGATTTGGTTCTAGAAGTTATCCGTTCATGCTTGATGTTAGGAATGAACAATCTGTAAACGATTTGAAAAATTTTACCAAAGATATTGGATTTGTTGATGTTATCATAAACAATGCAGGATTTGGAAAGTTTGACGAAATAAGAAACTTGGAAGTTAAGGATTGGGATGAGCAAATGTCAGTCAATTTGAGAGGATCTTTTTTAATTACGAAATATTTTTGCAATGATATGATTAATCAAAAAATAGGCACAATTGTTTTCATAAATTCCGTTGCGGGTAAAAAGGCATACCCTTATTCTTCAGCATATGTTACTTCTAAATTTGGATTGCTTGGTTTCTCAAGAAGTTTGAGGGAAGAATTAAGAGAATACAATATTAAAGTTATTTCAGTTCATCCGGGTGCAATTAGTACTCCATTCTGGGAAAATGTTGAGGCCGATTTTTCCAAAGATGATATGATGGACTCTGATAATGTTGCCGAAACAATTGTTCACGCAGTTCTTGCTCCAGATAATGTAGTTTTAGAAGAAATTGATATTCAAAGAACACTCGGTGATTTTTAAATCAAGATAGATAGAAATGTTTTTGATGCATAAATTTTTGAAATTTTTATTTATCATGAATTTAATTTTACCTTTTAATTCTAATCATGATGATTATAAATCAAGAGTATCTGTATTAAATATTGGCTTAGACTATTCTAAGTTTTCAAGCAGTAATGACTTGTATCGATCTTTAGTTGTAATTCCATTTTTTTTAGAAAAAAAACGATACTCAATCGGCTTTTACTTAAATCCATTTTCTTATGAAGAGTTTAATTCTTATGGAGATTATAAAAAAAATAAATTAATTGATAGTTATTTATTAAATATAAGATTTCGATACATTCCTTATGAATTTAAAAATAAATCCAATTTTTTTATAGATTTAGCACATACAAATGGCGAGCTTTACAATTGGAAAAATTTAAAAATAACTTGGTTGGAATTTGGATTATTTCGAAGATTAAACTATGCTTCAAAAATAAGCTTTGGTTACAAGTTGAATATTGATACAAATAGTAATATTAAAATGAATGGATTTTTTATTAATTTAATATTTGGATATAGCTTCTTAAAAAAGAAATGATAGGAATTCAATTAAATAAAATCTCGTACACAAAGATATTAATAATTATCAACATATTAATTTTTCTTATTATGTATTTCCCGCTGTTCAATTTGAATGGACTTTTCAGACAATATTTCATTTCATCAGGGATAATGTCTTATGATTTGTTATCCAAATCCTATACAACTGTGTTCAGTATTGAAAATTCTTACAGATTAATTACTGCTAATTTTTTACATAGTGGTCCCACTCATTTGGTTATGAACATGATGGGGCTTTACATATTAGGAGAACCCACGGAATCAGTTATAGGCCGAAAAAACTTTATTTTAATTTATATATTGTCAGCTCTTGGCACTACTATGCTTTGTGCTGCTGTTAATATCCTATTCAATCCTTTTGGATTTGAGCCTGTTTTGGGTGCTTCAGGAGCAGTTTTGGGGATTGGTGGTTGTTTGGCCGGAATAGCTGTTTACCGAAAAATTAATAATATATATGATCCGTTTCAAATTGATTATATGCCATTATTGATAATGCTTGGACTAAATATTTTTGTTGGATTGTTTCCTGGGATAAGTCTAACTGGACATTTGGGAGGAATAGTTTCTGGCTTTGCTTTGGGATATTTCTTGGCAAGAAAAATTGAACAAAATAGATTCAAATAATTTTGTAAATATTTTCTGGTGGTCTTCCAATACAACCTTTTTCATTTATCAAAATGATTGGTCTTTCAATGATTTTTGGATACATATTCATTAGCTCAAATAATTTTGTATCATCATCAATAAAACAATTTATAGAATTATTTAAGAAGTCTTTTTCGCCTTTTCTTATGAATTGTTTCGGCCTAAGGTTTAATTTTTTAGAAATTATCTTCAAATCGTCAATTGATGGAGGATCTTTCAGGTAATTGATTACCTCGTAATCAATGTTTAAATCTTCTAAAATTCTCAAGGAATTTTTGCTCTTACTTCAATTTGGATTATGGTAAATCAATATTTTTTTCATTCTAAAAGTTAAAAAACCATAATAAATTAAGCAATAATATATTTTTAGTTAAAATTATTTTGAAAAAAATATAATTAACCTTAATATATAATATATGGATGTAATAGATAAAAAAATTTTAGCACTACTATCAGAGGATGGCAGAAAAACTGCAAGTAATATTTCTGATGATGTAGGATTATCTGTACCCGCAACATCTGATAGAATTAAAAAGCTTATAGATAATGGAATTATAAAGGGTTTCAAGCCAATAATTGATAGTAAACTTATTAATCTAGACATAACTGCATTCATTACTGTTTTTTCTGAGTCTTCTAAAAATTTTGAGAAAGTTGTTCTCAATGCTCGAAGCAACATTAATATAATGAAATGCTACACTACAACAGGTGATGGTTCTCATCTCCTACTTGTTAAAGTACAGAATACTGAAAAATTAGAAAAACTATTAAGAACTATACAGGAATGGCCTGGTGTAAGTAGAACTCAAACTCAAATAGTTCTATCATCTTATAATAATTCAGAATCATCAACAACAATTAAACCGGAGGAAAAATAAATGCAGACTTTTACCAAAGCTCAATATATTTGGCTTGATGGAGCCATACCTACTCAAAAATTGAGAGGAAAAACTAGAATAATTGAAAAGCATGTTTCAAATTTAAATGATTTGCCAGATTGGGGATTTGATGGTTCAAGTACGAATCAAGCAGTTGGTGATGATAGCGATTGTTTGTTAAAGCCTGTATTCTTTTTAAATGACCCAACCAGAATAGGTGATGGAATAATTGTCATGTGTGAAGTTTATAATGCAGATGGAACTCCTCATAAAACAAATCAAAGGGCAAAATTAAGAAAAATAGCTGAAGAATGTAAGGATCATGATGCATGGTTTGGTATTGAGCAAGAATATACATTCTTTGATGGTATAAAACCATTGGGTTGGCCTGATAATGGATTCCCTGCTCCACAAGGAGGATATTACTGCGGGGTTGGTTCAGATGAAGTCTACGGAAGAGATTTAGTGGAAGATCATTTAGAGGCATGCTTAGCAGCAGGAATTAAAATTTCTGGAATTAATGCTGAAGTAATGCCAGGGCAGTGGGAATTTCAAGTTGGTCCTCTAGGACCACTAGAAGTATCAGATCAATTATGGATTGCAAGATGGCTTTTATACAAAATAGGTGAAGAATATGGAATTAGTGCTACTCTAGATCCTAAACCAGTCAAGGGTGATTGGAATGGGGCTGGTGCGCACGCGAATTTTAGTACAAAATCAATGAGAAGTAAGGGAGGTATAAAAATAATTGAAGCTGCATGTGAAAAACTTTCTAAAAAACATGCCGAACACATTGCAGTATACGGAGCCCTTAACGAAGAGAGATTAACAGGTCTTCATGAGACTTGCAGTATTGAAGAATTTAGATATGGAGTAAGTGATAGGGGTGCTTCAATAAGAATTCCTATGCAGACAAAAATTGATGGTTATGGTTATTTAGAAGATAGAAGACCATCAGCTAATATGGATCCTTATCAAGTATGTTTTAAGCTTTTGGAAACTGTATGTATTGGTGAAGATGTACCTGCATAAAATGATATTATCTTAATCATTAAATAGTATTTCGAAAAATAAATTTTGAAGCATTATTGTTTTATTTTATATTCACCAAATGTTATTTATGGAAAATATAGATAAAATAATTCTTTTGACTATTTTAATATTGGGTATCTTTTCTTTTATTTTTGAATGGATGCAAATTGAAGTTACAGCATTGGCTATAGCGGGGCTGATTCTTCTTATTGATGTTATCGCAGTCAAAACGATGGGTTACGATACTTTTTTGTTAAATCATCATAATGATATATTTAAAGGTTTTTCAAATAGTGCCGTCATTGCCATAGGATCTATGTTTGTACTGAGTAGAGCACTTGTAAAAACAGGATTTTTAGTATTTTTTGCCGATTTTATGTATAAGTGGGCTGGTAGATGGAAATGGTTTGCTATTACAGTTGTTTTTTTTATCGTTTCAATTCTTTCTGGCTTAATCAATAACACTGCCGTAGTTGCAATTTTCATTCCTTTTATAATTGATATTTGTAATAAATATCATCTTAGTCCATCAAAATTATTACTACCTTTATCTTATGCAGCGATATTTGGCGGTACACTCACACTAATAGGTACATCTACAAATCTTCTTGTCAATTCTATAATTGTTCAATACAATCAAAGTTTAACTAACGATTTAATACCCATTCAGGAATTTGGAATGTTCGAATTTACTAAATTGGGAATAATATTTTTAATTGTTGGAACAATATATAATATAATTGTTGCTCGGTGGTTCATTCCATCGAGAGCTATTGTTTCGTCCTTAACCCAAAAGTATCATATATCTCAATACATAACAGAATATAAAGTTTCAGGTAATGCTTACATAATTGGAAAGACTTTCAATGAAATTCAGAATGAAATCGAATACTCAGCTGATTTAGTAAAAATAATTAGAGATAAAAAGTCGATTTTGACAGATATAGAAAACATTGAGATACTTTTAGATGATGTTATTATTGTTAGGCTGAATGCAGACAATATCTTAAAGTTTAAGTCACATTGCAACATACTAATATTACCTGATATTAAAATGTCACAAGATGAATTAGAGGGAGACAATCACGTTTTGGTTGAGGCAATTGTAACACAGCAGTCATCTTTAGTAGGTAAAACACTTACTCAGGCAAATTTTAGAAATGTTTTCTCCTCTTTTGTTTTAGCAATAAAAAGACAGCAAGAACTCCTTAGAAATAAAGTTTCTAAAATAAGGCTGAAATTTTCTGATACTCTCTTGATTATGGTACCAAAAGATAAATTACACAAACTAAAAGACTCAGTTAATTTTGTCGTTTTAGAAGAACTAAATATTCATTTGAATTATCATAGGTATTGGTGGCTTTCAGTTTTGGTAATCCCATGTGTTATGTTTTTGGCTGCTTTTAATGTAGTTCCAATCCACATAGCAGCCGTTTTGGGTTGTGTAGTAATTTTAGCAATGAGAACCATTACTGTACAGGATGCTATTGAATCAATAAATTTATCTGTCATATTTCTAATCGCATCATTGATACCTCTTGGAATAGCAATTTCTCACACTGGATTTGATAAAGAAATTTCAAATGTCTTTTTGATGTTGAAAGATTTTATCCCCAATACAACAAATGGTAAGTATGTATTTTTAGCAATATTTTACTTTGTAACATTTATTTTGACAGCATTTCTTTCAAATGCTGTTGTTGCAATAATACTCACTCCTCTCGCATTTATAATAGCTCCGGAACTTAATAGTGATTCGCGCCCATTCCTAATGGCTATATGTTTTGGTGCTTCAGCATGCTTTATGACTCCAATGGGATATCAGACAAATCTTATGGTTTTTGCCCCTGGCCAGTATAAGATGAAAGATTTTTTATATATTGGTTTTCCTCTGAATTTGATTTTCTGGGGTTTGGCAGTTTGGTTGATACCAAAATTTTGGCCTTTTTAATTGTTTACATCTCGTTACAGTAAAAGCTATTAATGAATTATTATCTTTGATTAAGTTATTAGTAAGATTTTAAAAATATAATTTCTGTTTTTTTATTTTGTTTTTAGAAAAGAATAATTATATCTTTAAGTCGTTTCCTAAACAAGAAAAAACAAATTTATAAAATGGAGGATTCATATGTTGAATGTTAAAAATATTTTAGTTACATCATTTATGTTATTTGGTTTGATGATATCTAACGTTACTTTGACCTTAGAAAATCTTGATACTGATGCTGGTACAGTTGACGTTTTTATGGTTAACCCAGAGGATGCTGTAGGCGGTTTTCAGTTTGGATTAAGTGGAGTAACAATGACTGGTGGTTCTGGTGGAACATCAGCCTCTGCTGGTTTTACCGTTAACGCATCTGCTTCAACATTGTTAGCATTTTCATTTAGCGGTGCTACAATTCCTGCATCAGATGGTGCTGTGCTAGTAACAGTTACCTTTGAAAACCCAGATAATGTTCTTGAAACATGCATTGAAAATTCAGTATTTTCAGACGCAACTGGTGGTGGGCTGACATTTACAGAGTCTTGCATAACTTTAGTAGAAGGTGGAGGTTGTACTGATTCAACTGCTTGTAATTATGATGACTCTGCAACCGTTGATGATGGTTCTTGTTTGTACCCTGATCCTCTTGAAGACTGTCAAGGTAATTTCATTGGTGCTAATGTTCAGATAATTCATGCATCTCCAAGTCCAACAGTTGATGTATATGTTGATGGTGCCGTTGCTGTTCCTAATTTTGAATTTGAAACAGCTACTCCTGTTTTACAATTACCAACATCTTTTACTGTAGGAATTGCTCCAGCAGGTGGTGATGTAATAGCAAACTTTCCGTTTTCTCTTGAACAAGGAGGATCGTATGTGGTTGTTGCAACTGGTATATTAGGTAATGAAACTACTCCATTTGAATTGGCAGCTGATGCAACAGTTTTTGGTTCTTCTTTTACAGATTTAGTTGGACTTCATGTATATCATGGTTCAACAGATGCCCCAGCAGTTGATATTTTAGCAAATGGCGGACTTTTGATTGAAAATCTTTCATACGGAAGCTTTTCAACCAGAACTGAAGTATCAGCTATTGATTACATCGTTGGTGTGGCTCCAACAGGTGGTGAATCTATTGCGGACTTTACTGCTCCTTTATCTGGATTAGGTGGTGGAAGTGCAGTAGTATTTGCTTCAGGATTTTTAAGTGGATCAGAAACTGATCCTGGTTTTGGACTGTTCGCTGCTCTTCAAGATGGAACAGTATTAGAGCTTGATGAAATTTTGCCAGCAGATGTTGAACTCCAGATTACTGACGTCACATCTGATAATATTGAGGTCAGTATTTTAGTCAATCAAGACATGGGTGGTTTTCAATTTACATTAGATTCATCATGTGATGATATATCATGGAATTCTATTACCGCAGCGGGTGCACTGACAGGTACTGACTTTACTTGTTCAGTTGGCGGAACAGGTGTAGCGCTTGGTTTTTCTCTCACTGGAGCAACAGTTGCAGCTGGTACTGATGATGTGTTAGTAAATGTTAGTATAGAACTTAGCAATTGTGAAGCAGGTGTTTTTGAAATTGCTGCCGCAACTATTTCTGATCCAAATGGTCAGCCCCTAACTGTTGATTTAGGACAAGCGTTTGATTATCCTGCTCCTACATCATGTCCGGATGGTGTTGTTGAAGGTTGTGATGGTGTTTGTGGNAGTGGAAGCGTCTTTGATGANTGTGGAGATTGTTGGACACCATATTGCTANTTTGGATTTGGTAGTTTTGAATTTTTATCNGAGGATGACTGTGCTTNGCAGGGCGGANCTTTNATNGGACCAAATAATCCNCANGATCCTTTCTGGAATCAAGATATGGATTGTTCAGGAGAATGCGGCGGTTCAGCTGTTGAAGATTGTTCAGGAGAATGTGGCGGTTCAGCTGTTGAGGATGCATGCGGAGAATGTGGTGGTCTAGCAACAGATGAATCAGATTGTTTGGAATTTTATCAAGTTCAACTTCAAGGAACAGGCGTTAATCAGCTTGTTATTTTTTCTAATACAATTACAACATTAGAACCTGGAGATGAAATTGGAGTTTTTGATACATCTGCAATAGCAAATTCTGGCGATTGCTCTTCGACTTATGAAGAAACTTTGGTTGGAGCAAGTGTTTGGACTGGTGACCAGCTCGAAGTTGTAGCNATAGGATCTGTTGATAATTGTGCTTTTGGAGGATTTCAGTTACCAGGTTGGGTNGATGGNAACTCAGTNGTNNTNAAAGTTTATAGACCAAGCACAGGTGTCGAATATGAAGCAACAGCAACATATTCTGCTGGTACAGGCACATTTGGTGATTTATTTATGGCAATATCAGAGTTAGAATTAGTAGAGCCTAACCCACCATATTATCAAGTTCAACTTGACGGTACAGGAGTCAATCAGCTTACAATATTATCAAANACAATCACATCTCTTGAGGTTGGTGATGAAATCGGTATTCATGATACATCAGCAATTACTAATTCTGGNGATTGCTCATCGTCCACTGGCACATTGCTAGTTGGTGCAGGAATTTGGATGGGAGAGCAAATGGAAATTGTATCCATAGGATCTGTTGATAATTGTGCTTTTGGAGGATTTCAGNTACCAGGCTGGGTTGACGGTAATTCTGTAGTTTATAATGTTTACAGGCCAAGTACAGGTGAACTTTTCAATGCAACAGCAACATATTCTGCTGGCACTGGTACATTTGGAGATTTATTTATGGCTGTATCAGAACTAACACTTGATGTTATGCTTGATAATGATAATACATGGATTAGTCCTAATNCTTACAATCTTGAGCAAAATTATCCAAATCCATTTAATCCATCAACTGAAATTAATTTTGATGCAGGAGTGGCAGGAGATATTTCTCTACAAGTATATGATATTCTTGGAAATAAAGTAAAAACTCTTGTAAANGGATTTATTTCTCCAGGTAATTACTCTGTCACATGGGACGGAACAGATAATACTGGTAGGAGTGTTTCATCAGGGGTTTATGTGTATACACTAATAACACCAAATGAAACACAATCTAAGAGAATGCTTTTGGTTAAATAATTCAGTATCAATAGTTTTTTTTAGAAAAAAGCCGCTAATTTATTAGCGGCTTTTTATTTAAATTGATTATTGTTTTAAAAAAATAGCCAATTATGACATATAAATTATTTCTATCACTTTTTTTTTCATTAACTATTACTCAAAATTTCATTTACGATTCTGAGGACTGGCTTTTTATTAAAAAATCTAAATTCATTAATTCCATAACAGAAGGCCCATTTGATTTATTTTTTGGAACTCCAAATGGTATTTACACTTATAATTTTATGGATAAGATTTTTTACTTTGACTATCAACTAAATCGTGGATTAGAAATGGACGAAGATATATTAGGTATCCACTATGATAATTATTCAAATCAAATTTGGGTAATATCTAAAAATTATATTTACTACAAGAATCCAATTTTCAATTCTTATGGTATTATTCCTGTAAATTATGATGATTTTGATGATATTATAAAGATTGGNACTAATAATAATTATCTGGTAATTGAAACTTCAATTAATAAATATATTTATGATACCTTCTCTGGNAATGAGTTGGATGACATTGATTTTAAAGCTATAAGCAATGTTTCGCAAAACACATCAATTTTTAACTCAAAAATTGAACAAAATTTATCTAGTTTTTACGCTGAAAATTGGATTGTAGGATTTAGTTCAATTACTGATGTTTATGGTAACACCGAAAAAATAACTGTTAATTACAAAGATTCAGAAAACAATTTATGGTTTGGAACAAGTAAAGGACGATTATTGTTAGGGTATGGCTTTTCAAAGAAACTTAATGTAATTGATATTGGTCCAGCTTCAGAAAAAATTACATCTTTTGAAAAAGACCAAAATGGTAATTGGTATCTGGCACGTGCACGTTTCAGAGTTACTGGAATTTTAAATCATTTTAATTATATGAATGAAAGTATCCCTTTTCTATCCATTTGGAATGAACATACCAACGATTGGAATTANTTATATGATTCTGATTTTTCTGGTATAAATAATCCAGATATTAACTATTTATACATGATTAGTGACCAATNTCTAGCTTTGGGAACAATGAATGGGTTAATACTTATATCGATTGAAGATCCTAATGAATACAAAATTATTGATATGTCTGATGGTTTAGATGATTCTGCAATTTTTAAAATTCAATATTCAGATGATAAATTATACGCGATGACTTCTGAGACTGTATCTGTTTATTCAATGTTATCTGAAACTGTTATTCAAAAAGATTTACTCAANGAAAATAATATTATAAATACAAACGTATATGATATAATAGTTGACAAAAATATACTATATTTTTCGTTAGATAGAGGTCTCTTTCAATATAATATAACAAAAAGAGAATTAAATAAAATATCTGACTTAAAGTTGTATGAGATTCACAAATTAGATAATTTTATATATGGATCGGATAACTTTATATATGAAATCAATCTTAACAATTTTTCAGAGCGTATTATTGTTGATTTTGCTCCTCGAAATTTTGAATTATCTGAAAATTATATTTGGTTAAATTATGGGCAAAGTTTGAAACTCATTAATTTAACTACTGGAAATGAGTGGATTTATGACCAAAATGATGGTTTGATAAATCTTGAAATTTTTGATATTTACGATAATAGAAATGAGATTTTATTATTAACAAACAAAGGGCTAATTGCTTATGATTGGAAGAAATACCATACTGATTAAATTTTATTTAATATTTGTTTTTGTAGTATTTTCTAGTTGCTCAAGCAAAAATGCTCCTAAAAAACAAAGTTTTTTATCGAACCCCGTTGCTAAAATAGATTACACATTTAAAAAAAATAAAAATCAAGATTATAACCTAAATATATATTATGAAATTGATTGTTCATCTTTCATGTATGAGAAAGATGAAAAAAATAAATACTTTGCTAATGTTGATGTAATTTTTCAATTAATTGAGCCAAAATCACAAAATGAAATTGATCGTAAATTATCTGAGTTGACAATCTTTAGAGATTCATTTGATGAAATTAGGAATAAGAATTTTCACAACGGTAAAATAGATTTTATTGTTAATAGTCATCCCCTGGAGCTAAATATTAAAGTCATTGATTTAAAAACTAAATCTTTTTGGAGTAAAAATTTTAAAATTGATATTAATGATGATAGCAAGCTAATAAGCAATCTTATTTTATACTATCAATTAGACACTCAAAATAAGATAATTAATGATTCGGTAGATGAAAATGTAAGTAAAATCAATTGCNAATTTGATTATACAGGTTTTTCAGATTCAAAAAAAATAAATGTCATTGCCTACAACGCTATTGATACAATCTTTAACGAGGTTATTTTTGTAAATGAGTTTGATACACAGTACGAAATTGAGATTCCAATCAACCAATTTGAATTGGGAAACATAAATGTAAAAGTTTCAGATGGTGAAAGCAATAGTATGAAAATTTTTTCTAAAGTATCTTCAATTGCTTCTAATTTTTGGTTAAATGATACAAAAATTATCAGAACAGTAATGAGGTACATACTTCCTTTTAAAGTTTATAAAAAATCAAAATCTATGACTGATACAGAAAGCTTGATTTTTTTTAAAAATTACTGGAAAAAATTAGACCCTGAGCAAAGTACAGATGAAAATGAATTGCTGATGGAACTAGACCAACGACTAAAGAAAGTTAATTCAAGATTCCAAGAAATGAGCACTGACGGTTGGAATACCGAAAGAGGACGAATATANATTATCTATGGNGAACCAAATTCAATTAGAACTGANAGAAATCCTAATTCAAATAATATTAGAGAGTTATGGAGNTATCAGAACGGTAAAATATTTATTTTTGAAGAAAACTCATTTGGAAGATTTTATTTAATAAATAATGAATTCTAATGCCAAAAGATAAGTTCTCATTTTCAAAAATAAATACTTTCAATAATTGTCGAGAGCAATATTACATAAACTATATTTTGAATATTAGAAAACCNAATGAAAATATTGAGGCTTTTTTGGGTTCATGTGTCCACGAAGTAATAGAGTTTTTATATCAAGAAAAAAAATCTGAGATAAACTTTGATAAAATCATTGATTTATTTGATAAAATATGGAAAAAAAAGTGGCATAATGATATTTATCTTATTGATAAGAGAAGAAAAGTTTATCAATATTACAATCTTGGATTAGAATGTTTAAGAAATTTTTTTAGAAAAAATATTCAAAATAATCCTAATTTTTTTTCCAATACAACCGATTGTGAACTTTCAGTAGAATTTGAAATTGAAGGAATTAATTTTAGAGGAATCATTGATCGATTAGATTTCGATTCAGATAAAAATCAGTATATAATTAATGACTACAAAACATCTAAGAGAATTATTTCCAATAAAAAAGCAATGAGGGATTTACAGCTGGGTTTNTACTTAATTGCCATTCATAAAAAATACAAACCAACGAACCCCGTTAATTTGCGTTGGTATTTTTTAAGATATGGTGTTGAAATATTAGTTCAACCCAAGCTTGATGATCAAAATTATATTAAACAAAAGCTGATACAAAAAGCAAAAAGTATAATTGATTATAGTAATAAGAGCGAAAGTTTCTATGCAAACGAAACAATTTTATGTAATTGGTGCCATTATTGGGAAGAATGCAGGGCNAANACTTCTAAAAATCCAGCCAGAAGAATTTGATATACAAAATTAAAGAACCCAAAACATCTATAGATTGGGAAAACTATTATTTATTAAGGTGGAAATTACTTAGAATGAATCTTGGATTGGAAAAGGGAACTGAAAAAGATCAATTTGAATCTATNTCNTATCATAGAATTGTAAAATATGGTAGTAATATTATTGGTGTTGGCAGATTGCATTTTGTAAATGAATTTCAAGCTCAGATAAGATTTATGGCAATTGAAATTGAATATAGAAATNNAGGTTTAGGTCGTATGCTCATTGAAGAGTTAATATTTATTGCGAAAAACCGGAAAATTGAAAAAATATTTCTTAATTCAAGAGAGTCAGCTGTTGGATTTTATCAAAAATTTGGGTTTATAAAAATAAGACCAGTTGATACAAAGTTTAATATTAACCACTACCTTATGGAAAAAAAATTATAAAGCTACCCTTTCAAAAGCTTCGTCGTACTTCTCAATCATATTTTGCCAGTCAAAACCTTTAACTAATTCTCTTCCATTACAAGTACTTAAGTTTTTGTCCTTCAGAATATATATNAGTTTATTTACTGCATCATCTTCGTCATTATAAAAAAACCGTTTATTAAAATCATAGTTATAGATTTCTGGATATGAAAGTCTATTAGGTANAAGAGGGAATGTATCACAGTAGGCTGCTTCTGCTATACTGATTCCAAAAAAATCCTGTATTGAAGTAACCATCAAAATATCTGATTTCCATAAATATTTTGCATAATCCTCAAATTTTTCGCAGTAACCAGAATAGATGATATGCTTTTTAAGAGAGTTTTCGATATCATCAAAAAATCCAGACTTTTTTTGATTGTTTTTACCTAATAAAATGAGATTAAAATCTATTTTTTTATTACTTACCTCTAAAAGAATATTTTTAAAACTATTTGGATTTTTGTCATGTTCCCACCTGTGATTCCATAAAATAATAGGCTTATTATTTTTATTAGTGATTTTAAATCTGTCAAATCTCTTTAAATCAAGACCCAAATGAAGTGTTGTTGATTTTTTTTCTATTAAATCGATATTTTCTATACCTCGATAGTCTGGAAAGTTTAATAGAAATCCTTTTAATGAGCTCAAAAAATCACTTTTATGGAAATCTG
The DNA here is from genome assembly GCA_002719095.1 of Fidelibacterota bacterium. Classification (GTDB taxonomy): domain Bacteria; phylum Fidelibacterota; class Marinisomatia; order SCGC-AAA003-L08; family D37C17. The sequence continues at coordinate 46,894 of PBGO01000005.1, forward strand.
TGTTAAAGAAATTATGATTACTAGCTAAAGCAGAAGAATAGTTTATGAAGCCATAGTGATGATCTCTACCCATTTTAATATCTCTATCCATTGGAGACCATGGATAAGTTATTTGATTTTCATGAAAGTACATACATGTAGGAATTTTATCTGATTTGATGATGGAATTGAAGACAGGCAAATTCAACATATCAGAAGCAATGATTAAATCAGGATATGAATGTAATTTATTAAACTCTTGTGCTAATTTGATAGCACCTCCATGCATCCTCCATTTCCAATACCTTCCAGGTAGTGTTAATAACTCAATTTCGTGTGAGCTATTTTTTTGGAGTTCAAGTGTCCAATTTTTATGGGAACCTTCAAAATAAGGTTCAATTATGATAATTTTCATTATTTCTTCTTTAAGTTAATAACTTAAAGTAATAAATTAGTTCCATAACTTTCACTTATTAATTTAAAAACTATATGAGTAGTCCATACAAAACTGTTGCTCTGCACACATTTGGCTGTAAGGCTAACTTTGCAGATACTTCGTTACTTAATAATCAGTTTTCTGAAATTGGTTATGATGTTGTTCCATTTGATACAATTGCGGACGTGTACGTAATAAATACTTGCAGCGTAACAGATAATGCAAATAAAAAGTGTCAATATTTAATAAGGAAGCTTAAAAACAGAGTTCCTGAAGCATTAATTGGAATTACTGGATGCTATGCACAGCTTAAGCCCAAAGAAATTATTTCGATTCCTGGCGTTAATTTTGTTGTAGGAATGCATGATAAATATTCATTTATTAATGAGATAGAAAATTTGACAACCAATGATAAAAGGCTATTTCATTCAGATGATATTCAGTCTTTAGAAGACGCTTTTTTAGCCTATTCAATTGATGAAAGAACGAGGTCTTTTGTAAAAATTCAGGACGGATGTAACTATTCCTGTACTTATTGTACTATCCCAATGGCTAGAGGCAAGAGCAGAAGTCCCAAAATAAATAAAGTTATAGATAATATTAAGAAAATTGAATTATCAAACATTCAAGAAGTAATTTTATCTGGAATAAATGTTGGTGACTTTGGACGTGGTAATAATGAATCTTTTCATGAGCTTCTTCAAGCTATTAATAAGCTAACAAAAGTTCCCAGAATTCGTATTTCATCGATCGAACCTAATTTAATAACAGATAAGATTCTTGAGTTAATAGGTAATGAAAGTAGGTTTATGCCACATCTACATATACCACTTCAATCTGGAAGTAATAAAATTCTCAGAAAAATGAAAAGAAAGTATACTGTAGAAATGTACATCAAAAAAATTGAACAAGTAAAAAAAATAATACCAGAATGCACTATTGGTGCTGATATTATTGTTGGATTTCCAGGTGAATCAGAAGATGAATTTATGCAATCTTATGAGTTGCTTTCTGCACTTCCTATTTCCTACTTGCATGTTTTCCCATTTTCCGAAAGAGAAAACACTGTTGCATGTGAGATGAAAAATAAAATAAAATTAGATGTTAAAAAAGCCCGGGCAAAAATTCTTCGCGAACTATCAAAAATAAAATTTAAAAAATTACAAGATACTAGTTTGAATCAAGTTAGACCAGTATTATTTGAATTCAATGAAAATGGATACATGTCTGGACTGACTGATAATTACTTAAGAGTTAATGTGTTTGATGCAAAATCAGTAAATTATAAAAAAACGAATTTTATTTCTAATGTTAAGCTACTCAAATCTGGGTCCGAAGTTATTTTAGGTGAGTTGCTTAATGATTAAGAATCCTTTTGTAGGTATCGCAGGTAATATCGGAGTTGGTAAAACAACTTTTACTAAAAATTTAGCTGAAAAATATAATTGGCTAGAATATTATGAGTCCGTGATTGATAATCCTTATCTGGACGATTTTTATATCAATATGAATAGATGGAGTTTCAATTTACAAGTATATTTTTTACAACATAGATTTGAGAGCCAGATTAAAATATCAAATGATAATCAAGGAGTAATTCAAGATAGAACTATTTATGAAGATGTTGAAATTTTCGCGAAAAATTTACATATGATGGGAAATATGTCAAACAGAGATTGGAAAACATATAATAATTTATTTAATAATATGGTTCAATTTCTGAAAAAACCGGACTTAATAATATATTTAAAGGCATCAACAGATACTATTCTGTCTAGAATAAGAAAAAGAAACAGGGACTTTGAAAAAAATATTAATCCCGAATATATTTATCAGCTTAATAAATCATACAACAATTGGGCAAAAAATGAGAAAAATTTAAAGATTGTCACATTCGAAACAGATCATTTTAATATTTTTGAAGACGAAAAACAGTTCCTAGAAATGTGTCATAAAATAGAAGATTGTTTGAAATGATTAATAAAAAAAATATTACAATCATGGCTTCAGGAAATGGCTCAAATTTTATTTCAATATATAACGCAATTAAAAACGGAATTATTAATGGAAGAATTAATCTTTTAATAAGTAACAAAAAACGGTCTGGTGCTGTAAAATTTGCTGAAGAAAAAAACATATATACAAAATTTTTATCCAAGAAAATAATTGATTCTAGAAAAGATTATGCTAATTTTTTAGAAATTAATCTAAAACAGTTTGAAACTGATTTAATTATTCTCGCAGGATATTTAAAAATGATACCAAAAGAAATTATCATAATGTATAAAAATAGAATTTTAAATATTCATCCATCATTGCTTCCTAAATTTGGAGGTAAAGGTTTTTATGGTATGAAAGTCCACGAAAAAGTTATTAGCTCAAATGAAAAAGTTTCTGGTGCAACTGTTCACTTTGTTGATGAGATTTATGATAATGGACCAATTATTGCTCAACAAAAAGTCAATATATCACCAAATGAAACTCCTTTGACTTTATCAAAAAAAGTTCTTGATGTTGAACACAAACTTTTCCCACATGTTATTAAAAAAATATGTGAAGATGAAATTAATTTTAATAAAATTAAACCCAAAATTGAGGAGATTAGAAAATGATTAAAAGAGCTTTAATTAGCGTTTGGGATAAGACTAATTTGATAGATTTTGCTAATTTTTTAATCGACAACAAAATTGAGATTATATCAACTGGTGGAACAGCTAAATATCTTAAGGAAAATAATATTAAAGTTACAGATATCATTGAAATTACAGGCATAGGCTCGATTATGGATGGAAGAGTTAAAACACTTAATCCAAGAATTTTTGGAGGTATNCTTGCTGATCGAAATAATCANGGACACNTAGATGATTTAAGAAAAATTGATGGTAAATTAATTGATTTAGTTGTCGTTAATTTATATCCNTTTGTNAAAGAAGCTGTCGAAAAGAAAATTGANCCAAAAAAAGCAATTGAATTTATTGATATTGGAGGGNCCTCCATGATTAGNGCAGCAGCTAAAAATTANCATTCTGTNAGTGTTTTGTGTGATTTTAATGATTACAGAACTTTCATAGATAATTTCGACTCTAGTCAATTAGATGTAAATCTTAATTTTAAAAAAAGCTTATCTGCAAAAGTTTTTTATGAAACTTCTAAATATGACTATGAAATTTTCAATTTTTTAGAAGATAGTAAAAACAGACAATTTCCTGATAAAAAATTACTAAATATTAGTAAGGTCGAAGATTTAAGATATGGAGAAAATCCACATCAATCAGGTGCCTTTTATATTCAAGAAGGTTATAATTCAAATTGGATTAAGCATCAAGGAAAAGATCTATCGTATAATAATTACATGGATCTTCAAAGTGCAATTGACATTGTAAGCGAATTTAATCAACCATCTTGTGCAATTATAAAACATTCAAATCCGTGCGGATTTTCTTTAGGAAAAGATTTATTACAAGCTTTCCAGCTTGCAATAACTTGTGATCCTATAAGCTATTTTGGAGGAATTGTTTCATTCAATTCAAAAGTTACAAGCAAGCTGGCTGAAAAATTAATTGAGCCATTTTTAGAATGTATAATCGCTCCATCATTTACAGCTAATTCTCTTAAAGTTTTTAAAAAGAAAAAAAATCTTAGAATAATAGAGATTGATAAACTCTTAAAAAAGAATAAACACGAAATTCGATCTGCAGCAGGTGGTTTTTTAATACAAGATTCGGACACATTCACCAAAGAGAAATTCGATAAATTTTTATTTGCTACAGATTTGAAACCAACTAAACGTGAAATTGAAGCGTTAAAATTAGGTTGGAAAATTGTACGTTTTGTTAAATCAAATGCAATTGTAATTGCTAATGATAGCCAGATCCTTGGAATAGGAGCCGGGCAAATGTCAAGAATTGATTCTGTAAAAATTGCTATTAGAAAAATTAAAGAATTTGGTTTAAGTTTCGATGGAGCTATATTAGCTTCAGATGCTTTTTTTCCCTTTGCTGATTGTTTAGAGATTGCTTCAAAAAATGGAATTAAATCCATCATACAGCCAGGAGGCTCTATTAATGACCATTTATTAATTAGTGCAGCAAATGAAATGGGGATGAGTATGATTTTGACGTCTTTTAGACATTTTTATCATTAAATTATTAGGAAGGAAAATATGTTTGGACAATTTAAAAATATGATTTCGAGAGATATAGCAATTGATTTAGGAACCGCAAATACCTTAATATGGGTAAAGGGTAAAGGCCTAGTTCTTAATGAACCATCAATCGTTGCAAAGAATACTACAGACCAAAGAATTATAGCGATTGGTAATGAAGCAAAGGAAATGCTAGGAAGGACTCATAGTTCGATTAGTACAATAAGACCACTACGAGATGGCGTCATTGCAGATTATAAGATGAATGATGCTCTTCTTCAGGGATTTATAAGAAAACTCAATATAAGCAGAATATCTAGACCTAGAATTGTAATTTGTGTTCCATCTGGCATAACAGATGTTGAGAAGAAAGCTGTAAGAGAATCGGCAGAATTAGCAAATGCTAGTGAAGTTTTTTTAGTTCAAGAACCAATGGCTGCTGCNATTGGCATTGGTGTAGATGTTAGTAGGCCTGAGGGTAATATGATTGTAGATATTGGAGGNGGCACAACAGAGATTGCAGTAATTTCTCTGAACGGAATTGGAACTTTACAAACTATTAAAATCGCTGGAGATGAACAAACTAAGTCGATTATTGACTGGTTCAGAAACCAACATAAGCTTGAAATTGGTGAAAGGACAGCTGAACAAATAAAATGTACTGTAGGCTCAGCTATAAGAACAGAAGCTAAGAAGTTTCAAGTTAAAGGTAAAGATCTTGTTTCTGGTATATCAAGGAAATTAGATGTTGATTCCGACGAAATTAGACAAGCTCTAGCTGAAACAGTTTTTCAAATTACAAATGCTGTCAAGCAAGCTTTAGATAAAACTCCGGCTGAACATCATTCAGATATCCTTGATTACGGAATAATTTTAACAGGTGGTGGTTCAAAGTTGTCAAATCTTGATACTCATATTAAGAACAAAACAGGGTTACCAGTACATGTAGCAGAAAATCCACTTTTATCTGTAGTCAAGGGAACAGGAATGATTGTTGAAGATATCCAAAAATATAAAAACGTACTGATTCAATAAGAAATTTTTTAATTGAAGTTAAGTAACTTTAGTAGAGATAGAAGTTCTATAGCATTGATTATAACCTCAATTTTATCAGTGATTCTTTTTTCCTACAACGACTCNGATTTTATAAACTTTTTAAATACCAAATGGGGAGAGGCAAAAAAAATAATATTAAAACCCAAGAGTGATCTTGATGCGTTTTTGGTTTATAAAGATGTTTTTAAAAAACAAATCATTGAAAATATACAGGTAAAATTATCCTCAAATTANAATCATTTTCCAAGATGTGAGTCTATCGATGAAGCTTTGAAAAGTTTTGATAATTTTGAAAATAAAAAAATTAAGGGTAAGCAGTCGAATTTGAAATCGAATGAATGGGTTTTTGGAAATATTTTTTCTTATCCAAAGACTCAATTATCAAATTCTGTTTTAATTGATGTTGGTNCAGATGATTTTGAAAACCTAAGAAAGAGAAGATATATTGTTCTTGATATAAACGGNAATTTAGTGGGTAGAATTATTAGATTAGGTAATAAATCATCCAAGGTTCAATTAATAAATGATAAAAAAAATGAAATCATGGTTGAGAATTTTAGCAACTCGTTGAATTCAGCATTGATGGTTCCAATCTCGTACAAAAAAGCTGAGTTGTATGGAGTCACTAGCCAAGACAATCTATTGGTTGGTGATACACTATATACATCATCAAATTCCGCTGTTTATATTCCAAGGATTCCTGTATCAATTGTAACCAAAATAATAGAGCCAAAAAATAAGGAGCCATTTAAAAAAGTAATTGTTGAAACAATTTCCAATATTAAGAACTTAAATTTTGCTGTAGTTATAGCAACTGACAAAATAATTAATTAAGATGATTTCATTCAACCNAATTATAAAGTCAGTTTTAGTTTTTTTTCAAATGTACACTTTGTTTGTTTTATGTTGGTACATGCCCTTTGCTTTTGATTTTTTTGATTCAGATATTTCTATAAGTATTGACGCAATATTAGTTTACGTGTTGTTTCAATCCTTTTTAATTAATAGAAACAGACTAATATTTATAGGTTTTGTGTTAGGAATAATGATGGATCTTGATTTAGAGGGTAGCTCATTAGGATTAAATTGTTTTCTTATGCCGATAATTTGCTACCTATTCGGATTTGTAAAACTTAATTCTAACAATTGGGAGTTTCGGTTTAAATTGGTATATATTTTTACAATTATTTTTAGTTTTAGTATTATCAAAAGTTTTTTTTATCAGTGGGATTTAATTCACAATCTGTTACCAATGGCAATAAATACAATTGTTATTATAAGTATTTTTTTATCAATGAATTATTTCCTCTATAAGAAAATTTTAAAATGAAAAATCGTAATAGAAGAATATTAGTAATAGGTNTTATGGTAATTGTNTTCTCCACAATAATAATTAGATTTTTCAACTTACAAATACTTAATTATGAAAAATTTAAAGATAGAGCNTTTAATAAAGTTGTCAGAACTATTCCTATCAGCGCTCCCAGAGGTTTAATTCTTGATCGGAATGGTTTAATAATTGTTGATAACGCAAAGTCATATGATTTACAATTAGTTCCTTATGATGTAAAAGATTTTTTTAATTATGAGTTATTAAGTGAATACGTAGAAATAGATACCTCTAATCTTAAGTCTAAAATTTATAGCTTTAAAAAAAGCTTTAATAGAAAGTTTACTCCAATTTTGCTAAAGAAAAAGATTGATCAGAATACAATATTTCAAATACGCGAACAAAGAGAAGAATTTCCTGGCTTAGTTATTAGGGAGGTTTATATTCGCGATTATGTNCATAATTCAAACATCAATTTAGCACACGTATTGAGCGAAGTAAAGATTCATAGTAAAAGCTATCCAAATCCAAAATTTGACAAAATATCTTTAGTTCCGGAGGGTGGTGGTGTTGAAANAGTATANAATTTAGATCTTGAAGGAAGCCCAGGTAAAGAGTATCATTTATTTGATGCTGCAGGCATGGANAGAGGAATATACTCAGGNAATNTATATAAAAATATTAAGCCCTTANCGGGTAACGATATAAAACTAACTATAGACATTAACCTTCAAGAATACATTTACAATATCATGCAGAATTTTGAAGGAAAAAGCTATGATGGTACAATAATATGCTCTGTTCCAGAATCAGGAGAGATTTTAGCTTATGTAAACAGTCCAACATTTGANATTCGCAAAATGTTAATGGGTATATCTCAAACAGAGCTAGATTCNATTTATAATTTAAACTCTGCTTTTTTCAACAGAGGTATTAATCCATATTTATCTGGTTCAATTATGAAGATTCCTTCAACTATAATGCTACTTGAAGAAGGTTTTGATAGAAATACTAAATATGATTGCAACGGAAGGTATATTACAAGNAAAAGAGACACTCTTGATTCTAATAGTAAAGATAGATTTATAAGTTGCCACTCAAATCACCTTGATAGTGTAAGTTTAGCTGAAGCTTTATCTGAGTCTTGTAATATATATTTTTGGAAATCTGTTAAGGAATTTTATTCTATTTATAAACCAAAGTGGAGCNTTTGGATGGAAAATTTAGGATTTTCAAAACCTACTGGGATTGATTTACTTTACGAAAAAAAAGCACTACTTGAAGCACCAAGAGCTAAATCTCAGATGATTAATAAAGTTATTGGACAAGGAGAAAGTAAAGTGACTCCGATNCAAGTCATTCAAATGATTAATATTATAGCCAACGATGGTAAGNTAATTCGACCACGACTTAGCTTTAATGCATCAAAATCGCAAATTGAGACTAACATAAAAAAGAAAAACTTAAAGTTCATCCAAAATGCAATGNAAGAAGCTGTGATTTCAGGAACTGCCAAAAAATCAAGGATTGAAAATGCTGTAATCAGAGCAAAAACTGGTACCGCGGAGCTAAAAAGCAAGTATATTGAGGGTGAGAAACAAGATTATCATGCATGGTTTGCAGGATATATGAGTTTTATGAANAAGAACGTATCAATAGTTATTTTCCTTGAAAAGGGTGGCAAAGGTGGAAATGCTCCAGCTAAGATGGCTAATAAGATTTTTGAAAAAATAAAGAGCGAAAATATGTATGAATAGTTTTATGGAAAAATTTGTTGATAATNGTTATAATCTTTCAATTAAAAGTAAACTAATTTTTCCAGTAATTTTTTTGATTTTTATAAATCTGGTTCTNTTAAAATTTTCAAATATTGAAAAAAGTTTTTTATTTAATGATCAGGTNCTATGGGTTTTTATAGGTATTTTAGTTTTCTTTTTTGTATCNTTTTTNAAAATAGATTTCATTTATCAACATTCCTTCAAATTTCTTTTTGTTATTTTATTTTTATTATTAATTACTTCAATGTTTGGTTCAGTTGTTAATAATTCAAGAAGATGGCTTAATATAGGTTTCTTATTTCAACCTTCTGAAATTGGCAAGGTATTATTTGTTTTATTTTCTGCTAAATTATTATCAAATTTCCCAAAATCAATTAGTGATTTTAAGATNATATCGCTCTCGCTTCTNCCAACATTTTTAGTCTCTTTTATGATTTTNAGACAACCAGATTTAGGGACATCATTAGTTTATATTTTTTTGATATTTCCAATGCTGTTTTATTCTGGAATTAATTTTTCAAGTATACTGATTTTTTTATCGCCAATTATATCTTTTTTGATAGCTTTNATCTATGAGTTTATTAAGAACGATTTAGTTTTAGTTAATGAGGCATATTTTTTTATATTTTTTGTTTTCTGGTTATCCTTATTATCAAATGTTATTTTAAGAAGCACAACTTACGATTTAAAGTACAAATATTTATTTTTCTGTTTATTTTTAAATCTTCTGGTGACTTTAGCTACGAAATTTCTTTGGAATATTATAATAACAACTTATTGGTTTGATAGAATAAAAGCTTTTTTAAATCCTGGAGAACATAAAAGGGATTTAGCATGGCAAATAAATAGCTCTTATGATGCAATTGGTTCTGGTGGACTGTTTGGAAAGGGCCTTGGAAATGGTATGTTGACTGAATTTAAAATGATGCCCATTTATGAATCAGACTTTATTATTGCTGCACTTGCTGAGCAATATGGCTTTGCAGGAATTATCGTATTAATTTCAGTTTTAGTTTATTTTTTTTATTGGCTTATTACATATTTGGAGAAATGTCTTAATCAATATGAACAGCTAGTTTTAGTTGGTTTTTCATCAATATGGTTTTTCCACTTCATAATCAATTTATGTATTGTCTCAGGTTTATTTCCTGTTACGGGGCTCCCATTCCCTTTTTTAAGCTATGGAGGAACACATTTTATCACAAACTGTATAATGTTGGCGATTACAAATAAAATTATTTCTTTACATATTTCTAACTAAAGGTTTCATTTAGCATACATTTTTATTAAATTACGTTCAGTTTAATGGGTTGTTTTATTTAATGAGGATTTTTTTAATGAAGTTTAATTATAAATATTTTTTCTTATCATCGATAATCTTTATTTTTAGCTGTTCTGCTTCAAGTTCAGATAATAATAAGTCCGAACGAAGTAAAGTTCCTGGTATCAAGGGTTTTGCGCAGAGGGTTATTCCTTGGGGTAAGACTGGTTTTTCAGAAAAAAATGAAACGGATTCTGATTATATGAATGAATCAGAAATGGAGGTTGAGCAACTCTATGGTCTCCATACAAAGCAGGGTGCTGAGTTAACATCTCATCAAAAAGACATAGATTTTTTAAATTCAAAAATAGATAGTATTGGTTCTGATGTGTCTTTAATTATGAACATGCTAAAAAATATGCAAGATGATATGAAAATTACAAAAGACACTCCGGACACAACATCTGTTAATGTTGTAAGCGAAATGGCTCAGATGCAAATGAAGGTCAAGCTAAACAAAGATCGAGTTGATAAATATACCATGTTTTTTGATAGCGTTAGATTTGATATGAACCAAAAATATGTAATTCTTGATAACGAAGTATCAACTCTTCGTAAAGCTTTAGTAGAATACATGTCGTCAAATACTGATGATTATAATGTTAAGGATACTCCCAAAATGTCTGATGCGGAATATAGAAACCTTTATTCTGAATATTATAGATTTTACATAAATGAAGATTATGATAGTAGTATTGAGGGTTTTAAAGATTTACTTTTAGCTGATAAGACACATGATTTGTCAGAGAATTGTCAATATTGGATGGGTGAAGCATATTTTGCTAAAGGTGAGTATGATATTGCGCTTGAAACATTTAAGAGAGTCTTCAATTTTCCAAATGAGAAGAAAGAAGATGATGCTCAACTTAAGATTGGAATATGCTATATTAAGTTGGGAGATAATTCTAAAGCCAAAAAAGAGTTGCAAAACTATATTGACCAGTACCCACGCGGCGAATTTGTATCTAAAGCTAAATCATACCTAACTCAACTAGATTAATAGTTATGTCGTTAACTAAAGTATTTTTTCTTTCATCTGAAATAGAACCTTTTTCAAATACATATTCTGTATCTGATTTTTCGTTTGATTTTGGGCTAGAAATGAAAAAAAATAAAGAAGTTGATATAAGAATGTGCCAACCGAAGTACGGCTATATAAGTGAAAGAAAATACATTCTTAGAGAAGTAATTAGGCTAAAAGATTTGGAAGTTAATTTTAAGTCTGATGTTAGGATAGCTAATTTGAAGTCAGCATTTATTCCCCAATCAAGAGTACAGGTTTATTTTATGGAAGATCAGGATTACTTTCAACCTTGTGGGGACTTATTATATAAATCTAAAAATGGCAGATTTTTGTCTGATAATTTCTTAAAATTTGCATTTTTTTCTCAATCAGTATTATTTTCATTAAAGAAATTGTTTTGGGCGCCTGAAGTCATAGTTTCAAATGATTGGCAAACATCTTTTGTTCCAATGCTTGGAAAGCTTCACTACCAAAAAGATGATTTTTATAAAAATATAAAATACGTTCATATTGTTCATTCTTACAATGAATGGGTAAAATTTTCTCAAGAATCCTTTGAATCTCTTGATTTAAAAGTAGATAATGATGAAAGCTTAAACAATTTTTCAAATGCCATAAAGTATGCTGACTTAACAATAATACTTAATGATTTGAAAAACCCTTTCATAGATCAGATAAAAAAGAATAAATTCGATAATAAAATATTAAAGGCTGCTAACCATCGTATATATGATATCGATTATGAATCTCCTGATTCAAGCGAGCATATAAAAAGCATTATCGATGATGTTCGTAATTTATAAAAATAAATTCCTAATATGATTAAAAATACTTGTAAAGTAATTTTTATTATTTTCAGTTCTCTTTTTATCACAAAATGTGAAAGTGACTTAATTGAATCTGATTCAAATCAACTTTCTACAAATCTAGATATTAAAAATTTTTTTCTTGATAGCGATAATTCTTCATCTTATCAAACACCTTTCATTGATTCATTAATTTCTACTAGCCCAAGACTTTATGCTTTTTCTGAACCAAATTCTAGTATCTCATTGGATTTAGATATTTCTAAAATCAATCAAGAAGAATTTTGTCAATCAGATGATTTAGATTTAGTTAGATTAGAACTTAGTTCACTCGGTAAGCTGGTTACAAAAATTCCTGATGAAGAGGATAATTCTATTTTTACTATAACNGAATCGTTNATTGATACAAATGGTTTGAATATTACAGGAAATAATATATTNTTAAAATATTATATTAATGATTACGATATTGTAATTGATTCCTTGAATACGTTTTTCACAAATTTTTGCAGTTTAGATAATATAAACTTCCAAATTAACTATGATAACAATACTGAAAATGACAATTTTAGTAACTATATTGAATTATTTTCTTCAGACTATACTTTTGAGCCAAGCCAGCCTAAACTAATAGCTGACTTTAAAAATGAAATTTTTCAGATAATAAACGACNACAAGATTCAAGTCAATAATGTTACTACTGATGATGAATTTGATGTTTATTTTTCCAATTCAATCGANGAGAGTTTCAATAAAATATTTGTCTTAAACTATAACAACGGAGAAAGTGATTCAAGTATAGATACCTTGCTTAATTTACAGGAAATAGATATTGAGTCTGCCATACCACCGTCAGACAATCAACAATATAAATTAAGTATTAATTTTTCTCTAAACGAAAGTATTTCATCTTTTGAAGATTACTTACCTATTCAACTTTATTTATCTAATGTAATATCTTATTCAGATTCCGATGATCCTGAGGGTGATAATTGGAATGATTGTGGTGCAGACGCCATATGCTCTGATACAAATCCAGATGATGATGGTTCAGAAGGCAATGGTATATGGGATTTTGGCGAAGGTTTTGAGTTAAATGGTATTCTTGATTGGAATGATTTGAATCTCAACGGTATCTACGATGATAATGAATCATTCATTGAAACCTACTACGATACAGGCTACGATGGTTGTTTTGATGAATATGAAGATGGTAATGGTGGATGTTTGAATGATGCTAACCCTCTTTTTAACCCTTCTGGGACNGAGTNAAATAGTTTATANAATCTTGGAGAAAATTTCGACGATCATGGTATTGATGGTTGTTTTGATGAATATGAAGATGGTAATGGTGGATGCTTGAATGATTTAAATCCTGAATACGACGATGTGGAGAACTCTGACCCTAACAATGATAATTTTAATGTTATATCAAATGTTAGCGGAACCGAATCGAATAACATATATAACAATGGAGAAGGAACAGAAAATAATAATCATTATGATTTTGGTGAGACTTTTTATGATGTAGGAAGTGATGGTTTACTTAATACACTGGTTGGCTTTTTTGATTCTGATGGAACAGAAGCAAATGGAATTTGGGATTTAGGCGAGCCATTCTTTGATTACGGAGTCGACAATATGATTAATTATTTAGAATCTGGATATAACTTAAATGGAACTGAACTTAATGGAATTTTTAATGAAAATGAAATTATTATTTCCGACCATGGTATTGATGGTTGTTTTGATGAATATGAAGATGGTAATGGTGGATGCTTGAATGACGTCAACCAAGATTATGATATTTTGGTAAATCCCGATCCTAATAATGATAATTTTTTAATTGATTTCAACCAAGATAATTGGAATGATTGTGGTTCGGACGGTGTATGTTCTGACACAAATCCAGATGACGATGGTTCAGAAGGTAATGGTATTTGGGAAGAAGGAGAAGGTCTAGAAAATAATAATCAAATGGATTGGCAAGATTTGGATTTTGATATGGTTATAGAAAAATCAGACAATATCTATGAAAAATGGAATGACTTTGGGGCTGATAACAATCCAGATTCATTAGAATTTTTACAGTTAGGCAATTTTCTCGAATCGAATGTTATTAATGATATTAATTCATATTTAAATTTTAATTTGAATGATACTATCTTTAATATTGGAAATTTAAATTTGTCCGATAGTTCTGATGATTTAAATATTTGGATTTCAAAAATTACAAAAAATTCAGATAATTCTTCTTACGACTTAGAAATTGAGTTTGATACTAATAAATCTGTTAAAGCAATCGAATTTGATTTCAGGCATTTTTTATTATCCTATCAAGATAGTATTCCAAATGATTTTACGAGTGTTTTAACTGGAAATTCTTTTGAAAATTTTATTGATGACAGGTCAATTTATGATAAGGATAATATTGATGGTACAAATGATCTTATACTCGATTTTTCAAACGGAATTCAGGCTAATCTCAAATTTGATTCTCTTGATTTTTTCATTGAACAAGATTCAACTATTTTCATTAGCACAGATAATTCAAATTTATTATTACATCTGAAAGATAGATCGGATTTTGAACAAGGTTATTCTGATATTTATTTCGAGGGTTCTAATAGTGATATTTTTTTAAAAAGAGTTTATTATGATGATGAGGATAAAGTCATAATTCCAGTTGGAAATTTGTTACAAAAATTCATTGATAAAGAGTTAGAATATGATGGGATTAATTTGAAACTTAGTGGAGATGGATACAATTTTAACAGATTGAATTTTCATAATTATCAAGATGTTAATTCTAACGAGTGTGGCTATTCGGGTTGTGCTGACTCTCTCAATCCAAAATTAGAGGTTTTATTTTCAAAATGAAAAAAATTATAATTTTACAGATATTTTCATTTTTTTTAGGTTCTAGTTTCTCTTTCTACGGCTATGGTGAAGATATAGAAGATAATCAAGGCAAATCACAATTCATAACCGAAATAAATGATTTTAATTTTGGAAATCAATCAACTTCAATATGGGAAAATACGCTTTCAATTTTAAGTTTACAATATAACTATACGGCTTCAGAAATCATAAATTCTGATTTTGCTGATTCATATCTTTCAAATATAAGTTATACTTTTCCACTAAGTCAAACTAGTTACCTGACTTTTGGACATAATCCATCTTCAATATCTAATGCAAGATTATTCATTAATAATTTTTCATATATCGGCTCAGACGAGTTGAGTGTATCTGATGAAGCAATTGCATATAATGTACTATACGATAATGATGGTGGAATATCGAAGTCATATTTAAATTTTGTAAGAAAATTTTCTAAAAAATTCTATTTAGGATTAAAATATTCTATGATATATGGGAACTTGGAACAAAATAAAATTATTAGGCTATATGATTTAGAATATTCCAATGATGAGCAAAATAACTTAGATGTTGATTACACTTTGAGTGATTCAATTCTAATTAATTCAGTTAACGAATTTAGAGGAGGGAGTGTTCAAATTGAAACAAATTTCAAATCTAAATATTATGATTTGATTTTGTCTACAACCTATAGCTTACCTTTAAATATTAAAAACAGTTTTTTCTTTGATGAAAATATTGAAAATATGCAGAATCTAGAACAGCTTCAAACATATTTTCAACCAAATCAAATTATATCATATGAGGATTCAAAAGGCTTTAAGGATGCGAGTGTAGGCTTTCGATATAAAATTGACGATGATTATTGTTGGCAATTAAGCTTAAATCATTCTAAAAGTTATGACTACAATGGTTCGATGCTCAATCCTGATTTAGATATTAATTCATTAAGTTTACATTATATAAAATCAAAAAGTTTTCTAAATACTTCAAATTTAGATAATTCTATTACAAAAATTGGACTTTATTATAAGAGTCTTGGTAACCAAACCATGCAAGAAAACGATTACGGATTGACATTAGATTATGGAATCAGATTAAAGGATAAAAATTACTTTTCAATTTTTATTAAACTTGGTCAGAAAAGTTATAAATATTTACATTTAGATAGTGAAAGTTATCAAATATTTGGATTTAGGATGGATAACGTAGAAAAATGGTTTTTAAAAGGAGATTAATGTTGAGATATAATTTTTTATACATGAGCATATTAATGTTACTTTTCAATTCTTGCTCAGTATCAGATGAGCAAAATTCTTACGAAAGTAATCATAATGATTCTGATAATAACGATACTGAATGTTTGCAGTGGCTAAGTGCAGCTGATATCAATCGACAAAATGGAAGTTACCAAGATTGTGTAGATTCCTACAATATTTCATTAGATATAGGTTGCGGAAATAAATATCCACAACAAATATTTCAATGGATGGGAAGAGCTTATATACAATTAGATAAAATTGATAGCGCTAACTGGGCAGTTAATAAAGGTTTGAGGCTTTTGCCTGAGGACTTACAACTACTTAATGTTGCTGCTTTTGTCTCACGAAAAAAGGACGATATTGAGGATGAACTTTACTATCTTGATAAGAAATTACAGCTTGAAGAAGAGATAGAAAGTATTATTTTATCTACTTCATCTGAAAGCTTAAGCGAGGAAATAATGGATCTTCAAAAATCTTTGGGCATGCCTAAGGAATTGTGCGATGGCTACTGGAGTTCAGATTTAGAAAATTATATTAGTATTTTTAGAAATGGAAGAGAAAGTACTTTCAAATCACTAAGTGAATATTATGAAAGGCAAGAATATTATGAGGACCAAATTGATATATTAGATCAATGGCAAGATTACTCTCCTGATAATTCATCGATTTTTAAAGAAAAAAAGACTGCATTTATCAATTTGGGTAAAAATCCTATTGATATTGACAAAGAGAGATGGAATAAAGAACCTTCAAATATTAGATATGGTATAGATTATCTTAAAAAATTAAAGGAGGAGATGTTATCTGAAGAAATTGTCAACGTTTGTCTTGCACTTTTAGATTTTGATAACAATAATATTAATGTTCTTGAATTTCTTGGCTCCGCATATCTTGATTTATATGAACAAGATAAAGCATTGCAAGTATATAATCGCTTATTTAATCTGAATCCTCAGGAATCTAATTATTTAATTGAGATGTCAAAAATATATTCTGATACAGGCGATTATGATAGTTCAATTGAATTTGCTAATAAAGCAGTTGAGTTCAATACAGCTGAATCTTACAACAACAGAGCACAAAGATATAAAGATTTAGTTGATTCTTGTGTTGGTGAAGAACTTTCAATGTCTGATAAAGCCGTTTACGAAATGGCTTGGGAAGATTTAAAAGTTGCAATTAACCTTGGATTCAGAAGAGCTATTAAGGATGCTGAGTTTCTTAAAAAAAATTATATCACTCAGAATAATGATTGGTTCATGAACGTAAAAGAAGGAAGAAAATCATTTAAACCGACTGATCCTTGCTATGAAATGATTGAAAGAAAAATCCAAAAAAGGTCCACAAAATGAAAATAGCTATTGGATCTGATCACGCAGCTTACAAAGAAAAGCAGATTTTAATTAACTATCTTGAAAATCGTGGATTAACAGTTTTGGATTTCGGAACAGATTCAGAAGATTCTGTTGATTATCCAATTTTTGGTCAAAAAGTAGCAAAATCTGTTCTAAACGAAATAGCAAATAAGGGCATAATAATATGCGGAACAGGTATTGGTATTTCAATTGCCGCAAATAGATTTAAAGGTATCAGGGCAGCGTTATGTACATCTGAGTCACACGCTGAAATGTCAAGAAAACATAATGATTCAAATATTTTGGCACTTGGCTCAAGAACTACAAATATAGATT
Organism: Fidelibacterota bacterium; assembly: GCA_002719095.1. GTDB lineage: Bacteria > Fidelibacterota > Marinisomatia > SCGC-AAA003-L08 > D37C17. The sequence continues at coordinate 64,607 of PBGO01000005.1, forward strand.
TATTGAAGAAAATTGTTAAAGTATGGCTTGAAACTGATTTTGAGGCTGGTAGGCATATAAACAGATTAAATATGTTGGATGAATAAAATGAAACATTTGGAAAAAAGTGATAAACAAATTACAGAAATTATAGTTTCTGAATTTAATAGACAGCAAAAGGGCCTAGAAATGATTGCTTCAGAAAACTTTACTAGTAAATCTGTTATGGAGGCTGTTGGTTCAGTACTTACTAACAAATATGCTGAAGGTTATCCTGGAAATCGCTATTATGGAGGATGTGAATTCGTTGATGCAGCTGAGAATATTGCTATTGAAAGAGCTAGGAATCTTTTTAGGTCAGATTATGCAAATGTTCANCCTCACTCTGGCTCGCAAGCCAATATGGCAGTTTTTAAAACATTTTTAAGACGAGGAGACTCAGTTTTAGGTTTAGATTTATCTCATGGGGGACATCTTACTCATGGAAGCAAGGTAAATTTTTCAGGAGAATTTTATGATTTTCATTCGTACACCGTTTCGAAAAAAACTGGAAGGGTTAATTTTGAAAAACTTTTTGACTTGGCAAACTCTGTAAAGCCAAAGTTGATAATTTGTGGGGGTTCTTCCTATCCTAGGTATGTAGAGTTTGAAAAATTTAAAGAGATTGCTGATTTGGTGGGAGCTTATTTAATGGCTGATATAGCCCATCCATCAGGACTAATAGCTGCGGGGATTCACCCTTCGCCTTGGCCTCATTGCGATATAGCAACTACCACCACACACAAGACACTTCGTGGACCAAGGGGTGGAATGATTTTAGCTGGAAAAAATTTCGAAAATTCATGGGGTGTTGTTGCTCCAAAATCAGGTCGTGTAAAGATGATTTCTGAGTTATTAAATAGCTCAGTGATGCCAGGTATACAAGGTGGTCCTCTAATGCACGTAATTGCAGCAAAAGCAGTTGCTTTCAAAGAAGCACTTCAGCCAGAATTTAAATCCTANTGTAAAAAAGTAGTAGATAATGCAAAATCTCTTTCAGAATGTTTTATTAATTATGGCTATGATATTGTTACTGGTGGTACNGATACACATATNGTTCTTATTGATTTAACAAACCAATCAATTTCTGGTAAAAAAGCAGAAAGAAAACTTGAAGAATCTTTAATTACAACTAANAAAAATATGGTTCCTTACGATCAAAGAAGTCCATTAATAACAAGTGGTATTAGAATTGGAACTCCTGCATTAACTACTAGAGGAATGGGTAAAGATGAAATGAAATTGATTGCAGANCTTATTCATGACGTATTATCAAATATTAACGATGACACTGTAATAAAAAAAACTAGAGGCTCTGTTAGAGAGTTATGTCAAAATTTCCCAATTTATAAGGAATTTAACCATGAAATGTCCTAGCTGTAATCACCTCAATTCTAAGGTTATAGATTCAAGAAGTATTCAGAAATCATCCAGTATTAGAAGAAGAAGAAATTGTCTTAGTTGTGATTTCAGGTTTACTACATACGAATATACTCTTAAGTATCCAGTAATGATTGTTAAAAAAGATGGAAGTAGAGAAGAATACGAGCGAATGAAGATAGAAAAAAGTTTTAGGATAGCGTGTAATAAACGTCCAATTCCAGAAAGTGTTATACAAGAGAGTATAATTTTAGTTGAAGAAAAAGTTACAAATTCAGGCCAAATGGAAACTAATGCTAAAAAAATTGGCGAAATGATTATGCAAGAGTTAAAAAAAATTGATAATATAGCATATATTAGATTTGCNTCNGTTTANAGAGANTTTAAAGACATAGGTGAATTTCAAAGCCATATTTTAGATCTTAAAAATCAATAATGCAGCCTTTTAAAGATAAAACAAGTAGAGATTCCAATAAAAAAAAATATTTTTTTGAATTACCTTCAAACTCAATCATCTACTATCCATTAAACATGCTAATAGTATTTTTTGAAAAACTAGGTGATTATTCTGATCTAATGTCAAAGATTTTTAGATCTAGAAAATCATGGAAATACTATTTACCATTAACAGTATCTCATATGTTTAATATAGGTGTGAAATCTATTCCTATTGTAATTTTAACTGGCATGTTTGCAGGAATGGTTTTAGCAGTTCAAGCCAGCTATCAAATAGATGGNTCTATNATTCCAGGCTTNGAATATACAATGGGNGGTGTAATTGGTAAATCTGTTCTNTTGGAGTTAGCCCCAATGATNACTGCATTNATTATGACNGGAAAGATAGGGGCTACAATTGCTGCTGAGATTGGTACCATGAGAGTAAGTGAGCAAATTGATGCATTAGAGTCACTCTCATATGATCCAATTGCTTATTTAATCTTTCCAAGGATTTTAGCTTCTATGATNGTGTTCCCATTGTTAATTGCAGTTGCAGATTTATTTGGGTTATTGGGAGCAATAATTGTCACAACAGATTCATTGGGTATGTCNGTTGATGANTTTATGAANGGACTAACACTTGAGTTTGAACCGCTTGATTATTGGTTTGGAATTATTAAGGGATTTTTCTTTGGATTGGCTATCACATCAATNGCTTGTTTTTATGGNTTCAATACAAAAGGTGGAGCNGAAGGAGTAGGTAANACNACAACAGCNACTGTTGTCGTATCTTGTGTTACAATTGTTTTTATTGACTACATATTGGGAGAAATTATACTATTATAAAAATTTCAAACATAAAAAAATCTTTTTCAAGTAATACAGTCCTTAATGACATATCATTNAATATTAANGAAGGTGAGGCTTTGTCTATCATTGGAAAGAGTGGNATCGGTAAAAGTGTTCTCCTAAAGCATCTGAATGGCTTACTTTATCCTGACTCTGGATACATTTCTATAGATAATAGAATAATAAATAATATGAATTTTTTTGATCTTGAAAAAGTACGTTCAAAAATTTCGATGGTTTTTCAATTTGGAGCATTATTTGATTCNATGACAGTTGGTGAAAATATAGCTNTAGGGCTAAATAAGATGACAAATTTAGATAANATTCAAATTAACGAAAGAATTCAAAAAACACTTGATGAAGTGGGGATGGAAGGAAGCGAGCATAAATATCCCTCTGAATTATCTGGTGGAATGAAAAAAAGAGTAGGCATTGCACGCGCCGTTGCAGTAAAACCCAAATATATTTTATACGATGAACCTACTACTGGCTTAGATCCAATAATGACTGATAGTATAAATAAATTAATATCTAAATTACATACTATGGAAAATATTACCTCAATAATTGTTACTCATGAAATGAGGACTGTTTATGATGTTACAGATAGAGTATTAATGCTTGACAGCGGTAAAATTCGCTTTGATGGAAAATCAAGTGAAATCAAAAACTGCCATGATCAGAANGTNCAGGATTTTATTAATGGAAATAGTAGTTTGAATAATTCAAAAAATTAATATTNAGTTGGAGAAAATTTAAATGACAGACGAAAATAATTATAAAAACTATTCAGTTACAACNAAGTTATCNGACGCATTTTGGACAGGATTATTTCTTGCTGTATCAGTTGTTTTGCTGTGGTTGGGATTCAACTACATCAATGGAAANGACGAAGGTACAGGATTCATNGTGAAAGTAAAATTTGAGAATGTCTATGGCCTTGAGAAAGGTAATGAAATTATATTTTCTGGATTGGTNATTGGCTCAGTAAAAAAAGTTGATACTCTTGGTGGCTCAATGAGCGAAGCGCTTACTCCGATTGTGACGCTAAATATAAATGAAAGTTATTCAGATATTTTATTTGAAGATACTCAATTTTCAATTAAAAGTCCTTTATTTGTTGGAGAATATTGGATTGAGGCCTCTAGGCCAGAAGGTTCTAGTACAAAAAACAAAAACAAATTAAGAAATGGTCAAATAATAAGTGGGTTCTCGGAACTTAGTGCAAGTGATTTTGCATCGGGAGTTCAAGATCAGGCAAATACAATTTTGTACAATGTAAATGCCTTTTCTGAAGTTTTGAGAGAATTAGTTGAAGATGGTCAAATTAAAGATGATGTCCGTAATTCATTCAAAAACTTGGCAAGTACGCTTGAAGAAATTAAAAATGTTCTTGATAGTTTTAAGATTGAAAAGGGCGCAGAAATTGATTTGACTAAAATTAAAGATTTTGTTGATAGCTTATATTTAACAATGCAAGATTTTAGAGCTACTGTTGATAAAATTGATAATGCAGCTTCTAACCTAGATGAAATTATTGATAAAATTAATAATGGTAAAGGAACTTTATCAAAATTAATCAACGATGGTTCAATGTATGATAATTATACTTCCATTGCAGAAAATTTAAACAGTTTGGTCATTGATGTAAGAGAAAACCCAAAAAAATATATTAAATGGACCGATATAATTAAAGCATGGAGAGCAAAAGATTAAATTAAAAGAAACAAAATGATTTAGTGGGAGTTAGATACTTACACATTTCATTTGGGAGAGAATATGATAAAAGTTTTTTTTCGCACTATAATACTATCAATTACTACACTTATTTACGCTAGTCCTGGAGATGCTTCTGCTATTTTCTTGTTGATTTCACCTGGAGCATCTGCAGTTGGATCTGGTGAAGCACAGGTAGCAAAAGCGGACGATGCTTATGCGAGTTATTTTAATCCCGCTGGATTAGGTTTTCAAACTGGTTCGGAATTTGCAGGAATGCATGTAAATTGGCTCCCTGGGCTTGCTGATGATATTTATTACGAATTTATTGCCTATAAAAAAAACATTCCATGGCTTGGTACTGTAGGAGGTAATTTTACTTTTTTAAATCTTGGTGAGCAACAATCTACTGATGAATTCGGTAATAGTTTAGGCAAATTCCGAAGCTATATGTGGGCTGCTTCACTTAGTTATGGAACAAAAATAAATGAAACAACTGCTTGGGGTACAAATTTNAAAATAATTTATCAAAAANTNGCAGATGAAGCAGTTGCTGCTGAAACTGGAAGCGGAAAACCGTATTCNACTGATTTTGCTTTTGACATTGGATTTTTAAAAAAATATGAACGATTGAATTTAGGGTTATCAATATCAAACATTGGTCCAGAGGTAGATTTTATTGACAAAAGTCAGGCTGATCCTTTACCGACGAATATGAAAATAGGATTATTTACAACNCTTTATNANGATAATTCTAGAAAGTTAAATTTATTATTTGATGCAAATAAAATGCTNGTTGCAAGATATGAGTCAATGGATTGGAACGGAAATGGAGTGATAGATTCNGGAAAAGAGGAAGGTTATTTTGATCCTTGGTATAAAGCGCTTTATACAAGCTGGCTGGATGACTGGCATTATGGTGGAGATAGGAATATCTTAAATAATGGTGAACAAGATACAAATAGTCAAGGACAATCTATAATTGGAGGTTATCAACATTTTGAGGAAGATGGTATNCCAGGTATAACAGATGGAGATTCTTTTATTAGAACTGAAGATTCAAATGGTAATTTNCTTGATTACNCAGACCCCAACTATGGTATCTANAATAGCGACGGAGTTAAAGAAAAAGGCACGGGAGATGACAGAAAGTTNTCAGATGAGCTTGAAGACATGGTATACAATATTGGATTAGAGTTTTGGTATACAGAAAACTTNGCNTTAAGATTAGGTTATTTACANGATAAAGANGGTAATTTGAAACACCCNACATTAGGTGCAGGAATTAATTTCGGACAGTATGGNTTTGATTTAGGNTANATTCTTGGAAAAGAGGGTGAGCCAAGATCAAATACATTATTATTCTCTNTGAACATGTCTCTNGACGCAATNACANCAGAATCTGAATAAAGTATATTAATTGAAGAACTTTATACTTTTTTTTGGTGTTTTNTTNNTTTCTCANTCTNANGGNAATTCTNTTGANTTAGATTTTGAAAAAATAAAAAATTTAAAGACATCNAGAAACTTTGNATTTTCTCAAATCATTGCGCTTCAAGTTGAATTTGCNGAAGACGCTAGTCCAAATACAACTGGAAATGGAAAATTTCTTGAAACATTAGATATTAAGTTTNTTAATTCTGATGAGGATAGATGTGATGGATTCATAGTTGATAGACCTCCTCACAATAGAGATTACTTTCAANCTCAAATACAAGCTGTTAGAAACTATTANTACAATGTATCAAATGGTAATTTTGATTTTCAATTTCATGTTTTNGAAAATATTTATACGTTGAATAAAGAGATGAGTGAATATAGTATTTCTGATAATACTATTGGAGAGCTNTTCAGCGATAGCCTTGAAGAAGCTCAANCTGATATAATTGATTANCTNGGTTCTGATGNTCCTGANTTCAACGATGTTTTATTTGTGNTATTCCATGCTGGTGTGGGTCAGGATATCTCATTTCCGTATGTTGATCCNACCAANTATGACATACCNAGTGCATATATTGAGGAGTCTATGCTTTCANCCACTTCAAATGATTCCTGGATGAATCAAAATGGAATAAATAGAGGCATTGTATTACCTGAAACTTTAAATCATATACACTACGATATAATTGAAGATTTATTTTTTGGTATTGATGACTATTGTGATTATCAAATTGGTTTAACAGGCTTATTTTCACTTTTAGTTGGATACTCNCTAGAANTNCCTGTTTTATTTAATACTGAAAATGGTAGGTCGGGTGTTGGTNTTTTTGGTCTAATGGACTATGGTTCAAATAATGGATATGGAGTAATTCCTTCACCACCTTCACCATTTTCCCTNATCAGTAAGCAGTGGAATAATTANAGCNATTCTAATTTAGGTCAAAATANGCTNGATACTGATGCCATTCACAAAGTTGATTTAGCAAAAAACGAATATATTCTTTTGCAAAACAAAAATAATTGGATTTTTGANAATGTAGATATTGATAGNTTGAGAAATAAAAATAAAATTTGGAATGAAAGTATTAAGGATTCAGTTCCTGGACATTTTTTTGATAATTTAATTTATGAAACNAATAATANNGTNACTGTTGATACTTNCACTGGAGTTATNACCTCNGTTGATAACTATGACTATGGTCTTCCNGGNAGTGGAATCGTAATGTGGCACATAAATGAATCATTTTTGTCNCAANAGGCATTTGNTGGAATTAANAATGACCCATACCAAAAAGCTGTAAAAATNAAGGAGGCTGATGGATCCATGGATATTGGATTCGAGTGCTATAGTTGGAATCCATCAATATGNACAAAGCTAACCAATGGATGGCAATACGACATGTGGTACAACGATAATGAAAGCTTTATNATTAATAATCCAAATCTTAGTGAAATCCAATTATCTTCCTCATCTAATCCAAGTTCATTGACAGATGATGAAGCTANAANTTCTGTGGAAATTAAAAATTTTAGTGGTAATGGAACCACGATGACTTATGATTATCAAAAAAATAATACGTTTGAATATGAGACAATTGGAAGCNGTGAAATTGAAATTATTGGTTCCGGGANNATNAATGATATCGGTTGTATCTTTTATAAAGAATCAGCTAATTTTTATAAATTNTGTTANGGTNCACAACGTGAAGAGATAACTNACGAAATGGGTGAAAATGAGATTGTGCTTGTCTACGAAAATAATTTTTATCCTGCCAAAAATAAGGCGTTTATTGATTTATTAGGAAACCTNCAAGANAATGTTGANAACTTGGGAATATTTGGATATTTTGAGTCAACTACATCACTTACNCAAAATANGAATGGTTCATCAGCTGGAGATGTAGATAATGANGGCCTAGATGAGATTATTTCTTTGACAAATTACGGAATTGATGTTGTAAATAATAATGGNACAAGTTGTGATAATTTTCCTGTAGAATCAACAATCGAAAATACGGTGTTAGTTGCNAATATTATTAATACAAACCAGAANCAACCTGANCTTATATTTAGGCAAAATAATTCAATTGTAATTATGAGTAATGGTGGTGAAATACTTAACCTGATAGCTAGTAATTCANATCAATCTCTCAGATTAGTTCNCTGGGGTGAAAAGATTGCACTCATTGATGGAAATAAANTNCTTTTATTTGATTACGATAATCAAAGAACTTATTGGACGAGTAATTTTGGTACTGATTGGAATTATCCAATGCCTTCACCAAATTCACAGCATGCAATTCCTTCTTTTTCCAATGACGGAGACTTGGAATCTTTCTATAATTATCCAAATCCTGTCAGAGATGGCAATACAAATTTTAGATTTTACTTTAATGATATATCAATGAATCCCGTTATAAAAATTTACAATATAGGTGGAGCTTTGATTGAGGTTGTACAACCAACGACATTTAATTTTTCGCCAAATGAGTTTAATGAAATTGAAATGAATTTCAGTTCTTATGAGACTGGTGTTTACTTCGCTGAGATTTATGATCGAGACATAAGGTTAGGTTTTACAAAGGTTGCTATTATAAAATGATTTTATCATTTTTTATCATTCTTTCTACGTCAATATTTGGACAATCATGGGATAACCATCCAGAGCTCAATTGGAAAAGTTTTGAAACTGAAAATTTTATTTTTTATTTTCATGAAGGAACAAAAAGAAGTGCTCTTGAGGCCTCTAAAGTTGCAGAAGTTATCTATGAACCTGTTACGTCTCTTTATGACTTTAAGCCTGAAGATAAAACAGCTGTAATTCTCAAAGACACAGATGATTTTTCAAATGGTTTAGCTATGTTTTTTGATAATAAGATTGAAATTTGGACGAAACCAATGGATTTAGATTTAAGAGGTAATCATAGGTGGATTCAAAACGTATTGACTCATGAGTTTGTTCACATAGTTCAACTTGGTGCTTCAATGAAATATTCAAATAAGATACCCGCCATTTATTTACAAGTTATCGATTATGAGGATGAGAAAAGGGATGATGTCCTTTATGGCTACCCTAACAGGATTATATCTACTCCGATACCAGGAACTTCTGTACCTCCATGGTTCGCAGAAGGAGTAGCTCAATATATGTTAGAT
>PBGO01000002.1 GCA_002719095.1 Fidelibacterota bacterium
GCCTGCAAAAATAAAATCACATCCAAGAGCAGCAACAGCACCAGCACAACCTCCTAATGCAATTGTCGCATTATTATCATCCTCACATACAGAACCAATCGGCTCAAGTTCTAGCTCGGATATAGCCATAAATAAATCACCAAATGTTCCAGTTCCTGCCGAGAAATTTGCATTAGCAGAGTACTCCAGACCTGAACTAGGTCTATAAACTCTAATAACCAACGAATTACCATCTTGGAACCCTGCAAGTTGTGTTCCTCCAAAAGAACAATTATTGATTGATGATATGGATACAACTGCGAGCTGATTACCATCCCATGTTCCAGCACCAACAAGAAGCTCACCTGTTTGAGATGAACAGTCTCCTGAATTAATTATTCCATTTTCATCAAAAATACCAATCTCATCTCCAGTCTCGAGAGTTGAAATGCTATTTTGAAAAATTGTTAATTGGCTTACCCCAGTAGATTCAATTTCTAAGCTGTAAAATTGACTCAAGGAAAATGAAAAAAATAGAGAAATAAAAAAGCTTTTTAATGTTATATTCAAGAGACCTCCCTCTTGTTAAGGTTTATAAAAGAAAAACACACTAATTTAATATAATAAATCGAATATTTTAATACAGTAACAAAATGTAACGCAATATGTGACTTTAATCACTTTATAAATTGAACAATTGATTCGAGGGCACTATTCAAACCTTTACCATTTAGCGAGCAAATACCGAATGTATTTATTGAATTAATTTTTGCCTTTAAATTTACTTCTTCCCCTTTGATTGTATCAACTTTAGTTACTAGAATTACAGACGGCTTATTTAGAAGTTTAGGATTATGGTTTTTTAATTCCTTCCTCAAAATTTGGAAAGACTGTTCAACATCTTCATCATTAATATCTATCACATATGCGATTATTTTTGTTCTTTCAATATGTCTCAAAAATATTGAGCCTAATCCTTTTCCGGATGAAGCACCCTTGATTAGTCCTGGAATATCAGCAACAACAAATGTTTGGTAACTTCCATACTTCACAATCCCTAAATTTGGAGTTAGCGTTGTGAACGGATAATCTGCAATTTTTGGCTTAGCATTTGAAATTTTACTTATAAAAGTTGACTTTCCAGCATTTGGAAACCCTACCAGACCTACGTCCGCAAGTACTTTAAGCTCAAGATCAAGTTTTATAAATTCTCCATTCTGTCCAGGATTGGACTTTCTTGGTGCAGTATTTTTTTGTGTTTTAAACCTAGCATTTCCAAATCCGCCATTGCCTCCTTTTGCAACAATAACTTCATCACCTAAATTTTTAAGATCCTTAATCACTTGATTTGTTGAGGAATTTTTTATTATTGTACCAGGAGGAACTTTTATAAAAACATCATCACCATTTCGCCCGTGCATATTTTTTCCCTTTCCGTTTTCACCAGACTCTGCAAAATAATGTTTATTATATGTTAAATCACTTAATGTTGAAAGATTTGAATCTGATTTAATATATACGCTTCCTCCATTACCACCATCACCTCCTGATGGCCCTCCTTTTGGGCGAAATTTTTCTCTGAGAAAAGCAATGCAACCATTACCACCATCACCAGCTTTAACTTCAATGGAAACGTAATCTATAAATTTCATTTTTTACATCTTTTCAATTATAGCTTCTCCAAATTCTGAGCATTTCAAAAGTGTAGCATTATCCATCAATCTTTCAAAATCATAAGTTACTTTTTTTGATGAAATAGCACCTTCAATACCTTTAACGATTAAATCAGCCGCCTCGTTCCAGCCAAGGTATTCAAACATCATAACTCCAGACAATATAACAGAACTAGGATTTACTTTATCTTGACCTGCATACTTTGGAGCAGTTCCATGCGTTGCTTCAAAAATTGCATGACCAGTTTGATAATTAATATTTGCGCCAGGAGCAATTCCAATACCTCCTACAATTGCAGCCAAAGCATCAGATACATAATCTCCGTTCAAATTCAATGTCGCAATCACATCATATTCTGCAGGTCTAAGTAAAATCTGCTGTAAAAAAGCATCTGCTATAACATCTTTAATTATAATCTCATGACCACCTTTTTTTATTACTTGCCATGGACCTCCATCTAAGTCTTTTGAATTGTATTCTTTTTTTGCAATTTCGTAGCCCCAATCTCTAAATGCTCCTTCTGTGAATTTCATTATATTGCCCTTGTGAACAAATGTAACTGATTTTCTTTTTTGTTCAATAGCTAATTCAAGAGCTGCTTTCACCAATCTAGTAGTACCTTCTTTTGATACAGGTTTCACCCCTAAACTCGATGATGATGGAAAACGAATATTTTGTACTCCCATCTCATCAATTAGAAAAGATTTCAATTTCTTTACGCCATCTGTTCCATTCATCCATTCTATTCCAGCATAAATATCTTCAGTATTTTCTCTAAAAATAATCATATCAACTAATTCAGGCTTTTTTACAGGGGATGGGACTCCAGCAAACCATCTTACAGGGCGAACGCAAGCATATAAATCGAGTTTTTGCCTAAGAGCAACATTTAAAGATCTTATTCCTCCACCTACAGGTGTAGTCAATGGTCCCTTAATAGCAATTAAGCAATCATTTACAACGTCAAGGGTCTCATCTGGTAACCATGTATTTTCACCATATATATCATTTGCTTTCTCACCAGCATATATTTCCATCCATTTAATTTCTTTGTTACCATTATAAGCTTTTAAAACAGCAGCATCAAATACATTCACTGATGATTTCCAAATGTCAGCACCTATACCATCACCCTCAATGAACGGTATGATAGGATTATCAGGAACTTGTAATTTTCCATTGTTCATTTGTACTTTTACACCATTTTCTGGTAATTTAACTTTTATCATCTTTTTTTTCCTTTTTATTTTCCGATTGTTTAGGATTGGAACTACGTTCTTTTTTCTTACTATTATTTTTGTAATCAGTAATGTAAAATCCATCACCTTTAAAAATCATTCCTGTTCCACCAGTAATTAGTCTAATAACACTATTTTTAGAATGACATTTAATACAATTTGAAATCTTTTTATCATTAATACCTTGAAATAAATCAAAAATAATTTCACAATTATTACATTTATAATTATACGTTGGCATTATTTATCGCTTGAGCTGAACCTATTATTGCAATATCAACAATGTCATCAATACTACATCCTCTAGACAAATCATGAATTGGTGCATTAAGCCCCTGTAAGAGCGGCCCAATTGCACTGTAACTACCAAATCTTTGCATAATTTTATATGCAATATTTCCAGCATCAAGATTTGGATATATTAATACATTTGCATCTCCTTTTAAAATTGAATCTGGATATTTCTTAATTGCAACTTCAGGTACTGTTGCTGAGTCAAATTGAACTTCGGTACTTTCAACATCTATATCACTGTACTTATTTTTGAATATTTCTAAAGCTTTCTTTACCTTTTTAACTCTATAATGGTTAGCACTTGAATTTGTTGAAAATGATAAAAATGCAACTCTAGGATTATGTCCTGTAAGGAAATTATGACTTATTGCTGTATCTTTAGCAATATCAGCAAGCTGAGTCTCAGATGGCTCTGGAACAATCGCACAATCAGCAAAAGAGAATACTCTGCTATCATTCTTGTCAAAATCTGGAATCATCAGAAATGAACTTGATAAACATTTTGTGTTAGAGCTCAAACCAATTATCCTAAGACTGCTTCTTGCTACGTCTGCTGTAGTATAGTTCGAGCCCGCTATCAAAACATCTGCTAAATTATTTTTTATTAGACCTAAACTATAATTTAAAGGATTTTCAGAAAATTCTTTGACTTTCTCTTCTGGCCAATTCTTAGAAAACTTTAATTTAGCCATTTGCTCGCAGAAGTCAGTTTTCTTAAGATTAAAATTATTGATGTCTTGAACTATAAATCCCATTTTTTTTAATTTTTTTTTAGCTTCTTTAACTCTATTGTTATGCTCGGGGAAAATTATTTTGATGCAATCACAGTTTGACTCAATTTTCTCAAAAATTTTACTTATTATTTTTTTCATTTTTTAAATTACATAGTGTTTTGGATACTGTCTTGGGTACGAACTGATTAATATTACCATTCAAATTATAAATTTCTTTAATAGATGAAGAACTGATATGACTATACTTTTCGTCTGTCATAAGAAAAATAGTCTCAATTCTTTTATCAAGATTTCTATTAATAATAGCCATCCTAAATTCATATTCAAAATCTGATAAAGTTCTCAACCCTCTAACGATAGTGAATACATTTTTTCTTATAGCATAATCAACAAGCAATCCATTAAAGTAATCTATCTCTATATTAGCTTTATTTGAGAAGGTTTTGTTTAAAATGTCTACTCTTCTATCTATACTTAACAAAGCTTTTTTAGTATTATTTGAAGCTACAGTAATAATCAATCTATCAAATAAATTTGAGGCTCTATTTATAATGTCAACATGTCCATTTGTAATAGGATCAAATGAACCTGGATAAATTGCTATTTTTATTTTTTTTTCCATATCAAAAATTGAGTCTTTCCATAATTCTTAATTCTTACGTTACTAAAATTTTTTTTTTCATATTCTTTTTCCATACAAAATATACCATCGTTGTTCAATAAATTGGAGACTTTTGGTAAAAGTATATCAAAATCTACCGTACCATAGGGTGGATCGGCAAAAATCACGTCATACTTGAAGTCACATTTCTTAATATAATTATCAACATTTTCTTTAATTAATAATGATTGATCCGCTAATTTTAAATTATTTATATTTTTAAGAAGAGAGTTCATCACTTTTGCGCTTTTCTCAACAAATGTGACATGGTCTGCTCCCCTGCTTAATGCCTCGATACCGAGAGATCCAGAACCTGCGTATAAATCAAGAACTTTCAGTTTACTGAATGGCTCAAGAATTTGAAAAATTGATTTTCGAACTGATGAAGAAGTAGGACGTAAACCTTTGCTTAATGCTGTAAATAATTTTCTATTTTTATATATTCCAGAAATGATTCTCACTTAGTTAATATAGCTAGCTTATAATAACCTATTTTTTGGTCTTGATAAAGGTGAAAATTTTCAATCTTTTTCTTATTCAATATATTCATTAATTGTAAATACAATGAATCAATTGAAACTGTATTGATAGAGCTATAATTCACATTAGTATTATCGTCAAAATTATTTCCTTTTATCTCTATAAAAGGAGGAAATTGCAAAGTTAATAATTGATTTTTACCATCAAAACTTAGATTTAAATTAAAACTTGACTCATCAGAAAGTGAATTAATTAATGTTTTTAATTTTTCATCTTTAATAACCGAATCAGAATTATAAACTAAATTAATAGATAAAGAGTAATCATTATATATCATATTACTTAGGTATAATTCACCACTATCAATAGTATATTCTATCAAGGACATTAGGTTTTCAGACTTTAAAGATGATTTACTGTTAAATGATAACTGATAATAAATCGAGCATAGTATTAAAATGATAACTGCGAAACAGTATGATATCATGACTTTTTTACTATTTCTTACTTTTGCTTTTTTAACTGTGTGTGAGCTTTCAAAATCTTTTTTAAAATTATGAGAAATATCAGAAATCAGAGAATCATCAACTTCGATATCTTGTAAATCTTTCTCTCCATAAGTTCCTGGCTTTGATAATAGATTGATCTTCATTTTTTTACCTAAAGGTCAAACATACACCCCATATTAGCCAAAAATGATGAATCTACAACTTTGTTTTTTTTGAGTTTTAAATTATCAATTTTTATTAAAGGATTTAGAATTGTTATATGTTCTTTATTTTTTTTTGTATAAAGTTTGTCAATGGATGAATCAATAGTTCTTCTATACATAAATATTTTATCTACAATTTTGAATGTTTTTAAATCATTAGGTATTTTATTTCTAAAATCACTTATGATTTCATCGCATAACTTTCTACTACCTAAAACTCTGGAAGCTGACAACTTTTTATTTTTTCTATTCATTTCAAATAAACATTGAAAAGAGCCATCTTTCCAAACGAGGATTTCATCTTTATTTTTACCAACGCTCCAAACTAAATATCCTTTCGAAGTATCTGCATCAAAAGAAGATCTTGCTAAATGGTCTGCGGAAAAAATACTAATAGATATCGATGTCAGACTAAGATTGTTTCCTTTGAAGAGATTATACAATTCGTATTGCTTTTGTTTTTCAATGTTCATGCTTAGTAAGGACTGATTGTTAATTTCAATATTGTATTGTGATAAATTCGCAGGAAATGTATCTCCATAAATAGAATTGTTATACCAGTTCATAAAAAGATTTTTATCAACCTCCTTGGGGCAGTTTACTAAATCCATTATGACTTCAGAAGAATCAATGAAAATTTTACATTTTTTTGATGGGTAAAGAGACTTTCTGATTTTCTTTCTGTTAATGATATTGTTCAAATTTGCAGGAGTAATATCCGGATTTTTTTTCTGAAGCATAACAAAGTCTTCAATATGAGTTAAATTTGTTTTTTTGAAACATTTCATAAAACCAATACTATTATCAGAGATTGAAATACCTATCATTAATTAGCCCATGTTTTAATGTGATTAACAATTTCTCCAGGCTGTCCAGAATAAAATGAAAATGGAGTGGGTACTTCAAATGTACTTCTTGAATAGTCATAATCCTGTACATTTTTTATATCGATTGAGTACAACTTATGCCAGTATGTCCAATATTGGTTTTTTAAAACTGGAGAACTGATTTTTATGTCGGGATTATCAATCTTATTGTAATATATAACCGCATCAATACTTTCATCAATTAACGGTAAATTAACTTCCAAGGTAGTTGACTCAATTCCTTCAATATCAGAAAAATTTACAGGATAAACAAAGTTTGAAGAAAATCCATTTTTGATAAGATTAATAAAATAGAATTCATCTTCAAATCTCGAAATACTAATTTTAAACGGATCAATACTACTATGACTATTTTTGAAAGAATTAATTGAGGAATTTAGAGAATCACTTGAAAGAGTATCACTTTTACTCAAATAGTCCATAAAAACTCTTTTTCTTTCTACAATTTTAAAATCAATACTTTCAAAATTTATAACTTCAGAGTTTTTATAGTTTCTTTTTAGCTCATATCCAGGAACTTTAATTTCCAGACCAGTTTCAGGGTTAACAATGGTGTAAAGAGTATCTTGGTTTGGCAAGTAACCTAAATATATTAAATCTTTTGATTTATAATCATTATGTGTTTGTTCATTGAAATAATTTACATCATAGTATATTTCGTCTTCATCATAAACACCATTACCGTTATCAATAAGCTGTTCACCTAAATCCCATTTACCATTATTATTTTCATCAATGTACTGCTCTGCGCTATCCCAAACCCCGTTATCATTAAGATCTGTAAATTCCTCAGCACTATCCCAAACTCCGTTACCTATAAATTTTCTCCACCAAGCGTCATTACAAATTTTTTCATTATTAATTATTTCACAATCAATAAAAAATTCACCAATGTTATATATCCCGTTTGCATCTGTAAAATCCTCTGCGGGGTCCCATATACCATTGTTATTCCAATCATTTATTAACTTTTCACCAAAGTCCCATTTTTTATTACCATCAATGTACGACTCGCCTATATCATAAATACCATTTAATGCATCTTTAAAATTCTCAGATTTATCATATTTGCCATTGGCGTTAGAATCTTCATAAGTCTCATAATTATCCCAAACTCCATTACCATTTAAATCTGTGAAAGATTCTCCGGCATCCCAAATTCCATTGCCTAAATCATCGTATTTTTCACCAATATCATACTTACCATTTGGAACATCAAAATATTTCTCAGCTTTATCCCATTTGCCGTTTTTATTTTTATCGTTGAAAGGTTCAAAGGTATCCCAAATATCGTTACTGTTGATATCTTTGAAAGACTCATCGGAATCCCAGACACCATTTCCATTAGAATCAATGAAATCTTCACCTAAATCATAGGTGCCGTTTGGCTCATCATAAAAATTCTCACCTATGTCCCAAACATTATTTCCAACATCTTCAAACACTTCACCTAAATCATACTTGCCATTTTTAGAGTCAATAAAAAATTCACCAATATCATACTTACCATTCTTTTCATCATCGAAAGTATCAGCTGAATCCCATTTATTATTATTGTTAGAATCTACAAATTCTTCACCTAGGTCATACATACCATTATTTTCAATAAACTTTTCTGAATCATCCCAAATTCCGTTTTTGTTATCATCCAAAAAGGGTTCTGAATCATCCCAAATTCCGTTTCCAACATCAATAAAAGTATCAGATGGATCAAAATTTCTAATTTTTACTGCATATATATTTTCAACATAAGTCTCTTCAATTTTGATTGGTTTAGTGAAAGTAGTATCAAGTCTACTTTTAAACCCAGGTGGAATATCTATTTGAAAAGTATAATTTTTAATCTCATCATCTTTAATTATATTCCCTACTACAAAATCTTTGTAAAAATGATCGTGAAAAATAATATTAGATTCAACGAAATCTTTCATATTTTTCATGGAAAAATTAAAATAAACTTCTCCGTTTAAATCGCTCAATTGTCTCAAATCACTAGAATTTTTAGAAGTGTAGTAGTTTACATTATCGGTAATTAGATCAGCGATTACGCTATCTAACGGTATATTTTTAGAACGCCCAATATCAGAAATTATTTTGTTCGCATACAACTTGATTCCCTCCGAAAACTCGAAAGATTTTGCNTCTGAATCATCAACANAAATTGTGTCAACCTTTGATTCATTTTGCCGTTCATATTTTATAGTATATTTCCTNAATTTATTAGCAAGTATAACATTTTTTTTACCTTCAAATAACTCATCTCCATCTAAAGTATCTCTGACGGCTTCAATTAATGCAAATAATACAGAAGGGTCGTTTAGGTAATCATTGGTTAACGCATAATATAGTTTTTGCGCATTATCAATTCTTATCATTCTTGAACGATCTAATTCCTTAAATTTTTCTTCTCTAGGCCAAATAATCGCTGAGTAAAAATAAACAATTGAGAAGAAAATTATTAGAACAACTAATATTGAATAATCTAGCAATGATATTTTATTTTTTATTTTATTCATTTATTTTTTTAAAAGAAACTCTACTTCCCATTTCTTTAGAAAGTTCTATTAGCAAATCATGTGACTTTCTACTGATTGTTTTTGGGATATTTATTGTCACTCTAATATACTGGTCTCCGCAACTATTTCCATTTATTTTTTTCATACCCTTTCCCCTCAATCTTAGAATTTGCTGGTTCTTAACGCTCTTAGGAATTTTTAAACTTACATTTCCTGATAATGTGGGAACTTCTATTGAGTCACCTAATATTGCTTGATGATATTCAATTTCTGATTCGAGATAAATATCATTATCATTTCTAGTGAAAAACTCATGTTCAATCTCTTCAAAGTAAATGATTAAATTACCATCAAGACTTTCATCAACTCCTTCATTACCCTTTCCCTTCATTGTCATATAGTTTCCAGAGCTTACTCCAGAGGGGACATTAATCTCAATTGTTGAAGAAGAAAGTTCAGTTCCTCCAATATAACCAATTCCTGAGCAATTATTACATGGTTGAACGTTGACTATTTGACCTAACATTGATCTCTGAACTATTCTTAACTCTCCTGAACCTTGGCATTTTGAACACTTAATAGATTCTTTACCATTACGTACTTTTCGTTTCACTCTTACTTTTTTAGTAACGCCATTGTAAATTTCGTCAAGGGAAAGCTTCAACTTTAATTTTAGATCCCCAGCTGTTTTTTTTGTCCTGCTTCTTGAACTTCCAAAAAGATCTTCAAAGCCACCAAAACCGGATCCTCCACCACCGCCAAAAACACTATTAAAAATATCTTCTACGTTAAAACCACCAAAACCACCTGATTGGCCAGCCTGATTAAGTCCAGAATGCCCAAATGTATCATATTGTTGACGCTTTTGTGAATCACTCAAAACTGAATATGCTTCAGCAGCTTCTTTAAATATACTTTCAGCATTTTTATCACCAGGATTTCTGTCAGGATGATTTTTCATGGCAATTTTTCGATATGCTTTTTTCAACTCTTGTTCAGAAGCATTTTTATCAACGTTTAGTATTTCATAATAATCTCTCATTTTTTCCCTTCGCTAACAATAACTTTTGCATGCTTAATAATTCTATCATGATATTTGTAACCTTTTTCAAATTCTTCAATTATAGTGTTTTTCTTTTTCTTTGATTTTCTGGTCATCATAGCATCGTGTAATTCTGGATCGAATTGCTCGTTAATTGATTCAAATTTAATAATACCTAACCCCTTAAGAACTTTGTGAAATTTATTATTGATAACTTTCACAACATCCAATATGTCTTTGGGTGAGCTTTCTAAATTGGAATCTTTGGTAACTCTATCTAAATCATCTAAAACAGGAATTATTTTTTTTATTAAGTTTTCACCGGAATATTTCAAAATATCTGATATTTGATTATTCTTTCTTTTTTTCATATTCTCAAAATCAGCTATTTGCCTTAATTTTTCGTCNTGCAAAGTTTCCANNTTANTATTTAATNNTTTGTTTTCCTCTTTAAGTTTNNCGNNAATAGTTTTTTTCTTTTNCGTNGCTGTCTTTTTTANTTCTTTTTTNTTCATNAANAAATCCTTTTNNGTTATTTAAAGCAAATTTCTTGCCATAATNATTTCAAAAATTTCATNGTTGCTCTAATTGANCCAAAAATACCAAGCAATATGCCAACAAAAATTATTGCGAAAAAGCTTTGAGTATCAANNANCAAACTAGAATNAACAATATTTTTTGTACTTATTTCTGACAACATAACATTAATAAATTTACTCATTAANATATTTATNCCTGCAATATCAAGANATAATAAAATCATATAAGCTAGAAANCCNCCTAAGATTCCTTGCCATATTCCTTCCAANATNAAAGGTAGTCNNATGTAAAAATCTTTTTCTCCAAGAATTCTCAACGTTTTNAGNACGTCTCTTTTGGANTAAATAACNAGNCGTACTGTGTTTGATATAACCATTGANGGAACTATNAGNATTAATANAATTAAAATTGGTATTATGCTTGANATTGCTTTATTTATTTTTGTGTATGATATGAATTTNTTNTAATTAACCATACTCTCATTATCAATATCTTTTACAAATTCCATNTTCTTAANTTTNTTAATTAATTTATTTAAATCTTTAACATTATCNATAGNATTNTCAACNGTAAATTCAGATTGTGCTGGAAAAGGAATTANAATTCTATCTGGTCTNTTCTTAAAATAATATCGACCAACNAATCGCTCATATTTTGATANNGCNCTATGNTTNTTTGTAAAATTAATTTCGTCATTTATTTCATCCAAATACCTNATCTGATTTCTNNAACTTAANAATCTNAANTTAATGCAAGCATAACAACTAGTNTTTACTCTGCTCCCATAATATTCATTATTCATAAACTCCTCAAGGTCAGGATCAAACATTCTATTTTNATTTAAATCCTGATANTGNTCTCNTTCATCATATNCATTTAATGAATATGNAGAAGAAGNAGGTGGNACACATTTTTCATGACAGAGTGACATATCGCGATAATTCATGAATGAATCACCATCGTTTAATTTTANATCATTATCAATNCAATCTTTACAAATATTTTTTCTGTANNCATCTTCTTTNGTATCATTTGAATCAATTTTNAGNGCATCAGAAATATAAATATCNCATTCTGGACATTGATTAGAATNTNTTTGATTACAATCTTCACAATTTTCATAAGATTCNGTATAGTTAATAATAATAGATGGCTTTTCAGATGATTTAATTGTTTGAATAACTTTTAGACTTANAATNTAAATTAACGAGACTACTAAAATACATATTGAAATTGTAACAGAAGAAATATAAAAGTTGATTTTTTCTTTTTTTAAAAATCTGAAACTATCAAAAATAAGGTCAAAGATTCGTCTATGCATCAAATTCTAACTCGCCCATTATGTAATTCTATGAATTCTCTTTTTTTATATTTGATAAGTGGGTAATTGTGTGTACACATTATAACGCATGTACCAAAATCAGTAGCCATTTCAAGCAACTCCAATATCTCCATAGATATATTTGGATCTAAATTTCCTGTTGGCTCATCAGCAAGTAGTATTTTAGGTTCTTTTACCATTGCTCTGGCAATTGCTACTCTTTGCTTTTCTCCTCCACTTAATTGTTCAGGTAAACTTTTTTCTTTGCCAGCTAAACCAACAGCTTCAATTAGCTCAGAAGTTTTAGAAGAAATCTCATTTTTTCCGATTTGTGCAATTTTTAGAGGCAAAGAAATATTTTCCCAAACTGTTCTATCATTTAACAGCTTAAAATCTTGAAAAATTACACCTATATCTCTTCTTAAAAGAGATGTCTTATTTTTATTAAATTTTGAAATATCTTTATTATCAACAAAAACAGTACCTGAATCAATATCTAATTCTTTGTAAATTGTTTTCAATAAAGTTGATTTTCCAGAGCCTGTTGGCCCCATTAAAAAAACCATATCTGAACTATTCAATTCAAAAGAAATATCAAAAATTCCACAACCGTTCGCATATGTTGCTGTAACATTAGAGAATTTTAATATTTTCTTCTTTTCCATTAAACTTAAAATTTAAATCATTTTATTAAAAATTTGAGTAAATAAATACACTGTAAGTTAGTAAAAGTAAAACACCTAAGATACGTGTGAATTTAATTTTTAAAAAATTTATAAAAAATATCATTACAGTTAGCGTTATTACTAATATTAATGAATTGATATGATTATCAATAGAAATATTACTTATTAGCGCAGAAGGCCCTAAAACCATTAAGACATTCATTATATTTGAGCCAACAATATTACCAATTAACAAATCGTGCTCTTTTTTATAAACTGCGATTATCGATGTTGCAAGTTCTGGGATTGAGGTTCCAATTGCGATCATAGTCATAGATATTGCAACGTTACTAATATTAAAATTATAAGCTATATTTAATGCACTACCGATGAAATAGTTAGATCCAACAACCAAAATGTAAAAAGAGCATGAAAGAATAATTAATAGATAACCGTCCAACCTGAATTTTTTAACGTTATTTTTTTGGTTAATTAACGAACCAAACTCTTTTTTTATGAAGTAACAATAAAATACAAAGACCATCAAAAAACAAATTGCCTCGAGATCTCCGATGAATCCATTCCATGAAAAAACTAGAGTGAGTGAGCATGAAACTAAAAAAAAGTATAAATCTTGATTCTTAGTTTTGTTTGATTTTAAATTCCTGAATAAAGAACATATTGATAATACTAATGCAATATTTGCTATATTTGAACCAATCACATTTCCATATGCTACTCCAGGGTTTCCATTAATACTTGCATTAATTGAAACAACAAATTCAGGAAAACTTGTGCCAAAAGCAACTAAAGTTAGACCAATGAAATATTTTGAAACTCCTATTGAATAAGCAAGTTCTTTACCATATTTGATAATTAATTCAGCGCTAAAATAAATCATAGCTAAACCAATGATAAATTGTATGAAGTCGTAAATCATATATTATTGTTATTAATTTTTTTTAAATGCTTCAATATTTCAGATGGTATTTTATCAAGAATTTTTGAAAAGTCGCCAGCCATAATTTTTTTCCGAATATATGTTGAATCAATATTAAAATTAATTTCTTCAATCATGCAATCAATATCTATGACCGAATGAGATTCATACTCTGACCTGTTGACGCAGACTAATTTAACCAAATTTTGTATTTCATCCCATTTTTTCCATTTTTCTAAGTTTTTTAAAATATCTTTACCAACAACCATAAAAATCTCATCATTTTTATACTTGTTAAGTAAATAATTTACAGTATCTATAGTAAAAGATTCTTTTTTTGACGATTTGATTTCATAGGTATCAACCTCGACTTTTCCTATTTTACCTTCATTTATTGAATTAGTTATCACTTGGAGCATATAGAGTCTATCTTTAACAGAAAAAAAAGGATTCGACTTTAATGGATTTTTTTTCGTGGGGATAAATAAAAATTTATCACATAAATTATTTTTTATACAAAATTCAGCAATTGACTTATGTCCTTTATGAGGAGGGTCGAAAGAACCGCCAAAGAAAAAAATTTTCATAGTAAGTTATTTATGTAATCTAAAAAATATATATTTTTAATTTTAAAACGTCTTGATGTATTTGAAATAATATTAAGAGCATCTCTAAACTTTTCTTGATTTTTAAATTTTGTTTTATTTTCTTCCAAATATTGCTCAGCAAGTTCATTCTCTTCTCTGAATAAAAATAAGATCACTTTTAATAATCTTGCATCATCAGAGAACTCTGTATCATAATATTCTCCAAAAATTTGGTTAAGATAAATTTCAGCTGAATCATACTTTTCCGTTTTTAAATAAAGCTTAGCAGTATTTATTTTTTTTTGAGCTAATTTATTACGTAATTGATTAATTTTATCAGATACCTCTGATTGATATTTACTATTTGGATAATCTTCAATGAAAGTTTGAAATTCTTCAAGAGCATAGTATGTATCAGACTGATCTTTTGAATGATCTAGTGTGAGGTTAAACATACACATACATATCATGTATCTAGCCGATTGAATTTTTAAAATATCTTGCGAGTATCTTTTATAAATCATGAATGATTGTTTAGAGTTTTGGAAATCATTCAATTCGTATTCACAATAAGCNAGATAGTATTTTGCATCTACAGCTATCTCTGTTCCAGCAAATTGATCTATTATGTTTTGAAAATAACTTTTTGCTTTTGAGAATTTACTGTCCTCAAACAAATTTAAAGCTTTAGAAAAATAAATATCAGATTTACTAATATCATTTGATTGAGCAGAGCAACTCAAAAAAATGACTAATAAACCAGCTAATAAGACATAGTGCGGGAGCTTCATTTAAGATTAATCTTCAAATTTAACATATAATTAACATTTTTATATTTAGGCAAAAGTTCATGATTGAGTTCTAATTTAATTCTATTGTCAAATTTACTCTTAAAATATATATCAAGCACGCTAATTACGTGATTTAAGTATATTGTAGTTATCGCAAATTCAGCGTAATCATACATATCTATAGATTGATTCCATTTTTTATTATAGTAGCTTTTATTGGGAGAATTAGCNATAACATACCCACTTGGCTGGATAACTTTTTGGATATCTGTTTTAGCATCATCCCAACCAGCGAAAAACATATTATATTTCCTTATTCCTTCATAAAAATGATGATCTTTTTTAACTTCTATATTATAATGTTCAACAAATGACATCCCATCATATTCATCTGGATTCCAATTAATAAATTCAAAATATAAATCTTGGAAAGCTTGATCATTTGTACTGATTAAACTATCTTCAAAATAAAAATCCAAATGATGACTGTGCTCCCAAAGTCTTAAGTAATCCTCCGTCTGATTTCCATTTTGGTCAATACTAACATTTGAAAAAATATCAGAATATTCATAATTACAATCGTTATTTATTCCTTGATATGCAATATTCCAACAATCATAATCTCTTATCCAATTTTCAAAACTCCAATGCTGATCCGAAAATTCCTGATATTCATAAACTCTTTCATCGCCTTTATTATCGAAATATCTTTTAGCGAATAAAGCTGTTAGCTCAATACCCATAAAAATCAATGCCTTCTTTTTATCACCTTTGTAATACTGACCTAACCCTGGAACAATCATGGATAGCATCATAGATTTTGAGACATCATTNTCTTGTTTTTTGACGTNTGNATTACTTAGAGTATTAAAATTTANNGATAAAGAATTAGAAGCTAAGTTTAATGAAANAAAAAATTGAANAATTAATATGTATCTTTTAAAGTTCATTCCACAAAATCAAATAAAATTTTAAAATAATGCTTACCTTCNTCATAGTTTTTNGCAATATGNTACTCGTATTCNATTGCTAATGGATATGAATANACACTATAACCATATAANCTTAATTCAATGCCTGCTGATAATTTNAAATCATCCAAACCAACTTTTTCANNAGCNAANACATCCCCTGCTTGNAGTATAAAACCTATCGTTGAGTGTTTCAAATTTGTAAAAGCAATTCTCTTTGATTTTTCTGAAAAAAATGGATACCTGAGAATNAAACTTTGAATGATTTTATTTACACCTTTAAGGCTCTCGTCGTAGTAACTNTACCCTTTTATTCCAGGCATACCACCTCCAAAAAAGTAAAAGAAATCATCAATATTTTCGTTTGATAAATGTCCAATTGATGTTTTGGATATTAGGCTGGTATTCAATTTATTCGTTTGAGATAAATTCCAATTCTTGATGAAATCAATTTCGTATTTTGCAGTATTATTTGGAGATAAAATTGACCCAAAAGTTCCCGAATCTTCATAAATACCAAATCCGTTTAAAAAATCATTAAATTCGTAAGATAACTTTAACTTTATTTCAAAACCATTATTTGGAAGCATATTTTTCAGAAAATGATTCTTTTGTTTTTTGTAGATATATTCAACAGACAAAATGTGGCTTCTATAATAATCAAAGGAAAAATCAAAACTATCATAGAATTCTATATTTCCTTGCTGATCAAATTGTGTGATAAGCTGTTCAACTTTTTCCCTATAATTATTGTATTGATAATTCAACCAAAACTTATGTCTTCCAGGAATGTATTTCGAATTTGATATAAAACTAAACCTAGTTCCAGCATCCATTGAGAATAAGTTGAATAAATAATTATTTTTAATTGGTATGTTTTCATAATCCTGTTCAAGTTGATCACTATATAGTTGTGATGTTTCCTTGTTTCGCGTAACCCAGAATAGATTTACATACGGAGTGAAAGAGTAATTATAATTTTCAAACATCATAAATAAGTCTAAATCTTTTTTTCTATTTACACCACCTCCTGCAAAAAAAGATAGCTTATTTAAGATATCAGTAGACATCAAATAAAACCCTGGTTTTAAAGATCCGTAGTCAAAAAATACTCTTGGTAAGATTAAAGAGTTCATTTTGCCAGATTCATATTTTTTTATTTTTTCATTTGTAAAAGTATCATCTTGAATTATTTGTTTTGTTGTAGAATTAAAAAAATCAAGTTTTTTTGACCATTCATCATTATGAGAAATAGATGTATCATTCTGAACTAGATCTAAAAAATTA
>PBGO01000006.1 GCA_002719095.1 Fidelibacterota bacterium
TCCTTTAATTTGGCAATGCGTTACAGGAAAAATTAAAGAAAATGAAAACCCGGTTAGTGCTGCACTTAGGGAAATCTTAGAAGAAACAAGTCTTGTTCCAAAAAAATTATGGGGCTTGGATTTTATGAATTTCTATTTTGACCCAAATAATAATACTACAAATATAATTCCTGTTTTTGGTGCTCTAGTAGATTCTAAGAAAGTTACTTTGTCAGACGAGCATGTAAGTTTTAAGTGGGTTAGCATTGGTGAGGGAAAAAATAAATTATTATGGAATAATCAAGCTAAAGGAATGATTGAATTTAAAAATCTATTACTGCCTAATAATTCAATTAAAAGAAGTTTGCTAGAAATTGATTTAAATCTACTTTAAAATAGCAATTATAAACATTAATGAAATATATGCTTGGTTGCTAAATCTGGGGAGCCACAAATAATAATCAGTCTTACTTATTTTAAAAACACCTATCTCTGTATCTAAAATTATTTCATTTTCTGATGAACTTACTTTCTTGCCAACAAGAACATTTCCATCATTCATAAAAAAAATACACTCAAATTTTTTTATATCTTTTTTACTAATTTGTACTAAGCCCATTTTCGTATCAAGTTCATACACCTCATCATTTTCGGATATAATATTCCCAATAATTTTAGTTCCATTTTTTAACTTAAATGAGTGCTCATCATTTGAAAAAGATAAAGTTATAATAAGTAATAAAAAGAAAATTTTAAACTTCATAAAATCCCTGATTTTTGCTGTTCAACATACTAAGCTATTTTCTATAAAATATTTTGTGTAATTTTATACTAATTATACTATAAATAAAAATATAAATATGGCAGAAAACTATAAAAAATGGATTTGGGGAACTCTTGGCTGGGCTATGTTCGGACCCGTGGGAGCTGTTTTAGGTTATGCTTTAGGTTCTGTGTCAACAAAAAACATAAGAAATAATCGGACTGGGGGCGGAGACTTTTTGTCTGTTCTATTGGTTCTGTTTGCAGCAATAATGAAAGCTGATGGCATTCAAAAAAAATCGGAACTTAATTACGTAAAGCAATTTTTTGTTTCTCAGATTGGTATTCACGACACAAAAAAGCTTATGCAAGTTTTCAAAAAAATATTAGAACAAGACATTCCGTTAAATGATGTTTGCTCACAAATTAGATCAAAAATGGATGAACCCTCAAGGCTACAAGTCATTCATGTTTTATTTGGCCTATCAAAATCAGATGGAGAAATTCATTTAAGCGAAATAAATAAAATTAAAGAAATAGCCAACTTACTTGGAATTTCTGAACTTGATTACAAATCAATAGAAGGAATGTACAAGGAAGATTTGGATTCGGCTTTCGATGTACTAGGTATTCAAAAAGAATCTAGTAACATTGAAATAAAAAAAGCTTATAGAAAAATGGCCAATAAATATCATCCTGATAAAATTGCACATTTAGGAGAAGAATTTAGAGAAATAGCACAAAATAAATTCAAATCAGTTAGCGAGGCATATAATAAAATTAAGAAAGATAGGAATATTAAGTAGTGAAAAATAAAAACCATAAAAGATTTTACGGTTCCGCTTATGATGAAAAACCTGGGCAAGCACCGTTTACTCATGGCATTTATCCCGAAATGTACACTAATAAGCTATGGACTATGCGACAATATGCTGGATTCTCAAGTGCTGAAGATAGTAATAAAAGATATCAATATCTTCTTTCAAAGGGAGTTACTGGCTTATCAATTGCGTTTGATCTTCCTACCCAAACAGGATATGATTCTGACCATATTCTTTCAAAGGGTGAAGTCGGTAAAGTAGGGGTTCCAATATGTACATTGGATGATGTGAGAATTTTATTTGATAACATTCCTCTAGATAAGGTTTCTATATCAATGACTATTAACTCTACAGCTCCAATTTTACTAGGTTTTTTAATTGTTTTAGCCAGGGAGCGTGGAATTAGTCCAAAATCTCTAAGAGGAACAATCCAAAATGATATTCTTAAGGAATATATCGCAAGAGGTACTTATATTTATCCCCCGTATGAAAGCATGAGACTGGTAACTGACGTTTTTGAATTTTGTTCTAAGGAAATGCCTTCTTGGAATACAATATCCATTTCTGGGTACCATATTAGAGAAGCTGGTTCTTCTGCTGCTGAAGAATTAGGGTTTACTTTTTCTAACGCCATAGCATACGTAGAAGCTGCTGTAAAAAAAGATTTAAAGCCAGATATTTTTGGGAAGCAATTAAGCTTTTTTTTTAATGGTCATAATAATTTTTTTGAAGAAATCGCAAAGTTTCGTGCTGCAAGAAAAATTTGGGCAACAATTATGAAAAACAGATTTGGTGTTAAAGAAAAAAAAGCATTAATGTGTAGGTTTCATGTCCAAACCGCTGGGTCTACATTAACTGCGCAACAACCGGATAACAACATTGTAAGAACGGCACTACAAGCGCTTGCTGCAATAATAGGGGGTGCTCAATCTATTCACACTAACGCAAAAGATGAAGCCCTATCTCTTCCAACAAAAAAATCTGCAGAATTAGCATTACGTACCCAGCAAATTATTGCCTACGAGTCAGGTGTTGCAGAAAATATCGATCCAATATCAGGCTCATTTTTTGTAGAAAAATTAACAAGAGACTTAATTAAAGATACTGAGGCAATAATATCAGACATTGATGAAATGGGTGGAGCTGTAGAAGCGNTTCGTGAGGGCTATCAGGAAAAAAATATATCCAAGTCTGCATATGATTATCAAAAATTAGTCGAAAGTGGAAAAGCGGTGATAGTCGGAATTAATAAGTTCAGTAATTCTGAAAAAGAGAGCATTGAGCCTCTTAAAATCAATGAAAAAGCTAAAACTAATCAGCTAAAGAGATTAGAGNTGTATAAAAAAAATAGAGAAGATACTAACTTGGTTGAAAGTCTTGAGTTGTTGAGAAAAAATGCAAAAAAAGAGCATAAAAATCTTATGCCCTTTATAATACAAGCTATTGAGAATAAAGCAACACTCGGAGAAATTTCGGATGCCATGCGTGATGTTTTTGGAATCCATTAATGCAAATGTTNTCCGTTCAAGATTTCTGTTCTCATTTGACTACAAAAAAAATTGGTCATAACGTCAAATACTATGATAGCATTGATTCTACGAACACAGAGATGAGTAACATGGTGTCACGAAATGAAATAAATTCTTTTAATATGATTATTACTGATAATCAAAAAAANGGAAGAGGAAGATATGGCAATCAATGGATTTCAAGCCAATTTAATAGTATAACATGTTCAATAGTGATTAATAATTCCATTGAAAATCTTAGTACTATACTTCCTCTTTCTTGCGGTATAGCAATTGTTGAAGGTATTTATAAAAATAGTAATATTAATTGCGAACTTAAATGGCCAAATGATATTATGTTCAATAAAAAAAAAATCGGTGGAATCCTAATTGAAAAGAAAGGTGATTATTTCATTGTTGGTTTAGGCCTAAATGTTAATCAGCGAACAATGGATGATATAATATCTAAAGATTCATGCTCTCTAAGACAAATCATAAATAAAAAAATAAAACGCGAGTTTTTGCTTGCGGATATACTTAATGCATTAGAAAAACTAATTACTGAACCCGTTCGTATAAATATTCGCAAATGGGAAAAGCTATGCTATCATATAAATAAGAATGTAAGCTTTTCAAATGGCANAAATAAATTAACAGGAGTCTTTCTGGGGTTATCTGATCTTGGACATGCTAAAATGAAAATTGATAACGAGATTTACACTTTTAATTCTGGAGTAATCGAATTATGATTTTAAAATGTATTGATATTGGTAATACAAATGTGGTAATTGGAACATATGAAGAAAATAAACTACGAAATTTAGAACGCTTTGAATCTAGCATTGCTCTTTTGCAAAAAAAAATCAACTTTGATACCAATTNCCGTATTGCTATCAGCTCTGTCGTTCCAAAGTTAAATAAATTTTTTGTTGACAAATGTTCAAATAATCCCATTTTTGAGGTTTCATATGAAAATTCTGGAATAAAACTAAAAGTAGATGATCCTAGCGAGGTTGGTAATGATCGTATTTGTAATATTAAAAATATCGTAGATTTAAAATTATTTCCAGCAATTGTAATTGATTTTGGTTCAGCAACTACCTATGATGTAATAGACACCTCCGGCGCCTTCATAGGAGGAGCTATTGCGCCNGGCGTAGATGTTTCTGCGCAATACCTTTTTAAAAGAGCTGCACAATTAGAACCAATTTCTTATACTTTTCCCAAAAAAGTCATTGGAACAAATACAAAAACAAATTTGCAATCTGGAATCATGTATGGAGGAATTGACGCTATAAATGGAATGATTAAAAGAATAATTAATGAAGTAGATTTTGAATTCAAAAATATTATACTTACAGGAGGTTTTTCTGCGATTTTATCAAACCAGATTAATTACCAACACACTGTAGACACAGAGCTAACGATAAAAGGAATCAAATCAATACTGGAGAGAAACAAA
This sequence comes from Fidelibacterota bacterium, assembly GCA_002719095.1. Taxonomy (GTDB): domain Bacteria; phylum Fidelibacterota; class Marinisomatia; order SCGC-AAA003-L08; family D37C17. The sequence goes on from PBGO01000006.1 coordinate 4,533, forward strand.
TGAAAACAGTACTTATTACGGGGGGAACCGATGGTATAGGAAAGCAAACCGCTTTTAATATAGCAAAAGAAAACAACCACGTGATTCTTGTTGGAAGAAATAAGAAAAAGTGTGAAGAAGTAACGCAACAAATAAAAAAAGAAAGCAAGAATTCTAAGGTTAATTATATTGTGAAAGATTTATCCTTAATTTCTGATAATAAAAGTCTCGCATCAACCGTAATTAATAAATATCCTAATTTAAATATTTTAATTAACAATGTTGGCGCACTGTTTCTTAAGAAAGCATACACCAAGGAAGGTTTTGAAAAAACGTTCGCGCTTAACCATTTAGGTCCATTTTGTCTAACAAATGAATTACTTAAATTGCTTAAAACAAATCAACATTCTCGAATAGTTAATGTGTCTTCTGCAGCACATTTTAATGTTATTAGCAATTCTAAAACGAATGATAATTACAAGAGATCAATAATTGAATCATTATTTTTTACAACATATCTTGATAAGGCAGACTACCAATCTAATAAAACAAAATACAAAGGTGGTCATCAATATAGCAGAACTAAGCTTATGAATATTCTCTTTACNTATAGGCTAGCAAATCAATTAAAGGGTACGGATATAACAGTTAATTGTCTTCACCCTGGATTTGTTGCCTCAAAATTTGGCCACAATAACAAAGGGTTTTTTAAATCATTTTTGAAGTTTGGACAGTCNGTGAAAGCNATATCAATGAANGAGGGNGCTCTGTCATCAACNTTTCTGGCTCTTTCAAATGAGGTNAANAATGTATCTGGTAAATATTTTGATGAGGANACTAAGGAAATTCCAAGTTCTAGTATAAGCAACGATAAAAGCTTACAAAATGATTTGTGGCAAAAATCTGAAAATTATATTAAGTCAGTAACCCCATAAATTCGAATNTTAATAATTATTAATTGATTTTATGGGCAGAATGATAAATAAATAATNAAGGAAGATATATATGAAAAAAATATTAGTGACCGGTGCAAACGGATATATTGCTAAGCACATAATAGCAGACCTCTACAAAAATAAGTTTTCAGTCATAGGAACNTTAAGAAATATTCAAAAAGCTAAAACTGTTCANTCTGATATTGAAAACCATTTAGGTCATAAAATTGACATAGCTTTCAAGGAAGTATGTTTAGATTCTGATGAAGGCTGGGATGATGCTGTTTCAGGCTGCGATGCAATAATGCACACCGCAAGTCCTTTTCCCATTAAATATGTAAAAAACGAAATGGATTTAATAAATCCGGCTAAAGAAGGAACCTTGAGAGTAATGAATGCCGCTAAAAACAACTCAATCGATAGAATAATTGTCACTTCTTCAAATGCTGCGGTTTATGCGGGTAATAAGCATATTACAAGTTTCGATGAAACTATGTGGAGTAATATTGACTCAAAGAATGTAAGAGCGTATACAAAAAGTAAAACTGTTGCAGAAAAAGCTGCTTGGGAATTTGCTAAAAAAAACTCCTCAATTGTCTTNACTACCATTAATCCCGTTTTAGTNTGGGGNCCTGGTATTGGAGATCACTCATCATCAGCGTCGCTGAAGATTTTNGATATGCTAATAAAAAANGCGTTACCTATGGTTCCAAANGTAAAAATGCCNCTCGTTGATGTAAGAGATGTTTCAATGGCCCATGTTAATGCTCTTAAATTGAAGAACGCTGAAAATCAACGTTTCTTAATTTGCCAAGGGACATACTGGTTCTATGATATTTGTAAGATTTTGATAGAAATGAATATAAGTGCTCCGAATAAACAAGCTCCAAGTTTTTTAATTAGATTCTTATCCCTTTTTGATAAAAAATTAAAAGAAATAACACCTTTTCTCGACTATAATTTTGAAATTAAATCAGACAAAGCAAAAAAAATTATTGATTTTAATCCTNTAAAACTTGAAAAAACGTTAAAAGATACAAANTCGTATTTATCAACTCTATTAAACAATTGAAATATATCTATCTCTTTTTAGCTGTTACTTTTGAAGTTGTGGGCACACTTCTTTTACCTACTAGTTTAAATTTTACTAAACTTATTCCCTCTATAAGCGTTGTTATATTTTATTTTCTTTCTTTTTATTTCCTAACATTTGCATTAGAAGAGCTGCCGATATTTATTGTGTATGCTAGCTGGTCTGGATTAGGTNTTTTTTTTATAACACTATTTGGATATTTATTTTACGAAGAAAAATTAAATTGGCAAATAATTCTNGGTCTAATTCTCATTGGATTAGGCGTAATAACTGTAAATTTTTTCCGTTTTAAAAACTAATCACAGTAATGCTTTCTGATAGACAAAAAAAACTTTTATCGCAATGTAAAATCGATACATTCAAATCTAGTGGTAAAGGTGGACAACATTCTAATAAAACAGATTCTGCTGTAAGAATAACGCATTTAAAAACTGGCATAACAACTTTTTCTCANAAAAGTAGGAGTCAATTTCAAAATAAAAAAGAATGCTTATTAAAACTCGAAGACATCCTTATGAAAAAGAATCAAGAAAGCAAAGAGAGAATATCAACAAAAACTCCGTGGAGATCAAAGCAGAAACGTCTTCAAAATAAAAAGTATAATTCTTTGAAAAAGAAGCTTAGAAAAAATCCNGATCTTAATTCCTAAATTTTATTTATCGCATTTACTATATCCACATTGCTGACATAAATCGCAACCATTCTCAACCTTAAGTGTTTGNTTGGAGCAAGATGGACATATTTTAAAGTTATTATTTAAAACCGCAGGGTCCTTGACAATAATCGGTGTATTAGCACTATCATTCTGAAGTGTGTTTTCAGCAGGTTTTTCTAGAATGCCAACGTCATAAAAGAATGTTTCAATAACTTCTGCAATTTCAGCATACAAGGACTGATAATAATTTCCTTCCCTAAATCTTCCACCTTCTGGGTCTAAAATTCCTTGCAATTCTTCAAGAATGAACATTACATCTGAATCTCTTCTAAAAACTGCCGAAATTAGTCTTGTAAGCATAATGTACTCATGTGATCTAGATAAGTCTTTTGAATTTATAAATATTTCAATAGGTCTTTTTTTTCCACTTTTATTAGTGTAGCTCAAAGTAATAAATACTGAGTTTTTNACAAATGCACTTTTAAGTTTATAAACTTTTGCGTCCACAACTGNTGGCCGAGTCATAACTTGTCCAGNCANATNATTGCTTTGGTTGCTAGAGACATCAGCTTTTGATTTTTCTGTTTTTTTAATTTTAAAATTTTTATTTGTCAATTCAATCATACTTCTATCTCTTCTTTTTGATCTTCAGTAATTATCTCTTCATTTGCTTGTNTACGACTCATATAATGATATACAGTAGTTAAGCTTCCATCAGGTAGCTTTAGAACATCATCTCCTAAAACAGATTTCTCTTCTCCATTCTCAATTATNTTATAAACGTTGTTTTTAGCCTTTTGAAAATCTGTAGCGGAAACTCCTTCTGTGCTGAGTATTGGATGCCTGCTTCCTTCTCTGTAAACAGTTACACCCTTAAGTTTTTCTTTCCATGCATCAAAGTATATATCAGAAATAACTTCCGGTTCTACATCTTCCGCTAAATTTATAGTTGATGATATGCTGTGGTCTATATATTTTTGTATTGCACCTTGAATTACTACACGTTTTTTCGAATCTATCTTGTGAGCCGTTCTAACCAGAAAATGTGGGAGAATTTCCTCAATTTCTTCTATTGATTGTGCTTGCTGTATTTTATCATTTAAAGACATTTTATCAATATATGCCTGAATCGTAGAGTGAAAAACCTTGAATGTTTTGTTCCCAAAAGATTCAGAACGCCTATTATAATAAGTAGCAAAAATAGGCTCAACTCCTCCTGAAACCCCAATGTAGTTTTTACCATTAATTTGATATGAAAGCACTATGTTTGATATTGAGCCCGTTGGAGCAATTGACATAATTGCTATGTTTCTAAGCCCTTTTTCTTTAATTGCTAATCTTGTGTTTTCGCTTAGGGATTCTTGAATGAAAGGGCATTGCATATATTTCTTTTCATTATAAATTGGGGAGGGTCCTTTTTCAACGGCAAGAGATGCAGACGCCTGATAGCATGCATTTGTTATATAATCCATAACTTTATTCATTAGCTCAACTGCTTCATCTGAATCATATCCAATCCCAAGTTGATTAAGCATATCGGCGACACCCATAACACCTAATCCTAACCTTCTTGTTTCTGCAGCAGCCTTTTTTTGCTTATCTAAAGCATTAAGAGACTCATTCCATGATACAACATTATCTAAAAAGCGTGTTAAAATCATAGAAGTTTCTGCCAATTGATCCCAGTTTATGCTTGCTCCGTTTTCGTAGCCNTTTTCAACAAATCGTGAAAGGTTGATCGATCCTAAATTACAAGCACCTCCATCTTCAAGAGGGACTTCACCGCATGGATTTGTGCAAATTATCGGTCTTTCCACATAATTTGATGGTGAATATTTTGACATTGTGGTCCAAAATATTAAACCTGGCTCAGCAGTTTTATAGTTACCTTCAATAAATTGATCCCATATGGTTCGAGCTTTAACCAACTCTCTTACCTCATTAGTGCAATCACTATCAAAATAAAGCAGAAAGTCACCTGATTGCTTGATTGCCAAATCAAAATCTTCATTTTCTAAGTTGATTATGTAATCACCAAAAATATCTCTATTTTTTGCTTGGCTAAACTCTTTCTTCAACACCTTTGATTTATGGTTTACTTTTAACCAAGTCTGCATTTTATCAAACGTTTCAAAGGATTTGATTAGTTTGTAATCTGTAAGAGATTTAGATGGTATTCCAGTAGAATAATGAACCTTTTCTTCATCTTGCTTTGCTTCTTGAATTATTTTTTTATTATCTTTCTGATAAACAAGAAACTTTTCTTGTCCAAACTTTCTTTCTTCATCTACTGCTTGCATAAATTCATCAGAAACTTTAATTGATATGTTTGCAAATCTAACTTGAGTATTCTCCATTACTTGTTTTTTTATGGTTTCCAACTCGTTTTCATTAAACTTACCTGACCAGCTACATTGCTCTACAATCTGCTTTGTAACCCAGTTGGGCATTTTCTTAACTTTAATAAAATGTTTAATATCTGGATGCTTAACATCAATTGTAAGCATTAAAGCACCTCTTCTTCCACTTTGACCAATCAAGCCTGTTGTCAAAGAATACAATTCCATAAATGAAACAGCGCCCGTAGAACTATCAGCTGCATTATGTACTACAGCGTCTTTTGGCCTCAAGCTTGATATATCAACACCTATTCCTCCTCCATAAGAATACGTCCTTGCACATTCAAATGCAGCCTTATATATTGAATCTATATCGTCTGATTTTATTTTTGTTACAAAACAATTAGCCAGAGTTTTAATTCTGTATATATCTCCAGCTCCTGCAAGTACTCTTCCTCCCGCAACAAAGCGACCTTCAAAAAGTTCATTATAAAATTTTTCTGCCCATTTGTATTGCTTTGATTTCCCTTGTTCTGTTGAAGCTATAAATGCAGCAAGTCTTTTAAAAACATCTTCAGGGTTTTTTTCTATAGTTTTGTTATTAAGATCTTTGATGTAGTACTTCTCTGTATAAATTTTATCTGCAAGTTCGTTGTCACCTAAATAATTGCCATTGTACTGCAAGGTTTTACCTTGCTCGTTATCTATATGCGTATAGATATCCTTATATGTATTAATTCTGCTTTTTCCAAGAATACGAGCAGTTTTTCCGGTGTAATCAAACATTGATAAAAAATCAGACATACGTTTTTCTCCTTAATATTTTATATAATAAATTAATTTTCTCAACAACAAAAATTGCTAAGACTATTAAACTTTAGATTCTCAGAGAATCTGGAAATGTTGTTTTTTAAGAAGAATTTCTCGTCGAAAAGAAAACCTCAAAAGACACAAGATATGCTAAACTTGCATATAAAATCTACTTTATGTTGTATGCTTTTGTCAACCGCTTTTTTTAAAAAAAATATTTTTATAAAGAGAAAAAAAAATTATTAAATTATACCAACTAAGGGAACAAAATATATTTATGAAAAAAGCAAAACTAATACTTGACGATAAAGAACTAAATTTAGATATTATTCATGGCTCTGAAAATGAATCTGCAATTGATGTAACAAAACTTAGATCAGAGACAGGGCTAATAACAATGGACCCTGGCTATGGAAATACGGGTTCTTGCACAAGCTCTATTACGTTTATTGATGGAGAAAAAGGTATTCTTAACTACAGAGGCTATCCAATTGATTGGCTATGTAAAGAGTCAAATTTTGTAGATGTCTGCTATCTTCTAATTTATGGTTCGCTTGGTGAAAACGTTGAAAAAGAGAAATTTCGTGCGGCAATTCGCAAACACGCAACAATACCAGAAGATATGAAACGTTTTTTTGATGGATTCCCATCTACAGCTCATCCTATGGCAATTTTGTCCTCAATGGTTACTGCTTTATCCGCATTTCATCCAGATAGCGATAACTTGAGTGAAAAAAATGTAACCGAAAATATTGTAAGATTGCTTGCAAAAGTAAAAACTATTGCAGCATATTCATATAGAAAATCGCATGGACTCCCTTTTATTTATCCCGATTCTTCCTTGTCTTATGTTGATAATTTTCTACATATGATGTTCTCTGACTCAGGTGAAGATTATCATGCTGANCCAGTNATGTCAGAAGCATTAAATTTGCTATTAATTCTACATGCTGACCATGAGCAAAATTGTTCTACNTCAACTGTAAGAATGGCAGGCAGTAGCCACGCTGATTTATTTGCGACAATTTCTGCTGGCATATCTGCTTTATGGGGACCAAGACATGGTGGCGCTAATCANGCTGTTATAGAAATGCTTGAAAAAATTTCANGCGANGGAGGAGATTTTAANAAGTATATAAGTTTCGCTAANGATAAAAATAACGACTTTAGATTAATGGGTTTTGGCCACAGAGTTTATAAAAACTATGATCCTCGAGCAAAAGTGCTAAAAAAAGCTGCCTCGGATGTACTNGATAAATTAAACATAAATGACCCACTNCTTGATATTGCAAGAGAATTAGANCACATTGCTCTTCATGACGANTACTTCATCNCAAAGAAATTATATCCCAATGTTGACTTTTATTCTGGTATAATCTATAGAGCGATGGGTATCCCAACNAATATGTTTACCGTGATGTTTGCTCTTGGTAGGCTACCTGGCTGGTTGGCGCACTGGAATGAAATGATTTCAGATCCAAAATCNCGTATCAATAGGCCTCGTCAAATTTATACTGGTCCAACTANTAAAAATCAATAAAAGTAATTTATGAAACAATATTTAGAACTTGTTAAAACTGTTATTGCAGACGGAACGATGAAACGTAACCGNACTGGAACNGACACTCTTTCATATTTTGGCTATCATTATAAAGTAGATTTATCCAAAGGGTTTCCTCTACTAACAACAAAAAAAGTTTTTTTTGATTCTATTTTGCACGAATTATTATGGTATTTAAAAGGTGAAACCCACATAAGGAATTTAAGAAAACATACTAAAATTTGGGATTCTTGGACCTCAGAAAAGAATGGTTGGGAGATTGGCAAAATGTATGGATATCAGTGGGTGAAATGGGAAAAGTTTACCGAAACAAAACCAGGCCAGTTCAAAAAAACATATATTAATCAGATAGATGAAGTTATCAATATGATAAAAAATAATCCGACTTCCAGAAGAATGGTTGTATCTGCCTGGAATCCATCTGTCTTAGATGAAATAGCCCTGCCGAGCTGTCATGCTTTTTTTATTTTTAATGTAACAGAAGATAAACTTAATTGTCATTTAACTCAAAGAAGCGGAGACATAGCGCTCGGAATACCATTTAATTTAGCATGTTATGCTGTATTAACTCAGATGATTGCTCAAGAATGTAATTTAAAAGTTGGAAATTTCTCGCACTTTATAAACGATGCCCATATTTATGTTAATCACATTGACGGCCTTAAAAAACAAATCGAAAGAAAGCCACACGCTCTACCAAATTTGAGGATTAAGGAAAAACCTTTTTGGAGTCTGAATTTCAATGACTTTGAACTAGAAAACTACATACATCATCCAGTAATTAAATTTCCTGTTGCAGTTTAGTATGTCTATAGAATTGATTTGGGCTCAGGATTACAATGGGGGAATAGGCAAAAAAGGTAAACTACCTTGGCATATCCCAGAAGATTTAATTAATTTTAAAAAAATAACTACGGGACATCCTATTATCATGGGAAGAAAAACATGGGATTCTCTGCCTTTCAAACCTCTTCCTGGAAGATCTAATATAGTTCTGTCTTCGCGTAAAATAAATAATATAGAAGTCTACAATTCTGTTGATGATTGTTTAAAAATGGTCAACAAAAAAATGCCTCCTAAAATTTTTGTTATTGGGGGTCAAAGTGTTTATGAGTCCTTTTTTCAAAAAGCTTCAGTTTTGCATTTAACTTTAGTTCATCAAAAAATAAAAAATATTGATACATTTTTTCCAGTTTCTCTAAAAGAAATAGAAAAAAAATTCAATAAGATACGAACTGTCTCTATATCTAAAAAAGCAACATATTCGCGTTGGGAGCCTATAAATAAAAATCCCCTATCGTAAGAAAGGGGACTTTTGTTGCATTAAAAGTAACTTAAAAAATTTGTATCTAGGCCTCCTCCTATATATTGAAACAAATTTTAGTAGCACTAAAATGCAATGACAGAATTTATATAATAAAAATATTTATCAATATTATTATTTTATAATACTGTTTTTTTTGTGATACAATTCACACTTTTATTAAATCTAAAAAGTCTTCTTGGTAAATTATTTTTATATTTAATTTATGAGCTTTTGCTATCTTTGTTTCTCCAGGATTTTCTCCACAAATCAGGTAATTTGTTTTTAAGTTGACAGATGAAGATACTCTTGCACCTTTATTTTCAAGTATTTTCTTTATCTCTGATCTTTTGTAATTATTTATTGTACCCGTAATAACAAATTTTTCATTTTTTAATGGTAAGTTCGTTTGCTGCTCTATGAAAGCAAGGCCCCCTTCTACACATCTTTGTATGTTTTTTTTATTATTTTCTTTCTCAAAAAAAGTAACTATTGATTGTGCCATGACATCGCCAATTTCATCTAGTTTAATTAATTCCTCGTAATTTATGCTTAATACTCTATCAAGTGTTTTATATTTTGATTCGAGTAGCTTTGAAGCGCTCTCACCAATATTTTTGATGCCGAGGCCGTTTATAAATCTCCACAAATTTGTTTTTTTTGATTTAAAAATAGACAATATTAACTTGTTTACTGACTTTTTAGCCATTCTTTCCAAAACAATAAGATCGTCATAGTTCAGATGAAATATATCTGAAATATTTTCTACTTTACCTTGCTCTATCAACTGTTCAACTAGCTTATCACCGAACCCGTCAATGTCCATGCAGTTTTTAGATACAAAATATTTAATAGCAGCTTTCTTTTGTTCTGGACAATTATATGAATCTTGGCATCTCATAACAGCTTCCTCATCTTGTCTGTGCAACCTACTGTTGCAGGATGGACAATGAGTGGGCAATAAGTATCTTATTGATTTTTGACTTCGTTTTGATGAGATTACCTTGACTATTTCTGGTATAACGTCTCCAGCTCTTTGTATTAATACTTTATCACCTATCCTGATATCTTTTCTATCAATTTCTTGTTGGTTGTGTAAGGTTGCATTTGAAATTATAGCGCCGCCAACTTTAACAGGGTTTAATTTTGCCACAGGGGTAATTGCTCCAGTTCTCCCTACTTGCACAACAATATCAATAACAGTTGTAGTTGCTTGCTCTGACTTAAGTTTACCTGCTATGGCCCATCGTGGAGATCTGCTTCTATTTCCTAAAATATTTTGTTTTTCAAAAGAATTAACCTTAAATACAACTCCGTCAATTTCATAGTCTAAATCTCTTCGTTTTTGTTCCATTAAATCGTAATAATGAATTAAAAAGTCAACACCCAAACCTTTCTGGATAAGACTATTTGAGGGTAATCCAAGCTCTGGTAATGTCTTTATAAAATCATACTGATTATCTATGTTTTTTCCTTTGTATTTACCTAAGCCGTAAAAATTTACTACAAGAGGTCTGCAAGCAGTAATTTTGGGATCTAGCTGTCTCAGACTGCCGGATGCACAATTTCTTGGGTTTGCAAACAAATTTTTTTGTTTTTTTAATCTTTGATTGTTTAACTTTTCAAAATCTTCTTTATAAATGAAAACCTCTCCCCTTACTTCAATAATCTCTGGTGAGGTAAGTTGCTTGTTGAGCCTAAGTGGAATAGATTTAATGGTTTTTAAATTTGATGTAATGTCTTCACCTATGTACCCATCTCCCCTAGTTGAACCGTGAACTAGTTCACCATTTTTATAAACAACCTCAACAGCTACTCCATCAAGCTTTGGTTCAGCAACATATTCTATATTATTTCCAAAGACTTTAGAGATTTGCTTATCGAAAGCAATTATTTCATTTTTATTCATTGCATTTGATAGAGAAAGCATTGGTACTGTATGCTGAATTGGTGTAAATCCATGTTCTGGTTTCGCGCCTACTCTTTGCGTAGGCGAATTAGCTAAGATTTTTTCAGGATAAGCTTTTTCAAGCTTCTCGAGCTGACGCAATAATAAATCATACTCATTATCTGATATAGTAGGATCATTTTTAATATAATAATGAATGTTATGCTGCTCAATTTCTTTTATTAATTGAGATATTTTTTTATCAATATTCATTAATAAAGCATGCTAGAATATCGTTCACCTCTATCACATAGAATTGTAAATACGATACCACCAGGATTATTTGTTTCTACCCATCGCTCTGAAGCAAGAATATTTGCTCCAGCAGAAATTCCTACCAACAACCCATTTTCTAGCGCTAATTTTTTACATCTCTCTTTCGCGTCGTGTGTTGAAATAGTTATTATCTCATCAATTTTATCTAGTTCTACAAGAAATTGTGACCCATCCCCAATTCCTTGAATGCCATGTAGTCCTTTTTTACCACCACTCATAACTGGAGACTCTTCTGGCTCTACAGCAACCATCTTAACTCTCGTATCAAATTCTGAAAATCCCTTTTGAACGCCCATCATTGTTCCACCTGTTCCTGTACCAGAGATAAAAGCTGAAATATACTTTCCAATAGTAAGAGAATGATTGAGAAGCTCTTTAAATGTCGTCTTATAGTGACATTCAATATTTAAAGGATTATTAAATTGGTTTAAAGAAAAAAAGTTTTTTTGATTTGCAATTTCATCTTTTAAATTAATTGCTTGTTCAAAATCACCCTCATCAACCTCAATGAGATCTGCGCCAAACATTTTAAGCAAAATTTTTCGCTCATCTGACATATCGCACGGCATAACTATTTTAATTTTATAGCCTCTTTCTGCTCCTATCATAGCTAGCGCAATTCCCGTATTACCGCTAGTCGCTTCAATAATTGTGTCACCAGGCTTTAATAGCTTGTTTTTTTCTGCATGATCTAAAATCCACTTCACTGGTCTATCCTTAATTGAACCTCCAGGATTTACAGATTCAAGTTTTGCAAAAATTTTTTCTGATAATTGAACAAAAGGTGTGTTTCCAACAAAATCAGAAACTAATCTTTTACTGGACTCATCTGTTTCTGGCTGAAAAATTCTTTTGGTTTTAAGTGACTTCAATTAATCTCCCAATAGTGCTTTGTTTAAAAAATTCTTTATTTTTGGAGTAATTACATTGGAATTATTCCAGCCCTTCCAAAAACACGCAACTACGCCATGCGCGCAGGAAGTTAAGAATGCCTCATCCATTTCAATAATTTCGTCTAATTTAATAAATCTTTCTTTGTATTCATAACCATGAAATTGTGCTATTTCTTTTATAGTTTGTCTGGTCGTCCCATTTAAAATACCTAAAGACAAAGGAGGGGTGATAATTTTTTTTTGCTTTATAAAAAATATATTTCTCATCGTTGACTCTGTCAATATTTTTTTATCATTGAAAAAAACAGCATCAAAGCACTTTTGACTTGCTGCATGTCTCATTGCTCTGATATTTCCAGCATAGTTATTAATTTTAATTGAGTTTTTAAACCGTATTACTGGGTAATCGGATTCATCTAAAAAAATAATTTTAACAGGTTCTTTTTTGAGTTTTCTTACTTCTCTCAATGATATATAAATTCTTGTTTTTGAAGCAAGAGGGTTACTAACATCAAATGCATCAGATATTATTAGATTAACTATTCCACTTTTAAGATTATTCTTTATTATAAGTTGATTAATAATTTGTTTTAATTCTTTGCGTGAATACCTAATTTGAAATTTGAAATAAGTTAATCCTTTGAAAAGCCTCTTTAAGTGATTGTCAATTTGTACTACATTATTTTTATAGAATCTTATGCTTTCAAATATTGAATTTCCTTTTTGAAAGCTGCCGTCATCAAAAGGAATACTGGCTTTAGATTTTTTTATAAAATTATCATTCGCGAAAATAATTTTTTCCTTCATAGATATTTTAAAATGTTAGCTTTTTCTTGGGCTTCAAGATATTCTGACCTTGACTTAGAATCCCATACTATTCCCCCACCAACAGGATATTCGGCAATGTTATTTTCAACTGTCATCGTTCGAATACAAATGTTAAAATCCATATCTCCGTTGCCATTAATACTTCCTATGCAGCCAGTATATATTCCCCTACTGTAGCTTTCTAAGCTATCAATGATTTCTACTGCTCTTTGTTTAGGAGCTCCAGTTATCGAGCCCCCTGGGAACAAAGCTTTTATAATACTGGATTCATCAACATTCTCTTTTAACTGTCCCTCAATCTCTGTTTCCATATGGTGAATTGTTTTAAAAGTCTTGATCGAAAACAAACCATTGACTTTAACTGTTCCAAATTTTGAAATTTTGCCAATGTCATTTCTGATTAAATCAACAATCATTAAATGCTCTGCTTTATCTTTTTCGCTTTCTTTGAGTTTTTTTACATTAACGTCGTCATTTTGTCTTGTTCGCTGAATTGTTCCTTTAATTGGGTAACTTTTTAACAAGTTACCTTCTTTTGTAAAAAATTTCTCTGGTGAAAAACTTAAAATTTGGGTGCTAACAATATCAAGATAATAACCAAACAATGGTTCCGATACTTGCGAAATCTGCATATACAGTTGAAAAGGATCTCCTCTAAAATNGTATTGAATGGGCTGAGTATAATTAATTTGGTAAACGTCTCCACNAAATAATAAATTTTTNATTTCATGAATTTTTTTCTTGTATTCNTNGAGTTTTGCTAGTTTTTGTTTAAGGCTAATCTTTTGTTTTAATATATTAAAATCTTCTANCGATATTTCTAAAATNTTTTTNGGTCTCCCAAACCATAGGAGTGGAGTATTTCTGCNTAACTTTTTAAAATTNGTCCCGCTATATATATAATTCTTAAAATCATATGAAATNAAACCTATGCNCGCAACTTCANTTGAAGNTGTNTCTTTTTTTAAGCTATTAATATAATCTTGCCAAACTTCTAAAACATTGCCTTTTGTTACNTNTCCGTTTACTGTAATCTGTCCGTTGCTTTCAAGGCACATTATTTGATCAAAATCAAATACTANTTGNTTGAAACCAGGATTTTTNGANTTAATCATAGCTTTNGGNGANCCATNCTTGNTAANTAACGATTCTAAATAGGTTGTCATTGAATTGGGTTTTTTTTCATTTTTTTAAACACAGTGTAGCTCAATNTTTTTGAAGATGTTATAGCGTAAGAAAAAATTTTATTTTTTTTTATAAAGTTATCTAATCCTATCTNTTTTACATGACTTANATTAACTTTATGTTTTGTTCCATCAATTCTNTTAGCAATATCAGGTAATTTAAATGGNGTCCATCCTAATATTTCAGCAAAGTAATTTGATAAATTTAGTATTGAATCTTCATCCCAATCAGGATTTATACATAGCTGTTTACTTTTTGTATTATAAAATTTACTATAAATTTTTCCATCTGTATTTGTAAATCCTGANTTGTCATAAAAAGGATAAAANTTCTCAACTATATTTTTTTCGAATGNTTTAGNAGNTNTTCCATCAAAAAGAGATTCCCAATTATAGTTNGTCAANGTCTTGCTCCACAAACTACAGTTCTGATTGTATTTTTGAAATTTAAGCCAGACATCATCTGCATGCAAAATCGAAAATTTTGATTCNTTNTTGGCATTAACGTAAATATTNTGTAACCACAACAAAAAAATAATTGTTGAAAATGGATATTTNAATTTAAAGTCNGACGAAGANAAATTAGCTATACANTTAGGATTACATGATGATGAAAACCCTTTTGGGATTTGGTTATTGTATGANACAATNTGNCCTCCGATGGCTCTNCCCTTTATAGGTANTATATTTAAGTCAACCCAAATNATTTCTTCTTTAAAATTAAATGAATCACCTGATATCCAAAGGCTTTCAAAATCATAATAACCAACCAATTCCCAGTTTAAAAAATGATTTAGAAAAGATGCGCAAATCACCCCGTCATAGCTNGATGAAATAATATATTTTTTATTATTTTCAATAAGCCAAGGAAATTTTTTAATTATATCTTCGCGTTTAATTTGCATTTTTATTTTATTAGAATAGTTAATATAATAAATAATTTAATAAATTATGAGTNTCATGGTAAAACGTAAATTGATAGTATTATTATTGTTCAGCTCTATATTTTCAGAAACATTGTTTTTTGGTTCTTTTGGTAATAATCTGAAAAANAGTATCATTGATAATTATAAAACCCNATCAACTTTGGGATATAATAATGCAAGAGATNTAATGTANTCACAGATTGATATCGCGCCNGGAAATCAGCTAGTATGTGCCTANAGCGGCTATACTATTAATCTTGATTTATCTCAAGATCCGAGTACTGATGCTTATGAAAAAGGAATTAACTGTGAGCATACTTGGCCACAAAGNATGGGNTCTTCAAGCGANCCAATGAAAAGCGATATGCACCATCTGTTTCCAACAAAATCTAANGTAAATTCNTCAAGAGGAAATGATCCCTTTGATGAAAGTGATGATAATTTAACNGATAAGTGGTACAGAGGAGATAGNTATATTCAGTCTATTCCTATGTCAAATATTGATGAGTATGCCGAAAAATATAATCCACCAAATNCAGANAATGANAGATTTGAACCCAGAGAAATTCAAAAAGGCAATACAGCTAGAGCAATGGCTTATTTTTATACNATGTANTCNGATGTTGCAGATTANAATTTTTGGCANATTCAAAAAGATATCCTTTCAGATTGGAACTATTTAGATNCACCNGANGANCAAGANCTTTCTAGGACNTGGGCAATAGCATCTTTCCAAGACAATTTGCCAAATCCCTTTGTTATAGACAAAAGTCTTTTTGACAGAATATATTTTTGGGAAATGATTGATAAAGGAGATATTAACGTTGACCGCTCTTTAGATNTNCTGGATATTGTTTCTATGACAAATTTGATAATCAATTCTAGNGTTCTNTCAAANGAANTATTATACATTACNGATATTAATCAGGATGATGGTTTAAATGTTATTGATATTGTAGCTTANATACAAATAATTACGGGGAACTAATAATGATAAAAATTTTAAGTTTAATTCTACTTCTTAATATNAATTTAGGAGATTCTATGAGAGCTGAAATAAAAACAACAAAAGGTATGATTACAATNGATTTAGANTATGAGAAAACGCCTATGACGGTTGCTAACTTCGTGCAACTATCNGAAAAAGGATTTTATGATGGTTTAAAATTTCACAGAGTCATTGATGATTTTATGATTCAAGGAGGAGACCCTGATGGTACTGGACGAGGTGGTCCGGGTTATAAGTTTCCAGATGAATTTCATCCTAGTTTAAAACATTCATCTCCAGGAATTCTTTCAATGGCTAATTCTGGACCAGGAACAAACGGAAGTCAGTTTTTCATTACCCACAAGGAAACCCCATGGCTTGANAACAAACACACTGTTTTTGGNAAAGTGACTTCAGGTCAAAATATTGTAGATTTAATTGAACAAAATGATATTATGGAAAGCATTAAAATNNTTAGAACAGGNGAGAAATCTAAGGGNTTTAATGCAAAAAAAGTCTTTGAGGAAAAAAAAGGTGAATACGATAAAGCTCAGATTGCTAAGCAAAAAGAGCANGAGCGAAAAATGAAAGAGCTNACNTCAGGTGCAAAATCTACTGANTCTGGACTAAAATATATTATTANAAAAAAAGGAACAGGACCNAAACCCACCAGTGGTCAAACTGTTTCTGTTCACTACGCTGGTTATTTAACAGATGGTCAAAAATTTGATTCATCNTACGANAGAAATCAACCTNTTGAGTTTCCAATTGATNCNGGAAGAGTAATAAAGGGNTGGGATGANGGCATAATGTTACTGAATGTAGGTACAAAAGCAAAACTAATAATACCTTCTGANCTAGGTTATGGTTCNAGAGGNGCTGGAGGAGTAATTCCNCCAAACGCAACCTTAATATTTGATGTTGANCTATTAGAGATTAAATAAATATGTCTATTTTANAACAATATCAAAATGCAATTGNATCAAAAGATAGANNAANGATGAATAAANNCATTCACGANAAGTTTTCNTTTNTTAATTATTCTCAANGTAAAACATTATCCAAAGAAGATATTATCAGTTGGGCNATGTCTGGTGATGTCAATCGCAAAAANATCCGAATTCTNTATGAGAACTCTGAAATTGGAGTNGAACATTCNTTTGCTTCTTTTAACGATGGAAAAAAACAAGCAGTTCTAGCTTTTTATACTTTTAANGATGGGAAAGTATTCTCNGCTGAAACAGGCGCTACAAATATTAAAGACTAATTTATATTAAGTCTGTAATTTCNATCAGTTTTTTTTGGATNCCTGCCTCCAACATGGAGTGTCCCGCATCNGGTATGATNTNAAAGTTAGCCTCTGGTAGCTTTTGATAAAGGCTCCAAGCTGAGTCGACAGGGCAGACAACATCATAACGTCCTTGGACTATATGCATTTGTATATGGCGAATTTTTTCAATATTGTTAAGAATCCAATTGTCTTCTTCAAAGAATGCTTCATTTATAAAATAATGGCATTCGATTCTTGAAAATGCTTCTGCTATTTTCTCATTTTCAAATGAATGTAGTGATTTTTTTGTCGGTATTAAGCGGCTGGTTGAAGCTTCCCATGTTGCCCAACTTTTAGCTGCTTCAATTCTAATTTTTTTATCTTCTGAGGTGAGTCTTTTATAGTATGCCTTGACCATATCGCCTCTTTCCTTTTCTGGGATGGGGGATAAATATTTTTCCCACGCATCCGGATAAATAAAACTACACCCCTCTTGATAAAACCATTTTATTTCCTTTTTACGAATTAGAAAGATTCCTCTCAAAACTAACTCTTTACAAGATTCTGGATGAGTTATTGCATATGCTAGAGCAAGCGTAGATCCCCAACTTCCACCAAACACAACCCAGTTATTAATATTAAGTTTCTTACGAATTTTCTCAATATCATTGATCAAATCCCAAGTTGTGTTTTCTATTAGCTCAGCATGTGGTTCGCTTTTGCCACATCCTCTCTGGTCAAACAATATAATTCTCCACTTTTTAGGATCAAAATATTGCCTATAAACTGGTTCAGTTCCTCCTCCAGGACCGCCGTGTAAAAAAATGACCGGCTTACCTCTAGGATTTCCTGATTCTTCGACATAAATATTATGTAAACCAGAAACTTTTAGTTTGAATTTGTGATAGGGATTTAGTTTTGGGTACAGTGAACTCATTAGTATAATCTTCTTTTACAAACTTTATTTTTCAATGGTTTGCCTGATGTAAATTTAACTAAAATCTCACTAAATTGTTCAATCATTTTAGTATGATAATTTTCAAAGTTTCCTGCTATGTGTGGAGATAGCAAAACATTTTCCAATTTAAATAAATTACTATCATGTGTTAACGGTTCTGTATCGAAAACATCCAAAGCAGCTCCTGCTACTTGCTTGTTTAACAAAGCGTTGATAAGAGATTTTTCGTCAATTATAGGCCCTCTCGATATATTAATAATAATACTTGAGCTTTTCATTTTCTTAAAAATATTATCATTAATCATTTTTTTTGTTTGAGGAGTTAGCGGACAACACAAGACTAGAAAATCGCTTTTTTCGTATATTTTATTAATATCACTCAATGGTAAAAGTTCATCAAGATTTTTTTTCTTCTCGACTTTACTCTGAAGTCTTCGGGTAGCTATTGTGTACATTCCAAAAGACTTAGCAATTTTTGCTAATTTCTTTCCTATCTGACCGTATCCAATTATTCCCAATGTGCTTTCATTTAACTGTATGATTTGCTTTGATAAATTCCATTGATTCCATTTTTGATTCAGTTTAAAATCATTACATCTATTAATTTTTTTTGCAAAATAAAGTATTTGAGCCATGATGAATTCTGCAACCTCATTTGCGTTAATTCCTTTTGCGTTAGTTATAGTAACTTTGCTTTTAATTAATTCTGCAAAAAGATTTTGCTCAATTCCTGATGCACCAATATGAATCCATTTTAATCTTTCAGAACGATGTTTAAATGATCTTGGGCTTATTTTATAAGTAACTAAAACATCCAAGTTTTTGATTTTCTTTAATAGATCGCTTTCATTTTTTATATGTATAAAAGAAAGATTATCCGAAAAATTATTTTTAATCAGCGAAATTAGATGGTCAAATTTAATCTTACTTTTTGTTATTTGTACTCCGATATTCATATCTCAAAAACTCCTTTCAAATTTTACATTTAAACCACAACAGCTAATTCATAGTAACGATTTATTTTATAAGATTAAAATTTTTTATTAACTATTCTCATTATGATTTCGGTTGTTTTTTTAGGCCTCTCCATTGGAAATAAATGAGTTGAATTTTTTACTGTAAAATGTTTGATTGAACTATTTTTCTTTATTAATTGGGTTCCGTAATTAAAATGACCAAAGTCATCACTTTGGGGTGTTAATATAGCTGTAGAAGTCTTCAAATCCTGAAGATTATTCCAAATATAATTATCTTTTAAAGAGCCATTTCTATATATTGCGCTTTCCCATTCTTTAGAAATATTAATTTTTATATTATCTCCATGATTTTCTACAATTGAAAAAATATAGTTTTTTAAATCTTCATCTCTTATTCTGGAAAATATATTTTTTTTTCTGTAAATATCAAAAATATGCTCAAAATTTTTAAACTTGGTTCTTCTGGTTTTGGTTTTTTTTATCATGGGGTGAAAAAAATCAATTAAATTCAAATGATAAAGAATCTTGTATAAATAACTTTTAAACCAAGATGTGATAACGGGATCTAACAAAAAAATCTTTTTGAACATTTTCGGATTCTGCAGCTCTAATAATAATATTAAAATAGCTCCCATTGAGTGCCCTATTGCAATACTGCCGTATAAATTATGTTTCTTTACATAGGATTTTGCATCGTTCAAAAAAATATCCCAACCATACAAATTATCAGGGTTAATGTTAGTTCTTGAAAAAGGTTTCTGATACATTGCGTATAAATTTCCGTATTGAGATATATTATTTAAAAAATTTGCGTAAGCATCTGGTGGGAATCCATTTCCATGAATGAAAAAAAACTTGTTATCAGAATTGGTTGTTTTATTTAGAAAGTAGTTCTCTGATGAGTTGACTTGCAAATAAACTTAATCTTGCTCTTTTACAAACTGGTTTCCATCCCATTCAAACCCATCGTGCTTGAATCCTTGAAAATCATCTATTGTCTGTATTGCATTCTCTGCTAAATATTTAATAAATTTTCCTTTTACTGCTTTTCCAAAATGACCAGCAGCAGTTTTCTTACCTTTTTTAATTACAGAAAAATCTACTTTGTAAACGTTTTTATGAGGAACATAGGCTTTTCGATGAACCTGAGGAAGAAGATCTATAATAAACTCTTCTTCATCTAGGGCTTCTGTTAAAACAGGTCTCCAATGAATCTGTAACGATAAAACATTCATCTTGAGTTTATAATTAGGTATTGGGGTAAGTGGCTTTACCATACCAAAAAGACCGCTAAAAATAAGAATATGATTTTGAAGATAATCCTTCGCTTTTTGATCAAGATTTTTCCACCCAATATTTTCATAAACTACACCTGTATATCTATCAATTGCTGGAACGCATTTTTCATTAAAAATAGATTGATTTTGTCTGTGAAAAGATTCAGATTTTTCTTGAGAAGTACCGTAAATCGACCTTAAATCTTCTTCATCAATTAATTCTAACAGATTGACCACTTGAGTTACAGATTCATTAAACCTAAAGTCGGTATCACGAAACTTTAAATTGGATGGTGTTGTTACCTTTGCCTTACCTTCACTTGCTGGTATTAATATTTTCATAGTTTAATTTATTAAAAATTCAATATAATTTAGAGTGTTTTATTATTGAATAACTACATTTAATGAATCATATAAGTCGCTATCAAGATAATAGAGCTTGCTGAGCGTTTTTTTTGCTTCTCTTTTTTTATTGAGCTGGTAATAGCTTAATCCTAAATGGAAAAGGATGTCTGGGTTATCTTTATCAATTTTTTCTGCTTGTTTCAGATACTTAGCAGAACTCTTATAATCTTCAAGCTTAAAAAATGATAAACCCCTATACACATCAGCTTCTACTGAGCTTCCAACAAACTTCGAGTAAGCGTCGAAAAATAATATTGCATTTTCATACTCGCCAATATTAAAGTAACATAGGCCTGCCATAAATTTTGAATCAGAATCTGTTAAATTATAATTAATAAAATAATCTAATGCTTTTTCAAACATTCCCATTTCTGTTAATGTTACCCCTATTTGATATTTTATAATTTGATTATTTGGGTCTTGCTGTTCTGACCGTTTGAAACTTATAAGCGCTTGAAGATATTGTTGAAGCTCAATATAACTTAAAGCAAGATTGTATAGTAATTTTTTACTATTTCCATCACACTCAAGAGCTTTATTATAAAAGTTGATTGCTCTTTGATAATTTTGAGTTTCGAAATATATATCCGCCATCTTAATCATTATAGATGTGTCATCTTCTAAATCGGATAACATCTGGTCATAAAAAATTAATGCATTTTCGTATGACTTTAACTGATAATAAGAGCTGGCTAATTTTTCTTTGTAAATGATATTTTCAGTGTCATCAACCAAAAGCCTGCTATAAATATCAATTGCTTCTCCAAATCTTGATTCTTCAAAATATATCTCGCCAAGCATTTTTAAGACATTAAAATCATTTCCCCCAGAAATGAGATAGTCTTTAAATGGATTTATTGCTTCTTTAAACAGGTTCATATTATACAAAAGAGTACCATACTGCAAATCTAAATCATTATAACTACACTTATTTCGTTTTGCTTGCTTATAATGATATTTCGCTTTTTCGTAATCAAGAATACTTTCGTAAATATTAGCTAAATTATAGTGAGAGTCGGCGTGTAATTCATTGATAGAAGTTACTTTATTGAATGCATCTAACGCAAAATTATACTTTGTTAAGTTCATATAACATAAACCAAGTAAATAATATGCCTTCTCATCGTTTGGGCTAAGTAATAAATATTCTGTTAATTGTTCTAAAGATTTTTCAAACTCATCAACTAAGAAATATGTTTGACCAAGTTCAAAATAAATCTCTTTAAAGTACGGATCTTTTTTTAGTATTTCGCTTAACAAAGAAATTGCTAGATTATATTCTTTTTTATTAAGTAAGCATTTTGCCATTTTATATCTAACTTGAAGATCATCTGGCTGCGATAATAAAATCCTATGATATTGAAACAAAGATTCATCCCATTCCTTTAGTTGAAACATAATATCTCCAATCATTTGGTAAGCTTTTGGGTCTTCAGGATGATGTAATTTATATTTTTGTATATTTTCTAAACTTTCTTTAAATCTATTTTTTAAAAAGTAATTAATTGATAAAAAGAAATATTTATGAGTATTTAAGCTATCATTTTGAGATACTAGTGCAGGATATAAGTAGTCTATATTATCTAAGCTTAGCGCTCTTACTTCAAAATAATCATTTAACGTAAATTCTTTATGCTTATAATTTAAGCTTTTGCAAAGATTTTCTAATGCTTGTGCGTACAGTCCATTTTCTAAAGCGGTGTTAGCCTGGACAATTTCTTTTTTTATAAAATATATTTTCTCATTTTCTACGTTTTCGTCAAAGTTTTTAAAATTAATTAGATTTACTTTCATCGAATCTACCAGATCTGTTGTCTGCAACTTTCTGATTTCATTTACTTGCCTTGCAATTGATTGATATTTCAGAGAGTCTGATGAATATACATCCATCAAAGATAATAGCGGATCTTCCATCAACATTTGATTTCTTATTTTGCTCTGATTATGTTCTTTGACTGCGCGTAATAAATACTTTTCTGCGTTTTGAACATCATCGCTTAATAGATATAATCTTCCTATTATATATAAATTGTTTGAGATGTAAGAATCACTATAAATATCAGAAAATTGTACTGTATTATCTATCTCTATATATGTATTGATTGCGTTGATTGTATCGCCTATACTTAAATATTTTGTTGCAACATCTTCAAGACTTTTTACCTTGTCAATCGTGTCAATGTATTGGTACTTTGAAACCGTTTGATTAGCATAAAATGTGCTAACTATTGCTATGGTCATAGTTATTATTTTTAGTATAAACATATTGTCTTTTAATAATATGAGCTTATTAAGAATTTGTTCCTTTCTAATTATATGTTTTATAATTTAAATTTATAATGTAATTAATACTAATAAATGAAAAAAATAGTCCCAATAACAAAAAAATGGTCTCCTGGTTCATGGATGAACTTACCCATAAAGCAGTCTCCGTCTTGGCCACCTCAAGAACTTGACAAGGTTGTAAAGAAACTTTTTTCTTTTCCTCCATTGATTCCTATAAATGAAATTGAAATACTAAAAAAACAACTAAAAAAAGTCGCTAAAAATAAATCTTTTATATTAGTTGCAGGTGACTGTGCGGAAACTTTTTCAGACTTTAACCAATCTCTTATTGAAAGAAAATTACAAATTATTTTTAAAATGTCTTTAATCCTAAGCTATGGAATTAATAAACCAATTATAAAAATTGCGCGCTTGGCAGGTCAGTTTGCGAAACCGAGATCTTCGTTAACTGAAACAATTGGAAAAGTGTGTTTACCATCGTATATGGGTGACGCGGTTAATGATAAAGAATTTAACTTAAAAAGCAGGTCCTTCGATCCAAAAAGACTTATTAAAGCTTACTATCATTCTGCAACTACTTTGAATGTCTTACGATCTTTAACGGACAAAAGTATTCATGATATAATTGGTAAATGGGACAATAAAAAAATTCTTGGTAAGAATATATCTCCTTTAATTACTGATATCGCAAGAATAGAACGAGCAATGCATGCTATGAGTACTATTAATGACTATAACAATCGTTATAGGTTTTCTAAAGATTTTTTTACAGCACATGAAGCACTTTTACTTGATTATGAGCAAGCTTTGACTAAATCCAATTTTGATGATAAGTGGTATGATACTTCTTCTCACTTAGTATGGCTGGGATATAGAACAGGGCAACCTGACCATGCACATGTTGAGTTTTTATCAGGTATTGAAAACCCTATTGGAATAAAAGTTGGACCTGAAACATCTTTCAACGATCTTAACCAAATAATTAAAAAGCTCAATCCTAAAAATGAATTTGGTAAAATTATTTTAATAATAAGATATGGAGTGAGCTCTATTGATAAATGCTTAAGGCAATTAGTAAAAAAAATGATTAAAACTAACCATCGTGTATTATGGATGTGTGATCCTATGCATGGAAATACATACAAAACTAATAAAGGATTTAAAACTAGGAATTTTAAGGATATTAAAAATGAATTAAAGTATTTTTTTAAAATTCTTAAGGTATATAACATACCACCGGCGGGTGTTCATTTTGAACTAACGCCAGAAAATGTAACAGAGTGTGTTGATGAATCTGATAATATTCATCAATCAAATGTTCATGAGAAATATGAAACAGCATGTGACCCAAGACTAAATAATAATCAAAGTTTAGATATTGCTTTTTCAATAAATAAAATTACAGGAGAAAGTAATGGATAAATTAAAAATTACTGGTTATGGTGACGACCTAACTATTAACGGTATAAGAATCGGAGATCTAACTCCCAAAGATCATGAAGATATTGAAATCAATAAAGGTGGACAAAACTACAAGCCTCTAGAAAATGTTGTTGTCTCGCATGTCAAAAACTCTTCAGTTCTTGTTTGTCGAAAACCTTCCAAAGATAACATTAAAGAATATATCGAAGAAGAACTCGTTGATGGACTATGCTGTTATTCCGCAGTTAACCAAGGACAGCTTAATGAAGAAATTGTAGATGCGGTTGTACATCATTTAAAAAATGAAAAGTTGCCGACTGTTCCACGTTCTATTAGACACAAATATATGGCTGCGTTCTTGATGGCAGCAACTGAAATTACACAAATGGATAAAGTTGTTCCTAAGGTTGCCGGCGTAGAGTCGTGGGAATTGACTTTTAAGTTATGTAGAAGATGGGGATACAAAATTAAAAAAATTCCTACTGGCAAAGCAATTGTTGTTGGAGCAACGGGAAATTTTCACGGACGTTCAATTTCAGCAGTTTCAATGTCAGACGACCCTGATGCCAGAAAAGATTTTGGCCCTTTTCTACCAGGTATTGAGCTAGTGAAGTATAATAATATAAATGCACTAGAAGAATTATTTGAGAAAAAAGGCGAGCTGATTGCTGCATATTCTGTGGAACCTATTCAAGGCGAAGCTGGAGTAATTGTTCCAGATGAAGATTATTGGCCAAGAGTATCAGCACTTTGCAAGAAGCATAATATATTACTTGCAATGGATGAAGTTCAAACAGGCTTTGGTAGAACTGGAGAAAATTTTGCGCATCAGCTATTTGGTGTAAAACCTGATATAATGGGCTGCGGTAAAGCAGCAGGGGGAGGCATTTTGCCTGTCTCATTTGTTGCGGGAAGAAAAGATGTGATTAATACTTTAACCCCAGGCTCTGAGGGCTCCACGTTCGGCGGATATCCTTTAGCATCAGTTGTTGGAACTTATGCTATAAAAGTTTTAGTAGATTCTAATCTTTCAAAAAATGCTAAAGTTAGAGGAGCTCAGCTAATGTCGCATTATGAAGAAATAATGTCTGATTTTCCAGATAAAATCAGAGATGTTAGAGGTAAAGGACTTCTTACAGCCTTTGAAATGTTTGATTCTAGCAGACTCGATGGCCATAAAGTCTCTGTTGAGCTTTTAAAGAGAGGTGTATATGCCAAAGAAACTCACAAAACAACGGTAAGAATTGCTCCAGCTTTGACAATTGATGCACATAACATAGATAACATTGCAGAAAATATTCGCGATGTGATAAAATCCCTTTGATAAATATTGTTTTTTTTTAAAATTTCAATATGTTTTTTATAAAATGTCTCAAACTTTTAAGCCTAGTAATTATTATCAGTTCTTGTAAGCCTGAATCTGTATTAACATTAGAAAGAGGTAATTACTTCTACTCTAGGGGAAATTATGCGGAGGCAAGCGCAGAGTATAAAAAAGTCATTTTAAGAAATTCAAATATTAAAAGTATGAATAATAGTCAAATTGAAATTTTGGCGCACGCTTATCAACAATTAGCACTCACCCAAGCACAACTAGGAAATCAATCAAAAGATAAACAGGAACGCAAAATTGATTACATGAAAGCCTTAGAAAATATTAAAAAAGCTGAGTCTTTAGCTATTCAGGGCAAAAAAAGAAATGAATACAGAAAAACTCGTTTAGGAATAGAACAAAATTTAAATCAATAAAATCAACCCGATATGTCTTCTCCACCATCAAGCCTTATAACATTTCCAGTCATCCAACTTGACTCATAATTAATCATTAGTTCAATAAAATCTGCTATGTCAGAAGGCTTTGTCAGTCTTTTGTGGGGATTATTATTCAAAGCTGAAGTTACCATATATTGATAGCTCGGTATTTTTTTTAGCGCATTTGTATCTGTTACACCAGCTTGTATTGCATTAACAGAGATTCCATCTCGCGCTAATTCTAAGCTCAACTGCCTACAAACTGATTCAATTCCTGCTTTGGCAATAGATATAGCACCATAATTACTCCAATTTTTTCGGCCTCCTGCGCTTGTCATAGCTAAAATATGACTTCCTTTTTTTAAAAGATTACTTTTGTATAATTCTTGAGACCAATATACTAAATTATTGCACATCGTATCCATTGTCATTTCAATATTTTTTTTATTTAGATTATCACTCTCTCCAATCATTGACTTCAGAGTTCCAAAAGCAATGGAGTGAATGAAAAACTTGACTCTTACTCCGCCTATTTTTTTTATATTTGAAACAACCTCTTTCATTTTCTGTTCGTTTGATGCATTGATTTTCTTAAAAACAAAGTCAACATCAAATTTTGACATGGAATTTTTTAAAATTTCAATATCCTTTTGTTTTTTTCTTAAATAAATACCGTAGACATTTATACCCTTACTGGCAAACCTAATTGCTAGTTCTGCTCCAATTCCACTTGATGCACCTAATATTAAAGCCCAATCTTTCATTAAATTTTCCTTTTTAGCTAAGATTTTTAATTTAATGCTTAAACTTGTACTATAAAAACTTAAATTAAGCCTATGTCAATAAAAACAGGAATTATAGGATTACCTAACGTTGGCAAATCAACGTTATTTAACGTCCTCACGGAATCTAAAATTGAAGCTGAAAATTATCCGTTTTGTACGATTGAGCCAAACCACGGTATGGTTAAAGTCCATGAGCCAAGACTACATGAAATAAATAAATTAATACCGACTGAAAAAATTACTAATACTTATATTGAGTTTGTAGACATTGCCGGTTTAGTTAAAGGTGCTAGTATGGGTGAAGGTTTAGGCAACCAGTTTCTGTCTAACATAAGAAATGTTGATGCTATTATTCATGTAGTTCGATGTTTCGATGATGATAATATAACTCACGTTGAAAAAACGATATCTCCCATTAGGGATATTGAGATAATTAATACAGAGCTTCTGTTAAAAGATTTAGATACGCTCACAAAAAGATTAAAAAAAATTGAAAAAACAGTAAAATCAGGCAATAAAGAATTTCAGCCTGAGTACGAACTTATAATTTTATTAATTGAAAAATTAAATCAAGGAATTCTTATTAGAAATATTAATCTCAATGAGGATCAAAGAAATTTATTAAAATCGATATCTCCCTTAACTGCAAAACCAACTCTCTACTTGGCAAACATTGATGAGCAAAGCATTGATGGCCCTGCAAATAATCATTCTTCGGATTTAAAGAAATGGGCAGACAAGAACGATGAATTGGTTTTAACAATTTGCACAAAGTTTGAAGCAGAAATGATTGACTTAAATAAAGAAGAAAGACAGGAGTTTCTCAATAGCTACGGACTGTCCAAATCGGGAATTGACCGATTGTCTGCTGCCGCATTTAATCTATTGGGATTGGAAACGTTTTTTACTGCTGGAGAAAAAGAAATAAGATCTTGGCCCATCAAGAAGGGAACATCTGCTGTTCTTGCCGCTGGAGAAATTCATAGCGATATTCAGCGCGGCTTTATAAAAGCAGAAGTTTATTCGTTGTCGGATTTAATACATTATAAGACAGAAGAAAGTCTAAAAAGTTCTGGCAAAATAAGACAAGAAGGCAAATTTTATACAGTGAAAGACGGTGATATTATTTACTTTAAATTTAATGTTTAACTTTCTTTTTTCAAGAAATTATTAATTCGAGAAAAAATAATATCTTTATCTGCGCTCTCATAAAATAAGTGGTGACTTGCATGATCAACAATTAATCTTTCTTTATTTTTTGAGCTAATACTATTCATTACAAGATCCATATTGTAAGGTAATGATAATCCGTCTTTTTTGCTGTGTACATAAAGCGCAGAACATGTTACTTTATGTAATTTTTTTATAACCACTTTGTTCAACTTTCTAAACTCATTCAGGGCAATTAGAGGATAATGATCATAGCCACTATAACGTTTATTTGGATTTGTAGATACTTTTTTTTGTTTTACGAAAATTTTATTAACAACTGGGATTAAAAAGTTGACTACAAAGGGATTTTTAAACTTTAACACAGCTGCACATACTATTAGCTTTTTCACCGGGAAAAAACTAGCGAGATACAAGCTTAGCACGGCTCCCATACTTAATCCTATAACGCTAACTTCGTCGCATTCAGATGAAAGTTCTGCAAGCTTGATATCTACAAAATCTAACCAGTCATAAAAGCTTTGCGCGTTACAATCTTCAATTGTTGTTCCGTGTCCCGGTAAATTAGGAATAAGAACCCTAAAACCTTTTTTTGAAAGATATTTTCCTAGGGGAACTGTCTCATAAGTAGAGCTTGAAAATCCGTGTAAAATTAAAATACCTTTTTTTGAATTTTTATTCAAATCATAGCTTTTCTCGTCGAATAATTCAAAATGTCCCATTTTTAATTTATAAACTTTAGAGACTTTACTTTACTTATCTCGCTTATATTGTTTCTTATTTCCATTAAAATAGTTCGAATTGTTTCATCAATATCCAAAGATTGAAAAAAATTACCAAAATGACTAATATCATTTTCATTATTTTCACGCTTTAACAAATCAAGGGCTACGCTGTAATGACAATTACTAAAAGAATTAATAGTGTACCCATTGTGGTAGCTAAAAGCAATTAAAAACAATATAAAAATTATTTTATAATTTTCCTTGAACTCTATTTTGTTTAATGACTGCAATGTAATATCATACATATTAATATCATTATAATTTTTTGGGGTTGCTTTATCAATAATATCTACAACGCACAATGCATATTTCAAAGAATTGAAGCTCTTTTTTATATGATAGAAGTTGTTTATCAATTCTGACTCTTTATGGATTTGGATTTCGCGCGATTCTCTATAGTAATACGTAATATTTATAAGATTTGTAGATTGGAAAATAATGCTCTTATTATTTTTGATATTTTTAGCACCCTTTACTATAATAGATAATTTTTGTCCATCCTCTAAAATTAATCTGCTTATTAAACTTGAATTTCCGTAAGGAAATGATTTGATTACAATAGCTTGAGATTTTTTAACCAATCTCTAATAAGCTTTTGAAAAAATGACTTCATACTTCGCTGGCTTTTTGGATAATATACACTGAATACTTGTGTCATTTATATCGCGCAGAATACATCTTATTGTTGCTTTAGTTTGATCTTTTATTTTATTTTCTGTTTCTGCAGTCCCATCCCAACCACATTTTATAAATCCCCCTTTTTTTATCTGTTCTTTGAATTCGTCATAGTTAGAAATAGAAAAGGTGTTTTCATTCATAAAATCAGAAGCTTGCTTGAATAAATTTTTCTGTATTTTTTGCAGGCTAACTTCTATGACATCAAATGATTCCTTAATCGATATATTATTTTTTTCTGAATTATCTCTTCTTGCAATGACAATTTGATTATTTTTCATATCGCGAGGGCCTATTTCAACTCTTAAAGGAACTCCTTTCATTTCCCACTCATTGAATTTATAGCCAATTGAGTATTGCTGCCTATTATCTATATAATACCTAATTCCTTTTGATTTTAAAAACGAGATAAAATCTTTTGTATAGTTATTAAATTCATTGTCATTATAATCCTTATTAATTACAGGAATGATAACAACTTGTATTGGAGCTATATTTGGTGGAAGTCTTAAGCCTTTATCGTCTCCATGGACCATAATAAGCGCTCCAATTAATCGAGTACTCACACCCCAACTAGTTGCATAAACAAAATCTTCGTTATTATCTTTTGTCTGAAATTTAACATCAAATGCTTTTGAGAAATTTTGACCTAAATAATGAGATGTGCCTGCTTGAAGCGCTTTTTTATCTCCCATCATTGCTTCAATACAATATGTTTCTTCCGCTCCCGCAAATTTTTCAGATTCCGATTTAGTTCCGGTTAGCACTGGAATTCCCATCTGTTTTTCTAGGACCTCTTGGTAAATATCGAGCATTTTTTTTGCTTCTTCTAGCGCTTCATTCTTGGTTTCATGAGCTGTATGACCCTCTTGCCACAAAAACTCACTCGTTCGTAAAAATAGTCGAGTTCTCATTTCCCATCTCACAACATTTGCCCATTGATTAATTAAAATTGGCAAATCTCTATAAGATTGAATCCATTTTTTATACATAGACCATATTACTGTTTCAGATGTGGGCCGTACTATAATTTCTTCTTGCAATTTAGATTCTGGGTCAACAATTAAATCATCTCCTAAATCACTTGTTTTCAATCTAGAGTGTGTAACAACCGCACATTCTTTTGCAAATCCCTCCACGTGCTCAGCCTCTTTAGCTAAAAAGGATTTTGGGATAAATAGAGGAAAGTAAGCATTAGTGTGACCAGTTTCTTTAAATCGCTTATCAAATGAATTTTTTAATCTATCCCAGATTTCAAATCCATATGGACGTATGACCATCGTTCCTTTAACAGGGCCGTAGTCAGCGAGCTTTGCTTTAGTGATAACATCAGTGTACCACTTATTATAATCTTTACTTTTGGGAGTTATTCCTTGCTTCATAATATTTCACTAATTGTGTCCAAAACTATCTTAATATGGCTCGATTCAATACCATAATGTGTTACTAATCTATAACGATTAGGACTAACTTCAAAAAAGAGTATTCCTTTATCATTCATTGACTTTATCATCTGCCTGGAATAGCTACTTTTATTTTCGTTTAATTTAAAATAAACAATATTTGAGTGAATTTTTTCTATATCTATATCTATTCCTTTTATTTTAAATAATCCTTGTCCAAGTATTAAGGCATTTTTATGGTCTTTCCTAATTTGACTGATCATATGGTCTAGCGAAAACTCTCCAAACTTAGCAATGATTCCTGCCTGTCTCATTCCTCCACCCAGTGCCTTTCTAATGTGTCTTGCTTTTTTTATAAATTCTGATGAACCACATATAATTGAGCCAACTGGTGATGAGAGTCCCTTAGATAAACAAAAAGTTAACGAATCTACGTTTTTTGTCAAATCTTTAACATCAAGGTCTAGGGAAACGGAGGCGTTAAATATTCGAGCTCCATCTAAATGAACTTTACAATTATTTTTTTTCGCGATTTCTTGTACTTTAAGCATGTAATCAGGTTTAAGAGCTGCACCAAAACATCTATTGTGCGTATTCTCAAGTGAAATTAGAGTGGTTGGAGGAAAGTGAACATTTTCTTCACGTATTGAGGCTTCAATTTGGTCCAAATCAATAGTTCCATCATCGTTATTTTTGAGCTGTCTTGAATGAATGCCTCCAAAAGCAGATATTCCCCCTGCTTCATATAAAAATGTGTGAGCCTGGTCTCCTAGAATTACCTCATCACCTCTATTACAATGAACTAGTATCGATACTAAATTGCCCATTGTTCCGCTTGGAACCAGCAGAGCATCTTCCTTGCCCATAATGATAGCAGCTTTTTCTTGCAAACTATTGACGGTAGGGTCTTCTGAAAAAACATCATCTCCTAATGTCACAGATTTAATTGCTTTAAGCATATCTACTGTAGGAAGGGTGACTGTATCACTTCTTAAGTCTATAATTTGATTGTTTATATTCATATTAAAATCTAATAATAATTTTGATACTTTAGGATTATATTTATACAGTGAAACCAAAATCATTTAATATTACAAATGCGAAAATAGTATCATTAGATGAAAAGTATCCTCACCCTACATCTTTAACGATTAAGAAAGGAATAATTGATTCAATTAATGAATTAGATTCTCGCGTNGAAACTATAGATNTAAAAGGAGCTACTNTTATTCCTGGCTTTATCGACTCTCACTTTCATTTAAGAAATTTAGGAAAGCGCCTTGATATGNTNCANNTAAAAANAATTGATTCNTTGAANATGATTCANAAATTAGTNATTGATGAAATTNAAAAAAGAAAATCAGGAGANCTTATTCTGGGGTTTGGTTGGGATCAAAATTTNTGGGAATCAAAAGATTTNCCAACANCNGATATATTAAATTCCGTTGCACCTAATCATCCCATTATATTCACTCGTATTGACGGGCATGCANNATGGGTTAATCAAANGTGCTTAGATATGGTAGGATATAATTTTGCAGATGGTATNCCAGAAGGAGGNGATATTGTAAACGATTGTGTTCTTATTGANAATGCGATGTCAATNACAAGNGAACTAAATCAAGAGAACACGCTTCNTAATGTTAAAAAATGGATTAATAATGCTNCNNACATTGTTGTTNAAAGAGGAATATGTTCTGTNCATGATGCATGGCAAAATCAAACAATTATNGATGCAATNCANNNTCTCGTTCAAGAAGATANTTTTCCTATCCGNTGCTATGGNATGATAGANGGTTCTGATCGTGATTTATGCGATACTTTTTTTAATAANGGTCATTTTTCATCTGAAAAATTTAANATACGTTCAGTNAAAGCATTTATTGATGGCGCTCTNGGAAGNAGNGGAGCTGCGCTGCTTGAACCCTATAGCGANGANACNCATAATTGCGGATTNGTNTTAATTTCTCATGAAGAATTTAANGACCTTGCAAAACGNTGTGNTGAAAGNANTTTTCAGCTCAACACNCACGCAATTGGAGATNGGGGAAATAAANTTGTAATTGATACATATGCTAATANTNCTAAAAANGCTAATTGTCGTTGGAGAATCGAACATGCGCAAATGGTANNNTCAAATGATATAGATAGAATGATAANGCACAATATAATTCCATCTATGCAGCCTAGTCATTGCACNAGCGATATGAANTGGCTGCCAGATCGAATTGGACAACATCGNCTACACAGAATTTCNCGCTGGAGAACTTTTATTGATAAAGGTTCAAAGATTGCTGGCGGATCTGATTGCCCTATTGAAGAAGGGAACCCTTTGTTTGAATTTTANGCNGCCATAACTCGNCAAGATCACAAGGGTTTTCCTGCTAGCGGTTTTCAAAGTCAGGAATTAGTTACTCCANTTGAGGCCTTAAAAATGCTAACCACTTGGGGTGCNCACGCAGANTTTCAGGAACACAATAAAGGAATGATTAAGCCTGGATACAAAGCAGATTTAACAATTTTATCAGATGATATAACTACAATTAATCCATCTAAAATATTAAGNNCTCAAGTTCTTGGTACAGTAGTTGGCGGTCATTTTGCATTCAGNAACCTTTAAGTCTAAAAAATTATTTATATTAAAGNAATTTTAAAATAATANCCTGAATATTTCCTCAAATTTATCACAAACNGATTATCTATATATATGTATTGACCTTTGANGCCNGTCANCTNTCCTTNAANAANTTTTACTTTTTCAAAATTTATACTCTTTACTTTTTTTGGATAANNATCAATGGGATACTGNAACACTTTTTCNTTTTCNTTATCAAGTATATATNCTTTTAATTCGTCTGGCAACCTTTCTTTTAAAGTTNCTCTGTAAGNAGATAATTCAAGATCATTATTCACATCATTTTTAAGCATTTTTTGCCAAGAGGTTCTNTCTGATACAAACTCTTTTAGNTTTACTTCTATTGCTCCTGCAAGATACCTGTTAGGTGTTTTCGCTATCTTCAATGCTTTGATTGCGCCCTGATCAATCCATCGTGTGGGAATTTGCGTATATCNAGTAACACCAACTTTAATACCAGATGTGAGTGATAAATAGACAAAATGATTTGACAAACAGTACTTTTCGGACCACTCCCTATCACGACTAATGCCTTCATGTGCTCTACAAAGTTCTGGTTTTAATATGCACTCGGAAGACTCTGGTGCCGTNATAAAACATGGATAACAAAATCCCTGAAAAAATGATTTATTAGTATGTTTTCCACATTTAACNCAGTGAATAATTCCGCTCCATTCTAACTTNATTTGAGATCCAATATGTTCATTTATAGGCAAAANATGGTTAGATAGTATCATTGANTACTCAATTGGAGCACTNAANNCNGATTTCATTTTTCGTANATTCCCTTCTAATTCAATCATTTTTTTTTCGCATTATTAAAAAATTCCTTAAGAGTTTACACCTAAAGATTAATAAATTTTTACATATATGGCATCAAAAGATTATCATTTAATTATTGTTGAGTCACCTTCAAAAGCTAAAACACTTAATAAGTTTTTNGGGGATGAATATGTTGTTGAGGCGTCNGTAGGACATATTAGAGATTTGCCAAGTAAAAATCTTGGCATAGATCCGGANAACAACTTTAAAACNGAATACATTGCTACGATNACAAAGCCNAATCTAAAAAATTTAAAATCAAAATTAAGCAAAGCAAGTCAACTATACCTCGCAACAGACCCAGATAGAGAAGGNGAAGCAATCGCCTGGCATCTAGTAGAGCTTTTAAAACCAAAAGTNCCTACAAAACGATTAGTATTTCATGAAATTACAAAAAGNGCAATCGTTAAATCTTTTAAGCAAACGAGAGAAATTGACGAAAACTTAGTTCACGCACAAGAAACTCGTAGAGTTGTAGATCGACTCTTTGGTTTNCCGGTATCTAATAAGCTATGGAAAAATGTNGCGTATGGCTTATCAGCAGGGCGCGTTCAAAGTCCGGCNATTAAGATTGTTGTTGACAGGGAAAAAGAACGCTCCGGATTCATAAAAAGTGAGTATTGGGATGTTANGGCGATACTNAATAAAAACGACTCCAATTTTAGCTCTATACTTACGATGTATAAAGATAAAAAAATTGCTAGCGGAAANGATTTTGATAAAAAAACAGGAGAGATGATTNCTGCTGATAAAACTTTAATTGATCAAAGTTTATCAAAAAAAATTGTTAANGACATATCAAATGAAAATTGGATTGTAGAAAAANTTGAAAAAAAACCATACACNCAAANTCCTTATCCTCCTTTTATTACTTCAACGTTACAACAAGACGGCATAAGAAAGCTGCATACTAGCTCGAAAGAAATTATGCGCTTAGCTCAAAATTTATATCAATCAGGTTATATTACTTACATGAGAACAGACTCNNTAACAATTGCNGAGCAAGCNTTAGATCAAATTCGTAAGATTATTAAAGAAATAAATCCAGACTATGTCCCANATGAGCCAAGACGNCATTCTAATAAAGTTAAAAATGCTCAAGANGCACACGAAGCAATTAGACCNGCCGGAGAATTTCTCCACCCCNCTNANCTCAAATCAAAGCTGGATGACAGAGANTGGCGCTTNTATGATTTAATCTGGAAGAGAACTGTAGCTTCACAAATGAAGTCTGCNAAAATTATGAATACCGTAGCAACAATTGGAGTTAGTGATTGTNGTTTTCAGGCAAGAGGAAAAACGATTGAATTTCCCGGTTTTTTATCTCTTTATAATGAAACAAATGAAACAAAGAAAGAAGATGAAAAGCACCTTCCTGTTCTTAGTAAAAATGATACTGTAGGCCTTCATTCTGTTGATGGCAATCAACACTTTACAAAACCAGTTGGACGATTTACAGAAGCATCCTTAGTTAAAGAGCTAGAGTCTAGAGGTATAGGCAGACCCTCTACTTACGCAACTATAATGGATAAAATTCAGCAAAAATATGTTAATAAAGTTAATGGTGCAATGATCCCTAATTTTTCCGCATATGCAACTGTTCAGTTTTTAGAAAATAATTTTACTAACCTAGTCGACTTAGAATATACAGCCTCACTTGAGAATTATCTTGATTTAATATCAAGCAATAAAATGAACCATGTTGATTTTTTAAACGGTTTTTGGTTTGGCGATAAACAAAAACCTGGATTAAATAATCTTTTAAATAAAAATATAGATATAGCCTCTTCGAAACTTATAAAACGATATTCTATTAATAAGGAAACTTATGAACTTAAAATTGGAAAATTCGGAATATACATACAAAGCAATGATAAAAGTACAAATGTGTATGACAACATTTCCCCGGATCAATTAGATGATAAAAAAGTTCTTGAGCTTTTCAATCAATCTGAAAAAAGTGAAGAGCCTATTGCTTTCAGCTTAGAAACAAAAGAACCTATTTTTCTTAAAGTTGGAAGATACGGACCTTATCTTAAATGTGAGAAAAAGATGAAATCTCTTCTCCCGGGACAAAAACCCGACGATATCACTCCTGAAATTGCGCAAAAAATAATTCAATTACCCAAAGAAGTTGGTGTGTGGCAAGAATCTGGAGAAATGGTTACAATAGATATAGGAAGGTACGGGCCTTATATTAAGTGTGGTAAGGTTAATGCAAGTGTTTACAATCATGAATCCTTTCTCGATATTACGCTGGAAGATGCTATTGAATTATTGAAAAATCGAAAAACAAAAGTTAGTGCTGTTGTTAGATCTATTGGAGATGATAAGGATGGAAATAAGATTGAAATAAAAAAAGGACGTTATGGCCCATATCTTACAAACCAGAAGATAAACGCTCCTTTTCCAAAAAGTCTGGATATGGATTCTATTGACTTAGATACAGCTATAGAAATTCTCGCTGCTAAAGCAGCTAAAGGTCCATCTAAATTCAAAAAGAGAAAAAAGAAATAATTTGAGCAATAAATCAGAATATAAGATAATTGACGTTCTCACATCTTTATCAAAAAGACGCGGTTTTGTTTTTCAAAGTAGTGAAATTTATGGTGGTCTTGCATCAACCTGGGATTATGGTCCCCTTGGAGTTGAATTAAAAAGGAACATTAAAAACCTCTGGTGGAAATCAGTAGTGTCTTCACATGACAATGTAGTTGGTATGGATTCTGCAATACTTATGCATCCAAAAGTTTGGGAGGCGAGTGGGCATGTTGAAAATTTCCATGATCCCCTAATAGATAATAAAGAAACAAAAAAAAGATATCGTGTTGATCATTTAATACAGCANCAAGAAGAATCGGTCATTAAAGCTTTATTTAACACTTTTAGTTTGAAAACAGCTGAAAAAATCAGCGATAGTGACTACCAACTAATGATCAATAAACTAATAAATAATGACAGCAGTGGACAAATTATGGGAGATTGCGGTGTTGTTGATCCCTCAAATGGAGAAATTGGAAGCTGGACAAACTTGCGTCAATTTAATTTGATGTTTAAAACCCATATGGGACCCGTAGAAGATTCGGGAGCTAAAATATATATGCGCCCCGAAACAGCTCAAGGTATTTTTGTAAACTTTTTGAATGCGCAGTCAACGGCTCGCCAAAAAATNCCTTTTGGNATTGCGCAAATTGGTAAAGCTTTTAGAAACGAAATTACTACTGGTAATTTTATTTTTCGCACAAGAGAATTTGANCAGATGGAGATGGAATTCTTCTGCGATCCAAATGANACAAAAAAATGGTTAGAGTATTGGTCAAATAAAAGACTAGAATGGTTTTCTAATCTTGGGATACAAGATTCAAGGCTAAGATTGAGGGCGCATGGNAAAGATGAGTTAGCTCATTATTCTTCTGCGTGTTATGATATTGAGTATAAGTTTGATTTCGGATGGTCAGAGCTGGAAGGAATAGCAGATAGGGGCACCTTTGATTTAGAGCAACACATAAAACATAGCGGAAAAAAGCTAACATACTTTGATACCACAATCAACAAGCATTATGTGCCTGCTGTGGTTGAAACCTCTGCAGGCGTTGATCGTGCGCTCTTGACCACTCTTGCAGACGCCTATTGTGAAGAAGAGGTTAACAACGAAAAGCGTTCTGTTCTGAAGCTGTCACCTAAGATTGCGCCAATTACAGTAGCAATTTTTCCTCTAATGAATAAACTTGGAATGCCAGAAGTTGCAAAAAAAATTAACATGGATTTAAAAAATAACTTTAGTACGTTTTATGATACTGGAGGCTCTATTGGAAAACGCTACCGAAGACAAGATGAGGCAGGAACCCCTCTAGGGATAACAGTTGATCACGATACTTTAGAAAATAATTCAGTAACTATAAGGAATAGAGATACCATGCAACAAACACGCGTAGATTTCGATAATATCCTTAAATTCATAAATGATTTTTTAGAAAAATAAAAAATTTGATTGAGTTTGTAAAATATGCTACTTCTGTAGCCATTGCTTTTACTGTCGATTTGTCCATTCTTTTGTGCTTAACTGAGCTTTTTAACGTCACATATGTATNTTCTGCTGCGATTGCCTTGTTCTGTGGGTTTAGTATAAATTACTTTTTAAACATTAGTTGGGTTTTTAAAACAAGGACTTACTTTAATAAGCCAGTCCTTGAGTATAACTTGATGGTTCTTATAAGTCTATTTACTAGTTTTCTTAATTTTTGTTTAATTTTAATATTTACAGAAATATTTTTTTTATTTTATATAAATTCAAAGATACTATCATCAATTATAACTTTTTTTCTAAAATTCATACTTAAAAAGTATTTTCTATTCAATCGGCTTANTTGAATAAATATTTAATACAACTCTAGACCACAGTCGATTAACGTATGGATTATGGAAAAAATTAATTGTTTTTACTTTTTGAAAAAATATTGTGTCTAAATTTTCTGTAGAAAAAATTACATAACCATCTATGTATTTTTGCCTAACAGTGTCACGATCGTAAATTTGATAGCTTTCTAAAGTTCCAAAATTATTTTGGTGTGCTTTAATATAATCACTAATTAGTCTTGAAGAGTAAAATACTTTTTTTTCAATGTTTCTATTTNCCAGGTAATCCTTCATTTGATTTATCGCTGTTTTTTTGTTTTGATGATGTGATGTTAAACTTATAGAAATAGTAATAAGCGATATCNCAGAAAATAAAAATATAAAATATTTCTGTTTTCTGTTGATAGCACTAAAACCAATATTAATTATCATAAATATAAATGGTAAGATCGGAACTATATGTCTTGGCTTATAGGCTATATTTTGAAATAAAAATGCCCAAACAAAATAACAGATAACTGACAGAATTAATAAAATGTGAACGTTTTTTATTTCAAAGAGTCGAATGTAATGAATGCTTTTTATTATTAAAAATATATAAGATAAGCTGATTATTATAGTAATCCAATGTCGACCAGGCCAATATCCGCTCATACCATCTGCCCAAACACTCTCAACTGTACTAATCAATCTGTCAAAAAAGTTCATTTTTGAAGATAAAATAGTTCCTCCCCATTTATTGAAATGTCCATAACTATCATTAATCATTAGATTAAATATGTTTTCAGGTCCTGTAATAAGGATAAGTGGAATCAACCATAGAATAACTCCGCAAAATAAAGAGAAAGTCATTTTATGTATGTATTGTTTATTTTTAAAAAATAAATAAAATAAAATTGGAAATAAAAAAGGCAGGAATGACAAACGAACGCCTGCTGCAATACCTAAAATAAAAAAGCCAGCAAACAAATCTGTATGACTATTGTTTTTGATGTACTTAATTAAAAAGAAAATTATACACATTAGTATAGATAGTCCAAATAAATCAGACATATATCTATTTGACAGGATCCAAAGAAAGGGGTTAAAAAAAATCAAAAATTTTAAAAAATTTGATGAGCTGGGAAAGTTTAATAGTCTATATATCTTATCTGATAAAGTTATTATTAAAAAAATTGATATTGACCCTATTATAGAAAATGAAACAGAAATTGATTGTGTTAGGGTGTAGAGTAGTTTTGCTAAAAAACAAAATACTGGATAACCTGGGAAGTGTGGTCTTTGCTCAAGAATATTGTAATCAAACCTTACTGATAACGCAAAGCGTAAACTATCAATATCTTCTGCATAGTTAATAGAAGTCAATAATCTTGTTAAAACGCAAATGAAAAATAAGAAGTAGTAACTATTTAGTACTTTAGAATATTTCAGGGTTTGTTACTTTAGTTTGATTTAAAGTGCTGCGGTTAAATCCGCTACCACTGCCTGAGCCAGACCCACTGCCTGAGCCAGATCCACTGCCTGAGCCAGATCCACTACCTGAATCATCAATCTCTTCACACTGAATTCCCGTCCAATTGCATTCTGAGGCAGAGTAACATTGATTTTGTGAAAAGTCCTCACAATCTTTATCTTCACATTCATCATCATCCCAACTACATTGCCATGCATTATTACAATCAATTATCGTAAAGTTTTCGCATGACACTTCTTGACACGTTGAATTATCACCACCACAAATACCGCAAGAATCTACAATTGCGCTTCCACCCCAAGACCCACTACAATCTTGGACACAGTCATTGCTCGAATCAGTATCGCATGTCCCACACTCATCAAATTGAGCATTCCCTCCTGGAACCCCAAGACAATCATCGCTACAAGGTTCAGCTTGGGTAGTTCCTCCAACACAATTGTTACACCCATCTATGTATGCAATTCCATTTATTACTCCAGCACAGTCTTGACACGTTGAATTATCACCACCACAAATACCGCAAGAATCTACAATTGCGCTTCCACCCCAAGACCCACTACAATCTTGGACACAGTCATTGCTC
>PBGO01000007.1 GCA_002719095.1 Fidelibacterota bacterium
GCCGGTTCGGTTCTTAAAATAGATTTTTAAAACATACTATCTCTAGGAGTTTTTCTATTTATGGAATATTATTTCTCAAAAACAATTAGTTCTCACCTATACAGTGTTGAATTGAAAGTCAAATCTGCTGTGTCAAAAGACTAAAAGTTTGCATACAATTAAGAAAATTCTTTTATTTGTATCCTTTTTTATGTGCTCTGATTACATTGCAGTTATTGATTTTGATTCCAACAATGTAAGAGTCTCTTATGCCAAGGCTATAACAGAGAGAATCACAACCGAGCTTATTAAGGTCAACAAATATGTTGTTGTTGAACGAACAAAAGTTGATGAATTGCTTTCTGAACAAAAATTTCAGAACTCTGGTTGTGTTAACATTTCTTGTGCTGTAGAGTTAGGTAATATTCTTGGTGCAAGGTATATTGTTGTTGGTACTATTAGTAAGGTCGGAAAGACTTTTTCGTTAGATGCTCGTCTAGTTGATATAGAAAGTTCTGAATCAATTAAAAGTGCTAACTATACCACTAGGGGAATAGTTGATGATTTGTTAGTTTATGGCGTACCTTCGCTAGTATCTCAACTTATTAACGACAACAGTACTGTAGAATTAACTGTAAATTCAGAAAAAGATTCGAAAAATGACTTAAGTGGCTATTTGCATTATTATAAATTCATGCTTGATATAAATCCTGAGTACGATATATCATTAAATTCTAATAAAAATAATTATTACCCTCAATCTGGTCTTTCAATTGCATACGAATTTTCTAAACAAAATGGATTTGGCCTAGGTCTTCAATATCAATTTTCAAGAGCCTTAGATTCCGAAACTGACTTTGGCTTTAATTCTATATATTTTGTTTACAATTATTCAGTAGAAGAAATAGGGGCTGGCTTTTCAATAAATTATGGCTTAAGTGATCTATCAATCTATAACAATGGTGAGGTTGTAGAAAGTTCTTCATACGATAGAGGAGATTTTTTTTCTATTTCAATTAGGTATCAACTTTCTGATTTGATGTTGTTA
Source organism: Fidelibacterota bacterium (assembly GCA_002719095.1). Classification (GTDB taxonomy): domain Bacteria; phylum Fidelibacterota; class Marinisomatia; order SCGC-AAA003-L08; family D37C17. The sequence continues at coordinate 1,028 of PBGO01000007.1, forward strand.
GAAATTGGTTCATCAAATTTTTCGTGTAAAGATAGTGTTTCTCTTGCCTCGCATGACTACTATAGGTCTTATATTGGCTTAACATTTACTTTAAATTAAATGCAGCATTTAGAAGAAGGTTTTAAAGATAAAAATATTTTTCTTAAACCAATAATTGTTGTTTTAGCTTTATCCCTTTCATTACTGCTGATTGGACCTTTTATTACACTTTTAGAATCACTAATACACTTTAAATCAAATTTCATTAATTTTTTACTTATCAGTGTTTTCGTTCCAAATTCAATATTGATGACAATTTTTATCTACACCTTTAGATATCTTTATAAGAAATCATTTATTTTTTCAATTAATGGTTTGAAAAATATAAGGTGGAAAAGAATTTTTTACGGAATTTACATTTGGGGGATAATAGTTTTTTGTCAAATATTAATAGGATATTTTCTTGATAATAAAAATTATATAATAAATATTGAATTGTTTNATTTTTTACATATTTTTTTAGTTTGTCTAATAGTATTTCCTATTCAATGTGGTTTTGAAGAGATATTTTGTAGAGGTTATTTACTTCAAGTTTTTGGTTCATGGACAAATCATAGATGGATTTCACTGNTGATTTCATCNGNTGTNTTTGGAATTTTACATATTACAAATCCTGAAATNAATTCATACGGTCTAGTTGAAATGCTAGTAAATTATTTTTGTATTGGNATGATTTTTGGATTAGTAACAATTTTTGATGATGGCGTTGAAATTGCAATTGGGGCTCANACAGCCAATAATATCATAGCATGCAGNATTATATCTTTCCCTTCNTCTGTCATAGAAAATAAAAATGCAATTTTTTATTTGCAAAATGTAAATGTCCCAAGCGTGCTAGAAACTATTATCGGTATGAGTTTTACTGGATTAATATTTATATCTATACTAAATAAAAAATATAAATGGAGACCNTTGAATGAAATCAGTTCAAAGATATTATGATTGAATTAATTTCTTCTTCTAAAGTAACTAAAACAGTTAAATTATAAAAAATAAAATTAATGATAAATAAACTAAATATATTCAACACTTTAAATAACCAGAAAGAAGAATTTATACCATGCGATTCAGAGCATATTCGAATTTATACATGTGGNCCTACTGTTTANAATTATGCTCATATTGGCAATGCTAGGCCAGCAGTGGTTAGTGATTTATTAGTTAGACTTTTAAGACATCTTTATAAAAAAGTTACTTATGTATCTAATATTACTGATATCGATGATAAAATAATCAAAGCTGCAAATGAGAAAAATCAAGNNATAGAAAAAATAACAAGAAAATTTGAAAANATTTACAACAATGATATGTCAGCTTTGATGGTNATCGGCCCTGACATTCANCCNAGAGCNACTGATTTTATTAGTGAAATGATTAATCTTGTAAAAAAAATGATTAATAATGGGTGCGCGTATGAGGCTGAAGGNCATGTTTTGTTTGATGTATCTAAATATGATGCATACGGTGCATTATCTGGAAGAAATTTAGAAGATCAAAAAGCTGGAAGTAGAGTCGAAGTCGCATCTTTTAAAAAAAATTCNGGAGACTTTGTTTTATGGAAGCCAAGTACAAATGAACAACCTGGCTGGAATTCNCCNTGGGGATTTGGNAGGCCTGGNTGGCANTTGGAGTGTTCTGCGATGTCTGAAAAAACTCTTGGACTACCTTTCGATATTCATGTTGGTGGAATTGATTTAATTTTCCCCCATCATGAAAACGAGATTGCGCAAAGCTGTGGAGCNTATGGTCACAATNATAATCCTCAGTCTTTCTCTAAATACTGGATACATAACGGTTTATTAGATTTCGATGGTGAGAAAATGTCAAAATCAATTGGTAACATACTATATGTGCATGATTTAATTAAAAAATATGATGGAGAAGTTTTAAGATTAGCACTTTTGTCTACCCATTATCGTCAACCATTAAACTGGAATTCTAGTATCATTCAGCAATGTAAAAACATTCTTAATAAGATTTACAGAGTATTGAATTTGTCAGAGGTACCTATTGATAAAAGCATAAAACCCTCAAATANTGTAATTANTGCTCTCTGTGACGATTTAAATACTTCTGTTGCTTTAGCAGAGATAAATAGNATATCAAATAAGTTGTCAAAATCAGAAAATGATGAAGATAAAATAAATTTCAAATCACAGTTAGTCGCTTCAGCCAATTTATTAGGTATCCTTCAAGCTAATCCGAATGATTGGTTGGGCTATAATCAAACGGATGAATTAATTAACAAAGAAAAAATTGAAAAACTCATCAAAGATAGAAATAGCGCAAGAGAAAACAGAGACTTCTCTACCGCTGATGCTATAAGAGATGAGTTGAAAAATCTCAATATTGATATTGAAGATACTCCAGAGGGTACAATTTGGAAGATTAAGAAATAATCATTTATAATCCGTAAATGATACCTAATGTGTATCTTGCATCTTTATCTTCATTAATTGTAAGCATTGCTTGGAAAGCGAGATTGTCTCTTTTGCGACCTAATCCTAAACGTAATAGATTTGTATTTGTATTATCTTTAGTACTTAAAACTTGTTGACCATTAGATGTTACATCTATTCTGAAATTGCTTTTGTAATTCATGAGCTCTACAAACGTTGAAAAACGAAAAGTTTTTTTATCGTAGTATCCTAGTGAAACAATATTGGAAGATGCTTTCATTTTAACATCAAACCCTTGGGCATTAAAATTATCTAAATCTCGTCCAGAGAAATCATATAGAGTATCATATAGAAAACCAAACTTCAAATTGTTGGGCATGTAGTAATTTAATCCTCCACTAAACATTTCCATATTTAAATCATCTTCAGTCTGTATTTGACTATAGAATCCATTAATTTCATATGTACCGGATAAAGTTGGCTTTTCGTAAGATGGTTCCTGTATAGTTAAGTATGATAATCCTATGCTTATGGCATTCGAATTTTCTTCATCTGATTGTTGGCTTGAGTAATTTCCAGTTAGAGAAAAACCTTCTTGAAAATACATACCTGAGTAGCCTGTGTTATATGCTAAAATTGTCGATATTAAAATTGAGTAAGTGAAAATATTTTTCATTGCTAATTTCCTTATATTAAGAAGTAGATTGATAGAGCTATGAACGATATAATTGTTAATAATGATATTAAAAATATTAAGCTGATAAATCTAGACATGTGCCCCATATTTTTTGTTTTGTTTTTATGAAAGAACGCAATAGTAGGCTTAGGTAAGTTTAAAAATTTACAAAGGGGNTCCCATCCATCTTTAACTTCATAAACAAGTAGTCTGTCCTTTGGAACATAATCAATTACTGATTGATTCCATCTTAGAAATTCATTTTTGATTTCCTCATCTGTTTTACTCCCTTTAAACATTCCATCTGGCCCCAAAATCGCTTTGTTGTGAATTTTCTTTTGTAAATTAAATGATGTGAAAGGTAATTTAGATAGAAACCTAAACGTAAAACTTTTAATTATTTTGTTGTTNAATACGTTCCAACTTCTAATCCACTCGTCTTCNTTTCTAACTGTTAGAATTACTTTTGCTTGAGGATATTCATCCATTAATTCTTTGTAATANTTACAACTAGGAAAATCTAGGCACGCTTCATACCCACTATATATTTGACCCCAATTAACTTTAGAGGGTTTATTGAAAATAATATTGTACCATAATTGGGCATCTTTTTTATTTAAAAGAATATTTTGCATATGATATGCTGGAGCATCAAATAACGTTTGAAGTGCATATTTTAAACTTCTTGTACCTGTTCTACCCCATCCAGCACATATAACTTTCATAAAACCTCTTATTTTATTCTAAAATAAAATTACTTAATAAAAATATGATTAATTTATGTAATTTCAGAACAACATAAAGGAATTAATATGAAAAAAATTACATTATGCATAGCGTGTTTNATTTCTATATCTTTCANTCAAGAAATACTNTCNGGATATCTTAAATCGCCAGAGGTAAGCTTTTGTATGGATGAATGTGGAAATTTTTTAATTGAGAGCGAGTTTGACACCTCATTTGAATCTGTGAATGTCATTTTTGATGAAAGTATTGATGTTGGTCCTTATTTAGATAGATTTGTAGATGTTATGATTTCAGACCGGATTGATTGCGTCGAGTGTAATGCTTTTTTAGTTCTTGAAATAAATTTATCTTTAGATTGCGAATTGCCTGTAAGTTGNACTGTCGATCCTTGCGAACTAGTAGATTTATGNGAAGCAGACTTTGCAATTGATTGTATTTCAAATTATTGCGGTGGATGTTTTGGAGATTTATATGATAATAATGAAAATTTATTTTTTTGCGAGTCTCTTGAAGACCTATCATGTTCAGACATCACGGATATAGAAGATTGTTTGGCAGAAGACTGTGAGTGGAGTGATAATGAAGGTTGTTTTAGGCCCGATAGTGATGGCGATTTTTTATGTTTGGAGGATTGTTTAGGGCTACAGGAGCTTGATTATAATCAAAACTCTGATGAGGCATGTGATTGGATTGTATCAAATTTTGGTCCGTTTAATTATTTTAATTCTTGTGCTGAGGATTGTGATGAGTCAACTTTGAACGAGATAAACTCGTTGTCAAATGATTGTTTAGAGTGCTTGCAAAACGATTCTTTAAGCTGCGAGAACGTATTTAATGATAATAACGAAAGGTGTACAGATTTATCTGATACATTTTTTGGATTTTGTGAAATGTTCCTTGGTTATGCTGTATCAGGAGATTCTTGTCAACCGTTTTCTGGATGCGGTACTATTGATGAAGAATCAGGTTTAGATTATTCCAGCTTTTTCTATAATTCTATGGAAGATTGTGAAATTGAGTGCTTTGAAAATACCAACAATCCAACAGCTTATATTAGTCTAAATGATGTGTTAGTAAGTTCTGGTCAAGAATTTAATGTCCCAATTTTTTTAGAATCTAATGTTGATGTAAGTGGAATTCAGTTTTCAATATCCCAAGATAGTACCTCTGATGATAGTATGATTTTTCCAGCAGGGTTAGAAATTCAGAATGAGTGTTTTAGTTCAAATTTTAACAGCCTGAACGGAGAATTTATTGGTATAATCTTCAGTATCGAAGGTTGTTCTTATGCAGCTAATCAAAATCATTATTTGGGATACCTAATTTATGAATACAGCGATAATTTTAATTTACAATCGCAATTCAATTTATTTTTTAATACAACCCTAGTTTCAGACAATCAAGGTATCGAGATTCCATCAACCGGTAATGGGTGTTCAATTGAATTCGGTACTGTTGGTGATGTAAATTTTGATACAGAATTAAATGTTTTAGATATTGTACTAATTGTTAATTACGCTATTTTCTTTGAAATTCCGTCTGACACACAATTCTGGGCTGCTGATATTAATAATGATGGCTTTATTAATGTTCTTGATATTGTTCAAATTGTAAATCTGATATTAGAAAATTAAATCAATAGTATGTTTTGGGTTATTTTAATAGTTTGCTCCTTTTTTATCCCTCAAGACTATCCTGTATTAGGCAGTCCTAATACTTTTGATATTATGACCTGGAACATTGAAAACTACCCTAAAAATAATTCTACTAATTCTTTTCTGGAAAATATTATATCCCAGATTAATATTGATGTGATTGCTCTTCAAGAAATAGAGAGCCAAAATGCTTTTGAAAATTTAATTAGTATTCTTGGTCCAAATTGGATTGGTTTGAGGTCACAAAATACGGATTATGGAGAACTTGCTTATTTAATTAACACAGAGGAAGTTCAGCTGGTCGATGATTATAATATTCTTTCAAATAATCAGTATTATTTTGCTTACAGAGAGCCATACGTAATCGAAATTATACATAATGAATCAGATTATATTATCATTAATAATCATTTTAAATGTTGCGGTAATGGCAACTTAGATTTAAATGACACATCGGATGAAGAGTACAGAAGGTTAAAATCAAGCGAACTTATCTTTGAATATGTAAATAATAATCATCCTTATGAAAAAGTGATCATTTTAGGAGATTTGAATGATGAAATTACAGACTCACCACCAAATAATGTATTTCTAGACTTTATAAACTCAAACTTATACAGTTTTGCTGACAACCAAATTGCCTATGGCGATCAAGATGATTGGTCCTTTCCAAATTGGCCAAGTCACATTGACCACATTATTCTTTCAAATGAGTTATTTGAACTCTTTGAGCCTGAAGATATAAAAACTTTTAAAATTGATGAATATTTAGGGGGATGGCAAGCTTACGAAAACTATATTTCAGACCATAGACCATTGTTTTTAAAAATTGATTACAATCAAATTATAGGCGATTTAAATCAAGACTCGGAAGTTAACATTCTTGATACTGTAATATTGGTACAGATAATTTTAGGTACAAATCTTTCAGATCTGGTTGCGGACCTCAACCAAGATGGTATAGTTAATGTCCTTGATGTAGTTCTACTAGTACAAATAATATTAAATTAAAAACCTACTTTGAAATAATACTATTCATTGATTAATTTAATATACTTCTTTAATGAAAAAAACAGCCAAAATACCAAAAAATAAAAATATTCAAGAATCTTTTGAAGATTATGGCGATAATCACACTATGTCTACGCTAGAAACTCTCGTTTCGGAGAAATCTTTAAATATTTCCGATGAAGAAAAAATTTCAGTTATTGAAGGCCACTTTAAAGAAATTATGACCACACTTGGACTTGACTTAAGCGATGATAGTCTAAAAGGTACTCCTCATAGAGTCGCGAAAATGTATGTAAAAGAAGCTTTCGTCGGTCTCAAAAATGATGAAAAGCCTAAGATTTCTTTGTTTGACAACAAATACGAATATGGTAAAATGCTTGTAGAAAAAAATATTTCTTTTCATTCATGTTGTGAGCATCATTTTTTACCAATATACGGAAAAGTTCATATAGCTTACATATCATCTGGTAAAGTTATTGGTTTATCTAAACTGCACAGGATTGTAAATTATTTTTCACGAAGGCCACAAGTTCAAGAGCGTTTAACTGTGCAAATTTTTAATGAGCTTAGAAAAGTTCTGCAAACTGATGATGTAGCTCTTTTTATGGATGCATTTCACATGTGTGTTTCTTCAAGAGGAATAGAAGATGTTACAAGCAGTACTGTGACAGTCGAAGCTGGTGGAGTTTTCGAAAAGAGTGATAAGTGGAATCAGTTTGCAACCATAGTTAATGACCTAGAGTAATAAGTACTAGTTTTCGAATTCAACTTTTTTTCCTTTCACATCTTGATATATTTTTCCATTGTCAAAAACGATATTTCCATTTACAATTGTAGTTACCGGCCAGCCAGTTGTTTTATAACCATTAAATGCGGTCCATCCACACTTTGATTTCATATCTTCATTAAGAATTTTTTTAGTAAGATTCATATCAACAATTGTTATGTCAGCATCGTATCCTGGAGTCAAAAATCCTTTGTTCTTTATCCTGTAAAGTTTAGCAGGGTTTTCGCTCATCCATTTAACAACTTGCTGCAACGTGATTTTATTGTTACTAACTTCGTTTAGCATGAGAGTTAATGAGGTTTCAACACCAGGCATTCCAGAAGGAGCTTTCCCAAATGGAAGTTTTTTTTCTTCCAAAGTATGGGGAGCATGATCAGTTGCAATACATGAAATCGTTCCATCAAGCAAACCTCTCCAAAGCTCTCTACTGTGTCTGCCAGATCTAATTGGAGGGTTCATTTGAGCAAAAGATCCAATTTTTTGATAAATATCGGGGGCTTCCATTAGCAAATGCTGTGGGGTAGTTTCGCAAGAGATTAACCCACTTGATTTATATCTTCGAATTATTTCAACTTCCTCAGCTGTGCTTAGGTGAAGAACATGAAGCCTTTTTTTGTATTTCAGTGCATACTTAATTGCTTTTTTTGTGGCTTTAACAGCTGCGACAACAGGTCTTGCTTTTGTATGATTCGCAAAGTCGCTACCAGTAACATATTTTTCAGATTCAATTAAAGTTTTTTCATCTTCAGCATGAACAGCAATAACTTTATTGCATTCAGAAAAAATTTTTTCTAAAGCATCGTCATTATCAACTAACAAATCTCCTGTTGAGCTTCCCATAAAAATTTTAAGACCACAGCTTTCTTTTAAATTTTTTATCTCATCAATATTTTCAGTAGTTGCTCCAAGAAAAAAGCTGTAGTTAACAATACTTTTTTGACTGGCGCATTCATATTTTAAATTTAATTTTTGAATAGTTGTTGTTGCAGGTTTTGTATTGGGCATCTCAAAAAAAGTTGTTACTCCACCAGATGCAGCAGCCATAGATCCTGTTTTTAAGTCTTCTTTGTGAGTAAGGCCAGGGTCTCTAAAATGAACTTGTGGATCAATGATGCCCGGGAGTATATACTTATTCTGAGCATCAATCTCTAAGTTATATTTTGAATTATTAATATCTCCGATTGAAGTAATTTTACCATTTTTAATCAGTAAGTCTTTTTTTTCAATACTTGAAGATGTTACAATTGAACCATTTTTAATTAATATTGTATTATGTTTCATTTAGAATAGAAATTTATATAAAATAAGTTATTTTTAAATTATGAAATTTTATGAAAAAATTCTAATTACATTTTTTCCCACAATTATTAATGCTGGTTCTGTTTATTTTTCTTTAATAACTAAATTTCTTTAATTAATATAGTGATATGAATTTTTTCGATACATTAAATAATTATTTCAGAGATATTATAAATCATAATATTTATTTTGTCCTTGTAGCTCTAATTATTATTTCATTGACATTTCTTCTTTCTAAATATTTTTTTTCAACTTTACTAAAGAATTTATTAAGGAAAACAAAATCCAAGTATGACGATTTATTAATTGACAAAGGCTTTTTGAAAAATTTTTCATTTTATCCTCCTTTAGTAATTTTATACCTGTTACTGCAAATGAAATTTGGAAGTGTTGATCTTATCAATAGACTTTATAATGCCTCCTTCATTATCATTTCTACACGTTTAACCATATCTTTAGTTGAAATTCTGAATAGTATCTATTCAAGCTCTAAATTTTCTGGTCAAGTTAACATTCGTAGTTATGTTCAAGTATTAAAATTATTTGTTTATTTGTTAGCTGCAATTTTGGTAGTATCCATTTTTCTAAATCAATCTCCTCTATATTTACTAAGCAGCATTGGAGCATTAACAGCTGTAATAATGTTGATATTTAAAGATACGATTTTATCATTTGTTTCAAGTATCCAAATTACTTCTAATGATTTATTTAGATTAGGTGACTGGGTAGAGGCACCTCAGTTTGGAGCAGACGGTGATGTTATTGATATAGCTCTTCATACGATTAAAATACAAAACTGGGATAAAACTATTTCAATTATACCAACTCACAAGCTGGTTGATTCTTCATTTAAGAATTGGAGAGGAATGACAAACAGTGGTGGTAGAAGAATTAAAAGAGCTCTTAATATCGATTTAAATAGCGTGAAATTCTGCGATTCAAATATGGTAAAAAAGTTTTTAAAGATTAGTCTTTTAAAAGATTATCTTGAAGCAAAAATAAATGAGATTAACCAATATAATAATCAACAAAAAATATCAGATTCTCTGATTAATGGCAGATCTCTAACAAATTTAGGTATATTTCGTATCTACATTCAAAAGTATTTAAATAAGAATATTAATATTAACAAAGATTTGACTTTTTTAGTTAGACAGCTTGCTCCAAATAAATATGGTATTCCGATTGAGATTTACGTTTTCTCAAGCGACACTAATTGGATAAAATATGAACAAATTCAGGCTGATATTTTTGATCATTTAATTGCTTCAATTAAAGAATTTGACCTAAACTTATTTCAGAACCCCACTGGACAGGATTTAAATAAATACCATGAAAATAATAATTAGATATATAATTCTCGTTTTCTTTCTTATGCTTTCATGTTCTGACTCTCCGTCAGTAGTATATGTAGCTCCGCAAAATGGTTGTACGGATTCAAACGCATGTAATTACAATGACAGTGCTACGGATGATGATGGNAGTTGTGAGTATNTCTCTTGCATTGTTTATGGTTGCACGCAACAAGATGCGTGTAATTACAATCCAAACGCNTNGATAGATGATAATTCTTGCTATAATTCACTAAATTCTCTTGCAGCATCAATTGATATCAATGATATCCAGAATCAGAATATAGATTCATGTATTTTACCTGANAATACAATGTATATAAGCTCATCAGGTAAAGTTCATTACAATTCATCATTACCAATCGCAGGGTTCCAATTGAATATTGATGGCCCTACAGATTTGACGGTAAGTGGAGGTGATTCAGAAGAAGCAGGTTTTTTTGTAAATGGTTCCTCTACAATNATTGGGGTATCNTTATCTGGAGATACNATTCCGGCAGGGTGTGGAGTTTTATTGAATTTAGAATTTGAAGATGAAATTAATGATGTAGAAATAATTATNTCCGGTGAAGGAGGAGTTGAAAATCAAGTAGACTACTTGTCTGGATGTAATTGTATTTTTAATTCTTATGATGATTGTTCTGGAATTTGNGGAGGNACNGATGTTTCNTGCAATGATTGTTTAGGTACTCCNAATGGNAATGCAGAATTAGATTGTTCAGGCGAATGTCAAGGTGNTANGCAAATTTGTGAAGTTGATAATATGTGCGTNAAAGAATCAACTTGCTCAGATCTTAGAGCNATTCAAGATATTATAGATGCTAATGCNGGTTTATCAAACGATACTGCATATGAACTTGCTGATTGGAATANTAATGANNGAGCTTTTAGANTGTATTTAAGTAATAAACAAGTAAGCACAATTCCATCGTCAATTGATGATTTGACGGAACTTCAGCAACTATTTTTATCATATAANAANATTAGTTTCTTATCGTTTAGNATTGGNAACCTNCAGAAACTTGAACACTTNTACATCAGTTGGAATGAATTGAGTACTTTACCTGATTCAATCGGAGATTTAGAAAATNTGATTGTTTTAGTTGCAGAGTTCAACAACTTANATGAATTACCNACTGAAATAAATAATNTATCTAATCTGGAAACTCTTAATCTAGGTGGNAATTTAATTACNGAATTACCTTATATCGGCTCACTTGAATCTTTGCAAACATTGAATATAAATAATAATTATATAACATCTTTGCCANCATCAATTACGTTCCTNAGTTCATTAAATATATTAAATGCAGACTCAAANATTTTGACTTCAATGCCAAACGGTATATGNGATATGAATTCATTAAACCTGNTGTCAATTTCAGGTAATCAAATATGTGATGACTTTTTTAACAATATNTGTGGAAACATAAATGTCTCTGGCCAGGGTAACCAGAGTTGCAANGACTAGTCTCCTGCAATTATATNAATTATACTCACAACATCTATTACATTTAATGTATCGTTNTCATCTANNTCNGATAAACACATTTCGATATCACTAAAATTGGNCTGATTAACAATTGCATTTACAATCATAACTACATCAAGAATGTCTACAAANCCATCNTGATTTGCATCTCCAATTAAACTGGTTTGGCATGTACCACATACACCCAAGTCAGAACCTCCCCAAGTTCCACTACAATCTTGTGTAATTTCTAGGGCAGGAATGTCAGANGTGAAAATTGTNGATCCACTTGCAGCAGTTTGTTGAGCAATTTCCAATGAAGAACAATANGTATTCATNGTAAANATATTTTGAATTTCTCTAGNAGAAATCCAAAAATCGTTGGATTCGTTAAAACTAAAATTATCCTCCAAGCTGGTATTNAAGTANATCGAAGAAAATAANACAGGAGTTTGAATATACGTATTATTTGATATCGANCCAGAACTAAATCCGTAAGAGTTTCCAACAGTCACATTCTCAAAAGTATTTCCACTCACAGTTAAACTTTCTGCAAAAAGAGCTGTAATTCCAATACTNGTAAAATCNTCCTGTGGTACAATATTTTCNGGTAAAACAACAGCATTAATATCGTGAATATAATTGTTAANTATTGATACATATGCAGTAACTTCACCAAGNGATATCCCTGCACCAGTAATNTCATATATTTCATTNTTACTTATGGTAACATTAATAGGGGGGTTAGGAACCTCTTCGTTTCCGTAAGCCAAAATTCCGTAGCTAAGAGGAGATTCATTGCTTGGATTTGCAAGCCCCATTCCATGAACNACGTTATTATCAATNACAATATTTTGTGTTCCAGGATTAACAGTAATACCNGAAACAGTCATGTCATTTCCAATAANTTCAAATCCTGATACCGTNATATCATTTGAGGCAATAAGAACNCCAAAGTATTGATCTGTAGCATCAATTACTGAACCAGGGCTTCCNTCAANATTGAGTGATTTATCAATNTACAGTGAACCTGANTAATTTCCTGGAGAAGCTTGAATTGTATCACCANTATTAGCAAAGTAGACCGCTAGGGCAAGATTTGAATATTCNGTGCCTGTCGTTGTNTTAAATANTTGAGAGAAAGTGAAATTAAGTAAGAATATTGTTATTAGTCTGTTCATATCTATNTCCGTATATTAGTGTANNTTAATATATAAAATTAAAANGTATGTGTAAATATAAATTTTATCCTCTCAAAACTTAAATATGAATTCAAATATTGATAGAAAACTNCTCTCTGTAATGTTTACAGATATTGTAGATTTNACAGANAAAATGTCAATNGATGAAATTGAGTCAATGAATTTANTANGNGAGAAATTATTAATNTCAAAGTCAACTATTGAAAAATTTAATGGAATATTTGTAAAGAANATTGGGGATGGAACACTTTCATATTTTCAATCTGCNGTTGATTCGATTGATTGCGCAAATGAGATTATAAGNAAGCTTGAGCNAAGAGTTCAAATACGAATAGGTATNCANTATGGCGAAGTAATTTTGAAAGANAAAGATATTTTTGGTGACACTGTTAATATAGCAAGTAGAATAGAACAGCTATCANCAGAAGGCGGTATATGTNTTTCTTCANCAGTNAGCAAGCAGCTAAAAAATAAAAAAAAATATAGTATTGTTCATNCTGGATTACATTCCTTTAAAGGTGTTGGGAGACTTCTTGATATTTATAAAATTAATTCCAATCAAAAGAATTTTATTATGGAACCACAAAGTTTAGTAGAAAGACCTAAACAAGAAAAATTACCATCAATTTNNATAATTCCTNTNAGNAANAANGGATTAAAAGATGATGATTTTTACGCTTATAGTATTTCACAGGATATTTATTCAAAAATNTCTACTACATCAAACATAGTAACTGCTAGTATGGAAGAAATCGAGGACNTTTATTTAAAATACAATTCAAGAATTGTTTCAAAGAAATTAAAAACAAGATACTGCTTAACTGGAAGTCTTTGGAAGAAACAATCAAAATTTAATTTATCACTTGANCTNTTTGATACAAAAAGAAATAAAATTATTTGGGCAGATTCATGGTTAGANGAATGGGCTAATTTATCTAGGATTGAGGCAATTATTTCTGGAAATTTAATAACAATTCTTGATAAAGAATCAGCTAAAATCAANGAACTGGAACACATGAAGCTAGCTGATTCTAATGCTTATAGAACTTATNTGAAAGGAAAGTTCATTTACAACAACAGACAATCTAANAATGATATAGTAATTGCCGAGAAGCTNTTTAAAAATTCTATTTCCAAGGATAAAGAACTAATTCANCCAAGNATGTTAATAGGTGAAATTCATTATCAAAGNGGAGAACTNGANAGTGCTTTAGATNTTTTTAAAAANAATCTAGCTTTAAGTTTAGATAAAAATGAGTCAAAAAATATCTCAAGTTCACTTGCTTCAATAGGTGCTATCTATTATCAAAAAGCAGATTATGGAAAGGCTTTAGAATTTAACCTCCAAGCATTAAAAATAAGAAAGAAAATCAAAAATATTAAAGGGATTGCTATGTCTTTTAATAGTCTTGGTGCAATTAATGACGTTCTTAAGAAATATGATTTGGCTTTAGANTATTACAANAGAGCAATTGTTGAATGGAAAAAAATTGATGGCGAATCTTTTATGGTTCCGTCAATATTTAACATTGCAAATCTATACAATACTAAAGGTGACTTTTANAGAGCAATGAAGGCTGTAAAAAAAACTATTCATTTATCAAGAAAAACAAAAAATAAAACTTTTTTAGGATATTCGTATAACCTTTTAGGTGCGATTTTAAGTAATGAGAAACGCTTTGATGNTTCTTTAGTATATCTTAAAAAAGCTCTTAAAATAAAAAGAGAATTAAATGAGCCAGAAGGTATTTCCAGTGCATTGAAAAGTATTGGTCATGTTAATTATAGAAAGTCGAAGTTTAAGNAAGCCCTGATTTATTATAAAAAATCTCTTGAAGTTAGANNAAGAATTGGTAATAAATCTGGGATTGCAAAATCATANAATNACATTGGAGACACTTATCGAAAAATTGGAGAAAATAACAAATCTATAGATANTTATAAAAAATCTTTGAGTNTATTTCAGTCNCTTGAAGATTATGATGAATCNTCAAANATACTTAATAAGATNGGCTCACTTTATAGAAAAAAAGGAAGGTACAATAAAGCTTTTGAGTTTCTAAAAAAATCAAAANAAATTAAAGAAGAAATTAAGGATNACGAAAATTTAGGNTACACTCTTGATGAGATTTCAATGATTCATAAATGGCAAGGAAACTATGAAAAAGCTTTAAAATNCAATANTGAATCAACAAAAATTGCTAAAGAGTACAACAACAAAAAGCTTTTAGCTAATAACTATTATCACTTAAGCATGCTCATGATTGANAAAGGTAATNTTATNAAATCAAAAAAAAATATTAACAANGCTATAAAAATTGCCAAAAAAGAACAGTATATGCGNAATGCTGCAAAATATCTAGATTGTCTTGGTATCATNCTAAGGCAAGAGAGAAAATTTACTGATTCTNTAAAAGTTGTCAATGAAGCTCTNTTAATATCAAAACTAACAAATGACNAACATGGAATNAGAAAATATCTAAATAGCATAGGTCTCGTAGANGANAGAAAAGGAAACTTTNATGCAGCATTAAAAATNTATANAGAGTGTCTGGAAATTTCAAGAAAAATTGGAGAAAGAAGATCCGCTGCTGTTTCTTGCAATAATGCTGCTGGAATGTATAGCGCACTAGGTGATAAGAAAAATGCNATAAAATTTTATAAAAAGGCATTNCTNATTGCAAAAAGAATTAACTANAAGCAGGGAATNGCAGCATATTCATTTAATATAGCTTCAANTTATTATGANCAAGAAAATTTATCTAAATGTTTAACTTTTTTATTNAATTCTGAAGCCTTNTTTAAAGAAATGNGTGATTTATTTCATAATGAAGTTGAGATATTTTTATGTTATATTTATTTAAAAAAAGAAGATATTAAAAATTTAAATAAATTTTTTAAAAAAATTAAGTCTATTGATTCAAACAATAATTTAAGCGCTGCTAGGAACTGGGAAATATATCAGATTAGACAAGCTTTTAATAAAAGCAAGACAAATGAAGATTTTTTAATTCAAGCCAAAGATAAACTTAATAAAGAATTATTAATTATGAACTCAAAAAAAGGAAAGAAAATGTTCATAGAAAATTTCATGCATAATGCAAATATCGTTGATGAAGAGCTACAATATAATTAAATTATTTTTTTTTATTGTCGGTTATTTATTTTGCGCAAGTAAAGACACAATTTTCTTTAAAAGTGCAAATCCATTTTCCTTCAGAGATATAATCCAACCTAAAAAAAAGTCTGCAGAACAAAATGTTTATGGTGTTTTGCAATTACCTACGGACATAGATGTTGATAATAAAGTGCCACTTGTGATAGGAGTTCCGGGTAGTAAAAACTGGTCAAAACATCATTTAGAATACATGCAAATGTACCTTGAGGATGGATTCGCAACTTTTCAGCTACATTCATTTGATTCAAGAAATATAAAATCAACAGTTGGAAACCAAACGCAGGTAACAACTGCAATGATGATTTTGGATAGTTATAAAGCTTTTGAAATTCTTGCAGAACATCCAAATATTAATAAAGATAAAGTTGCAATAACCGGTTGGAGTTTAGGTGGAGGTGTTGCATTGTTTTCATCTTGGAAACCACTCAAGAATGCAATTAACACAAAACTTAAATTTGCAGCACATCTTTCATATTATCCTCCCTGTATTGTTGAGCCAAACATTTTGGAATTTACCGATTCTCCAATACACTTATTGCTTGGAGAATTAGATAATTGGGTGCCAGCGGAGGCGTGTGTAGATCTATGTTCAAAAATGAAATTAGAAGGTGCTGAAATTGGTTATACTATTTTTAAAAATGCTCATCATTCATTTGATCGAAAGGGACCAGTTAAAGTTGTTGATAATGGCTATATGTTAGAAGATTGTAGATTAGAAATGAATAGTAAAGGTGAGGTTCTTATGAATTTTTTTAAGATTCCTATGACAACACCGTTATTACAAAAAGTAGGATTAGCAATTTGTACTGGTGGAATTAGAGCTAAACGTGGTCCCTCTTTTGGTGGCAATCCAGAAGCCAGAGATAAATCTTTTGAGTTTTCTAGAAAGTTTATGAATTTGCATCTTCATTAATATTTTTATTAATGTTCAATTTGAACATTAAAATTTCATAAATTATATATANTTATGACAGATTATTCCAAAAATATTTGGTACAATAATAAAATTATTAATTGGCAAGATGCTAAAACACATGTAATGTCTCATGCAATTCATTACGGTAGTGGTGTTTTTGAAGGATTGAAATGTTATAATACTGAAAAAGGCCCTGCTATTTTCAGATTAAACGAGCACATCAGCCGATTGTATGAATCTGCGTCAGTTTACAATATAAAAATTCCTTTTGAAGAAAAAATCATTCGTCAAGCGTGCGTTGATGTTGTTAAAAAAAATAATTTAAAAGATTGTTACATACGCCCAATAGCTTTTTATGGGTATGATACTCTAGGTGTAAATCCAAAAAATTGCCCAGTCAATGTTGCTGTTGGTTCATTTTATTGGGGTGCATATTTAGGCGATAAAGGTCTAAGCAATGGAGTAAATATATGCATATCTCCTTGGCAAAAATTTTCTTACAAAGCTATTCCCTCAACTGCTAAAGCTTGTGGACAATATATGAACTCAATGTTATCAGTTAATCATGCTAAAGCTAATGGATTTGATGAAGGTCTACTTCTAGATTCTAGGGGTTTTGTAGCTGAAGGATCAGGGCAAAATATTTTTATAGTTAAGTCTGGAAAAATTTATACTAACGATGAAAAATCATCTATTTTGCTAGGTATTACACGTCAGACAATTATTGATTTCTGCAGAGAACTAAACATTGAAGTTATAATAAAAGATTTGACGAAGGAAGAATTATTAGATGCAGATGAAGTTTTTTTTACTGGAACTGCTTCAGAAGTAACTCCGGTTATATCAATTGATAAAATTCATATTAATAATTCAAAAGTTGGAGATATAACATCATTACTAAAAACAATGTACATGAATGTAGTTTTAGGTAAATCAGATTCACATCAAAATTTACTAACATATATTTATTAATAAATTTGTNTTCGAATCCTAATTCATATTGATTGNTTTTAATNGTGGGTATNAAACATATTTTAAATTATATTAAAACAGAGTTTGTTGGGATGTAGCACAATTGGCAGTGCACCTGACTGTTAATCAGGGGGTTGGTGGTTCGAGTCCACCCATCCCAGCTTAAAATTTAGGTTAATTAAAAAATGGAGTTCTTATGATTCTTAACTTCTTGAAAATAGTATCATTTACTTGTCTTTTGATTTGTATATCTTGTTCAGCAAGACCCGAAACTAAATCATGCTGCAAGGACGGTTCAGCAAAAGCTTGTTCAACTAAAAAAGATGTCAAAGAAAGCAGTTGCAGCAAATCTTGTTGTAAGAAATAATTTATCTTTTGAATGATATCTTGTATTTAGTTTGTGGGTCTAAAGAAATCTTATAGATTCCAAATATAACAAAACTCCATACAAAATTACCTAAAACATGGTTAGTGTAGAATGGAATTGCTGCTATGTAGCAAGTTATAAGACCAGAAAAAGTATGGGGATACATCATACTTCCACTCCATACTAGAAAATTCGACATAATAAAAAATAGAGTTGCACCTGTAAAACCCGCGAAGCCAATACTTTTGAAATCATACTTTTTATTAATTAACTTGCTGCTAGGTATATAAAATAGCCAACAGAGATATATCAATATTCCAGCTTTTGGTGTTTCGTTAATTTCATATAAAATAAAGTCACTTATTAAAAATATGGAAACAGTAGCGAGAATACTTATTTTTGTATTCTTGAAAAAAAACATCGAGAATAATATTACTGATCCAACACAAGTAAAGCTCCAAGGGTGGGGTACTAGTCTGCTTAAAACAGATATAACGACCAATGCTATAAAAATTGATATTTTTGCTTTTTTATTTGAACTCATGAATGATAATTTAAATAAAATTAAATTTTATTTAAAATAGAATATAAATAAACTAAATTCAAGTATGAAAAATTTTGTAATTATAATATTGATTTTCACTAACATTTTTATGCTTATTTTAATTAATGCCAATGATGATTTTGAAAGCAAAATATTCTCTGAAGAAAAAGCAGAGTCTTTCAAAGATTTGAATAATAATAAAAAATACGATAAAGGTGAACCATTCGAGGATCTCAATCAAAATAACAAATGGGATTCATCAATTACAGAATTTATTCACAGAAAAAATAATATTGAAACTATAAAATTGAATGGGGTTGTTCGAGAGCAAAAAATATACTTTGATAATAACAGATTAAAAGAGGTTAGAAAATTTGATTCCAGTGAAGAAAAGCACGGAGTTTGGACAGAATATTTTGAGAGCAACTCTCCCGATAATAAAAACAATATTAAAACGGAAACTGTCTACAAAAAAGGAAAGCTTATTGAGCGAATAGAATATTTTTCTACAGGTGAGCTGAAGCAAATGTACACTACGGATATAAATTATAGTAATATTACTGACGTAATAAACTACTATCCAGATGGGCAGATTCAATCTGAGGGTAAAAAAATCTTAACAAAAAGTGGAAAAGAAGCTTGGTATGGTAATTGGGTTTTTTATAATAGAGATGGAACAATTAAACAGGAAAAAGTATTTGATCAAAATCTTTAAAAATTGTCCTTAGTCACAAAAATAAAATACTAACACTTTTAAGTTACTATTAATTATATTTAAGGTCCTGTAAAATAAGGGAGAAATTATATACTGATAGGATGAAGTTTTTTACTAAAATATTAATTGGATTAAATTTAATTGGTGCCTTTTTATTCCCTGGAATTGAAAATACCGAAACAGGTTGGGCATACTCACAATCTACATTTCAAGCTTTTTATATGCTTGAATCAACTCAAATTGATGGGATCGAAATTGATGCATCAGATGTTATTGGTGCTTTCAAAGATGGAGAATGTCTTGGTTGGGTTTACGGAGATTCGGACGGTTACACAACAATACCTGTTATGGGAAATGACGGAAGTTCTTACACTTCTAACTATTTAAATTCCAACGATATACCAGATTTATTAATATATGACTCAACACAGGGCTCAATATTAAATATTATCCCAGGATCTATTTTGCCAGGATGGTCCAATAATGAGATTTTTATAATCGATGGAGTTTCATCCGCGTCAAACACTTTTGGCTGTAAGGATGAAACTGCATGCAATTATGACTCTGATGCAACAGCTGACGATGGAAGTTGCTGGTCTGCAAATGAGGGCTGTACATGCGATGACGCTCAAGGCTCTGAAGCGGATTGTCTAGGTGAATGTAATGGAACAGCTGTAGTTGATGATTGCAATGTATGTGACGGTGGAAACGCTGATAAAGATTGTGCTGGCGACTGCTTTGGAGATGCTCTTGAAGATGGATGCGGTGTTTGCGACTCTGACTCTTCAAACGACAATGACACATGTACTGGCTGTACTGACGCCTGCGCCGATAACTACGATCAGGGAAATTTATTTGATGATGGTTCTTGTGCATATACCATTCCTGGAATACAAAACCTAACTGCTTCTTCTGGACCAGCTAGAGTTATCTTATCGTGGGACGCTCCAGTTTTAAGCGATGATTGTCAAGCTAACTTATCATATGAAGTATATGATACAGGTCTATCTTTAGTCAAAGAAACTGCAAATACAACAACGCAAATTTTAGGTCTTGAACCTGGGATTGAATATTGTTACCAAGTTTTAGCCACAAATGATAATGGAGATTCATCTCTTTCATCCGAAGTTTGTGCTACTCCTGAAATTGCAGGAGGTATTTCATGGGGACTCCAACTTACTGCTGGAATTAGTGGTTGGGGTATGTTTGACGAGGTGGATTCATATAACTATTTAGGTGTTGCCCCTAACGGAACAAATGACTACGATAATGGTCTAGATATACCAGAACCTCCCATGAACAGTGCAACTAACTTCATTTCCTTGCATTTCACTCACGAAGAATGGGGAAATGTTTTTGGTAATTACTTTACACAAGATGTTCGTTTAGAGGATGATGAGTATTTTTCAGAAAATCTTGTAGTTTGGGAGGCAGATGTTATTTCGAATATGTCAGGTGATGCATATATTTTAATTGAACACTACAATACCCCCTTATCGGTTCCTATGTATGGGGAATTTGATGGTGAATTTTTTGCTATTGAGGACGGCTCAATGATTGAGTTCTTCTTACAGGAAGCAATTCCTCAAAGATTAACTATTTACATTGGTAACATTGTTCCTGAAGCTCCAGGAAGCTTATCTGCTACAGGTGGAGATAGATCTATATCTCTTGATTGGGATGATGACGCTGGACTATATCCGGCAACATCATATAACGTTTACAGAGATGGTGCATTGATTGCTAATGTAACAGACTCAAACTATTTTGATGATGAGGATATGGAAGGTCATCAAGGACAAGGCCTTTTATATGAGTCATCATATGATTACACTGTCACAGGTGTTAACGACGCTGGAGAATCAACAAAAGGACATGAACTAAGTAATCATGATGGTACTACAACTGTTGTGGATGGTAGGCAATCTGATGACTCTGCCACTACAGATGATAATTTAGATCCTATATCTGTTGTTAGTAACCTTGAGTCACAAGACGGAACAAATATTGGAGAAGGTATATATGAAATACCCCATAACTTTGACATTGATGCCAATCGAATAACCATTTCAATTGATGGTTCTTCGTCAAGTGATAGTGATGAATTTGATGAAATTAGTTCTTACTCTTGGTCTCAAGTATCTGGACCAGATACACTAGTACTAACTGGGTCTGACTCTGACACCGTAAGCTTTGAAGTCAGTAATGCTAATGGAAATAGTGATAAAGTTTATACATTAAACCTAAATGTAACAGCGGACTATCCAATCAAAGGAGGTTTTGCTTCGAGGCAATCGGATGCAGAAATCTCAGTTACAATTCAGGATGAACCAAATGAGGCTCCTAACGCTCCTTCTCCAGTAGACATTATTGTTGGAGGAGACAATCTTGCTTCATACACAATGGATGATTGGATTGATGATGATGGGAACGATTATGACTCAAGTAAGTCATTATGGGTTGTTCCTCATGATGGAGATCCTGACTCATCCGAAGCGTCTTTACATTTTACGGCTAGCGCTTCTTCTGATCCTGACGACACTGATAGTGAATCAGATGAGCTTTCATATAGATGGGAGACGGGGTTGGATAACGAACCATTTGTTGATTTAAACGGAGATGGAACCTGGTCAGCAAACGAGCCATATACTGATATTGATGAAGATGGCGAGTGGGATGACGGTGATGTCTTTTATAACGGTATTAATTTAAATGTTTTGAGACTCGCTGGTGAATATACTTTCACATTAATTGTTTCGGACGAATATGGCGCGTCAAGTTCATCTGAAATTGTTATTGGCGTTGAAGCTGAGCACAATGAATCGCCTTCTTCAATTGCGGGTGATGATCAGGAATGGTTCATGCCAAATGATCTAGATGAATTCGAAATTACCATTGATGATAATTCAGGTTCCGATAATGATAATGATTCATTGTCGTTCGGTTGGAGCCTTGATGGGTATGATTCAGATGGTAATAGTAACGGTGGCTGGCTTGATTTGGTTGAGAGTCTTCCAGTTGGAGATCATATCTTCAC
>PBGO01000008.1 GCA_002719095.1 Fidelibacterota bacterium
CCTTGAATCATCAGATATGGTGATGACCAAGAAAATGATTCTAATGAAATAGAAAAAACAATTAGAAGAAAACTAAGAAAGGCGAGATTTTATCTCGCCTTTTTTTTTATCATTAAATAAATTAAATTATATCAAAGAGTTGAATAAATTGTCAAAACAAAATATCAAGCTTACAATTCAATATGATGGAACTGACTATTCAGGTTGGCAAATTCAAAAAAANCAAAAAACAGTTCAAGGGGAGTTGAAAAAAATTATTGAACAGATTACTTTATCTAGTAATGTTAATATTATAGGTTCTGGAAGAACAGATGCAGGAGTACATGCTATAGCTCAAATAGCAAATTTTCAAACGAATTCAACTATGACATGTAATCAGTTCACGAAAGCAATTAATTCCAAAATTAATAATGATATAGTAATACTAAAATCATCATTAGTGGATTCAAGTTTTAATTCAAGATTTTCAGCTAAATCAAGGGAATACGTNTATAATATATGCACGANCAAAACACCATTTAATTTCAAATATAATTGGATCTATAAAAATGATATAAATCGTAATTTATTAGAAAAATGTTCTGAAATCGTACGGTCTGAAAATGATTTTTCTAATTTCTGTAAACATTCACAAGAAGTNAAAAATTATCTTTGTAATGTATCATTTTCAAAATGGATTTTTTTAAATNATGCTGAAANTACAATACAATANAAAATTAAGGCTAATCGGTTTCTACATCATATGGTTCGNATGCTAGTTGGTACAATGCTTGAAGTATCAAGAGGGAGAATTACTATTGGAGATTTTAAAAATATTTTTTCAAATCCAAAATTAAAAAATATGGTGTTAACTGCACCTGCTAATGGCCTATACCTTTCAAAAATTTCCTATGAGTGATAAACTTTCAAAATTTTCCGCAGCTATAATTTTACTATGTATAGTTTATAGTTCCTTTTTAATCACAATAATGTATTTTAAGACTAATGAACATAATTTTCAGAATATTAGTGAGCTTTCTGTAAATGCAATAAATCAAAATTATAAATCTGTAGTAACAATAATTGCGAAATTAAACGATTATAATAAAAATCCATTAAGTAATTTTATTTCTGAAACAAAAAAAAATTATATTGGTTCAGGTTTAGTATTAGATGAATCAGGATATTTAGTTACCAACTATCATGTTATTGAAGGTGCAAGTGAAATTTTAGTTAAGCTTTATAATGGTGAAGTTTATAAGGTTCTTAATGAAAATATTTTTGTTGATAAGCTTACTGATATTGCAGTGTTAAAAATTAACGCTAATAAACTATATCCTGCTAAAGTTGGCAATTCAGATACAATAGAAGTTGGTCAAGATGTTATTGCTTTAGGTAATCCTATTGGTCTTTTTGATATTTCAAACAAATTAACGGCAACCAAAGGAATAATTAGCGCAAAAAAGATTGATTTTGGATTTAATGAAGATTTTGAAAGAACTTATAAAGATATGATTCAAACAGATGCTTCAATTAATCCTGGAAATAGCGGTGGTCCTTTAATAAATCTTGCTGGAGATGTAATAGGTCTAAATACTTTTGTTATTTCTGGGGATAAGAAAAAAATAAAATCAATAGGACTAAATTTCGCCATACCAATTAATAGGGTGTTTGAAATATATCAAATTTTAGTCAAAGATGGATTTATTGATAGAGAATTTAGTACTGGGATAACCGTTCGTGAAATTGATCAAGTATTAATGAAATTTTTTCGCCTAGAATCTTCAAATGGCGTTTTGGTTATTGATGTTGAAAAAAAATCGTCCGGAGAAGTTGCAGGTATCAAAATTGGAGATATAATTCTTAAGGTTAGCGGTAAGGATGTAAACTCTCTAAAAGATATAAGAAAAATAATTAATGGAGAGTTATTAAAAACTGGAGATAAAATAGAAGTTATTGTACTACGAAATAATGTCCAAATTGAATTAAATTTATCACTTGTTAAAGGAGGGATTTATGATTGAGCGCTACCAAACACCTGATATGATGAGGATATGGTCTGATGAAAATAAATTTAAAACCTGGCTTGATGTTGAATTAGCCGCAGTAGAAGTTTTGAATGATAATGGCTTTGTACCTTCCGAGTCTCTTGAAGTAATTAAAGAAAAAGCTAATTTTGATAAAAATCGTATACTTGAAATTGAGAAAACTACACGGCATGATGTTATTGCATTTTTGACTAATGTAGCTGAATATGTTGGTCCTGATTCACGATATATTCACATGGGGATGACATCCTCTGACCTTCTTGACACCTCTTTGGCACTTTTGTGTAAAGAATCTGGAGAAATAATTTTATTTAAACTTGAAAAGTTTCATCAATTACTAAGAAAAAAAGCATTAAAATACAAAGATACTTTTCAGATAGGAAGATCACATGGAGTTCATGCAGAACCAATAACATTTGGGTTAAAAATGGCACTTTGGAGTGAAGAGTTTTTAAGGCATATTGGAAGGCTAAAATCTGCTATAAAATCTATTTCAATTGGTAAGATTTCTGGAGCAGTAGGAACATTTCAACATTTAGATCCAATCATAGAAGAACAAGTCTGTTCTAAGCTTGGTATAGCTGCTGCAACTGTCTCTAATCAAGTTGTCCAAAGAGATGGACATGCACATTTTTTGCAAACATTAGCACTTATTGGTGCATCCATTGAAAAAATTGCAATTGAAATAAGACATTTGCAGAGAACAGAAGTTCTTGAGGCTGAAGAAAGTTTCAAGAAAGGTCAGAAAGGTTCATCCGCGATGCCACACAAAAAGAATCCAATTGTTACTGAACGGATGACAGGTTTCGCTAGATTACTTAGATCTAATGCCCATGTTTCAGTTGAAAATATTGCTCTTTGGCATGAAAGAGATATATCACATTCTTCAGTCGAAAGAATAATTATTCCTGATTCCACTACACTTATGGATTATATGTTGATTAGAATGCATGACTTGATTGATAATCTTATTGTTTATCCTGATAAAATGATGGAAAACATAGAAAGTACCAATGGCTTAATTTTTAGCCAAGAGGTTCTTCTTGCATTAATAAAGAAAGGTATTACTCGCGAGCAAGCCTATTCCCTAGTTCAGAAAAATGCAATGAAATCATGGGATGAAAAAAGTAATTTTTTGCAAAATTTGAAAAGCGATATTAATATTACTGGTATTTTAAATAACGATGAGTTAGAAGATTTATTCAATATTAATAAGGTTTTGAAAAACATCAATAAAATATTTGAGAGGTTAAATTTAAATGAATGAAATAAAACAGCAACTTAAAAATTGTTTATCTAATTTTGAAATTGATAATTTTGGTAAAAAATATGGTGGAAAAGTTAGAGATAATTATCATTTTGATAATAAAATAGTGATGGTTACATCTGATAGAGTTTCTGCATTTGATCATGTTTTAGGAACAATTCCATTCAAAGGTCAGATATTAACTGAGATTGCTAATTTTTGGTTTGAAAAAACTAAAGAAATTATACCAAATCATATAATATCTAATCCAGACCCCCAGGTAATGCTTGTTAAAAAAGCTAAAACCTTACCAATAGAAATAATTGTAAGAGGATATATTACTGGTAGTCTTTGGAGAGATTATTGTGAAGATAAAGGAAACCAGTATGGTTTTGAGCTTCCAAAGAACCTTAAAAAAAATCAAAAATTTAATAACCCTATTGTAACTCCCACAACCAAAGAAGAGTATGGACTTCATGATCAACCAATATCAAAAGAAGAAATTATTAAACAAGGTTTGGTTGATGAGGAAATTTACAATCTTGCTGAAAAGTTTTCTTTAAAATTATTTCAAAAGGGACAGGAGTGGGCATCAAAGCAGGGATTAATTCTTGTAGACACAAAATATGAATTTGGTATGTTTGGAGATGAGTTAATAGTTATTGATGAAATACATACACCCGACTCTAGTAGATATTGGGTTGAGAGTTATTACGAAGATCGTTATCGAAATAATGAAGATCAAAAAATGCTTGATAAAGAGAACATTCGAAAATGGTTAATTGATAGAGGATTTTCGGGCGAAGGTAAGCCTCCCGAGTTATCGGATGATATTCGAATTTACTTAGCTGAGCAGTACATTACTTTATACAAAAAAATAACAGGAAAAGATTTTGTCCCTTCTGTTGGAAATGTTAAAGAAAGAATATTAAATAACTTAAAAAATGAAAGTATTTAGGAGAAATACATGAAAGCCAAAATTTATATAAACTACAAAGAAGGCATCTTGGATCCTCAAGGTAAAACTGTTGGGGGAGCACTATCTTCAATGGGACTTGATGGTGTAGAGGATGTATCAATAGGTAAGTATATTCAAATAAATTTTGATAAAAAATTAACTAAAGAAAAAGTTATAGATTTAACTGAAAAGTCTTGTAAAAATTTACTAGTAAATCCGAATACCGAGCAATTCTTTTATGAAATAGCTGAAAATGAATAAATTCGCAATTATAGTTTTTCCAGGATCAAACTGTGATCAGGATGCTCATAGTGTAATTAATTCTTTAGATAATTGTAAGGCAAATTACGTTTGGCATAAAGAAACATCTTTGGTTGGTTATGATTCAATAATAATCCCAGGTGGATTTTCTTATGGTGATTACCTTCGAGCAGGCGCGATTGCAAGATTTTCACCCATTATGAAATCTATAATAGAGGAGTCAAAAAAAGGGAAAAAAATTATTGGTATTTGTAATGGTTTCCAAATACTCATAGAATGTGGATTATTGCCTGGGGCATTGTTAAATAATATAAATATAAAATTTTTAAGTAAGAATGTTACTCTTCAAGTATCAAATACAGAATCTTGCTTTACACATAAGATTAAAGAAAAGGAATCATTAGTGATGCCAATTGCTCACAAGCAAGGTAACTATTTTATATCTAATGATGGTTTGAAAAAATTAGAAGACAATAATCAAATTGCATTTAAATATAAGAATGAAAATCCAAATGGATCAGTTTCAAAAATAGCAGGAATATTAAACGCAAATAAAAATATTATGGGTATGATGCCACACCCTGAACGGGCTTCAGACACTAAACTCGGCATGTATGATGGCTATAAGATATTTAAATCAATTGTAGAAAATTAAAATGGGTACAAAACAAAGGCCACTAAAACTAATTTTCATAATAACTTTCTTTGGTTGTTTGCTTGGTACTTTATTGAACAAATTTTGCGAGGCTTTAATTCCTGAAAATACAGTGGTTGGAGGTTTATTTAAAACCCACACTATAACTCTGATTCCAGAAATGTCAAATCAAAGTGGAAAATTAATAGATTTGGGAATCTTAAAATTTGGATTGAGCTTTTCTTTTGACGTTGGATTTCTAAGTATATTTGGTATATTGATTGCATGGTACTTTTTAAGGTACTTTAGATAAAAAAGGAGATTGTTATGCTTGGTGCACAAGAATGGATGTGGTTAGTTTTACTTGTTGTTGTTTTATTTGGTGGTAAAAAAATTCCTGAACTAGCGAAAGGTCTTGGCAAAGGAATTAATGAGTTTAAAAAAGCTAAAAACCAAATTAAAGACGAAATAGATCTTGATTCGAAAAGTGAAGAAGATATCAAATAAAATGAGTGATAAAAATTATAATTTAGAATTTAAGATTGCTCGCTTCAACCAGTTACTTAAAGAAAATTCTAATCTAAATTGTATAATTGAAAATCTTTCCAGCAGAGTCTTAGAAGATTTGCAGAGTTATAATTTGAAGAAAAAAAAAGGAAATCTTTTTGGTAAAACTATTGCAGTAAAGAATAATATTAATATTGAAGGAGTGCAAACTGACTGCTGCTCAAAGATATTGGATAAATATATTTCTCCTTATGATGCTACAGTTATTAGTCGGATTAAGAAATGTGGTGGAGCTATTTTAGGTACGACAAATATGGATGAGTTCGCTATGGGTTCATCAACAGAGTACTCGTGTTATGGACCAACAATCAATAACCATGGTAAAAATAGGGTGGCAGGCGGATCTAGCGGAGGATCTGCTGTTGCAGTTTCTTCTGGCATGGTTGATTTAGCTCTTGGAAGTGATACAGGTGGTTCTGTTAGACAGCCGGCTTCTTTCTGTGGTGTTTTTGGCTTGAAACCAACTTATGGAAGAATATCGAGGTATGGACTTACTGCATTTGCTTCGTCTTTTGATCAGATAGGCGTTTTTTCCAATAATATTGATGATATGCAACAATTATTTTTTTCAATATCTGGGTATGACCAAAAAGACTCAACATCATCATCTCAGGAATTAAAACCTTTTGATTTTGATNTAAACAAAACGCAAAAAATGAAAATTGGACTTCCTTATAAGTTGGATAATTCCAGTAATATTTCTAGAGAAGTTCTAAAGTACTACAGCGATATTATTAAATTTCTTTCTGGAAAAGGTTTTGAAATTATTGAACTCAATATTGATAGTCTTAAATATGCTGTTTCTGCATACTATATACTTACTACTGCAGAAGCTTCATCTAATTTGGCAAGGTATGATGGTATAAGATATGGTAATAGTATCAGAAATGGTGATTTAGAGTCAATCTATGTTGATTCAAAAACAAAAGGATTTGGTGAAGAGGTTAAAAGAAGAATTATTATAGGAACTTATGTTCTCTCTTCAGGTTATTATGACCAGTTTTATTCCAAAGCACAAAAAGTCAGAAAAATAATTAAAGATGATTTCGAAAATGCATTTAAAAAAGTAGATTTAATGTTTCTTCCAACCTGTCCTGATTTACCATATAGACAAGGAGAAAAAA
This sequence comes from Fidelibacterota bacterium, assembly GCA_002719095.1. GTDB lineage: Bacteria > Fidelibacterota > Marinisomatia > SCGC-AAA003-L08 > D37C17. The sequence goes on from PBGO01000008.1 coordinate 6,818, forward strand.
AAGGTGATCCTCTTTCAATGTACTTATCAGATATTTTTACAGTACCAATGAACTTATCTGGTGTTCCTGCTNTCAGTTTGCCCGTTGGTCTTTCAAANGNAAACTTGCCTATTGGAATGCAATTCGTATCAAATAATTTTCAAGAAAATAATTTATTTTCAATCGGTAAATATTTTGAAAATGAAAATAAGATAATTAATTTGGAGTAAATATGTCAGGTCACAGTAAATGGTCAACGATTAAAAGAAAAAAAGGTGCCAATGATGCAAAGAGAGGAGCAATTTTTACTCGCATATCCAAAGATATAACTATTGCAGCAAAGCATGGAGGCGATGANCCAAATATGAATTCNGCATTANGATTGGCTATAAAAAAAGCTAAATCATCAAACATGCCTTCATCTAATATCGANCGAGCTATAAAGAAAGGTNCAGGCAAGTTAGATGGAAGAAGTTTTGATAGTTATCTTTANGAAGGCTATGGNCCAGATGGTGTTGCAATAATGATGGAGATAATGACTGATAATAAAAACAGGACCGTTCCTGAAGTAAGACATATAATGAGTAAAAACGGGGGTAACTTAGGAGAATCTGGATGCGTAAATTGGATTTTTGAAAAAAAAGGAAGAATATCAATTCATAAGTCATCAATTGATGAGGAAACACTTCTTAACTATTGTCTAGAATTTAATATTGAAGAATGGGATTCTTCAGATAATTTTTTTTACGAGATTGAAGTTTTTCCTGGTGTTTTTGAAGAGCTTTGCTCATTTTTAGAATCAAAGGGATACTCTATTGAAGCAGAGTTAGATTTGCTTCCTCAAAATACAGTCAAAATTAAAGAAAAGCAGGCTGAAAGTTTATTNAATCTGNTAAATCTNCTTGAGCAACATGAAGACATTCAAAAAGTTTATACAAATTTAGAAATTTTAAAATAAGAGAGTTTTAATTGAAAATTTTAGGTATTGATCCAGGGTTATCATGTACAGGATTTGGAATAATAGAAATTATTAACAATAAAATAGAACTAATTGATTTTGGTGTGATAAAAACTGATTCAAAAAAACAACTTAATTTAAGATTAAATACGATTTTCCATGATTTGAAGTATGTTATTTCAAAATATTCACCAGTTATAATGTCTGTTGAGCAAATTTTTTATGGAAAAAATGTAAAATCTGCTTTATTATTAGGACATGCAAGGGGAGTACCTTTACTCCTTTCTGCCGAATTTAATATGATTTTTTATGAATTCTCTGCTAGAAGAATTAAACAGTCCTTGACAGGAAATGGAAATGCATCAAAAGAACAAGTTCAATTTATGGTTCAGAAATTATTAAATATGGTAAATCTACCCAGCCCAATGGACGCATCAGATGCACTTGCTGCTGCGATTTGTTATAATCAAAATTTTAGAGTATGATTGTTTCTTTGAGGGGAAATCTCATTAAAAAAACATCTNCTAAANTTATATTAGATGTTAGAGGAGTTGGATATGAATGTTTTATATCAAATAATACATACGAAATTTTGCCTAAAATTAATTCTGAAGTTTTCTTGGAAATACATCATCATATAACTGAAAATANTCAAAGTTTATTTGGTTTTATTGATAAAAAAGAAAAATCTTTATTTAAAATGCTAATTAGTATTAATGGTATAGGCCCNAAGACAGTAATGCCGATANTTTCGTCAGCTAAATCTGATGATATAATAAATAGAATAGTATCTGGAGATGTTTCCATGCTAAAATCTTTNCCCGGAATAGGTGTAAAAACAGCNAAAAGAATTATTATTGAACTCAAAGATAANCTCANAAATTTTAAAANTGAAGATATCCCACAAATTCCGCAAAATGATATTGCTAAAGATGCACTGAATGCACTTAGTTCGCTTGGATATTCTGGTAGTAGTATAAGAAATGCAATAGATAAAATCCTAATTAACAATCCAAAAATTAAAATTGAAGAACTAATCAAAGAAACTTTAAATGAGGCAAAATAATTCTAATGAAGAAGACTATCCTTTATGATCAACATATATCCCTGAATGCTAAGATTGTAGATTTTGCAGGTTATAAAATGCCCATAAATTATTCAAAAGGTATAAATTTCGAGTGTGAAAGTGTTCGATTTAATTCAGGATTATTTGATGTTTCGCACATGGGACAAATTTTAATCGAAGGTGGCGATTCTGATACTTTTGTACAAAATCTAACAACTAATGATGTTTCGAAATTGAACAACGGACAATGTCAGTATTCTTGTATTTGTAATGAAAGTGGCGGTATAATTGATGATTTAATCATTTACAAAATGGAAAATAGTTTTTTGTTAGTTGTTAATGCAGCAAATATTTCTAAAAACTTTGATTGGATTAAAAGTAGAAATTCTTCAAAAAATATTAATNTTACAAACTTATCTGATTCTATTTCACTAATTGCAATTCAAGGTCCTTCAAGTCGTAAAATTTTATCTAATTTTGGTGATTTTAAAACACATGTTGAGAATCTTAATTTTTATACTTTTTCAAATATTTCNACCAAAAGTGAATTGAGAATAATTAGCAGAACAGGATATACTGGTGAACTCGGTTATGAAATTTATGGAGATCATAATTATGTAAAAAAACTATGGAAATCATTAGTCCAAGATTACGGTGTTGAACCAATTGGTCTCGCTGCCAGAGATATACTTCGTCTTGAAATGGGTTATAGGCTTTACGGAAATGATATGGACGAAAAAATAAACCCCTTGGAATGNAATCTTGGCTGGATCATAGATAAAAAAAATGATTTTATTGGAAAAAAAAACATTTTAAAATCTATTGAAAAAAAATTAGTCCTTCTTATATTAAATGACCGTGGTGTTCCTAGAAGAGATTATAAAATTTTTCATAAAGATACTGAAATAGGTAGAGTCACAAGCGGAACATTTTCTCCAAAGTTGAATAAAGGTATTGCAATGGGATATATCGATATAAAATTTGCAAAAAAAGCAAACTTAACAATAAAAGTTAGAGATAAATTTTTGAAAACAGAAATTGTAAAGATATCTTTTTTGAAGGAAACTTCAATTCTTGATTAATAAAATAGAAAATAAAATTAAGACAATTGGAGTCTTTTTATTTTTATTAGGAGTTTTTTTATTTTTAAGTCTTATTTCTAATGAAAATTTACCTAACGGTTTGATTAATTCTTCCGGAGGATACGATGAATGTTATTTTGATTATAATATGAANCAACCTTCAACTAATATCATGGGAAGATTAGGNGAGAACTTCAATTGCTATTTAAGGTATAAAGGTTTTGGTATTATGAGCTTAGTCATACCTGTGATTTTTGTTTTATGGGGCTTATTCGCAATGTCTAATTTTAATAAAAATAATTTAAAAGAAAAGCTTAGAAAAACAATTCATCTTTTATTTATTATGATAATTTTTTCAATAATTATTTCGTCTTTTACTACCATGCCAGCTTGGGCAGGAATTTTAGCTATTAATCTTAATGCTTGGTTAATAAACCTCATTGGTTTTTTTGGTTTATGGATGATGGTTTTTGTAGTATTTNTTTTATATCTTGGTANGCTATTCAACATGCCGTTAGATGTAATAATATTAGGTTTTAAGAAGTACTCTTTAATCGTTCTATCAAAGATTGGAGTTTTTTTTGTAATTGTGTTCAATAAATTTAAGTTAAAAAGTACTTTTGTTGATGAAGAATTGAATGAANAGAATATAGATCACAATGAACACAACGACAAAATAGCTAAAAAATCAAATCCTCAAGCTCATGATGATATGATAGAAANTAAAAGCATAAATGATTCNAGTAAAGATTTAAATGAAGAAAATTCTATTAGGGAAGAGGATTTTATTCAACAGAAAAAACTTAATTTATCAAAAGAGGAAAGTAATAAAGCAAGCATAACTGATGAACAACAAATTGAATCTGTAAANCTTGACCAAATAAAAGAACGTAAAAGCTCTCTCTTTAACTATAAACTTCCTAAAGCTGATCTTTTGGACAGTCCAGAGCTAGTTAAAATGGATGTTTCAGAAGAAGTTCTNAGGGCAAGAGGAATGGAGCTTATTGATGCCTTATCATCTTTTGGAGTTAAGGGAGAGATAGTTGAGATAAAAAAAGGTCCAGTAATAACACTTTATGAGATTGAGCCTGCAGATGGTGTGCGTGTAAATAAGTTTACAAACTTATCTGATGATTTGGCAAGAGTTATGAAAGCACAGAGGATTAGAGTTTTGGCTCCGATTCCGGGAACTAAATATATAGGNATTGAATTACCAAATGAATCACCTCAAATTGTCTATTTAAAAAGTATTCTTAACTCAAAAAAATATNCAGAATCTGAATCAAAGCTCACAATAGGAGTTGGTAAAACTACTATGGGAAATGAATTTTGTTTTGATTTACAAAAAATGCCACATTTACTAGTAGCAGGTGCTACTGGAGCTGGAAAGTCGGTATGTATTAATACAATTATTGTATCAATTTTATANAAAGCGAAGCCAGATGAAGTAAAGTTTATTTTGATAGATCCAAAGAAATTAGAATTAGCAACATATAAATCTCTTGTAGGATACCATCTAATAACTGCTCCAGATCTTGACGAATATGTCATGACAACAGCAGAAAATGCTGTTGGGATATTAGACTCAGCAATCACAGAGATGGAAAGAAGGTTTGAAGTATTTGCAGAATCTAGAGTAAGAAATATACAAGAGTATCATCTAAAACAAGAAAACGATCGTGAACTTGAAAAAATTCCATATATTGTNGTTCTCATAGATGANCTAGCTGATTTAATGATGACTTCGGGAAGAGCTGTTGAAGACCCAATCACCAGATTAGCTCAAAAAGCAAGAGCAGTTGGAATACATTTAGTTGTTGCAACACAAAGACCTTCAGTTGATGTTATAACAGGATTAATTAAATCAAATTTTCCAGCTAGAATATCATTTCAAGTTTCTTCAAAGATTGACTCGCGAACTATTTTAGACCAAATGGGAGCTGAAACATTACTTGGCAGAGGGGATATGTTGTTTTTACCACCAGGAAGTGCTTCTCCAATGAGATTGCACAATGCTTTTATAACCCTTGAAGAGATAGAAAAAATTATGAATCATATAAATTCCCAAACTAAGCCTGACGAATTATTGCTTCCTGAAACAAAAAAAGAAGTTTTAGAATCTGAATTTGATATTTCAGATGATAGGGATGAGTTATTATTTGATGCCGCAAAATTAGTTATTAATAATCAGCAAGCATCTGTATCAATGTTGCAAAGGAAATTTAAAATAGGTTACAGTAGAGCGGGCAGGCTAATAGATGAATTAGAAGCACTTGGAATTGTTAGTGGATATAGTGGAAGTAAGGCAAGGGATGTTTTAGTTGATGATTCTTATGTTCAAAAGATTTTTAATTAATTCAGTTATATTTTATTGTTTTTTATTTTCTAGCGATTTCGAGATTATGTTAGAAAATAGTAGACAAATAATTTTTGAGAACGAAAATTCACAATTGTCATTTGATTTTTTTTTTGAAGATAAAAGTAATAATTATATTAGTCAATCCGATTCATGTCTTTTAATTATCAATCCATTTAAACAAAAATTTCAAATTGAAATTTTCAATAGCATTATTTATTTCGATGAATCCATTTTTTTACAATTTGATTATATAAATCAGAAACTATTCAGATATGATAAAGACCCAATACTCTTCAATTTAATTCAAAGTGATTTATTAAATGAAGATCATTATAATTTCAAAAGTTATAAATACAATGAAAAAAGCAAATCATATCAAAAAAAATACAAAAATGGAAAGTTGAAATTTGAGTATTCAAATTCAAATTGGAATTTAATATTTAACGATAATTCAAAGGAAGTCAGGTTAAGAAATATTTCATTCAATAAATCAAATGAAGATTTATTTTTTAATATCCAAAAAGATAGTATTTTAATTAATAAAAAAAATAATTTTTATAATTTTGGAAGTCAGTAATGTCACAAAATAGAAAATTAATTTTGATTTTAACATTTTTTATAAGTTTTGTATGTTTGGTCTTTTTTTATTCTAGTGTGGATAGCTTTGGCAATTTTTTTAATCAATTAAAAACTGCTAATTACACATTAATAGTATTAGCAATCTTATTGCTTTTTTTGTCGGTAGTCTTTAGAGCTTTGAGGTGGAATATTATTTTATTCCATAAAGTTGAGGTTTATAGACTTTACAAGATACAATTAATCGGTTATTTTTTAAATAATACATTTCCATTCAAATTAGGTGAGATATTTAAGAGTTTTATATTGAGTCATGAAAGTGAGAACTCAAACTCTGATGCGCTATCAACAGTATTAGTTGAGAAATTCCTTGATATGTTTTCATTATTAATCTTTGCCATAGTTTGTCTGCTAATATCACCAGTAAACAATATTGGAGAGACATCTTTAATATTTTTGGTAAGTCTTATTGCTCTAATAATTTTAGTTTTATTTTTAATCTTATTTTCAATTAAAAAATTTTTTTACAATGTAAAATATGTAGCTATTTTTTTTGATAGTTTAGAATTGATTCGATTAAGATTATCTCTTAAGCAAATAATTTTGAGTAATTTTTACGGAGCCATCATTTGGATAATATACTGGATAAATGTTTATTTAGTTTTTAAGGCCTTCAATTATAACATAGAACCATATGAATCATTATTGATTTTAGTAGTTGCATCGGTTATAAACTCCATACCATCGTTACCTGGAGCGATGGGAACTTTCCATCTTGGTGTTCGTACAGTAATTGAAGGATTAAATATTATTAATATTAATACTGAGTCTTTGATAACAATTCTGCATCTTTATGGATATATTGCATTAAGTGTAGTAGGTTTATTTTATTTTATTTTGAATGATTCTATTGGCTTTAATAGTATTAGGAAACAGATTAAGTTATAATAATGTCTTATTGTAAAATAAATACTAAAAATTTTTCTGCAAATATTGATGAGATACTGAAGCATGTTAGTATTAATAAAATAGCTATTGTTTTAAAAAATAATGCTTATGGTCATGGATTGATTGAAATGGCTACACTTGCAAAAAAAAATGGTATAATGCATGCAGTTGTTATTAATTACGATGAAGCACTTGTTATAAAAGAATATTTTACTACAATTTTAGTTTTATCTGGTATTCCAGACTCCAAGGTTCCTTCTAATATACATTTATCGATAAATGATTTAGAGAATCTTAGAAAAATTCCAATGGAATCAAAAGTTGAAATTAAGATAGATACCGGTATGCACAGAAATGGAATAAGTACAGAACAGATTGATGATGCATTTAGAATAATTAAATCAAAAAAATTAAAATTAGTTGGCGTTTTTACGCATTTCTCAAATGCCTTTGAAGATGATGGTAGCTTGAATGTTCAAAAAAATAAGTTTGATAAGATTAAAAAAAATATTTCAAAAAAATATTCTAATATAAGATTTCATTGCTCATCTTCACCAAGTTTATTTCGAATTGATAACTCAGATTATGATATTGTTCGAGTGGGTATTGCACTGTATGGATATGTAGACTTACCTAAGTCAATTAAAAAACCAAGTTTAAAACCTGTTTTATCTCTTTGGGCTGAAAAAGTGTCAAGTAGAGAAGTTTTGAAAGGAGAATCTATTGGTTATGGCAATACATATCGTACTGATAAAGACTTGTTAGTGTCAACTTATGATATCGGTTATGGTAATGGATTTTTTAGATTACCAGATAGTAAAAAAATTAAAATATCAGATGGGAGATTCATTTTGGGGAGAATTTCGATGAATAATATCTCAGTTGAGGGTTTTGATAATAATATTTGTGTTTTCAATGACGTTTCTGAACTAGCTAAAATTCATAATACAATATCTTATGAAATTCTGTGTAGATTAAGTTCAAATATAATTAAAAGGATTGAGTAATTATGCAATTTATAGATTTAAAAAAACAATATGCGAAAATTTCATCAGAAATATCAAAGAACATTGAAGTAGTTCTAAACCATGGCCAGTACATAATGGGTCCAGAAGTAAAGGATTTAGAAAAAAAATTAGCTGATTTTGCTGGAAGAAAATATTGTCTATCCTGCTCATCAGGAACCGATGCATTGTTAATTCCTTTGATGGCAAAAAATATCGGTCGTGGAGATGCAATAATTACAACTCCTTTTACATATATTGCTACAGCAGAAGTCATATCTTTATTAGGAGCTACTCCAATTTTTGTCGATGTATANCCAGAAACATTNAATATTGACCCAACAAAGATACCGGGAGCNATTNAAAAAGCTAAATNAATGGGNCTAGAACCNANAGGAATNATTCCNGTNGATTTGTTTGGGTTGCCTGCAAGGTANCGTTTAATAGAAGAAATTGCAAAAGAAAATAAATTATTTATCATTGAAGATGCNGCACAGGGTTTTGGAGGCTCTATAAGAAANANAAGAGCGGGTTCATTTGGTCATGTTTCTGCAACTAGTTTCTTTCCTGCNAAGCCCCTTGGCTGTTATGGAGATGGAGGAGCAATTTTTACTGATGACGATGAGCTTAAATATTTAATGGAGTCTATACGTGTTCATGGTAAAGGAGACAGTAAATATGATTGCGATAGNATTGGTTTAAATGGAAGGTTAGATACAATACAAGCTGCTATATTGCTTCCAAAACTCAATATTTATGAGGAGGAGATTAGTCTAAGGCAAACCGTAGCTGATAATTACACAAAAGCTCTTCGATCCAATGAAAGTATTCAAACACCGTTNGTTCCTAANGAATATCAATCAGTTTGGGNACAATATTCAATTCTNCTTGAGGATTCTNTTCTTAGAGAAAAAGTAACCGAAAGCCTTAAGGAAAATNGAATTCCATCTGTGGTTTATTATGAAAAATCACTTCATCTTCAAAAAACCTTTAATCACCTTAATCTTAGTATAGGTGATTTTCCGGTNAGCGAAAATATAAGTAGTAGAATATTNAGTCTTCCAATGCATCCATATCTTGAAAATAAAGATATCGAAAAAATATGTCGTATAATAAANCAGTGCTAAAAAATGAAAAATAAGATTAAGATTGGTGTTNTCGGAGTTGGCAAATTNGGTAGCTACCACATTGAAAAATTAAAAAACAATCCTAAAGTCGATTTTATAGGTATCTTTGACTCAAATGAACGTATCATGCAAGAAAAAGGCGTAAGGTATAAAGTTAGTTGCTTTAGGAATTTAGACAGCCTTCTTTGTTTATGTGATGCAATTACAGTAGCAACTCCAACAGTAACCCATTTCGATATTTCTAAAAAAGCCTTAGAAAATAATTTACATGTTTTTATTGAAAAGCCAATTTCAAATAATCTGGAAGATGCACTAAAAATTAAAGAAATATCAGATAGAATGGACAGAATTGTTCAGGTAGGTCATATTGAAAGATTTAATAATGCATTTATTAAAAGTATGGAGTATATAAAAAAACCACAATTTATAGAAATACACAGAATTTCGCCTTTCCCAGAAAGATCATTAGATATTCCTGTAGTTATGGATATTATGATTCATGATCTAGATATAATTTTATCTTTAAATGAAAATAATCCTGTTGTTGATATTAAAGCAGTAGGAGCTTCTATAGTTACGAAATTTATAGACTTAGCAAATGCTAGAATTGAATTTCAGGATGGGATTGTAGCAAATCTAACTGCAAGTAGAATTTCATCAAAGCAAATGAGGAAGATAAGAATTTTTCAGGATAATTCTTATATCGGAGTAGATTTATTAGAAAAAAAAATAGATTTTTTTGAGATAGGCAAGAATGAAGATAACGCCATCAAAAACAAAAAAATAGATTTTGAATCAACTGATGCTTTGCAAGACGAACTTAATCATTTTTTAGATTGTATTAATAAAAAGCAAAAACCAATTGTTAGCGCTCGTGATGGAATTATGGCTTTAGAATTGGGGTTAGAGATTGAAAAATTAATAAATAAGAATACTTAATATAATGAAATACTTAATTACAGGAGGATTGGGTTTTATAGGTTCAAATTTTATTTTGAGAAAAATAGAACAGAGTAATCATAAAGTATTGAATTATGATAAAAAAACATATGCTGGAAATTACGCCAATCTTAAAAAAGTAGAAAAAAATAAAAATTATCAATTCATTTTAGGAGATATTTCTGACTTTGATCTTATTTTCGATACTATCAAAAATTATAGACCTGATGTAATAATTAATTTTGCGGCTGAGTCACATGTTGACAGATCAATTGATTCCGCAGATGAGTTTATCAATACAAACGTAGTAGGTACAGTTAATTTGTTAAAAGCATCAATGTCTTATTTTGAGCTACTTAATGATAAAAGTGGTTTCAAGTTCATGCATATTTCAACCGATGAAGTTTTTGGAGATTTAGATGCTAATGGTTTCTTTAAAGAGAATTCTTTGTACAATCCAAGTTCGCCATATTCAGCTTCAAAAGCATCATCTGATCATTTTGTTAGGGCGTGGCATAAAACGTACGGATTACCGATTTTAATAAGTAACTGTTCAAATAATTTTGGTCCGTTTCAATTTCCAGAAAAACTCATTCCTTTAATGATTATAAAATGCATAAATAGACAATCCCTACCAATCTATG
>PBGO01000009.1 GCA_002719095.1 Fidelibacterota bacterium
CTTCCTGAACTATAACTTTATGACCAAGTTCAACCATAGATTTTACCAAGTGAGGCAATACAGAAACTCTTCTTTCATCAGGTTTTATTTCTTTTGGGACACCAATAATCATTTTTCTACGATTTTTGTGGTTTTTTCGTTAGAGCTTTTATACTAAAGCTTATTTTTTTTGTTCTGTCATCAATTTTAATAAGCTTAACTTTTACATTATCTCCTTCCTTAATTGCGTCCTCAACATTTTCTGTTCTTGTCCATGCAATTTCAGATATATGAACTAAACCTTCAACAGATGGTGCAATTTTTACAAAAGCACCAAAATCTAGAGTTTTAACAACAATACCTTCATATGATTCGCCAATTTTTGGAACAAGTGAATAAGATGCTACAAATTCTTTTACTAACTCAAGGCTGTCATGATCAGTACCTAAAATAGTACATGAGCCATCATCCTCAATATTGATTTCACAATCATAAGTTTCCATAGTCTTTTTAATATTTTTTCCACCAGGTCCAATAAATTCACCGATTTTATCCACTGGTATTGTTGTTTGGACTATTTTGGGAGCATGAACAGAGAGTCTTTCTCGATGCTCAGATAAAGAGTTATTCATTTCGTTTAGTATGTGAACTCTACCCTCTTTTGCTTGAGATAATGCGTCTCCTAAAATATCATAAGATAATCCTTCGACTTTTATATCCATTTGAATTGCAGTTATACCTTCATTCGACCCAGCAACTTTAAAATCCATATCTCCAATATGNTCTTCAGTTCCAAGTATGTCTGTTAAAATAGCATATTTACCAGACCTTTCATCCATTACAAGTCCCATAGCAACACCTGCTATAGGTGCCTTTATAGGAACTCCTGCATCCATTAGAGCAAGCGAACTTCCNCAAACTGAAGCCATCGATGAAGAACCGTTAGATTCAGTAATTTCAGAAACAACTCTCATTGTATATGGGAAATCCTCAAAAGATGGAAGTGTAGGCAAAATAGCTCTTTCAGCCAGATTTCCATGACCTACTTCTCTTCTAGATAAGCTGAATTTACCTCTAGCTTCTCCNACACAATATGACGGAAAATTATAGTGAAGGAGAAACCTCTTATAAGCTAAACCTTCAATATTGTCCATCATCTGCTCATCTCTTTTACCACCAAGGGTAGCTACTACAATTGCTTGTGTTTCTCCTCTAGTAAACAGAGATGAACCATGAACACGGGGTAATAAAGAAGTCTTAATATCTATTTTTCTAACAGTAGTGAGATCTCTGCCATCAGCTCTCNTTTTTTCATTGATTGTTTGATTTCTCAAATCTTCTGAAATCACATGATTTATATATGTTCTGATTTCATTATCCATTTCAGGATATTCTGATGCTAGATCAGATTGAATTTGTGATATAAAGTCATCAATTTGAGAGTATCTTTGTTCTTTAGTTTTTGGCTCATTGAAAGTAGATATTTTACCTTTTATCAAGTCATCGATTGATGAAATTAAATCAGTATTTTCCTCTTTTTTAGAAACAGGTCTCTTTACAACATCTAGATGTGATACTAATTTTTTTTGAAAATTAACTAATTTTTTTATTTCTTCATGACCAAACTTTATTGCCTCAAGTACATCACTTTCGGAAACAAATTCACATTTTCCCTCAACCATTACAATTGATTTATCTGAACCAGAGAGAATTAATTCCATGTCGGACTCTAACAATTGCTCTACTGATGGATTAATTGTTAAATTACCATTAACTCTTCCAACTCTAACTGAAGCAATTGGGCCATTAAATGGAATATCAGATATCATCAATGCATAGGATGCTCCAAGCGCAGACAGGACATCAGGTTCATTTTCCTGATCATAAGAAAGGACAGTAATATCAACGCGTGTTTCGTTGTTAAATCCATCTGGAAATAAAGGTCTCAACGGTCTATCCGTCAACCTTGAAGCTAAGATTTCTCTCTCTGATGGTCTAGCTTCTCGTTTAAAAAATCCTCCCGGAATCCTACCTGATGCGTAAAATTTCTCTCTGTAATCAACTGACAAAGGAAAAAAACCACGATCTTCTTCTAGTCCTTTGCTTGAAGTTACTGCTACAAAAATTACAGTTTCACCATAGGTAATTAAGCACGAGCCACTTGCCTGTTTCGCAATTTCTCCGCTCTCAATAGTTAGCTTTCTACCGCCAATCTCGATGCTTTCTTTTATTTTCTTCATTTATTTCCTTATATTTAATTTTTTAATTGTCTCTTTATAAGCTTGCAAATTTCTTTTNTTAACGTACGTTAAAAATTTTTTTCTCTTTGAAACAAGCATAACTAGCCCTCTTCGANCGCTGTTATCTTTTTTGTTAGTTTTTAGGTGTTCTGTTAAATATTTAATCCTNTCCGTAAAAATACTTATTTGAGATAATGAATCTCCTGTATTTTTCTCATCAGAAACCATTTTTAGTATACTAGTTTTTTTATCTTTTTTTACTGACATTACTTTGCTCCTATTTATCTAAATGTTAATAGAACATCTATTTTAAACATTATTATTACAAAATTCTAAACATTTATTCTTATCTTGAATAAGTTGTTTTTTGAGAAAAGATATATTTTTAAAATTTTTTTCATTTCTAATGAACTTTATAAAATTAATCGTGATATTTTCATTATAAATATCTTTTTGCAAATCAAAAAAATGAACCTCGACAGAAATTGATTTTTTGGATGAAACAGTAGGCTTGAATCCAACGTTGCACATTCCATAAAACTTGGTATCATAAATTTTAGATGATACTAAATATACACCTCTTTTAGGGAGAATTTTTTCCCTGCTAAACTTTAAATTTGCAGTTGGAAAATTAATTTTTCTACCAATAGCCTTACCTGTAATGACTAAACCAGTTATTGAATACATACGACCCAATAAAACATTTGCAGCTGATATGTTGCCTTCTCTAATATAATTTCTGATTANTGAACTTGAAATTGAGCCATAATNTGAATTTGCAATTTCATCAATTTTAGTTACTTTAAAATCATATTTATTTTGATTTTTAATTAAAAAATTNATGTTACCTTTTTTTTGATTNCCAAATGTATGGTTATACCCCACAATAATTCTTTTAGGTTTAAATGCAAAAGCTATTTTTTCAAGAAATAATTCAGCAGTAATTCTACGTATTGTATCATCAAATTTTATTAAACATAAAATATCTATATTTAATTTTTTAATTATGTCAATTTTTTCATGTTTAGATATTATATCACCCTCGTATTCATTTTTCATGAAAAATGATTTAGGACCTGGATGGAATGATATTAAAACTTTAGTTTTTTCTTGACTTTCAAGTAGAGACCTGATTAATGATTGATGTCCTTNATGAACTCCATCAAAAGAACCTATTGTTAATGATGAATCTACGCATTCATTAGTGTCTGGTATTTCTTCAAAAATTTTCATCTGATAACTCTATATCTAAATTAACACAGGATTTCTTATCATAATGACCTATGCTTGTCCTTGTAAGCTCTGAAAGATATGCATAAGTACCTAATGCATTACCTATATCTCGTGCCAAAGACCTTATATATGTTCCTTTTTCACAATTAACCTCTATGACTAATTTATCAATTTCGAATGATATAAATTTAATTGAGTTTATCATGACTTTTCTAGGACGAAGATTTATGTAAATATCTTTTCGAGCCAACTTGTAAAGCCTTACATTATTTTTCTTTAGAGCTGAAAATGAAGGAGGTCTCTGTAATATAGGTCCTAAAAAACTGGATATCACGGTTTTAAGTTCATTTTTACTAATATTACGCACAGGTTTATTTTTAATCACCTCACCGTCTCTATCAAGTGTGTTTGTCTCTTGACCTAATTTGATTTCAGCAATGTATACTTTACTCAAATTTTGAGCTTCAGAAACATTTTTTGTTTTAGTTCCTGTGCAAATCAGAAGAATTCCCTCTGCAAATGGATCGAGAGTTCCTGCGTGACCTGTTTTGACATCATATTTATGTCTTATTTTTTCAACAATAAGATTAGTTCTAACATTTTTTGGTTTCCAGTAAGAGAATAATTTATTATCAATAGTAATCATTTATTAATTTTAACATTTCCAAAAAAAAGATTATCATAGTAAAATTTTAGTTTGGGAATATTTTTTGTACGAATTTTTTTTCCAATGAAGAATTTAAAGCTGCTAGCACTCTTGTTTAGATGGTCAACTAATTCATTTTGTTGGTCATAGTTATCAATCGATGTGATAAAAACTTTTGCATGCCTTAAATCTTGTGACAAATCAATTGAAGTTATGGTTATTAGAGATACAACATTACCGTTTAAAAAAACACCTTTTTTTGTAAAATAATCACTGAGGATAACTTTAATTTGCTCAGATAAACGAACGTTTCTCTTGTATGGTTTATTTGTAAAAATTTTTTATAACTTTCTTTTAACTTCTTTGATTTCGTATACTTCTATTATATCATTCAATTCAAACTTAGAAAATCCATCTATACCTATACCACATTCAAAATTCTCTTGTACATCGGTAACGTCATCTTTGAATCTTTTGAGTGAAGTCAAGTTTCCTTCGTGAATAACTTCTCCATTCCTTAATAATCTAAGAAAAGCATTTCGTACGACTTTTCCTTTGATTACCATACACCCTGCAACAACACCAATTTTTGGGACTTTAAAACTATTTCTTACTTCAGCTTGGCCTAGACTCTCTTCAACTTTGTCTGGTTCAAGCAAGCCTTCAAGAGCCAGTTTAATCTCATTAATTGCTTCATAAATTATTGAATAACTCCTTATTTCAACTCCATTTTCCTTTGCTTTTGCTCTAACTTGCTTTGAAACTGGTAAGTTAAAAATTATAGCAATAGCATCAGATGCTTTAGCTAGGGTTATATCGTTTTCAGTTAAGGTTCCTACTGACCTATGTATTATTTTGACATTCACTTCATCGTTTGAAATACTCATCAAGGAATCACTCAGGGCCTCAAGCGAACCGTCAACATCGCCTTTAATAAGGAGATTTAAGTCTTTCACTTTTCCTTGACTAATCTCTCTCCCTAACTGATCTAATGTTGTCTTTTTAAATCTCTGATGTTCTGCTTCTCTTTTAATCTGGGATTTTTTCGTAGCAATTTTTTTTGCTTCTTTTTCATCGTTAAATATTGTTAAAATCTCACCGGCATTTGGTACGCTTTCAAATCCAAGAATTTGCACGGGATCTGAAGGATATGCTATCTTCACTTCTTTGCCTCTTTCATCAAGTAATAGTCTTATTTTGGAAGATTGGGTACCGCAAGAGAAAATCTGACCTTTTTTCAAGGTTCCCTTTTGGATTAAAGCTGTAGCTATGGGTCCCAATCCCTTATCTAGTTTTGACTCAACGATCATGCAAGAACCATTTACTTTATCAGGGGCTTTAAGATCTAGTACTTCTGATTCAAGTAGAATTTTTTCCAAAAGTTGATTGATTCCTTTACCTGTTTTTGCTGAAATTTCTTGCGATTGATATTTGCCACCCCAATCTTCAATTAATATCTTTCGTTCAGATAATTTTTTATAAATTTTATCAGCGTTTGCTGTTGGCTTATCAATCTTGTTTACAGCAATTATAATAGGTACACCTGCTGCCTGTGCGTGATCGATAGCTTCAACTGTTTGAGGCATAACATCATCATCTGCAGCAACTACCAATATTACTATATCAGTGAGTCTGGTACCTCTTGCTCTCATAGCAGTAAAAGCCTCGTGACCAGGAGTATCTAAAAAAGTTATGCTTTTGTTATCTTTTAGGTTTACTTTGTAAGCTCCAATGTGTTGAGTAATACCGCCTGACTCGCCTGCAACCACAGATTCACTACGAATGTAGTCGAGAAGAGATGTTTTTCCATGGTCCACATGCCCCATTACTGTTACAATAGGAGATCTTGCAACTGTAGAAGTATTTTCATCAATTACACTATCTTCTGTATTATTGTCTTCTGAATTATCCTGATTAATCTCAAAATCAAATTCATCAGCAATCATAATCATCGAGTCCATGTCCAATCGTTGATTTATGGTAGTCATCATGCCTAGATCCATACATTTCATTATTACATCTTGAACTTTAACATTCATTGAGCCAGAAAGTTCTTCAAGAGTAGAAAATTCAGGAAGATTTAGAATATTTGAATCATTGTTGGGGACTTCTGATGTAATTTCTTTTATTTTTTTCTTTTTCTTTTTTGATGAAGAAGATGAAATCTTTAGAGACTGCTTTACAAGATTTTTTCTTCCTTTCTGTTGAGGTTTTTTTGATTGATTTATTTTATCTGCGATTGCTGCAATATTAATTTTTTTAAAGTTACCGGTTTTTTTAGGAATCGATTTTACAGAATCTTGATTTTTTGTTACTGTATTAGTTACCTTCTTGGATGTATCTGCAAATAATAATTCATTTTCTTTTTTATCTGGTCTTTTTATTATTTTTAAACCAAAAGGGCTTGAAGTATCTGTCTTTTTTTCTACCTTTTCAGGAGCTGGATTTACTTTTGTCTTATCTTCAGATTTACTAGATGTTGGATTTGAGCTTGAAATACGATTTGTTTGTATTGTATTTCTTGCTTTTTCTTTTACATAAATTTCCTGCTTTTTTTTATCTCTAGAATATTTTGTTATAATCTTACTGTAAACTGAAGAAGAAACTTCTGACATGTGGGAGTAACCTTTCTCCCCAATACCATCTAAAAATTCAATGATATCTGAGTGAGAAATATTTAACTCTATAGCGATTTGATATATTCTTTTATTGTTCACTGTGCTCTATGGTTTGAACTATTTTTCTTATTTTATCTAATGTTTTGGGACCTATTCCTTTTATATTGGATAATTCAGTCTCTTTTTGAATAAAATCGTCAAGACTAAGCATACCATTTTCGATTAGTATATTTTTAATTTTATCAGACAATCCTTCAATTTCTGCAATTGAGTTTGAAGAAATATTATCTGAATCGGTTTCTGTATTGTGTCTGTTGTTGTACTCATCAACACTCATTGCATCTACTGAAAAGCCTGTGATAGATGAAACTAGTTTGACATTTTGGCCATTTCTACCGATTGCAATAGGAAGATCCTCTTCTTGAAATACTGCAATCACGTAACGCTTATCTACGTCTATATACAAATCTACTGGTTGTGCCGGAGACAAAGCTCTAGTTATCAGTATCTCGGGCTCATTACTCCAATTAATAATATCAATTTTTTCACCATTAAGCTCTCTAACAATTGATTGAATTCTCATTCCTTTCATTCCAACACATGCACCTACTGCATCAATTCTTTTATCTGAAGAGTATACTATAATCTTACTTCGATCACCTGGAACTCTAGCTACACCTTTTATCTCTATAATATCGTCACCAATTTCGGGCACCTCAAGGTGAAAAAGTTTCTCAAGAAATTGGTTGTCAGATCTTGATATAGTAACTTCTGGACCTCGATTATTTATATCTACTTTTTTAATTATAGCCCTAATTGACTCACCCCTTCTGTACCTATCAGAAGGTATTTGCTCGGATTTAGGCAGTATTAGCTCCTTATTTTCGCAGTTGACAAAAATTCTCTCTTTCTGTATCTGTTGGACACTGCCAATAATTATTTCTCCAATTTTACCAGAATACTCATCATAAATACTTTGTTTTTCAATATCTCGCAAGCTTTGGTTAAAAAACTGTTTAGCATTATTTATTAACCTTCTACCAAAGTTCTGAGGATTTACCACCTCGATGAACATATCACCTACATTCATACCTTTTTCAACTTTTCTAGCTTCGGCTAAATTAATTTCAAGAACATCGTCAACTACTTCTTTAACAACAGTTTTTTGCTGATAAATCTCTATTTCGCCCTTTTCCATGTTAACAATAACATTAAAATTTTCATACTCTTCACCATATTTTTTTCTAATTATGTTAATAAAGAGATCTTCAATTATTGAGCTGAGATTTGTTTTATCGATACCTTTTTCGGTAGCTAGAATTTTGAAGGCATTAATTATGTCTTTGTTAATCAAAAGTTTTTCTCCTTATTAATTTTTAGATAAAAAAAAGGGCATACAGCCCCAATGCTCATAAATTAATATATATGATTAATATAAAAAAATATTTTTTAATCAATTTTATAATAAGATAATCTTCCATTTAGAAAATTAATTTTATCCGATAAATCTGGATCATCGTAGTCGCAATTAGATGCTCTTTCTACAAACTGTTTTGATTTTATAAAATCTCCGAGCTCATAATGACTATAAGCCTTTTTATAAAATATATCAGCAGAGAATGATTTATTATCAGAATACATATTGATGGAATTAGAAAAAGATTCAAGAGCGGATTCATAATCGTTGTTATCAATATACATCTCACCAAGCTCTCTGAAAAATAATGACTTGAGAATATTGGAATCAATGCTCTCAATTTTAACGTTATTCATTTGTGCTATTTTCTGTTCTAAAGATGAGTCTTCAACGTTTTGGTTAAGAATCGTGCTGATAGATTGTATATAATCAAAAACATCTGCAGAAACTTTATCAGAAGAATTACAAAATTCTGAAAATAGCTCAGAATTTTTTATAGTTTCATCATAGCAATATATTGAGTCATCAGCTCCAGGTGCAGATGATCTGATGAAAGCAGCGACTGTGATCACAATTGCAGCAACAAATCCTAAAATATATATTTTATTTTCTTTAAAGTTAGCTATAGCGTTTATTAAAAAATCTCTTATAGGATCATTCTTTATATCATTTTTACTCATATTATTCCTGTTTTAAGTACCCTCGCCCCGAATCGAACGGGGATCTATCACTTAGGAGGCGACTGTTCTATCCGATTGAACTACAAGGGCAATGTTATTATTAATAAAAACCAAATTAATATATTGAATGAATGTTGTTAAAAAAAACAAAATTTTCACAAACTAAAATTCTCTCTTCAAATCACGTATCATTAATTCACTAATTGCAGTTTTTGGATTTTTGTTATCGTATAAAATATCATAAATGCTTTCACATATTGGGAGCTTTATGTTAAATTTTTGTGAAAGTTTATAAATAGACTTACATGTATTTATACCTTCTGCTTTTATGTTTAAAGTTTCTGTTATAAACGATAGTGATTTACCTTTTGCAATCATGATTCCAGCTTTTCTGTTTCTGCTATCATCGCTAAAGCATGTAGCCATGAGGTCTCCTAATCCAGATAATCCATTAAGAGTATCTTTTTCTGAGCCCATAATTATGCCTAATTTTTTCAATTCAAATAAGCCTCTCGTAATGAGAGCTGATATTGAGTTTTCTTTAAGTCCTAGCCCATACATTATACCTGCTGCAATAGCTATTACATTTTTAATAGCACCTCCTAATTGAACCCCTGTAGTGTCAGTTGATGTATATACCCTCATATTATCATTAGAAAAAAAATTTTGTATATCGTTTGCAAAGTTTTTATTTGTTGAGGCTACCACAACGCTTGTTGGATCCTTTTTGAATAACTGTTCTGCGTGGCTTGGTCCTGATAGAACAGCGATATTTGATGAGTTGATGTTGAAATTCTTCTCAAAAATTTCTTTAGGGAACATAATATTTTCTGAATCAATACCTTTTGATAAAATTAACAATTTTGGATCATTCCTCTTAAGGTCTAGGTCTTGATAAGAATTTATAAATTGTACTGGTGATGCAAAGATTAATAAATCACTTTTTGTATTAAGTTCGTGTGCTGGCTTAATATTTTCACTTAATCGAAACTTAAAAGATGATGAATAAACTCTTGAATCTATGAGTTGGCTAATAAATTTCTTATTGTAATGAATAAGCTCAACATGTACATTTTTTGAAATATGATTTGCAATAGCCATACCCCATGAACCGCAGCCAATTATGGATACTTTTTTATACAATTTCTCCAATTACTGTATGGTCTTCTTTTGATTTCTTTAAGGAAGCAATAGCGTCATCTATATTAGTTTTGTCAACAACAAGAATCATCCCTATGCCCATGTTGAAACTTCTTCTCATATCGTCTTTTGGAACAGAACCAAGGTTTTCTATAATATCAAAAATAAGAGGTGTTTCCCACGATCTCCAATCAATTTCGATCTGTTGACCAGAGGGAAGTATTCTAGTAGTATTTTCTATGATACCTCCACCCGTTATATGAGAGATACCATGAAGCCATGGCATGTCAAGAATTGGAAGAATAGAATGCAAATAGGATTTATGTATTGAAAGTAAAATCTCTCCCAGAGGCTTATTGAAATCATTAATTACATCATCAATACTGTAATTATTTAATAGCACTTTTCTTGCCAATGAATATCCATTAGTGTGAAGCCCGGTAGAGTGCAGTCCTATGAGAATATCTCCTTTTTTTATTTTTCTATTAGACAGCATGTCTTGTTTGTTAGCAACACCTACCACTGTCCCAGAAAGATCGTAGTCTTCTCCGTTATAAAAACCAGGCATTTCAGCTGTTTCTCCTGCAATTAATACACATTTATTTTCTTTACATGCCTTGCTAATGCCTGCAATAACATCGTTAAATGTAGCAGAATTAAGCTTTCCTGCAGCAAAATAATCAAGGAAAAATAAGGGTTTAGCTCCAAGTACAAGTATATCATTTACACAGTGATTCACAAGGCACTGCCCTATTGTATCGTGTCGATTTGTTAAAAAAGCTATTTTAAGCTTAGTGCCCACACCGTCTGTGGAAGAAACAAGAACTGGATCGGAGTATTCATCTTTAGGAAAAAGGTAGCAACCTCCAAAGGCTCCCAAATCTGAAATTGTATTTTTATTAAAAGTACTTTTGATATGCTTTTTAGCAGAATCTAATGATTTATTTGCTAAGTCAATATCTACGCCGGCATCTTTGTAAGTAGTCATTTTAAAATTCCTTGTTAGTCGTTATAAATCTCTTCAATTATATTTGAATAATTAGAAATAACTTTTTTTCTTACAACTTTCATTGATGGTGTTATTTCTTCATTCTCTAATGTCCATAGATCAGTTAAAAGCTTATATTTTTTTACACGCTCAAATTTTGAGAAATTTATCATTGATTCTGAAATCTCTTTATCAAATAACTTTAGTACAGATTTATGTTCAATCATTGCTTCTCTGCTATTTAAATCAATATTATTACTTTTAAGATAATCTTTGAGTGATTCATAGTTTGGAACAATTAAAGCAGATATAAAGTTTTTTCCGTCTCCTATTACTAGACATTGTTCAACATAAATAGAATTTAGAATAGAATTTTCTAAAGGAGCTGGAGCAATATTTTTTCCACCTGACGTAACAATTAAACTTTTTTTCCTATCTGTAATTTTTAAGTACCCATCATCATCAATCTTGCCAATATCTCCTGTGTGAAACCATCCATCAACGTCAATTACAAGATTAGTTTCCTCAACCTTATTGTAATAACCCTTCATAACATTTGGACCTTTAGCTAATATCTCTCCATCTTCTGCAATTTTAACCTCGACATTTGACAAAGGCATTCCAACTGTTCCAAATTTATAATTTTTTGCTGTATTTGCAGTTATAATTGGACTAGTCTCAGTTAATCCGTAACCCTCAACAATTAAGAGTCCTAAAGATTGAAAAAAATCAGCTAGCTTAATCGACAAGGGTGCACCACCTGATATAAAATTTTTTAATCTACCACCAAACGTATTTTTTACCTTATCAAATATTAGTTTTTCAGCTATTTTATATTTTATATTCAAAAATACATTCACACTTTTGTTTGAATATTTTAGACTAGATACTTTCTTTCCAACTGATAAAGCCCAGAAAAAAATTATTTTTTTCAATTTTGGCGCTCGTTCAATTCCTGTGATAATTTTCGCGTGAATCTTCTCGTAAAGTCTTGGTACGCTAATTAATCTAGTTGGCCTAGCAATTTTCATATTATCTACAACAGATTCCATATTTTCTGCGTAATAAGTAGTAGCTCCTATTGCAAATGCACAAAAATGACCACACATTCTTTCAAAAACATGACTAAGAGGTAAAAATGAAAGAAATATCTCATTTCTTTCAAATTGCTGAGCTTCAAGTGTCGCTTTAATGTTTGATGTTAAATTGCCATGGGTCAACATTACGCCTTTGGGTGTACCTGTCGTTCCTGATGTATAAATGAGTGTAAGTAAATCAGATTCAGTTATTGATGAGCATGATTTTTCAAATGATTTAGGGTTTTCATTCCCATATTTCATACCAATGTCAAGAAAAGTCGAAAATTTAATAATTTTGTCTGTTTCCGATTCAAAAGAATCATTCATCATAACGACAAATTCTAAAGAAGTGCAATCTTCCCAAATTTCATTTATCTTGGCAAGCTGATCTTCATTTTCTAAAAAAAGAGCCTTTAAGCCTGAGTCGTTAACAATGTAACTTATTTGAGATGGAATTAGAGTTGGATATATACTTACAGTAGCTGATCCAGAACATATAATTCCATAGTCAATCATTGCCCATTTAGGAGAATTAGTAGATAAAATTCCGACTTTGGTATTTTTTGAAACAGATTTAGAAATCAACGCATTTGTTATATCTGTAACTGTGTAAAGAATTGTTTTGCCATTAATTGAAGACCAATCGCTACCCTTTTTATAGTAGTAAAGCTCTTTGGAAGAGTGTTCATTGACAGTATTTTTAAAAAGCTCTGAAACAGTTTTGAATTTCATAATATTTACCGTGTTTGTTTTGTATCGACTTAAAAGTAATTTATAATTTTCGGAGTATTTTAACTAGTAAAGAATACTACAAAAAAGCCCACCAAAATGGTGGGCTTTTTTACATTGTTATATTTTTTAAGGAGAAAAACAACAATGTTTGTTAATAATTTATTTAAAAAAAAAAGAGATATCCATATCTATTACATTTTTTTACAAACATTTATATTATTTAATAGAAGTTGTTAATGTGAAGGTTGCTACTATTTCGTTATCACATATTGCCTTTACATCTATAGGGAAACTAACTCTTTTTGCTGAATTTATATTTTCTTCTACCAACTTATCAATTGATGAGTCTTTGTTAATCGCTTCAAAATATACATCATTTAATGGACGTTTCAAAAAATCTGCTGTAAAGTCTTTAAAGACAAGCTTTGCTTTACTTTTCTTTCGTCTTATGCAGTTCACAGCAAGAAGTCCTGCTGATAGGTCAGCTCCAACAGAGAGTGCACCAAAATACATAGAACCTAAATGGTTTTTATTACGACGTATAAAAGGAATTTTAACAACAACTTTTTCTGTTGATGATTTTATAATTCTTGGCTTACAAAAGAAAATCATAGGAATCTTTGTAGCAAAATATATTTTTAAAAATAATCGTTCAAGAAAATTCATAATTGTGGCGGCGCAGGGACTCGAACCCCGGACACCCGGATTATGATTCCGGTGCTCTAACCAACTGAGCTACGCCGCCGTATTTAATTATCTAAACTATTTTCAAGATAATCATAAATGAGTCTAACAGTTACTCCTGTTGCACCAAACTTTGGATTATATCCAGTTGCTTTGGTTCCCCAAGCCGTTCCTGCAATATCTAAATGGCACCATGGTGTCTCATTAACAAATTCTTTCAGGAAAGAGCCCGCCGTAATGGTTCCAGCACCTCCCGATCCAATATTTTTAATATCCGCATACTTTGATTTAATATCTTCGGAATATTCTGACCATAAAGGCAGCTCCCATATTTTTTCACCTGTACGTGAGCTAGATTTTTGTAAATCTTTTACCATTTCAGTGGAATTTCCCATTATTCCTGTCGCTCTATGCCCCAGTGCAACAATTACGGCTCCTGTTAATGTGGCAAAATCAATCATGCACTTAGGAGAGAATTTATCATTTACGTAAGAAAGAACATCAGCAAGGACTAATCTACCTTCAGCATCAGTATTTAGAACTTCAATAGTTTTTCCATTATATGCTTTAACTATATCCCCCGGCCTCATTGCTTGACTTCCTGGCATATTCTCCGTTGATCCAATACCAAAAATGATGTTTAATCGTGGTTGCAGTAATGAAACTGCCTTCATAATACCTAAAACAGCTGCACCTCCGCACATATCAAACTTCATCTCATCCATTTTAGCTGGAGGTTTTAAAGATATGCCGCCAGTATCAAATGTTAATCCTTTTCCAATGAGAGCTATTGGAGGCTCATTTTTTGCACCACCCTGATAATTTACTATTATCATTTTAGCTGGTTCTTTTGCACCTTTAGCAACACCATAAAAGCTTCCAAGTTTCATTTTTTCAAAATCGCTAACATCATATACCTTTGCGGACATATTTTTGGAATCAGCAATTTTTTTAGCAATTTCGCTGAGATATGTAGGTGTGCAGATATTCGCAGGCTCATTGCCTAAATCTCTTGACAAAGAAACTCCCAAACTCAACGACTCGGCTTTAAAATTAATATCTTTAATAGAGCTAATTTTAGATGAAATAATATTCATGCTCATTGAATCAACTTCATTCTTATCATTTGATGTTCTATGAGATTTGTAAACATAGGAACCAATATAGAATCCCTCAAGTAATGCCTGGGCATCAAAATCATTACTTGCAAAAGAATCAACATCAACACAAAAACTCTTAATACCAAGGGATTTAGAATAATTACAAATATTAGCTGCCTCAACCCTAAGAATTTCATTAGAACACTTTATTTTATCTCCCAAACCGTAAAATAAAATTCTTGAAATAGAATTAGATCCATAAATCAATACTTTTTTTCCAATATCTCCATCAAACTTCTCGATTTTTAAAGCATTTGCGATAGATTTTTCAATCATAGAATCAATATTATTGTAATTCAATTTGGCATTTTTATAATGACCTATTATTAATAAATCAGTTTTATCTTGCTCTAAAATTTTGTCTAAACTGGTATTAAGTTTGTTTGTGCTTAATGAGATCATGATGTGTTAAGTCCTTAAATTTGATTTTATTTTTTTGTATAAATTATAATTATACTTATCTTAAAATTATTAAGTTAAATTAAATCATAAAAGTTATTTAAAAAATAAATCTAAAGTTTAATAATTGGGATGCAAATATGTACAACAAAGGAATGCTTAAAGACAACTGTTTAACTGGAAAAAACTTCATAATTACTGGTGGAGGTTCTGGTTTAGGTAAAAGTATGTCTTCATATCTTCTTGAGTTAGGTGCTAATGTAATTATTGCAAGCAGAAATGAGGATAAACTATCCAAAACTGTTAATGAATTAACAAGTTTGTGTAAAAATAATGAGATTTCATATAGTGTGTGCGATGTAAAAAAATCTGAAGATATAAACATTGTAATTGAAGATGCATTCAAAAAATACAAAAATATTGATGGGTTGGTTAATAATGCTGCAGGAAACTTTATATCCCCAACCGAAAGATTATCACCAAATGCCTTTGCTGCAATAATTGATATCGTACTTAAAGGAACATGTAACTTTTCACTCCTCTATGGAAAACAATGCATTTCCAGAAAGCAAAAAGGTAAAATTTTAAACATAATTGCAACTTATTCTTATACTGGATCAGGATATGTAGTTCCATCCGCTGCGGCCAAAGGTGGTGTTTTGTCGCTGACAAGATCGCTAGCAGCTGAATGGGCCAAATATAGAATTTACTCTAATGCTATTGCTCCTGGGCCATTTCCTACCAAAGGAGCATGGGACCGGTTATTTCCAAAACCAATTTCTATGTTTTTTGATATGGAAAAGAGGCTTCCTCTTAAAAGGTATGGGAATCATCAAGAGCTTGCAAACTTAAGCGCGTTTTTACTTTCTGATTTTTCTGATTATATTAATGGTGAAGTTATCACCATTGATGGTGGAGAATGGATATCAAAGGCCGGCCAATTTAATATGCTCAATAAGGTCCCAGAAAAGCTTTGGTCTCTTATTTCAAAAGCTACTCGAAAAAAGAAATAATGTTTCCAGTTTCCTTTTTGGCATTAGTATTACTAAAAATAAATAAAAAAAAAATATTTTCATCAAATACTCTTTGGGTAATTTTCTTTCTTTTATTATTTAAAATCGATTACACATTTTATTTAGTTCTCAATGATAACTATTATAACTCTGCTTTTAATAGCATAATCATACTAAGCATATTTATTTTAGCGCTAAACATAATAATTTATTTTTTAAAAAGTAGTTTGCTTATATCGCTAAATAAAGGTTTAATGCAAGCAATGGTTTTAAATTCAGTTCAATCAATTTTATTTAATTTGAAACCTTTAAATTTATTCTATCCCATTGTTGATAAGGATTTAAATTTTAGTTTGATTGGGTACTATTTTAATTATGAAACACCTCCTTCCTTAAATTTTGCCTACTTTTTTATTGAACTAATATTAATTGTTTTTTACAAAAATATTGTTAAGGACAAGTTAATTCTTTTAAAACCAGAAGCTTACGTCATACGTAACTTTATGTTAATCGATAAAATTTTTATAATTATTAATTTTTTCATATTAATAGGATTTTCAATTATGTATTTTTATAGTAATGATTTACTTCAAGATATGTTTTTTTTATCTTCAATAAGTATAATTACTGCTCTTATAATAGCAGTTTACATGACTTTTACTTTAAATAAACACAAAGAATGATTAAAGATATAATAAATAACATTGGAAATATGTTTGCTAGTGTCTACGATACCTCGCATATAAAAGCAAAAATATTAGGAACATTAATTGCATTAATAATATTTCCCATTATTAAAAAATTCATACTTTCACCAATTATTAATAATATTAAAAATCCAGAAAAAAGATACAATTGGAATAAAGTTGTATCTTATGTTTTTTATTTTTTATTATTTTTTATTGTGGGTAGTTTTTGGTTCGAAGGATTCGAATCAATTGCAACCTTTTTAGGTCTTGTTGCTGGAGGTGTTGCAATAGCACTAAAAGATCCCTTGTCCAATATTGCTGGATGGCTTCATATTATTACAAGAGCACCCTTTAAGATAGGCGATCGAATTCAGCTCGGAGAATATGCGGGAGATGTTGTTGATATAACTTTTTCTAATTTTACCATAATGGAAATGGGAGACGGCGATCAAAATACAGGTAGACTTATACATATTCCAAACGGACAAATATTCATTAATTCCTTAGCTAACTATGAAAAAGGCTTTCATTTTATATGGAATGAAATTCCAGTACTTGTAACTTTTGAAAGTAATTGGGAAAAAGCTAAAATGTTACTTCAAGGTGTAATTAAAATAAAATCAGAAAAGTATCATTTTAATGCAAATGATATGATGAAAAAAGCTTCCAAGAAGTTCATGATTAGAAAAACATCACTTGAACCGTCTGTCTACACAAGTGTCAAAGATTCAGGTGTTGAGCTAACAATTAGGCATTTGTGCAAACCTAGAGATAAGCGAGATATTCAAGAAGATATTTGGGAAACTATACTTAAAGAATTTAAGAAAGAGATTGATATTGATTTTGCTTATCCTACAGTTAGACGCTTCATGAACAAAGAGGAAGGCAAATCAACTATGATTGAGGAGAAATATGTTTCAAATAATGAATCCTAAAAACATCTTTTACAGATATTTTTCTAATTATGCCAATACCTTTAATTAAACCTAATTCTTTAAGAGATGCATATGCATTTAGTCAGCATGTTGAAACTTCTAGAAAAAATAGAGGCTTAAAGATGATTAAAGAGTTCTATTCTTTTCCAGTATACTACTATTCAAATCACAACTCAATTGTAACTTCTAAAATTGTTGAGGTACCAGAAAAGCTTTCAAACATGCTCGATTTTGAACTTGAAGTTGCAATTGTTATTAAGCAGGATGGAATAAATATTAAATCAAAAAATGCTGACGATTATATACTGGGCTTAACTATTATGAATGACTTCAGCTCTAGAAAAATTCAAATGGATGAAATGAAGCTCAACCTTGGTCCGGCAAAAGGTAAGGATTTTGCAACATCGATTGGTCCACACATCACTACACTTAAGGAGTTAGAAAAAAATTTTAAAAAATCAAAAGTAGGGAATGTTTATGATATTGAATTAAAAGCATTCATAAATGGTGAACTCATATCAAATGATAACTTATCGAACATGCATTGGACCTTTGGACAAATTATTGAAAGAATTTCTATGGGTACAAAAGTTCTTAAAGGAGATTACATTGGGTCAGGAACTTGTGCTACTGGTTGTTTTTATGAATTGAATTCAAATAAAAATAATGATGTTCGTTGGCTTTGTGATGGAGATATAATAAAAATTGACGCTGGGCCGCTTGGGGTTTTGGAAAATAAAATTAAAATTATTTAGGTTTTAAAACCTTCAAAATTTCATTACTTAAAAAAAGAGAAATTCCAGTTTTTTTGCTTATCTGCTGTGCTGATTTGCTTTTAATGTTATCAGTAGTCTTATAAGCTTTAAATAATTTAATAAAGGTTTTTTCTCCAATACCACTTATCTGCCTTATATTGGATTTAATCATATCCTTTGATCTTTTATTTCTATGAAAGCTTATTGCAAATCTGTGAACTTCATCTCTAATCGTTCTTAACAAGTACAATGCAGGAGATGTTTTACTAATGTTTTGAGGACTTTTCATATTTGGTAAATATACCTCTTCAAGTTTTTTAGCTAATCCAATGATAGGAATATGATTTAAACACAGACGGTCAAGTGACTTCTTTGCAGATGATAACTGGCCTTTACCTCCATCAATGAGAATCAAATCTGGGAGTTCTTTTTTTTCTTTAATTAAACGATCATATCGTCTAAATATTATTTCTTCCATTGATTTAAAATCATCAATTCCTTCAACCGTTTTAATATTATATTTTCTGTAGGATTTCTTAGAAGGCTTACCGTTTTTAAAGCAAACCATTGCTGCCACTGGATTAGAACCTTGAATGTTTGAGTTATCAAAAGCTTCAATAACTTTAGGAATTTTTTCAAGTGATAAAGCATTTTTGAGTTCTGACAAAATCTTCGGAATATAATCACCTCTCTTTATCTTTTGGATTAAAAGGTTTTTAAGACTTAAATCTGTATTTTTAATGCACATATCAAGCATTTTCTTTTTATTACCTATTTTTGGGAAAATTAATTTTGTTCGTTTGCCTCTTGATTTATAAATCCATTTTTTAAAAGAGTCTGAATTATTTAATTGACAATTTATAATTATTTCCGATGGTATATCTTGTGTCTTTTTGTAATATTGTATTAAAAAATCGTTAATAGATTTTTCTAATTCTTGCTCTGCACCATAAAGCTCAAACTTTTCTGTACCAATAAGTAATCCGTTTCTTACTCTCATAACTAATCCCATTCCAAATGATTTTTTAAAAGAATTATGAATGATGTCGTAGTTGTTGAAATCATTGCTTATCCTTTTTTGTTTTTTTGAGAATGTCTTTATTGCATTTAGATTATCACGATGCCGTGATGCTTCTTCGAAGTTTAGTTTATTACTTGAGTCCTGCATAAGTTCTGTGATTTTGCATTCAATTGTTTGACTCTTTCCATTAAGATAATCAATAACACTTTCAATTATACTTTTATACTCAATAACAGACATTATATGTGTATTCATGCAAAAACCACAGAAGCATGTTTTACCTTTAAATCTTCTATTATTATCAACAAAATTTTTATCTACTATTGAATCACAAGCTTTTAGAGGTAAGACTTTATGTAGTATTTTTATTACATTTCTTAGATAAGATGCATTAGTATATGGTCCAAAATGAATACTTTTATATTTTTCAATTTCTTTTCTACGACATATTATGATTCTTGGGTAAATATCTTTTGTTATAGTTATGTATGGGAATGACTTATCATCTTTAAGTACAACATTGTATTTTGGCTTATATTCTCTAATCATATTTGCTTCAGTAATTAGAGCCTCTACTTCATCGCGAACAACAAAATAATCTACGAAGTTTGCCTTTTGGGTGATTATTGTATTTTTCACAACAGAGGAGCTGCTTGATAGAAAATATGAACTTACTCTTTTTTTAAGATTCTTTGCTTTTCCTATATATAAAATTTTATTTTTTTTATTTTTAAAAAAGTATACTCCTGGTTCACTAGGAATGTCTGAAATTTGATGTTTTTCAATCACGCTTTTTTTGTTGACAAAGCTCTATAAGAATCCCCGGACAAGAATCTGGATGAATAAAATTTATAAGTTTATTATCTGCGCCTAAACGTATATGTTCATAAACAAGTTTAATATTTTTTTCTGTTAAATATTTCATTGCATTCTCAATGTTATCAACCTCGAGAGCAATATGATGAACACCTTCACCCCTTTTTTTTATAAAAGTCGATATAGGTGATGAGAGGCTAGTTGCCTCCAAAAGTTCAATTTTATGATTATTATTACTAGTAGAATACTTTACCACTTTTACATTTTCACTATCAATATTTTTTGTTTTGGAAGCGTTAAGCCCTAAAAGCTTTAATAGCATTGAGGCTTTTTGTAAATCATTAACTGCTACACCAATATGTTCAATTTTTAAAATGTTAAATGTTTCAGGCATTGTTGATTACTCCAAAAAGATTATAGGGATGAACTTCAGTTATTTTTGTATTATAAAATTTTCCAATCTTTAATCTTCCGTTAATAGTTACCGTATTATCAATCTCTGGAGAATCTCTAAATGTACGACCTATAGAATTACCATCTTGTGTATGCGTATCAATCAAAACTTTTTGATTAGTATTAAGCAACTTCTTATTATTTTCTAGGCTAATTCCAAGCTGAAGTTTCATAATTTCATCGTGTCTTTCTTTTTTTATTTTTGATGATACATTGTCCGAAAATTTTTCCTTACCGTATGTTCCCTCTTCCTCTGAATACGTAAAAACACCTACTCTATCAAATTTAATTTCATTTATAAAATCATATAGACTTTGAAAATCTGAATCTGATTCATTTGGAAATCCAACAATAAAAGATGTTCTTATAGCAATATCAGATTTAATATTTCTCAAACGTTCAATTTTTCTTCTTATTCCTTCAAGCTTCATGCCTCTTCTCATTTTTGTAAGCATTCCATCTGATGCATGCTGTATAGGCATATCTATGTATGGAACAAGTTTATCTAATCTTTTAAAGCACTCTATTATTTTATTATTTAGATGAGCGGGGTGTGCATAATGTAATCTTAGCCAATCAAAATTTTCTAATTCATTTAAATTACATAGCAAGTCAGATAAAGCAACTCTGGGACTCAAATCCCATCCATAGGCGGTTGAGTCTTGAGCAATTAATAAAATTTCTTTTGCTCCATTGGTAATCATTCTTTTTGCTTCTTGAACATTCCATTCTATTGGCTGGCTTTTTTGCAAACCTCTCATAATTGGAATTGAACAAAAAGAGCAATTATTGTCACATCCCTCTGATATTTTTAGATAACCATAATGATTTGGAGTTAAGTTCGCTCTGTTAAAGTCTGGGTCGTATAGTTCGTGTGTTTCACTGCATAAAAATCTTATAATTTCTGCAATATTATTACTCCCGAAATAATGATCAATATTTGATATCTCAGAACGAAGTTCATGACCAAATCTTTCAGACATACATCCCATTACAACAGCCGTTTGGATTTTACCATTATTTTTGAGTTGCTCAACTTCTAGAATTGTTTCTATACCCTCTTTTCTTGCGTCATCTAAAAAACCGCAAGTATTCACGATAACACAATTTGCGTCGACAATATCATTAACGATTTCGAAGTTATTTTTTTGTAAACCCCCAATCAACAATTCTGAATCATATATATTTTTTGAGCATCCTAATGTTATAATATTAATTTTCTTCATATAATAATTTGTTTAAATAATCATTCAAATCAAAGGGCAAAATATCGGTATTTTTTTCACCTGTACCTATGAATGTAATTGGTATTTTATATTTATATATTATAGGAAAAGCTATTCCACCTTTACTTGAACCATCCATTTTATTAATTACTACACCATTAATATTTATATTTTTTTTAAATGTTTCAATTTGGCTTAAAGAATTTTGTCCTAGATTGGCATCAATGGATAACCAGGAATCATATGAATTTGTAAATCTCTTTATTATCTTTTCTATTTTTGATAATTCATTCATCAAATTTGTATTAGTATTAATTCTACCAGCAGTGTCAATTATTGTGAGGTCTGCATTTTGAGATAATTCGGATTTCAATCCATCGAAAATTACAGAAGATGGATCATTGGAGTTAGAATTAGAAATACATGGTATATCATTTTTAGTTGACCAGTACTTTAGTTGCTCAACAGCTGCGGCTCTGAATGTATCTGCGGCTATTAAGCAAATATTTTTATTATGCAGCTTCATATAGTTAGAGAGTTTAGCGCAAAAAGTAGTTTTACCTGTTCCATTAACACCAGAGATTAATAATACTTTACTATTTAGAGTTTCTTTATTCATTGAAAAATCAAGCAAATCTTTAAGGGTTTGCTTAATGTGATCATTAAGGTTAAGGTTTTTTGAATAATTTTTAGAAATAGATTCTATTATTTTATTAGTTATTTCATAACCTACGTCACAAAGAAGCAATTTTTCCTCAAGATTTTCAATATCAATTGAGTCCATTGAATCATGGTTTTTGATGAATGAAATTACATTTAAAAAAGAATTTGCTGTTTTCTTTAAAAAACTCATTTTTCCATTTTTGAGTGAAAAGAATTATATCTATTAAAATATTCGTAAGTACTAAAAATCATTAATATTATTGATATTGAATAAAAAAACCACTTTATATATACGAATTTAATAAGCATAGGGTCGTAAATAAAAAATAAAAACATTGTAGCTGTAGAAGCTATGAACCATTTACCACTCTTAATAGAATCAAACGCATGATTATATTTTTTTATAAAAAATATCGCATTTAATCCAATATAAAAGTCTCGAAATAGTAACAAAATAAAAAATATTAATATTGACAGACCCTCAAAACCAGGTTTTTGAGTTAAGTATATCATAATTATTAAAATGGCAATTTTATCAGCAACAGGATCTATTAATTTTCCAAAGTCAGTTACTTGATCAAGAATTCGAGCTAGAAAACCGTCGATAAGATCAGAGATTATTATTAACATAACAATTATCAAAACCATATATAATTCATATCTAAAAGATTCTATATTGTGAAAGGTTAGTTTTGCTGGGATTTTCTCAAGATATGTAATTAGCGGAAAACACAGAAAGATTCGAATGAAAGAAATGAAGTTAGGTATGTTAAGAATATTAATTTTCATTAAATACCGATTTAGTTACACTTATTAAAAGTTTTTTATTAGGGTAATCGTTAATTGAATCAAACGCCTTTCTTAAGTAATGATTAATTTTATCATTGCAATAATCTATGCTCTTTGAATCATTAAGAATATTTTGAATTTCTTTATATTTATTTTTTTTTGAAAGTTTGTTAATTTTCTTCAATATTTTAGATCTTTCATAGCTATTTAATTGATACATACAATGAATATATGGAAGTGTGAGAGTATTTCTTTTAACATCCAGGTTTGTGGGTTTTCCTAAAATTTTTGAATTGCTAATAACATCATTTAAATCATCTTTTATTTGATAAGCTATTCCAAAGTTTTCTCCAAATTTTTTAAAATTTTTAAAGTCAGTTTTTTCTTTTGAGCTTGCCCTTGCGCTCAACTCGCATGCAGCAGAAAATAATGAAGCCGTCTTATCTTTAATCATGCTAAAGTAGCTATTTTCCGACATAATTTTATTCTTTGATTCTTGAATTTGAAATATTTCGCCCTTACTAAGTCTATCAGAAGCATTGGATAGCACTTTGATTGATTCTAAATCATTAAGTTGTACTATTGTACTCAATGACTTAGAAAATATATAGTCTCCAATGAGAAGTGCTATTTTGTTCTTCCAGAGTCTTGCAGGTGTTGGCCAACCTCTTCTTGTATCTGACTCATCAACTATATCATCATGTATAAGCGTAGCAAGGTGTATCATTTCTACTAGTGAAGCAACTAAATAATTTTTTTCAGTAATATTTCCAATTGTTTTAGCTGTATTAATTACTAAACAAGGACGAATCATCTTACCCTTTGAATTAGAAATATATTTAATAACTTTGTCTATCAGCTTAACTTCTGATATTAATAGGCTTGTAAAGGTTTCTTTTAATTTTAGAAATTCCTTTTCTGATAAGTATTTTTTCAATTTGAGTTTCTTCCTGTAATTTTTAAAATTACAATACAAATTTCGAATAGCATAACAATTGGTATACCAAGTAACAATTGACTGATAAAGTCAGGTGGAGTTATTAGCGCTGATATTAAGAATGATAATAAGATTGCATACCTTCTATTATTTTCTAATAAACTACTACTTAATAAATTAATTTTACCAAGAAAATATGCTACAATAGGCATCTGAAATAAAGTTCCTACAGACAAACAAATAAGTAATATTTTATTAATTATGTTATTAAAATTAAAAATCATCTCTTCCCCATTTGCAAATCCAACTAGAAAAGAAAAACTTAGAGGTATTAGTAATTTATATGTAAAAAAAATTCCTAAAGTAAATAAAAAAGTGCTTATAACTAGAATTAATGTGAAAAAACTTATCTTAGTGTTACTTACTGCAGGCTTTAAAAAAAATAAAAGAAAATACATTATAAAAGGAAAAGAGAATAAAAGTCCAGAAAAAATTGATACAGATATGTATAAAAAAAATGGTGACATTGGGTCATTATAGACAATTCTTAAATTCGGGTCTTCGTTCACAAATGAAGCAACAGGATTAATTATGAAATCCTTTATACTTTCAGAGTATAGTGAGCAAATAATACTAAAAATAACAACAACAGAAACAGATTTTATTACAAACATTCTCAACTCATCAATGTGTTCCCAGAATGTCATTTGATTATGATTTTTAACCATTACTTAGGTAGTTTTTTGAAAATCTTAAAAGGTGAAATTCTCTTAATATTCTCTTTTTTTGCCTCTTTATTGATAAATGACATTCTTTTTTCATTTAAAAATTCATTCGATAGATTATTTTTTATTGAGTTAAACGCAAGTTTTTTATATCTTTCAATGTCTCTTTTAATTTCAGCGTTGGTTGATTTTAGGAAAAGGTAATGATTTTTTATTTCCAAAGCCAATTCATCTATACCCTTATTTTTTAGTGCTACCAAATTTAAAACTGGCGGTTTTCTTAATTTTTGACTAATATCAAAAAGTTGATTTAAAAAAATATTTATTTTTTTTGAGCCAGGTCTATCAGATTTATTTATTGATATTATATCTGCGCACTCCAAGAGACCTGACTTCATCATTTGAATATCATCGCCAGATTCTGGTGTAAGACATAAAACGATAGTATCGCAAAAGTTTATAACGTCTAATTCTACCTGACCAACGCCTACTGTTTCAATAATTAAGCGATCAAACCCTGCAGCTTCCAAAAGAATAATAATTTCATCAATGGTTTCTGATAGGCCTCCTGCACTTCCACGACTTCCAAGACTTCTTATATATACATTATCTAAATCATGTATATCTTTCATACGTATACGATCTCCAAGAATTGCGCCCCCATTAAATGGGCTAGTAGGATCTACAGATATGATCGCAATACGTTGGTCTTCTTTAAGTAAGTCTTTACAAAGCGAATTGGTAATAGTGCTTTTACCTGCTCCTGGTGGCCCTGTTATACCAATCTTCTGAATATTTTTTCTAAGATGATAAATATTTGATAATAATTCACTATATCCATCAAGTTTGTTTTCAACAATAGTAATAGCTCGGGATAAATTACAATTTTCTTTGAGGGAATTACTTGATATATTGAAGCTTGACAATTACTATTAACCAAAAATGCGTTTGAAAAATTTATAATCAGATATTTTCAAAGTATGGCCAACTTTTGAAATAAGAAGTCTGTCTTCAAATAGTTTGAGAACTCTTGAAACAGTTTCTCTTGAGGTCCCCGCCATATTTGCAATATCTTGCTGATACGGAAGACTTTCTATAGTAACTTCACCATTCTTAATTATACCCATATCTTCAGCAAGATTTAATATAG
Source organism: Fidelibacterota bacterium (assembly GCA_002719095.1). Classification (GTDB taxonomy): domain Bacteria; phylum Fidelibacterota; class Marinisomatia; order SCGC-AAA003-L08; family D37C17. Next base: position 26,168 of record PBGO01000009.1, read on the forward strand.
AGACTCCAATTCGATGTTCAGCATCAGACAATGAAAGAGCTTCTATTTGCTGATCGGATTTACGTAATCTAACAGCTAATTCTTCAAGAAGATTCATACATATTTGAAAGTTATTTTTTAATAATTCAAGAAAATCTTCTTTATTTATTGTTATGAGCTCACATTTCTCTTGCGCAAGAGCGTTTGCGGATCTTGAATTTCCATCAAGTATAGCCATTTCACCAAAAAAATCTCCAGATCCCAATAATGCTAGTATTACTTCTTTGCCTTCATCGTTTACCCTAGTAATCTTAACAGTTCCTTTTTTAACAATAAATAGTCTGTCGCCATATTCTTCTTCAAGAATAATCATACTACTTTTTGGAAAGGTTTTTGTCTTACATAATGAAGAAACTTGTTCGAGAAAGTCATCTTTCACACTGTAAAATAAATTTATTGATTGTAGAAATTCTTTCAATTTTTAATACCTCGTAAATTATTCAGATTAAATTAATCTTATTATTGAGAATAAACAAATTAAAATAGTTAATTAAAATAATATTTGATATCTATAAATATAATACATAATTTATTCTTCAATTTAAAGGAGATTGTATGTCAGCAAAAGGTTCAGAATTAAAAAGAGTTCGCCAATCTATAAAAAACAGAGATAGAAACAAGCACTACAAAACACTTCTTTCCACTGTTTCTAAAAAAGTTAAAAATGCTACGAAAGAAAATGCCGAAGAGATGTACAGTTCAGCTGCAAAGGTAATTGATAAAATAGCTTCTAAAGGCATAATACATAAAAATAAAGCCTCCAATAGAAAATCACGTCTAAAAAAATTTATTAATCAACTTTAGAAAATCTACAGCCAACTCAACTTTTCGACTATTTTCTTCATATTGGTTTTCTGTAGTTTGGTGATTCTTTTGTAATGCTCACGTCATGTGGGTGACTCTCAATCATTCCCGCGTTTGTTATTTTTGTGAATTCAGCATTTTCTTGAAAATCTTTGATATTTTTCGTTCCGCAATAACCCATTGAGGATTTTAAACCTCCAGCTAATTGATAAATAATATCCTTAACTGGACCTTTTTGAGGAACCATTCCCTCTATGCCTTCTGGTACAAATTTATTATTCTTTTTTTGAAAATATCTATCGTTACTTCCATCTTTCATTGCTGATACGGAACCCATTCCTCTATATTTTTTAAAAGTTCTTCCTTCCCACAAAACAATTTCGCCCGGACTTTCATCAGAGCCTGCAAAAATACCACCTAACATAACACAATGTGATCCTGCTGCTATTGATTTTGCAATATCTCCAGAGTATCTCATGCCACCATCTGATATTATTGGAACTTTATATTCTTTAGATATTTCCTTACAATCCATAACTGCTGAAAGTTGGGGAACACCAACACCTGCTATTATTCTTGTTGTACATATTGAACCAGCTCCAATTCCTATCTTTACGGCATCAGCACCAGCTTCACAAAGAGCTTTAAATCCTTTTATTGTAGCAACATTACCAACAACTATCTGAAGATTTGGAAATCTTTTTTTTATTGATTTTAACTTTGAGATTACAGATTTTGAATGCGCATGTGCAGTATCTATGAAAATAATATCGGTATTTACTTCCATTAATGCATTTACCCTTTTTATTGTATTGTCTGAAATACCCACCGCTGCTCCTGCAAGTAATCTACCATAATTATCAATTGAAGCATTTGGATGATGTTCTTTCTTTAAAATATCTTTTACAGTTATTAATCCTTTCAATTTATTATTGTTTACAACTAGAAGCTTCTCAATCTTATTTTTTTGGAGCTTTGCTTTTGCTTGTTGCAAACTCGTACCTAGTGGAGCAGTTACAAGGTTTTTACTAGTCATTCTTTCTGAAACCTTTAAATCTAGGTTTGTTTCAAACCTTATATCTCTGTTAGTTAGAATCCCAACGAGTTCTCCTCTAAAAACAACAGGAACGCCAGATATCCTATATTGATTCATGATTTCTAATGCATCCTTAATTGTTTTGTTAGGGGAAATAGTTATAGGATTAAGAATGATACCGCTTTCAGATCTCTTTACTTTCTCAACTTCTAGCGCTTGATTTTTAATTGAAAGATTTTTATGTATTACTCCCAAGCCTCCTAACCGTGCAATTGATATTGCCATACTACTTTCTGTGACTGTATCCATAGCAGAGCTTATGAAGGGTATATTTAAGTTAATTTTTCTAGTTAATTTTGTTTTAATATTAACATCAGATGGAAGGATGTCTGAATATCTTGGTTTAAGTAAAACGTCGTCAAATGTAAGAGATTCATGTAGTGTATTTTTTTTCATGTAAAATAACCTTAATTTTACGTTCTATCTTACATCACTTTTTTTAAAAAAAATAAACTTTTTTCTTAAAGGTAAATATTCCCTATTTCTTTTTCCACTGAAGAAATAATATCATTATTTATTACTAGTGATTTAATTTTATTGTGATCGTTGTAGAGCGGACGATCCTCATCTAAAAAATCAATTTGGGTTCTGACAACTTCTTTTGCAATGTTTACCCCTAACCCAAACTTATGGTTTCTGAAGTCAAGTGCTTGCGCTGCAGCCATCAATTCAATTCCTATAATTCCATAAGAATTATCTAATATCTGAAAATTTTTAATGGCTGTATTCATTCCCATTGATACAAAATCTTCTTGATCAGCAGCAGCAGGAATAGATTGGATTGATGCAGGACTAGATAATATTCTTTGCTCTACAATTAGGGTATCAGCCGTATATTGACTTAACATCAAGCCAGAAAACATCCCTGCTCCTTTTGTTAAAAAGGGAGGCAAATTAGAGCTTAAGGCAGGATTATTCAGTCTATTTAATCTCCTTTCTGATAAAACACAAATCATTGTAAGAGCAGCCCCCATCATATCCATTGGCAATGATACAGGAGTTCCTTGAAAATTAGCTCCTGAAAGCTGAACATCATCTTCTGGAATGAAGATTGGATTATCTCCAACTCCATTAAGCTCGATTTCTATCTGTTTTATTCCATAAATCAGTGCATCATGTACGGCGCCAATGACTTGTGGTGTTGACCTTAAAGAGTATGCATCTTGAACTTTTGTTGTTATTTTATCATTTATTAAATCACCACCTTTCAAAATCTTTCTGATAGCATGTGCTGTTTTTACAGAACCAGAGAAGCCCCTAAGAACGTGTATCCTCTTATCGTATGGTTTTAAATTAGCTAAAAGGGCATCTAGGCTCATAGATGCTGCAATTTCTGCATGTTTTATTACGTTTTGTAAGTCATAACAAAATAAGCCGCTCATTGCCGTAAGAAGGTTTGAACCGTTAATAACAGCAAGGCCATCTCTCGCTTTTAATCCTGGGATTTTTATATTGGCCCTATCAAGAGCTTCTTTGCCATCAAGTAGCTGTCCTTTGTAATAGGCTTTTCCCTCACCAAGAAGAACTAAAGCAATTTGAGCCATTGGTGCAAGATCTCCACAGGCTCCTACAGAACCTTTCTGGCAAACAAACGGAGTAACTTGTTTGTTAAGCATTTCTATTAAAGTTTCAGTAATCTCAAGCCGACAACCAGAATTTCCTTTTGCATGAACATTCACTCTACCAAGCATAGCACCTCTAACATAGTCCAGTGGAGCTGCCTCACCGATTCCAGCAGAATGGTTATAGATTAAATATTTTTGGAAGTCCTCAAGTTGATTGTCATTCAATACTTTCTCTGAAAATTCGCCTATCCCAGTATTAATCCCGTAAACAATTTCTTTATTTTTTATTTTTTTTTCAACCATCTCTCTACAATTCTTGATCCTGACAATAGAATCGTGAGATAGTTTGATTTTACAATTTAGTCTTGAAACATTATTTAGAACTTCAAGATTAAGATTGCAACCATTAATTTCGTAAATCATCTTAGCTCCAGTTAGGGTTAAAGTAATGTATCATATTGATTATAGTGTACACACATTTATTTTGTAATATTATAAATTCTATAAAGAGAAGGATAATCTGAATTGCCAAGTAATAAGAGATAAAATATTTTGGTAACCCATATTGCTAATAATCCAAATAACAGTAAGAATGGTGACATAACAGATGTTGAAAAGAAAAAAAGTACTGAAAAAAGTATCCTATACATAAAATATATAGAATTATTCCGTTGGTAAAAAAATCCTAAAAAATAAATTGGAAAGGTTACAGAAATTGAGGTAATGAAAAGTGAATCAACCTTTTCTGCAAATAGTAAATATATAGATAAAGAAAGAAAAATAAGAAATAATGATATATACTTAATTCTGCTTGTATATGTTTTTGATTCTTCAGTTTTTGTTGTGAGATACAAAAAAACAATGTTTAAAAGATATATTGAAAAATAGATACTAGATGACAATATGTTTAGGATCATGAAGAATGTACAAAAAAATATAAGCTTGTTAATAATTTTATCATGAGTGAATAATTTTATATTTTGAATATAAAGCAGATAATTATTAAAAAGGAAATTAAATGTAAAAAAAACTATTGCCGCAGTAAAGATAAACAAAAATGTTATTATCAGATCAGAAAAAGCAGATGGAAATATTGCATATTGATTGTTCCAATATCTGATGGGCAATGCTACTAAGCAAAAAAAGAAAACATAAGTAAATTTAAAGTTTTGCAATAGCATAAAAAATCTTTGTAATCTAGGATTTGAAAGAATATGTTTGGTATATAAACTTTTATTCATTTTTTTGATTTCTTATTTTGTACAGGTTATCTAAATACTTATTATTGACACCAGGAGTTATGTACTTTCCTGAAAAACAGGAGCTATCAAAACTATTAATTTTTGAGTTAAATTTTTTCACAGCATTTTCCAAATCGGAAAGATTTTGAAAAATTAATTTGTCAGCTCCAATTATGTTGCAAATCTCTTCTGTACTTCTGTTATATGCAATTAATTCTTCAACATATGGCATATCAATACCATAAACATTAGGATATGTAATTTTTGGAGATGCGCTTGCGAAATATATTTTTTTTGCGCCAGCCTCTTTAGCCATTTCCACTATTTGTTTACTGGTATTTCCTCTAACTATTGAATCATCAATAAGTAGGACGTTCTTATTTTTAAATTCCACATCTATTGTGTTTAGTTTTTGCTTGACTGATTTTTTTCGTATTTTTTGACCAGGCATGATAAAAGTTCTTCCTATGTATCTATTTTTTACAAATGCTTCTCTAAGTTCTTTTTTAAGTAATATACTGATAGGCAAGGCACTGCTACGACTTGTATCGGGTATTGGAATGACAACATCAATATCATCCAATTCTTGCTTGGTTAGGACTTTCTTAATTTTCTTTGCAAGACTCTTGCCCATTTCTAATCGACTTTTATATACATTTATACCATCGATAATACTATCAGGACGAGCGAGGTAAACATACTCAAAAATACATGGATTTAGAGATCCTTCCGGATATTGTGATTTATACATATCGTTATCTTTGAAAATAATTGTTTGTCCTGGGTTAACATCACCAACTATATCATATCCTAAACAATCTATTGCCACACTTTCTGACGCAACAATATAGTTGTTTGAATCTTTAACTCCATATATGAGTGGTCTAATTCCATTAGGATCTCTGAATGCAACTAATCCATATCCAACAATTAATAGAATCACAGAATAAGCACCCTCTACTCTTGAATGTAGTTTCTTTACGGCATTCTCAATCATTAAGTTGGTGAGATTATTACCATTTTGAGCCTCATCTGTAAGACAATCAGCAAACACATTAAGAAGCAATTCTGAATCCGAAGATGAATTAATATGTCGTTTATTATTATTTTCTACGTCTGATTTTAATTTAACAGTATTAACAAGATTGCCATTATGTACTAACACAATACCATATGGAGAGTTTACATAAAATGGCTGAGCTTCGCTATTATCAATTTGTCCAGCAGTAGGATATCTCGTATGACCAATTCCATAAGTCCCGCCCATCATACTCTCCATAATTTCACTTGAAAATACATCTCTTACAAGACCATTGTTTTTATGAATTTTTAACGTATTATCTTCTCCATAAACAGACATACCTGCTGCATCTTGACCTCTATGCTGTAGAACAGTTAGGGCGTTATACAGACTTAAACATACATTCTTTTTTTTTGTATATATTCCTACAATTGCACACATTGTTTATTCATCTCCGAAATCATTTAGCTTTTCTTCGTCTGGAAATGTTGAAAGTTCAAAGTCAACTTGGGCGTCAATAATATTAAGTAAATATATAAATAATGAGGCCCAACTATAACTATTTCTTAATGCAACATTAGATACAGAATTAATCTGTGATAAAAAGTAAAACTGAGAGAAAGCAAAAAAACCGCCTTTAAATGGTTTGCCATTATAAATCTGGCCTAAACCGGGAACTAAGCTTAGCTTCTTAATTAATGAAGTATTTTTATTTTGATTAGAATTCTTTTGTTCTTCAATTGAAAACGAAACGCTAATAAGAAAAATGAATATTAATATTTTAGAACTATAATTCATTGGTTATAGCTTTGCCACTACATCAATTTCAATTAATGCATCCTTTGGTAGCCTTGATACTTGAACAGTGGATCTTGCAGGTAGATTATCAAAATCTTTATTTTCGTAGAACATCGATAGTATAGAGTTTAGTTCATTAAAATTTGATAAGTCAGTTAAGTAAATAGTTATCTTAATGATTTTATTAAAGCTCGACCCTGATTCCTCAAGAAGTTTAGATATATTTTCTAATATTTGCAATAACTGATCGTCAAAATTATTATTAATTAATTTTCCAGAAGAAGGGTTAATCCCAATTTGGCCAGATGTGAAAACATAATTATCAGAACATATGTATTGTGAATAAGGTCCTAGTGGGATATTTGTCTTGTTGGATAAAGGTCTCTTCATTTTATATCACACCAAAGATTTAATCCGATTTCGTTTGAAAATTTTCTCATTATTTTTGTATTTTTTAAAGTTATTTTAAACTCACCAGCAGCAGAAATGGTTGCATCGAATAAATGCCCACCAAAACAATTAAATTTTCTATCAGAAATCACAACATGAGAGTGGATAAAATAATCACCTTTTACAAAAGTTACATTACCTGAAAAAGATAGAAGCTCATAATCATCTTTAAAAATTTTCTTAATGTAAGTCTTAGATTCAAGATCATAATAACCTAATTCAATGTTCTTAACAGCACCAAGACCGCTAATCCAACCAAAATTTAATTTCTCTTTTACAAAAATACTTTGTATAGTCTTATTTATGAGCTCATTTGGCTCAAGACTCAACAATACAGTAGTTCCATTTATTTTATAGTTCATTTTTCCAATTGAGATTAAGCTCTCTATTTGCTTTGGTTTCATTTAACCTCCTAACAGGCGTATTTTTAGGAGAATCTAGCAAATCATCAAGATCTAAATCAATCTTAGTATCAATATCTAACATTAAATTAATAAAAGTATCTAATGTTTTTTTAGATTCAGTTTCAGTTGGCTCAATCATTATAGCTTCTGGTATATTTATTGGAAAATATATTGTTGGAGCATGAAAGCCATAGTCTAAAACTATTTTTGCAATATCTAGAGCTTTTAGTCCGGTCTCTTTTTGCTTCTTTGCAGATATGACAAATTCATGCATAGTTCCATGCTCAAATGGGATAATATAGGATTCTTTCAACCTTTGTTTGATATAGTTTGCATTAATAATTGCGTTTAAACTTACGTTTACTAAACCCTTTGAGCCCAAGGATTTTATATAGCAATATGCTCTTACTAGTACGCCCGTATTCCCAAAAAAAGAATGAATTTTTCCAATTGACGTTTTTTTATGATTAAAATCAAAATTAAAATCATCTTCTCTTTTTGTTATAACAGGATAAGGTAAATACTTTGAAAGTTTTTTAACTACTCCAATTGGACCGGCACCTGGCCCTCCACCTCCGTGAGGAGTTGAAAATGTTTTATGAACATTCATATGTACTATATCAAAACCCATATCTGCTGGCTTACATAAACCAAGCATAGCATTCAGGTTTGCACCATCCATATAGAGTAGGCCGTCAACATCGTGGATTATACTTGAAATTAGCTTAATATCTTTTTCAAATATTCCCAAAGTATTTGGTTGTGTAAGCATCATCCCTGCTACCTCTTCATTAACTTTACTTTTTAAGTCATCAATATCGACACATCCATCTTGATTTGTGCCTACTTGAATAACTTCGAAACCAGCTAGTATAACACTTGCAGGATTAGTGCCATGGGCAGATTCAGGGATGATTATATATTTTTTTTTAGGGTTTTTCTGGTGATACTTCTGCATAATCAAGAGTCCCACAAACTCACCTTGCGAACCCGCAGAGGGTTGAAGTGTGGTATTGTCCATCCCTGTTATATCATTAAGCATTTTTTCAAGCCTGAACTGAAGCTCCAAATGTCCTTGAATAGAATTGATATGTTGGTTTGGATGAACATCTGAGAACATTGGATCAGATGCAACTTTGTCATTAATTTTTGGATTATACTTCATGGTGCACGAACCCAGTGGATAAAAATCTTTATCTACATGGTGATTTTTAGTTGATAGCTTAATATAATGCCTGACTACTTCAGGTTCAGATATTTCTGGTAATTTAATTCTTGAATCTCGTAGTAGATTATTATCAATAATATCGTTAATTTCGTTTGTAGGAACATCATTCTTGGGAATATCGGTATAATCACCTCCAACCCGACTCTTTTTTATTATCAGCGGTGTTTTGCTTATCATATTTTTGTTAGCACCTTTTTTTTAGTTTTATTAATTGCGTCGTTTAAAGCAGTTATTTTATTTCCACCTGCTTTGGCATAATGTTTTTTTCCTCCCCCTCCACCATCAATATATTTTGCTGCATATTTAACGATATCAACAGCATTTAATTTAAGTGTCATATCGTCGGTTAAAGAACAAATTATCATTGGTTTTGAATTTTTATTGAATCCTAATATCATAATCCCAGATGTTTTAATGTTTAGTCTAAATTTATCAGACATATCATTAGCATTGAGCTCATCTTTTAACACTTCTGCAATAACTTTAATTCCTTTAAATTCGTCTGCATTAGTTATTAGCTTATTGATTATACTATTTTGATTATTTGAAACTAATAAATCATTTCTTTTCTGAATGAATGTATAGTCAGATTTCATCTTTTCGATAGTGTTAACTAAATTATTTTTATCGCATTTTAGTTCTTTTTCAGCTTGATTTAATATTTCAAGATGATTGTTGACATGATTTAGGCAAGCCAAGCCAGTTAACGCTTCAATTCTTCTAATACCAGAAGATAACGATGTTTCTGATATTATTTTAAAAGTACCGATATCTCCTGTCCTATTAACGTGGGTCCCACCGCAAAGCTCTTTTGAAAAATTAGGGATATCAACAATTCTAACATTATCTCCATATTTTTCTCCGAAGAGTGCTACGGCACCACTATTTAACGCCTCTTCATATGGTGAAATACTAGTATTAATTTTGATATTATCTTGTATTTTTTTATTAATTGAAGTCTCTATTTCACTTATTGCGTGGTTATCAAGTTTTTTAGAATGTGTAAAGTCAAACCTGAGTTTTGTTGGTGAAACTAATGATCCGCTTTGTTGGATGTGAGAACCTAAAGTATCTTTAAGCGCTTGATGAAGTAGATGAGTTGTAGTATGGTTAGCCATGGCTTTTTTTCTATTGCTAATATTTATTTTTGCAGTTAGTAATTCATCATTGAGACTTATACTGCCTTCTTTAAGTCTCACAATATGACAAATGATTCCATTAACATTTTGAACATCAAGAACTTCTGATTTGAAAGAAGCAGATTTAATTATACCATTATCTCCAACCTGACCTCCCGATTCAGAATAAAATGGAGTCTCCTTCAAAACGAGGTAATAATCATCATTTACTTTTGTAAATGCCTTTAATTTTGTCTTTGTATGATATCTATCATACCCCACAAAATTAGATGATAAATCATCATTCATTGAGGTCCATTTAAAGTCTTTTTTATGATATTCATGTTTATTAGATTTTTTTGAAGTCTTTTTTTGATTGCTCATATTTTTATCAAAACCAATCTCATCAACCAGAATATTTTTTTCCTTACACAGAAGCTTTGTCAAGTCAAGTGGAAAGCCATAAGTATCATATAATTTAAATGCATCCGAACCACTAAGCTTATTTTTATCAGAAGTGAATTCCTCAAATTTAATTAGACCTCTATCTAATGTATTTCGAAACAACATTTCTTCACGTAAAAGAGTTTCCTGAATATGTTTTTTTTTATCTATAATTTCAGGAAAAGTTTTGCCCATGAGAAGTATTAAATCAGGAATAAGATCTGATAAAAAAGGATTTTTAATACCTAAGAGATCTCCATATCTGACAGCTCTTCGTAAAACTCTCCTTAATACATATCCCCTTCCTTCATTTGATGGGATAGCACCATCTGCTATAGAGAATGCCAACATACGAATGTGATCGGAAATCACTCTATGTGGTACACCATTATTGTACGCATAATCTTTTTTAGAAATTGATGTGATTTTATCAGAAATAACTTTAAATAAATCAAGAAGATAGTGATCTTGAACTCCATTCATAACAGATGAAATTCTTTCTAAACCCATACCAGTATCAACGTGTTTAGTTGGTAGTAGTGATAGCGAGCCATCTTCTTCGCGATTAAATTGTATAAATACTAAGTTCCATAATTCTCTGTATAATTCACTTGAATTTACACCAGAGGGAGTTTGTTTTGATAAATCTTCACCAGTATAGTAGTGGATTTCAGAACATGGTCCACAAGGACCAGTTTCTCCCATTTCCCAAAAATTTTCTTTATCTCCAAATCTTAAAATTCGATCTGAATCTAAATCTTTTATTTTACTCCATATGTCATAAGATTCATCATCATCTTTATATACAGAAATCCAAAGTCTTTTCTTATCAAGTTTCCATTTTTTTGTAAAAAGCTCCCATGCCCAGTTAATTGATTCTTCTTTATAATAATCTCCAAAAGACCAATTTCCCAACATTTCAAAAAATGTATGATGAAAATTATCAACACCTACTTCCTCAAGATCATTATGTTTACCGCTAACTCGAATGCATTTCTGAGAATTAACAGCACGTTTGCAATCTGGTTTTCTTGTACCTAAAAAAATATCTTTAAATTGATTCATGCCCGCGTTCGTAAAAAGTAAGGTTGGATCTTCAGCAGGAACAACAGATGAGCTACGAATAAAATTGTGCTCTTTATCCTTAAAAAAATCAATAAATTGCTTTCTAATAGATACGGTTCTCATTACAATTCTATTTGTGTTTCAAATTGTAATGAAAAATTGGATTTTACTTTATTTGGAGAATTTAAATCTACAACATAAGTGGTTCTTCCCTTGTAAACAAGAACGACACCATCGGATAAATTGTATCCTAAATTATATCCATGAACAGTATTAGTACTTGGATTATCGAAATCAAATGGATCTGGGTCATTATTTCGATGGTAGTATAACTCAGCTATCTTAAGCTTTGGGATTTTCGCAGTGTTAAAATTTAGTTTAGCTAAAAATGACTTATTTTGCATTTCATCCTGAAAATAACCATCATCAATAAAGGATTGGCCATTATCTAAATTACTATCCCATGTTTCTCCCTTCATATTTTGATAATTTAAATCTAATGTAATTAAATTAAGTGCATCAAAATTTAATCCAAAAAATAAACCGCTCTGCTTTCCAAAACTGAGTAACAAATCACGTTTTGTTCTTATTTGAGAATCTGATACAACTTGTGCTCTATTTAATTCATAGGTCTGGTCCCAGAAGTCATACATAAAATGTCTTTCGTTATATCTATATTCTAAACTTGTCGATATTTTAAATTTGTTAGGACCGAAACTNAATTGCATACCCACAGGTATTGAGCCCCATCCCAGACTTCCCTTGTAGTATGAATTATTATTAATGTTNTNAATTTCTAATTCNTNACCAAGCATTTGAGCNAATTGAGTATACAANGTTACCTTACGTGTCATTTTAAGACTCATATCAAAGCCAATTGCTGATATATTTTGCTTATTAATTTCATTCGGATCATATGAATTATGATTTTCTGATAGAAGANTAGCATAACAATCCGCAAAGGATGAATATGTTCCAGGAATCAGATTAGTGCATAGGCCATTCGTATCATTCCAACCATTATTTTCAGCAATCTGCGCAGCTTCATTATAATAGTTTTCATCATTCGGAAAGTCATCAAAATAATCAGGATAACTATCATCATCTGAGTCAGTCAAACCTTTACTCATATCAATATCAGTTGCTGCAAATATGCCAAAATTCAGCCTTGTCGCAATAGGGAAAGATGTTCTAAAAGCAATCATCCCTGGTGTTCGCTTCATATCNGAAACAAGTATTTGCGTATTNACCTTTGATGATGAATTGAATCTCATATCTAGACCGACTCTCCTAATATTAGGATATTCAACAGTATTACTATAATTATTAACAATTATACCATATCCTAGGGTTGTTGATGGTAGAGATCCTAGCCTAAAATAGAATCTATCATTTGGTTCATTGTATTTTAAATAATAAATCTTGTCAAGTAGAGTCGATAAGGCCTTCCCGTTTGAAAAGTCCCAACTTTTGTCATAAAAATTTCCCTCATCATCAATGTAAAAATAAAGGTCTAAGCCAACTTTAAATTTTCCAAGCTCAAACTCAGGTCTCATTGAAAGTTGATTATATATTTTACCATCAACAGTTACAGACCCAATACTTGCATTATTAGTTAAGGATAAAGAAAAAATAAATAAAAAAATTGTTATTTTTTTTGTTTTCATGAACGTATCTCTCTTATAATTTAAAGTTGTAATTTCTATTGTAAATAAAAGNAAAAAATGAATACACCAAAAACATATGTATTAATGCAACTAACTCTAGACCAATCATATATGACCACCCATTAATTATTAATGGATTATCAGCTTGTGGTGGANTCATTAGATACATATAATTTACAGATTCTACGGATAAAAACTTCTTTAAAAAAATATTAATTACTAATACTAAAGGTATCACGAGNAAATTCATAGTAATGAATATTTTTAAATATGATTTTTTTCTAGGTTTTTTTCCGTGGTAAAATGTTAGGTAAATGGGAACAAAAATAATCATTGCATGGTTAATAAAATAATCAATGTACATATAAAATGGTTCATGAATGTTTATCTGAGGAGTTAATAAAGCCCAAACAGCTCCAGGCATACCTAATAACAACAAAAATTCATAGATTGATTGGTTGTATTTNAAAAGAATAAATATGCACATTAATGAAGCAATCCCACATAAATGAAAAGGTAGAATGTGTTCTACATCCCATACCCCTAAAGTCAATGCAACTAAATGAAATACTAGCATCCTGCAAATTAAAAATACTAGAAAAAAGTAAGATAGAGTTTTTCTATTCAATGCAAGGTCATTTTTCAAAATATATCTTGGAGAAAGTAAAAGAAAAATAATTAAAGTAAATGATAAAAAGTTAGTTAAAATCCATTCCAATGAAAATGGTTCTATCAAGTAGGACATTTATTTTTTACCTAGCTAATGCCGAGAAAAGATTTAACTTTTTTTTCTATTTCTTTTTTAAGTTTTTTATCTTCAAGTAAAAGTCTTTTAACTTTCTCCCTGCCTTGACCTATTTTTTGATCACTGTAAGAAAACCAAGAGCCTGTTTTCTCAATAATATTTCCTTTTAAAGCTAAATCAAGTAAATCTCCTTCGTAAGAAATTCCTTTCCCATACATTATATCAAACTCAGTNAGTCTAAAAGGAGGTCCAACTTTATTTTTAACAACTTTAACTTTAGTTCTATTACCTACTACTTGATCTCCATCCTTAATTTGAGCAATTCTCCTTATATCAAGTCTAACAGAAGAGTAAAATTTTAGCGCATTTCCACCAGAAGTTGTTTCGGGGCTTCCAAACATTACTCCAATNTTATGTCTAATTTGATTAATAAAAATAACTGATGTTTTAGATTTTGAAACTATACCAGTTAATTTTCTCAATGCTTGGGACATAAGCCTTGCTTGAAGACCTACATGCGTATCTCCAATATCTCCATCAAGCTCAGCTTTTGGAACCAAAGCGGCGACAGAATCAATAACAATGACATCTAATGCGCCACTTTTTACTAAAGTTTCTGCAATATCTAACGCTTGTTCTCCACTGTCTGGTTGAGATATAAGGAGTTCATCAACATTAATACCTATGTTCTTGGCATAAACTGGATCAAGTGCATGCTCGGCATCAATAAATGCAGCACTTCCGCCAGCTTTTTGTGCTTCGGAAACTATATGTAATGTTAGTGTAGTTTTTCCAGAAGACTCGGGGCCATAAATTTCTATTATTCTTCCTTTTGGTATACCACTTCCAATTGAAAAATCTAGGGATAAAGCTCCTGTGGAAATGGAACTATAGTTAACACTAGTTTGATCGTTCATTTTCATTATTGAGCCTTTACCNTATTGCCTTTCAATTTGGTCAATAGCCATTGTTAATGTCTTGTTCTGTTCTGCCATTATCATCCTTGGTTTTTAAATTTATACAAAAATCTATAGTTAAATTTACATTAGAAATGAATTTTAGTAAATCTTTAAATTATTTTTTTCTAAGGACTAGTTCTCTTATCATATTTAATGCTGCACTTATAGTTATTTTTCTGTTGATATCTCGATCTCTATTAAAAATAAATTTTTTGGTAATGATGTCATTCTCAAACATAACAGATATATATACTAAACCAACTGGTTTTTCAACACTACCACCCTCTGGTCCAGAAATTCCTGTTGTAGAAACTGATATGTCAGTTTTAAAAATATCATTTACAGATTTACACATTTTTATTGAAGTCATTTCACTTACAGCTCCNTGCTTTAGAAGTATTTGTGAGGGTATTTTAAGAATCTTTTCCTTGATTTCGTTTGAATAAGCTATCACAGAACCTTTAAATATTTTGGATGATCCTGAAAAATCAGTTATAATCTTTGACATGAATCCGCCTGTACAAGATTCTGCTATACTAAGGTTCAATTCTTTTTCGCTTAAAAGTTTTAATACAAATTCTGGTAGACTTATATCGTCTTCTGTTACAAAATATTTATTAAATTTTTTTTTAATATTATTTTTAACTTCCTTAAATAGCTTTTTATCTGAATCGATACTTTCGAGCCTTACGACAACACCTCCATAATTCGGTAAGAAACTAAATTTTATATTTTTAGAATAAGTTTTAATTATATCATTAATTTTGTTAGAAAGCAGACTTTCTCCAAGACCAGAAGTAAGTAAATTTGCTGTTATTCGTTTTTTACTTTTTTTATCAATCAAGCACTTAATTTGATTTTTAAAAATATTTTTCATTTCAATAGGAACACCTGGCATTACAAAAAAAGTCGTATTATTTTTCGTAAAATAAAAAGGTAAAGCTGATCCTTTTGGGTTAAATAAATAGTTAACCCCATCAATCTTTGTAGACTGATTTTTTATCATATCACGGTATTCAATATTTTTAAATTTACTTTTTAGATATAAAGAGTAATTTTCATCTAGAAAATAATTGCTTCCCAAGAATTTTTTAACTGATTCTAATGTTTTATCATCATTTGTTGGTCCTAGCCCGCCAGTAATAAAAACATAATCAATTTTTAAACTGATTTGTAATTGAAGCGACTCGATGATTTGCTTTAAATTGTCTGGAACACTATGAATTGAATGAACATCAATATTAATTAAGTGGAGTTGTGATGCAATCCATGTTGAGTTAGTATCAGTTCTAAAACCGCTAACCAATTCATCTCCAATTGTTATTATTGAAGATTTAAACAATTCCATTTATATCTAAAGAAATGACCAAAATTAGCGTTAGTATTCCAGCCATTATGTCATCGAGGATGATAGCAGTTTTTGTGCCTTGTATTTGGAATCTATAAATCACTGAAGGCTTAAAAAAATCTAAAAATCTAAAAATTAATAATGATAAAATTGAATATATTTCAGGATTACTTGATAGAGGTAAAGCAATCATGAAAACAGCAACCCCTAATACTTCATCAATTACAATCTCGCTTGGGTCTTTATTATCAGCTTTATAATCATATTTTATAACAACTAAAAGTGAGAAGGCAAAAATTAAAATGAATATAATTACTTGAACCAGAATATTGAAGTTGAGAGCAAGGCTTAACCAGTATAGTAAAAATGCAGATATCATTGACGCTACTGTACCTTGAAATGAAGGAAGTAAACCAACTCCAAAGAAAGTTCCAAGAGTTTTAATTAAGTAGAGTTGAAAATTCATAAAAAGTATTTTTAGATACTAAGATTTTTAAAATTCTTAAAAAAATAATCAAAGCCAGTATATACTGTAATTACAGCCATAATCAATGAAATTTGGTAAATAATCGGAAACATGAAATCATAATTAAAGATTAGGCAAAAATAAATTATTATGATGACAGAAAACTGTATTGTAGTTTTTACTTTTGCAAGGAATGTAGTTACCATTGTAACGCCTTTTGATTCCATTACAGATCTTATGGAGGTTACAAGTAAATCTCTAAGAATGATCATAATTAATATGTATTGATCTATTATGATATCGTTTAAGTAAAATGTAAAAAAAACACCAAAGACTAAAAATTTGTCAGCAATAGGATCCAAAAAACTACCTATTTTAGAAATGTAATTATATTTCCTTGCGATAAAACCGTCAAAAAAATCTGTAATTGATGCACACAAAAATAAAACAAGAGATAATAAATAAAACTCTTTAATTATTAAGTAAATACATATAGGCGCTAAAATAATTCTAATTATTGTTAAAAAATTTGGAATATTTTGTTTAAAAAATTGACTAGTCATCTATCTCTACTCTTTCATCGAATGAATTCTGTAATGTAAATTTATCAACGTACTCAATTCCTATGCCTGCTGGTAGGCCTTTTGCAGGCCTTGATATTTTAACATTAAATTGTTTTATTTTATCTTTAATCAAATAGGATGTTGCCTCACCTTCAACACTAAATGGAAGTGCTAAAATAACCTCATCCACACTTATTAATCTATTTAAAAGATTATTTATATTTAAATCATCTTCCCCAATTCCATCTAAAGGAGAAACTAATCCGTCAAGCACATGATAAATGCCTCTGTAACCAGATTTTTCAACATAGAAGACATCTTGTTGTGTTTCAACTACACATATTATATTCATTTTACGAGATGGGTCGTTACAATTTATGCAGTCAGCCTGATCCGTCATGCAATGACAATTAGGAGCAATCTTTATTTTTTTTTTTCAAATCTGTTAGAGATGATGCAAGGTCTGGAATGTAGTCTGAATCCATATTAATAAGATTGAAAGCTAACCTTTCTGCAGTTTTATTACCAATTCCTTGAAGTTTTGAAAGGTTGTTAATAAGAATTTTCAAAGTCTGAGGATAATTATCTTGCGACATTAAAAACCTGGAATATTAGGCATCATGCCACCGGTTGCATCTTTCATTTTTTGCTTTGCCTCCGAATCAACTTCAGACATGGATTTGTTAAGAGCTGCGATAATAACGTCTTCTATAAAATCTTTATCCTCATCAAATAAGTCCTGATCAATTGTAAGGGAATGAATATTTTTATTACCATCCATAATAATTTTAATTAGTTTGTCATTTGAAACAGATTCTATCCTCATATTTTTCAAATCATCTTGTGCTTTCTGCATATTATCTTTCATTGCTTGTGCTTGTTTTAAAAGCTTTGACATATTACCTTTATTAAACATCATTCCTCCATATTACTTTAAAATTTTTCCATTAAAATCATTTATAGCTATATCAACTAATGGATGTTCTTCGAATTCACTTTTTTCAGGCTCATGATTCTTTTTTGAAACTATATTTGTTCTTGCATCATATTGATCATTTTCACTTTTATCTACTATCTCAGGCTCAAGAAATTTTATTGATATTACTCCTTTAATATTTACTTGAATTAAATCTTTAATATAATCTATATTGTCCTTGACAATTTTTTCTTCAAGTTTTCCAAGCTTTTTAAAATTAAATACTAAAATAGAATTGTCAGCTTCCGATACTTCAAGTTTCTCCATTGCAAGAAATAGTCTTATATTTTCATTTTCAATATCTTTAAGAATTTTTAAAAAAATACTTTTGATGTCAATTTTTTTATGTCTTTGAGATAAATTTTGTTCTAGGGCCTCTTTAGGTTGACTTTTACTATCGTTTTTTGCCGTCCCATCCTTATTAACTAGATCAATTGGTTTATGTTCCTCTTTAGTATTATCATCATCAATAGTAAGTTTATCTAAATCAAAAAATTTATACATCATATTTTCAAGTTCTATATGATTGAGTATTTTTTTAGAATTTAACGTATCGATACTTTCATTCATGATAGTAACAAGAATTTTTAATATGTATTTTTTGTTTTCATCCAAGAAAGCTAATAATTTAGGATTCATATCAATTGACTTTTTACTAACAGACAAATAATAAATACAATTTCTTGCGAAATGAACAAATCCATCTATAAAATTATTTGGAGATATTCCCGATTCTAAAACAAATTCTACAGTTCGGATAGATTTTCCTAAATTTCTTTCATTAATAGATTTTAATATATCTAAATAAATTTGATTATTGACAACACCTAACACATTTTCTACTAATTCCTTTGATATGATACCGTCAGATAAAGTTATTATCTTATCCAAGAGGCTCAATGCATCTCTCAAGCTGCCATCTGCTTGGATTGCGATGGTATCTAATGCACTATTATCAAATTTGACTTGCTCTTGATTAGCTATAAAATTAAGATGACTAAGAATGTCTAACTGCGACAATCTTTTGAAATCATATTTTTGACATCTTGAGGATATTGTCGATGGAATCTTTTGATACTCTGTGGTTGCAAGTATGAAAATGACATGAGAAGGAGGTTCCTCTAATGTTTTTAGCAATGCATTAAATGCTTCTTTTGTGAGCATATGGGCTTCGTCAATAATAAATATTTTATATTTTTCACTTGTAGGAACATATTGCACTGAATCTTTCAAATCACGGATTTCATCTATACCTCTGTTTGATGCGCCATCAAGCTCTAAAATATCTAGAGAAGATTTTATATCTTCTGTGGAATTAAGTTCAGAGGCCAATATTCTTGCAATTGTTGTCTTACCAACACCTCTAGGTCCTGAAAAAAGATAAGAGTGAGATACACGATTTATTTTAATTGCATTTTGAAGAACTTTTGTTATATGATCTTGACCAAGGACTTGGTCAAATTTTTTAGGTCTCCATTTTCTTGATAATACTTTATAGCTCATTTTGTTTTTATTAGTGTGCACCGTTGATTGTATACTCTGTTTAAAGTAAATATAAAAAACAAGTTACTACTTCTCAGGGGTTTATGGCACATAAAAATAATCCTACCGCTGCTTCCTTCCAGACCTGACGGGTTTTAGATTATTTTTATTGCATAAAGTTGAAAAGGTCAATATAAATTATTCTTTCATTTACAATTCATAAATATCCGCTCAACGGAATTCAACCCTGCATATAGCGGATTTCAGGTTAAGAGGACCGCTAACTCTCCGTCTAGCACAATTTTATTTTTTCTTTTTATATTCGCTTACAAACTTTGGAATATTTAATTTTTCCAAATCCTTATTTTTATCCTCTATGTTTAACTCAGCTTTATTTTTCTGAACCTTCATTTTTTCTATATTTTTCCAATAATTGTCAAAAGATTTCGAAGATGTTGCCTTAAAATCTAAAAAAAAAGATTCAACAGTCTTCTCAATTCTAATTACTAACTCTTGGGTAATATTACTACCATACTCACTATTAATTTTAATGATTTTATCATTTAATGATTTCATTTTTTTTTCTATTGAATCAATCGTTATCATTTTTGCTAAAAGCTCCTATAATTACTAAACCACTTCCAATTGAGGCCAAAAAAGCTGAACTATATATTAAAAAGCTAAGTTCATTTTTTTCTAAAAATGCTCCTAAAACAACCCCTAAAGAAATACCTAAAATAACACAACCTGAAAGTATGAATGAAAAGGATTTAAAATTAAAATTCATTATTAAAACTCATATTTCAAACCAAATTCAACTAAATCTACATTGTCTGTTATCGTATCAAAATTGAAATCGTAATTAACTCTTTCAAGTGTTAAATCTACTAATAAATTATATTTAATTTTTGTACTTACATTTAAACCAATAATTGTATTCTCGTTATATTCAAATAAATCCATAATTTTATTGGTATAATTTTTGGAAAAGTATATTTCAAGTTCCTTAATATTTTTTAACACTTTATCAGTGATGTTAATTTGAAAATCAAGACAAGATAAATTTGAACTGGAATTAGGATTACTTAGCTCAAAAAAAGAACTAAATGATAAATAGGTAGTAATCTGTTCGTAAAAACTATACCTAAAATCAAAAGACAAACCAGCTGAAGGATAGACATATTCCGTATTTTGATAGGATAAGTACAAATCTTTTGGCACAACTAGGACTCTTTCATCGTTTGAGAGATGCAACTGTTCAAGATTTGAGTACATTGCGTCTATTTGAGCAATATTATTTGAATAAGTAGGCTTAATTGGTAGAAATCTATATTTTTCGGTCTCATATGTACTATTGAAATATGATGGTAAAAATAAGGGGTCGTTGTAGTGAATTAAGGTTTTAAAGTTTATAAATTGTGAAAATGTACCCTCGGCACCAATGGCTGCGCCCCATGATCCGCTTTTACTCTTAAGTGCTCCGTTTAAATCTGATGAAGAATTATATCTTTTATAAAAATAGTCATCAGGAAATATCATAGCAGCTAATTCTGATATCAAATTTATTTTGTATCCTTTTTGATTTATTAAGTCATAAGAAGCATCAATCTCAAAAGATTTGATAGGTCTATTATCAACAATGAATTTAGAATTAATGTCATATAGTGTATTTGAATCTACTACAAAGCCTAATCCAAGCTTTAATGGTAAGTATTTTGAGATAAATATAGACGAATGAGCAGCAAAAAAACCTCCTTCAATATTTGATGTAAAAAATTGAAAATTAAAAAAATTATCACTTAGATAATTAAAGGTTAAACCAAATTTATTTTTGAACGGATAACCGATTGCATTTCTATAGTTTTTAATCAAAAGTCCATGACCAATATTTATATTTTTTAATCTTCCCGATTTAAAAACAATGCTGTTAGAAGAATTTGTATAGTTGAGTTTGTTAATTTTAGCTAAAAGTTTAATTGCGTCGTCATATTGATTTATAGGAGGAGAATCACTCTCAATTGCTGAGTAAAAGTTGATACCTACATCAAAGTTAAAGTTTTTACTAGAATACTTTGGAGAGACTAAAAACTGGTTATAAAAATTGTTGTTTAGATAAGAAAGTAATACAGAAAGTTCAGTTGTAAACTTTTTTTTATTTTTTAACTTGTAAACATCAATGGAGAAATCTTGATAAAAGTCAGGAACTAAATCACCGCTTTTTCTGTTTAATTTAAACAGAGGTTCAGTTAAAAAACTTTTAGCAATATCTTTTGAATTCAATATATCATTAGGAACTGAATTTGATTTGTTTTCAACAATGTTTATTGTGCCTGATGAAGAAGAAATAGCTTTATTTGAAGATTTTAGGTTTAGTGAGATTTTAGATATTTTATTAAATATATCTACTGAATTATCAAAGGCTATTATTTCATCATTTCTATCAAGAGTAGAATTGAGAAAAAATGCGGCTTTCTTTAGTTTTATTTGAGAGGATTTTGTGAATAAAAATATAGGTACGTCTTTATCCTTATTCTCAACGAATATATTACCATAGTTGAATTTTATTTTTTTTAAACCAATTTCTATCCTAGGAAAAATTAATTCTGATTCACCAGAAAGTATTACCAGAGAAGTCTGATCATTAAAAACAATGACACAATAACCATTGTCGTAAGATCTTATTTTATCTTGCTCGTATAAAAATCTTCCATCAATTGCCTGAACTTCTTGATATTTGTCGTACCTTGACGATATAACCTCAACATAACCTGATACTTCAGCAATATAGCCAATCCTTTCTATTGAGAAGATTAAATTGATTAATAATAATATTATAATATGCATGTTCACGTAATTTACTATTTATTAAATATAATATTTATTGTGAGAAGAGACTAGAAATAATGACAAATGCGGAGAGAGGGAGATTCGAACTCCCGATAGAGTTTCCTCTAAACACGCGTTCCAGGCGTGCACCTTAAGCCGCTCGGACATCTCTCCAGTAAGTGGGCGATGAGAGACTCGAACTCCCGACTTCCTCCGTGTAAAGGAGGCACTCTAAACCAACTGAGTTAATCGCCCAATATGTAATATCAAAGTGATAATTTTATCACTTCTTCGACATCTTTTACAAATGTAATTTTCAAATCTTTTAAAACTCTATCTGGAATTTCTTCTAAATCCTTCTTATTCTGAAAAGGAGCGATGATGTGTTTTATGCCTGCCCTGTGTGCTGCGGTTGCTTTTTCTTTAAGTCCTCCAATTGGCAGAACATTACCTCTAAGAGAAATCTCTCCAGTCATACCTAAATTGTTTTTGATTTTTTTATTCTTAAGTACAGATAGCATAGCCGTTATCATTGTTATACCTGCGGACGGCCCATCTTTCGGAATAGCTCCAGCAGGCACATGAATGTGAAGGTCAATATCTTTATAAAAATTTTTATCTAAAGACAGTTTTTTGTAATTAGTTCGTATATATGAGAAAGCCGCTTCTGCCGACTCTTTCATTACGTCACCTAATTTTCCTGTCAACTTCAAAGCACCCTTTCCAGGCATTTTGGATGCCTCGATAAAAAGAATATCTCCACCAAAAGCAGTCCATGCTAATCCTATAGCAATTCCTGGCTTCTTACATCTTTCCGCAATCTCGGAATGGAAAATTATTGGACCTAAATATTCTGATACTTTTAATGGGGAAATGGTAGATTTTTTAATACTTCCTGCTGATATATCTTTTGCTACTTTTCGACATACATTTGCAATTTGTCTTTCTAAATTTCTAACGCCTGCTTCACGTGTATATGAATCAATTAGTAGCTTGATACCATTTTCAGAAAACTTAATTTCAGATTTTTTCAAACCATGTTCTTTAATTTGTTTTGGAATAAGGTGTTTTTTAGAAATTTCAACTTTCTCTTCAATTATATACCCAGTAAAATCTAATACTTCCATTCTATCTAGAAGAGGTCCTGGAATTCTATCTATCTGATTAGCTGTCGTTATAAACATTATATTTGATAAATCAAAGTCAACTTCTAAGTAATGGTCGTTGAATGAGAAGTTTTGTTCAGGATCCAAAACTTCTAATAGAGCACTGGAAGGATCACCTCTGAAGTCCATTCCTAATTTATCAATTTCATCAAGCATAAAAATCGGATTTTTAGTTTTAGCTTTTTTTAGACTGGCGATTATTCTTCCAGGTAGAGCTCCAATATATGTTCTCCTGTGTCCTCTAATTTCAGCTTCATCACGGACACCACCTAAAGATATTCGTACAAACTTACGTCCCATAGCTTTTGCAATAGATTTGCCAATGGAGGTCTTACCTGTTCCAGGTGGGCCTCCAAAACATAGTATTGGACTTTTTAATATATCATTCTTCTTTGAGCGTATTTTCTTTAAATTCCGTACAGCTAAATGTTCCAGAATTCGATCCTTAACTTTTACAAGTCCATAGTGATCCTCGTCAAGAATATTCTGAGCATTTGAAATATCATTATTATCATTACTTTCATCATTCCATGGAAGGTCAATTAACCAATCTAAGTAAGTTCTTGAAACAGTATATTCAGGAGAATGAGATGGTATTTTTTTCATTCTATTCAATTCTTTGTTAGCAATCTTATCTACTTTTTTTGGCATTTTAGCTTTTTTTATTTTTTCAGCAAGCTCTTGAAATTCTAGCCCAACATCCTCATCACCTAATTCTTTTTGGATTGCTTTAAGTTGTTCTCTCAAATAATACTCTCTTTGAGATTTACTTATTTCGTCTTGAACATCAGATTGTATTTTTTGGCCAAGTTCAATTCTTTGTATTTCTTTTGAAATAAGTTTAATGGTAGAATCTATTCTAGTACTTACATCAATTATTTCAAGAATATTTTGTTTATCTCCAATATTAATATTCAGAAAAGAAACTGCTCTATCAGCTATCTTTCCAGGATCAGCAATAGAGGACAAAGTGGTTGCCTGCTCCTCTGACAAATACGGAGCTAAATCAATCAACTGATTAAATATCTCTGTAAGGTTCGTTATTTTAGTATCTATTTCGACACTTTTTTTAACTGCTTTTTCAGAAACTTTAGATACATCAGCAGTAAAGTATGTCTTTTCTTTTATAAATTTTTGAATTTTAACTCTGCCAATACCCTGAACAATTGCTGATTTTGAGTTATCAGGCATATCAAATATCCGCATTACTCTGACCAA
>PBGO01000010.1 GCA_002719095.1 Fidelibacterota bacterium
AGCACAGTCTTCAACCGCTGAACCACCGCACTCACCAGCACAGTCTTCAACCGCTGAACCACCGCACTCACCAGCACAGTCTTCAATGTAAGCACAGCTTCCATCATCAAAGGATGCAGTTGAATCAAAATTACATGCACTTGTATCAGTACATCCTCCAGTCTGGGTATAGCAATCACCAAGATTAGTCGTTAAAGCACTGCCTGCAGCACTGGACATAACAACTTCGGCTAAACATATTTCATTATTAAAACCTGTAAAAGATACGTCAACTAAAGTTCCTTGACCTGAGGGAATTGTTCCTCCAGTAAATGAAAAAGCTAAAACTGTACTAGTTGAATTAGATAATGTGAAGCCGTTGCTTGCAGCTAAACCTCCGCTGGCTCCGGTTACTTCAACTCCAGTTAAATCAAATTGAAAGCCTCCTACAACTTCATCACTGTCAATTAATACTGAAAGTGTTCCAGAATCTAAATCTACATCACCTAAAGAAAGGTTTACAGCTGCAAAAATAGATGATAAGCTTATTAGTAAATATGTAATTAAATTTATCATGATAATTTATCCTCGTTTAATGTTAAAATTATTAAAGAATGTTCAAAAATTAACTTGATCAAACTCTCCCCAATATAAAATTTTATAGAAATTATTATTTTTCCCAAAATATGTACAGTTTTTTAATGTAACGACTTGTAATACAATTCGAAGAGATAAAATCTCGCCTTTCTTAGTTTTCTTCTAATTGTTTTTTCTATTTCATTAGAATCATTTTCTTGGTCATCACCATATCTGATGATTCAAGGGCATAAATATAAACCCCTGCTGATACCATAGCTCCCGAACTATCAGTACCATCCCAATCAACCATATGAACACCTTCATCCATATTAGCATCCACTAACGTTGATACCAAGCGGCCAGTCATATCGTATACGCTTACCTTAACATTACCTGACTCTGGCAATGTAAAACCAATTGATGTACTTGGATTAAATGGATTTGGATAGTTCTGCATCAAGTCATAAGCCATAGGTACTGCATCACTTGAAAGCACAACAGCTGTTCCAGATGTTACCGGAGTAACTCCATATTCTGAGCCATCAAGATTTGCTTGAACATATAACTCACGACCCTCTGACATACTATATAATCTTAGATCTATTGCATCACCTACACTATACCCTGAAAGATGAACACCATACTCGTGATACTCACCCCATGCAGCTAGCACTATAGGCATATCTGTATCAACAATACGTGTGGCACCCACAACTTGACCATCAGCGTAAGCAACCAACTCATCGCCAACGTTAACCATTCCTTGGAGATCTGTCAAAATAATTGGATGAGATATTCCTGTTTTCGAAATATCATCCGAATACATTCTTGATGTTGATGCTTCATTGTATGACTCCCAAGATAAAGAAGCAGATGTTCTGGCCATACCTCCATCTGGGTAAGTAAAACTAATGCCATCAGCGCCATTTAAAAATACGCTATATCCTTCACCTGGACACATTTCAGTTAAAGTCATAACACCAAAGCTAGGTACGTAGTACTGTCCCATATCATTTTGAACTAATAATATTTGATCCTCATAGCCTGCAAAAACACCATCAGTTGGCATACACTCTTGAGGTAAGTATGAGATTAAATTAACCTGGAATGGATTTATAGCTATAGTTTGTGATAAATCTGCAGGCAATCCTTCAACAACAACCTGCTGGGGATCGGGGCCGCTAGGAAAACATTCAACAGCTCTAGTTAAATCTAATGAGCCTATTTGATCGACACCAAAACCAGGAACGTAATACTGACCCGCATCGTTTGCAACAATAAGGAGATCATTCTGTTCGAAAACTGAAGACACATCATCGTTTTCCATTTCTACATTGAATGACATCATGTTCAGCATAAACGGTTGCACATCAATACTTTGAGTTACAGAAAGTACTGGCTCTAGATTTGAAACTGCTGTAATGAGTTCACCCCATGAACCTGTACCTGCAGAATATTCAACTTCAGCAGGGTAAACCATATTCTCTGAGGATTTCCAAACCTTGTATATAATTTCATTTCCAGCTTGATAACCTGGAAGCTGACTACCTCCAAACGCACAGTTATCAACTGAACCAACTCCAACGATTTCCAGTTGTTCACCTGTCCATACTCCAGCTCCTACGAGAAGTTCACCGGTATTAGTTGCACAATCGCCTGAATTAAGTATGGCATTGGTATCAAACAACCCTACTTCATCGCCTACTTCAAGACCTGTTGCATTTTGAATTATAACTAAAGAGCTCACACCTGTATTCTGAGGTAGAGCTGTGAAGAATTCCATGGCTGGAAGTTGATCTGATGCAAAAATATACTCTCCACACTCATTGTCATCATAATCAATTTCATATAATGTCCAATAATACTCTTCAATATCAAAACCGTCTAAGCAAAAAATTCCAGAGTCTTCTTCAATCTGATTTGAATAATAGCACCAACTATTAGAATCTCCCTGTAACCCCCATGTAATTTCGATGGATTCAATGCATTCATTATTATCATTACATGTTGCATTACAACCAGGTCCACTATCTCCAAGCCAATCACAACCTTGCTCCAAGCATTCTGTTTCATCGCCATAGTTTCCACAGCCATCATTTCCATCACAAGGTTCGCAATTAATTGCACAGTCAGAATCTGAGCTGCACTGATTTGTACCTATGGCTACGGAGAAGCTGCCTGATCCATTTGAATTTAAAGTAATATTATTTGGTCCGCTAGCATCATTAAAACACTCTTCACTACAACTATCGTTGCACTCTTGTTCAGTTGAAAATTCGTCACCAGTATCATCACATACCCAGTCATTCGTAATGATAGGTTCTCCTGAACACTCTGAATTACTGTATTCATTACTTTCCTGAAAATTCCAAGAACCTACTAATTGTTGAGCTAAAT
Organism: Fidelibacterota bacterium; assembly: GCA_002719095.1. GTDB lineage: Bacteria > Fidelibacterota > Marinisomatia > SCGC-AAA003-L08 > D37C17. The sequence goes on from PBGO01000010.1 coordinate 2,956, forward strand.
CTGATTGAGTATCCCAACATGACGAATCATAACCACCACATTCTCCTGAACAGTCTAATTCGGCGTAAATACATAAATCATCATCAAAAATAGTCGCATTCGAATCAAAGTTGCAAGCCTGAGCATCGCCACATCCTGTACAAGATGAATTATCACCTTGACAAACATCACATTCATCGATTACTGCATTTCCACCACACTCACCATTACAATCAATTGGAGCAGAACAGTTTCCATCACAATCATAATTTTCTTCTGGATAATCACAATCACCTTCCTGTCCAAAGTTACATGCATTCTCATCTTCACAAGTATCGTCACCGCCTCCAGTATTACCTTCGTAGTAACTAAAATCAAGCGCAGAACCTCCAACGCCTGCCATAATTAAATCAGATAAGTTGTCCGCAGGGTTTGTTAAGTCAAGCTCTAGCAAAGTACCACATCCAGCAGGTATGACTGCACCTGAAAATGAAAAACCTAATACTGTGGTTCCACCAGATGATAATGTGAAGCCTGCAGCTGCTGCATCACCACCACTAACTGCATTAACAGTAGCACCGTTTACATTAAATTGTAAACCGGCAATATCAGATGAAGAATTATACCATACCTCCCCAGAATCAGTAACATATAAATTGAAGTCTGGTAAGTCACACGCTGATTCAATTGTGTCTTCATCGGGATCGATTACNTCGTCACAATTTCCTGCTTGCAGACAGTCTTGACAAATACCTAATAAATTACCTTGAAGTTCTTCAATATCAAATAAATCTGCTGGACAATCATCCAAACATCCAGAATTATTTCCTTCTATGATAGATTCACATGTCTCTGTAGGTGTGGTTTCAAACCATGTTTCCCAACCNACACAATCTTGAATACATTCTGGNGCACTATCACCTGAGTCAATGTATTCAAATTCAAGAGATGTTCCCCCTTCTCCTGAAAAAATGATATTTGAAATTCCTGAAGGTTCGCCCTCAACACTGAAATTGAATAGAACGCCACATCCAGCAGGTATAACTGCACCTGAAAACGAAAAGCCTAATACTGTAGTATNTCCTGTAGATAACGAGAAACCTGCTGCTGCTGCATCACCACCATTTATTTCTGTCACAATTGTATCATCAAAATCAAACTGAAAACCTGCAATATTTGATGATGAATTATACCATATCTCTCCTGAGTCATCATCTGAAATCAGGTATAAGCTCATTGATGGCAAATCACATGGGTTTTGAAATTCATTGTTACCATCATTATCGCAATCAGTCTCATTACACACTAAATCTCCATTATCGCATACATAATCAGGAATTAGGTTTCCACCACATTCACCATTACAATCAATTGGAGCAGAACAGTTTCCATCACAATCATAATTTTCTTCTGGATAATCACAATCACCTTCCTGTCCAAAGTTACATGCATTCTCATCTTCACAAGTATCGTCACCGCCTCCAGTATTACCTTCGTAGTAACTAAAATCAAGCGCAGAACCTCCAACGCCTGCCATAATTAAATCAGATAAGTTGTCCGCAGGGTTTGTTAAGTCAAGCTCTAGCAAAGTACCACATCCAGCAGGTATGACTGCACCTGAAAACGAAAAACCTAATACTGTGGTTCCACCAGATGATAATGTGAAGCCTGCAGCTGCTGCATCACCACCACTAACTGCACTAACAGTAGCACCGTTTACATTAAATTGTAAACCGGCAATATCAGATGAAGAATTATACCATACCTCCCCAGAATCAGTAACATATAAATTGAAGTCTGGTAAGTCACAAGCTGATTCAACCTGCGCATGACTAAAATTAATTATTGAAAGCAAACTAAGAAAGTAAACTGATTTTTTCATAAAGCATCTCCTGTTAAATAATTTAAAAAATTTATAGCCATTTCTAGAACACAACTTTGGAATTTATGATTATGCAGTTTTCCGTAGTCGTATAATTTTAGGCTTGGCTTTTTTTGTTACTACTTCTTCGGTTATAATGCACTCAGAAATATTTTTTGAAGAAGGTATAACATACATTATATCCTGTATTGATTTTTCAATGATTGAGCGTAAAGCACGAGCTCCGGTATTTCTTTTTATTGCTATTTTAACAATAGCATTTAATGCTGCATCAGAAAATTGAAGAGAAACCCCCTCCATTTCAAATAATTTTTTGTATTGTTCAATGATTGAGTTTTTTGGTTCAATCAGTATTTTTTTTAGCGCACTGGCTGATAAAGATTTTAGAGAATTATATATTGGCAATCTNCCAANAAGTTCTGGGATAAATCCAAATGAGACCAAGTCTTCTGGCTCTAAGTTTTGCATAACCTGATGTTTTTCAACTAAACTATCACTACTTCTATCAAAGCCGATACCACCGCCTTTCAATCTCTTGGTAATAATATCCTCAATACCTTGAAAAGCACCTCCACAAATAAATAGTATATTTGAAGTGTCTATTGTTACAAGAGATTGCTCAGGATGCTTCCTGCCACCTTTGGGTGGGACATTCGCTTTGGTTCCTTCTAGAATTTTCAAAAGAGCTTGCTGAACCCCTTCACCTGAAACATCTCGGGTTATTGATCGATTGTTNTTTTTCTTTGCTATTTTATCAATCTCNTCAATATAAATTATGCCTTTTTCTGTTTTTTCGAGATTATTTTCAGAAGCATTATACAATCTTACTAAAATATTTTCAACATCCTCTCCAACATAACCTGCTTCCGTCAAAGAAGTAGCATCAGCAATTGCAAATGGTACATTTAAAATTTTTGCTAAAGACCTAGCAAAAAGAGTTTTTCCTGTTCCTGTAGGCCCNACTAGCAAAATATTACTTTTCTCTATCTCGACTTCATTTTTATTACCATTAGAAATTTTATTATTTATTCTTTTGTAATGATTGTAAACAGCAACAGCAACACTTTTTTTAACATGATCTTGGTCAATAATAAAATTATCTAGTTTGTTTTTTATGTCTTTTGGTTTTTGATTAGCTAGTTCAATATTCTGATTACTTACGNATAAGCTATCTGATACGATTTGACTAGCCTTTTCAATACAAAGCTCACATATGTAGGCATTTTCACCTTCAACGAGAAATCGAACGTCACATTCNTTAGAAGAACAAAAGGAGCATACTAACTTCTTGTTTTTAGTTTCTTTCATAATTTATTAACTCTTTGAATCAACGATTTGATCTATTAGTCCATAATCAAGTGCATCTTGGGAAGACATGAAGTTGTCTCTATTAGTATCATTCTCAATAGTTTTTACTGTTTTTCCAGTTCGTTGNGATAGTATTTTATTTAATCGCTGCTTTAAAAATAAGATTTCTTTGGTATGAATTTCAATATCAGTTGCTTGGCCGCTTACTCCGCCAAGAGGTTGGTGAATCATGATTCGAGAGTTTTTTAAAGCTGACCTCTTACCTTTTTTACCGGCTGCAAGTAGTATTGCACCCATGCTTGCAGCTTGCCCCATACACATAGTTGCAACGTCTGGCTTTATGTAATTCATGGTATCAAAAATGCCCATTCCAGAAGTTATTGAACCTCCAGGGCTATTAATGTACATATATATATCTTTTTCTGAATCTTCAGCTTCTAAAAATAATAATTGTGCAATGACCAAGCTCGATACATAATCATCAATTGGGGTGCCTAGAAAAATAATTCTTTCTTTCAGCAGTCTTGAATAAATATCAAAAGCTCGTTCTCCATTTGATGTTTGTTCAACCACCATTGGAACAAGCGAAGCATATTTATTATTTTTTGGCATTTTTTTCATTCCTTAAGTCATCTGTTGACTTTTCTAATATTTTAATTGTTGCAAAATCATTTATTTTTTTGAACAAACTTTGTGTCAATAAATCTGATTTTAAATTTTTCTTATTATTTTCGTCTTGGTAATATTTTTTTATTTCAGCTTTTTGCTGATTGTTATCTATACATAATTGTTTAATAAAGTCATCAACATGTTTATCCTTAATTTTAATTTCTAATTCTTTGATTAGCTCATCTCTGCAGAACAACCACTTTATATTCTTCTCTGCGTAAGGCTTATTTTTTTCACTAAATTCTGATTCATCAATATTTTTGTTCTCTGGTTTTTTCTTTTCGTCTTCAAACATATTTTTTAAGAACATATCAAGCATTGATTTTGGTACATCTACTTTTGTTTTATCGACAAAATAATCAATTATTTTTCCATTGCAACGTTTATCAAAATCATCATTCAAATTTTTTGTAATATTTTTTTCAAGTTCGGACTCTAAATCTTTCATGCCCTTAAAATCAGGATTTATTGATTTTGCAAATTTAGAATCCAATTTAGGTAAGACTTGCTCTTCTATTTTTTTTATTTCCAACTCAAATTTTGTAATTTTTGCTTCGCCATAGGGCAATTCAACTACTACTTTATCAGAAACTTTTTTTCCACATATTAGATCTGACACTTTTTCATCAAAATTGCCTTCTCCAAGTTTGATGTATTGTTTTTCTATTTTATTTCCAATTATCGCTACTCCATTTTCATCTAATTCTTGAAAGTCAGCTAAAATATAATTTCCTATTGAAGCTTTAGATACTTCTTTTAGTTTTGATTGATTGTTTTGAAGCTCTGATAATGAGTGTTTAACATCTAAATTAGAAATAGTATAGCGATTAATTTTGAATTTTATCTTCTTCTTGTAGTCTGGTAGTTTAAATTTTGGACGTACTTCGAAAATCGCAGTAAAATTAAAATCTTCGTTTTGCTTAAATGATAAATCTGTAATTTGAGCTTGATTAATAGGAATGATTTTCAGCTCTATAAGAGCTTGCTGATAATATTTATTTAAAGCTTTCTCTCCAAAATTTGCCTCAATTGCTGGCCCTATTTCCCTTTGTACAATGTTGCGAGGAACTTTTCCAGCCCTGAATCCATCAATTTTAAATTTCTTGCTGTGAGCTAAGAATTCTTTATTGAATTCTTCTTTAATTGATGCCCAAGGAACTACTACGTTCAATGTTCGAGTATAAGAATTAGTGTTTTTTATATTTGTCTTCATAAACAGTTTCAAAGTTAGCTATCATAAGCTCACAAAAAAAGTATTTTATACAGGATTGTACTGCCTTGTTACAGATCTCGAGTCAGATGACTCGATGGCAATCTTGATTTTGAGCAGCTCATCAAGCATTACTCCTTTCAAAATTGGCTTAAACGATAAATCGGCAAACTTATTATCAAATGTTCCAGATACTTCATAATTTAATAGTGTTAGATTTTGAGATTCTTCTATTATTTCAAATTCTGTTTTGTGAAAGAATAATTGATCCGACTTATTTTTTGCTTTTTCTTCAAAAATGATTCTCTGATTTGGCAAGATTTCTAATACACTCAAAATCATTTCGTACGACCCAAATCCAAAATTATGCTCAATGATAATCTGTGATTTAGTATCAAGCTTAAAAGAACAATCAGTCTTAATTTTTTTATGGAATCTATTGAAGCTTAAACCCATTGACAAATCATTTAAAAAATTCCATATTTTAACAGAGCTTGAATTTATTTTTATTTTTGATTTAACTTTTATCATATGCTTATTTTAACTAAAATAATTATAAGAAAAATTTTAATACCATGTCTGATAAAAACTTATATAATATTTATGGAAAATCACAGCTTAAACAACAATTAGATGCTGAAAATATTCNTCGTATTACCTGCTCATTTTATAATTATTATAATATTAAATCTTTGCAATTGACTCGGGATTCTTTGTATAAAGACTATAAAAGATTAAAAATATTGGGAAGAATTTATATTTCTGAAGAAGGTATCAATGCTCAATTTAGTATTCCTGAGCATAATCTTGAAAAACTTTTAAAATTAAATGATAAGTACACATTTATGAAAAATGTATTAATAAAAAAAGCTGTAAGACAAGGGAGTTCGTTCTTAAAACTTAAAATATTAATTAAAAAAGAAATTGTTGCATGGGACTCAAGTAATTTTAAATACGATATTTCTAAAACAGGCAAACATTTGAACGCAAAAGAATTCAATAGTCTATTAGATGAAGAAGATACAGTTCTTATTGATGTTCGAAATAGCTATGAAAGCGAAATTGGACACTTTAGATCTGCAATATTACCAAAAGCCAATCGTTCTAAAGATTTAATACATGAGATAAAAAAGATTTTAAAAGATAAAAAAGATAAAAAAATTGCTATGTACTGTACTGGAGGTATCAGATGTGAAAAGGCTTCTTCGATTTTAATAAGTGAGGGTTTCAAGAAAGTATATCAACTTGATGGAGGTGTAATTGAGTATGCCAATCAAGTCAAAAAAATGGGTATAAAACCTAAATTTATAGGAAAAAACTTTGTTTTTGATAACAGGCTAAGTGAAAAAATAACAAATGACGTGATAGCGCAATGTCATTTATGTGGTGAAAAATCAGACCAACATACTAATTGTAAAAATACATCATGTCATATACTCTTCATCCAATGTGCGGCTTGTGAAAAAAAATTAGAAGGTTGCTGTTCCAAAAAGTGTAGAGATTTTAAGAAAATTCCTAAAAACAAAAGACACTCAGCCTTGGTTGAGATAAGGAGAAAATTTACAAAATTTAGGCCTAGGCCCTCAAATGATTAGCATAATTCTAGTTTTTGTATTGCTTCAATATATCCCATCTTTCCTTTACCAACTATTGTTTCTATGCAAACTTCAGAAATAACAGATACTCTTCTAAATGGCTCTCTATCTAAGATATTACTAATATGCACTTCGATAACAGGCTTAGATATACATTCAATAGTGTCTCTTATTGAAAGCGAATAATGCGTTAATGCGCCAGGATTGATTACTACGCCATCGTACCACCTTATTTCAGATTGGAGCATATCTATAATTTCACCTTCGTGATTTGTTTGGAAAAATCTTAAATCGTGCTTTTTTTGCTCGGTTGTTTTCCTTATCCATTCATTTAATTCCTCAAGACTTTCTGTACCATAAATAGATGGATTTCTAATCCCTAACATATTAAGATTAGGGCCATTAATGATTAATATATTCATAATAATTCTCTAAAAAGATTTTAATATTGTTGATACTATAAAATTTTAATTTGACGTTTCCTATGTTTTTAATCATGACAATACCTATTTTATCACTTTTATTTTTTTTATCGTTAAGCATGAATTTAGTATAGTCTTCAATATTTTTTATTTTATATCTTTCTTTAACTAATCTCAACCCTGTTTCTTCTATTGATTTAAATACTTTTTGTTTAATTATACCTTCTTGAAATGAAAAATAAGAAGACATCAATATCCCGTTGATTACCGCTTCTCCATGTTTTACTTTATTTTGAGATTCAGACTCTATCGCATGTCCAAATGTGTGCCCTAAATTTAATATTTTACGTATTCCATTATCCCTTATGTCATCCTTGACTACTTCATATTTGTAATTATAACATATCCTAACTATTCTTATTAAATCGTTTTTATTTCTGAGATCTAAGTATTTATTTAATTTTTTTAATAATTCTGGTCCAATAAGAATTGCATATTTGTATATTTCACCAATTCCATCATTAATTAAATGCATCGGAATTTCATCTAGAATATTAAAATTTATAAAAATTTTTTCTGGTTGATAGAAAGTGCCAATTTGGTTTTTTATCAAGTTGATATTGGCAGCTGTCTTGCCACCAATCGATGCATCAACCATTCCAATTAATGTTGTCGGAACATTTATATATTTAATTCCTCTTTTGTAAATTGATGCAACAAATCCAACATGATCAGTAACACTGCCCCCACCAAAAGCTATTAATAATGCCTGCCTATCTGCATCTATCATTGTTAAAAAATTTATCGACTCAATAATACTTGATAAGTCTTTTGAATCTTCACCATTTTTAAGATACATTATATTTTTTGTCACAGATTTGAACCATCTGCTGTTTTTTATATTTTTCTGACTAAAAATAACTATTTTTGAGAAAGAGTGGGACTGAATATATCGATTAATATCATTTTCATAATCACCTATTTCTATTAACTGCTCTTTAGAAATTTTATCCTTATTTAACACATTTAATTCCTTTGTAAACTTTTTTTAAAGATGCATTAAGGTCTAAATTTGAGATATCAACTTTAATATTTGCTACTTCTTCATAAAAACGAGATCTCATATCAAATAATTTTTTAAGACTGAGATTTTTATTTGTATTATACAATAATGGTCGCTCCGAAGTATCGAGCCTTTTTGCTATTTCTTCCAAAGAGCATATTAGATAAATACATAGTGACTTATCTTTAATTGCTTTTCTATTATCAGCATCCATAACAAGTCCACCGCCAACGCTAATTATCCTTGGCTTTTTTTCATTTATAATATCTATAAAAATATTTTTTTCAATTTGCCTGAAATTAGGCTCACTTTTTTTAATTAATGTAGATATTGATTTCTTTTGTCTACTTTCAATTTGCTCATCAATATCAATACATGAGTTTTGTAATTTAGATGAAAGCAATTTACCAATTGATGTTTTTCCAACTCCTGGCAACCCAACAATAACAATATGCTGCATTACTTTCATTTAAAACTTTGCAGATAACTTGTAGTGATTTTTAAGTTGCAACATACTATCACCTCCGAATTTATCCAAAATGGAGTCGGCAATAGTGAATGCAATAGTATTTTCTGCAATAATAGAAGCAGCAGGAACGGCGCAGCTATCTGAACGCTCTGTATGTGCTTTTTTCACTTCGTTTGTTTCAATATCTACAGAATTTAGTGGTTTTACAAGTGAAGAGAGAGGCTTCATAGTCATTCTCAGCACTAAAGGCTGAGCATTGCTCATACCGCCCTCAATTCCACCAGAATTATTTGTAACTCTAGATATTTTACCTTCGCTATCTATCATTTGATCATGAACTTTGCTACCCGTTTGGGTTCGAATTAAATGAATATTCCCAAACTCAATAGACTTTAGTGCATTTATAGACATTAACATTTGTGAAACCTGCGAATTCAATTTTCTCTCCCAGTGTGTGTAGCTTCCCAATCCATATGGAAGCCCTGAAACAACAACTTCAAATTGACCTCCTACAGAATCTCCATTAATTTTTGCTTTATCAATTGCATTTATCATTTTTATCTCAGAATCTTTATCCAAACATCTTAGTGGAGATTGATCAGCTTTTTCATTGAGTGATTTGATACAAGAAAGCGTATTAATTCTAAACTTACTATGTATATCAAGTATTGATGTGACATGACTGAAAAGTCTTATATCTAATTCTTCAATTATTTTTCTGCATATACAGGCTAAAGCAACTCTCATTGTCGTCTCTCTAGCAGATGATCTTTCAATAACATTTCTAATATCATCAAAATCATANTTTCTNACTCCGGCTAAATCTGCATGACCGGGCCTTGGCAATGTAATTTTTGTAATATTTTCCGAATCTTCAACTGACATTATATTTTTCCAATTTTCCCAATCTAAATTTTTTATCATTAATGCGATTGGAGAGCCAATAGTTTTTCCNTTTCTAACGCCTGAGAGTATATTAACTTTATCTCTCTCAATCTTCATTCGGCCACCACGTCCGTAACCGTGCTGTCTTCTGGACAACTGTTCATTTATATACTCTTCGTTAATTAGCAGTCCTGAAGGAATGCCTTCTATTATTCCAATTAAGGCTTTCCCATGTGATTCTCCAGCTGTTAAGAAGTTGATTTTATTCATAATTTTTGTCTTTATAAAATTTTCTTATTATAATATTTTTAATCTCAGTTATGTTTTCTGTGATAATTAAATTTTTATCAAACCATAAATCAATTGATTTTAAGGCCTGATAAATTAGCATATTGAGTCCATTCTCTTTTTCAATATTATTGCTAAGTGAATTTAAGAATTTTGTAACATTTTTATGATAGTTTAAATCGATTCCATATAGCACATTTCCATGTATAGACTTAAAAAGTCTGCTCCAGTTTATGTTTGCATTTGATGGCAGTGAATTTATAATTATATGATTTTCTCCNTCTAAATGAAAATCATCAATATTATGATGAATGCAATTATTGCTTTTAAAATCAATTGAATTCCTTGCTATAATGTTTATTTTGACTTTTTTTTGTTCGTCAATTGATTTAATCACTGCGGGAACAACACCNCCATTGCCAAATATTACTACATTATTAAACCTTTGAAAATTTTTAATAGCTTTTGTAAACCCAATCCAGTCAGTATTGTANCCTTTCAACAATCCATTTGATACTTTTATACAATTCACTGATCCAATTGATTCTGCAACTGGATCGATGTAATCTAAATAACTAATAATTTCTGCTTTATAAGGCGAAGTGACGTTTGCTGCATCAATATTAGAACTTTTCATTTTTTCTATAATTTTTTTCAATTTAGCCTTAGACTGTATGTTTAATAACTGATAGTTAGCTTTAATATTAAGCTTATCGTAATAAAAATTATGCACAAAAGGACTGAAGCTGTGATCAATATTTTTGCCAATTAAAACGATTTTTTTCATAATCTAATCTCGCCTATCTTTTCAAAAAAGTTGGGAAAAGAAATATTAATACANTTCAAATTATCGAAAGTAGCTTTGCCGTGNGANAGCAAGCTTGCAATATAAAAAGACATTGCAATTCGATGGTCCGAAAAAGTTTTAATACTTGTATTATACATACTTTTTTTACCCCTCACTATTATTTTATCATTCACTGCTCTAGCATCGCCTCTCATTCTATTCAAGTTATATATGATTGAATGAACTCTGTCGCTTTCTTTTAGCCTTAGCTCTGAAACGCCATTAACTATCATTGTTCCTTTTGAAAAAGATGCCATAACTGCTAAAATTGGGATCTCATCAATCATATTGATTNCATCTGATGAGTTAATTTGAATATTTTTAAGCCTACCTGCAGGCTCAACTGTTATGTTACCTACTAACTCTCCATTAAGTAATCTCTTGTTATGTATTAATAAGTTGGCTCCCATTTTTTTTAAAATACTCAAAAACCCCATCCTACTTGGGTTTATTAATAAGTTTTTAAAAGTGACGCCNGAAGTTGCAGAAAGGCAGGCATAAGCTATTAAAAAAGAAGCTTTCGATATGTCTCCTGGCAANTGAAAATATCTTGATTTTAAGGTTGATGGTCTTACTATGATATTTCTTCCAGCCATGTTAAGACAATTTTGCGATAATTGTTTAATCATTATTTCTGTATGATCTCTTGATTCATGCGACTCACGTAGGTTAGTTTTGTTAATTGCACCCAGCGCTGCCATTATTATTGCAGACTTAACNTGNGCGCTTGATGTTTGATTGTGAATGTTCCCGCCTATTAGTTGTGATTTATTTAAATGTATTTTTTTATTTTTAAATTCAATATTTGCACCCATTTTTCTCAGGGGATTGATTATTCTGTCCATAGGTCTTTTCATCAAAGACTCATCTCCATANAGAGTTGCNCTAATACCCTGCCCTGCTAAAAGACCTATTAGTAGCCTTATTGTTGTTCCTGAGTTTCCGCAATTAAGATTTTGAGATGGATTGATAAATTTTTCAGAAATAACATAATAAGTTTCTTCTTTTTTTTGAATCAAAACACCACAACGTCGTAAACAACTAATTGTTGATAAAACATCCAACCCATCACATAAGTTACCTATTTTGCTAACACCTTTTGAAATTGCAGATAACATCAGGGCTCTATGAGATAAAGATTTATCTCCTGATAATTCTATAACTTTGTTTTTCATGNTAGCTCTAAAAAGTTTTTAATAATTTTTTTACCGCTATCTGTTTTAATTGATTCTGGATGAAATTGTAATCCATAAATTTTCTTTTCTTTGTGTTTTATTCCCATAATTTCATCGCCCGCCGTAGCAATAACTTCTAACTTTTTTGGTAATTCCGCCCTGCTAACAGTAAGAGAATGATAACGAGTTGCTTCAAATGGACAAGTTACGCTTCTAAATAATTCATTGTCATTGTGCTTAATCATAGATGTTTTGCCATGCATAATTTTTGCCGAGTTGATGATTTTAGCACCATAAAATGCAGCTATAGCCTGATGCCCTAAACAAATTCCGAGAATAGGAATTTTATCTTCGAAATTTAAAATACAATCAAGCGAGAGATGTGANTCATTGGGGTGACCAGGGCCTGGCGATATTATAATCTTTTCAATATCCCAATCAATAATTTCACTCACTGAATATTCATCGTTTTTAATGACTTTTACATTATCGATAATTTCTCCAATATATTGGTATATATTAAAAGTAAAAGAGTCATAATTATCAATAATCAATATCATNAGTGAGNATGAAATTAATCCACAATACTCGAATTNCCCAAATTAGAGTATTTCATAGATTTTAATTTTATAACTTCTATTGGAATTTTTTTATCAAGAAGATTATTGTGTAAAAACAAAAATTCTAAATCCTCTAGATTTCCAATCTCTGCAGGTATAGGTCCAATTAAATTATTGCTGAAAAGCCTAAGAGAATTTAATTTTACAAGACTTCCTATTTCCAAGGGTATAGCACCAGACAACATATTTGACGATAAGTCTAATTTAAAAAGATTTTTGAGCTCACCAATTTCCTTTGGTATAGATCCAGATAAATTATTTTTAAATAAGTACAAGTACTCTAGATTCTTGAGGNTTTTTATAGTGTTCGGAATAGATCCAGATAAATTATTATTTGATAAAAATAATCTNGTTAATGATTTTAGATTCCCAATCTCATTTGGTATGGAACCCATTAATAAATTATCTTGTAAATACACATGTTTTAGATTTTTGAGCTCACCAATTTCCTTTGGAATAGATCCAGATAAGCGATTATTGGATAGGTCTATAATTTGCAGATTTACTAACTTAGCTATCTCTNTAGGGATTTTTCCGCTTAGTCCAGNTCCAGAAATATTTAGTTCGTTTGTATATTTAATNCTATAACATCCNCCCCACAGCTTTACTTCTACAAACTCTTTACAGTTATTGGACAAAGATACGCACGTGANAAAAATNAAAAAATTAAATTTTACAATACNAAGCATTATCAGTGAAAAAGAACAAAATATACAAGTTTTGTAATATCAAGAATATTGATTTCGTTATTAAAATTTAAATCTCCAGCCCAATAGATTTCTTCACTTACATTATTACTGGTTAGAACCTGACTAATAAGAGCCATAACATCTAATATATTTACTTCATTGTCAATATTGATGTCTCCTTTTATACCTACAAAACCTAAGTCTTCTACAATTTTATAGCTATTATTTGCCATAATAGGTCCTTCATAAAATTCTACTTTTTGTTGATTAGACTCTAAGTCTAAGCTTGGCCATCTNACAATAATGCTCTCAACGGCATTAAACGCACCTATTCCAAAGTGNATTTCTAAAGCATCCATGCTTCCATGACCTTTTCCTGCTATTATTTCCCTTGACTGAAAAGTTCCATCTAGCATATTAATTATTACTCTAGCACCAATTGCAGATTTATTGGACTGANCAGACCATCCGNTATTTGTAATCGAGTTTTTGGCTCCCTCAAGATTAAGTTTTATCCAATTATTTGTCATTGAAGAATCCTGAGAAATATTTTTATAAAGCAAACTAGTATACTTAGGCCCGAAAGGAGGATTAATCATTTGAAGCCCTGGTACAAAAGAATCAAGCCAGCCATCATTATTATAGTCTGCTGCAATTATATCTTGAGTTGCAGATAGATATTCTGGACTAAAAGCACTGCTCCAATCAGCAGAAACATTTCCCATGAAAAGATCATCCCTAATACGAATATTNCCTGCCCACAAATCAAGCCAGCCATCATTATTATAGTCGCCCCATGCTGCACCATTGCTCAGAGAATCAGAAAAAATATTATAGTCGGATGAAACATCCGTAAAAATCTGACCGTCATTTCTAAAAAGTCTATTTACACCCCAATTAGATAAATATAAATCTAAGTCACTATCATTATCAAAATCGCCCCATGCTGCACCATATCCCATGCTTCCTAAACCTAGGAAAGAATCATCATGAATATTATTATCTTGTGCAACTTCTATAAATAAATTTTCAGGACTTGAGTTATAAACAACATTATCGAAGCTTCCNTGTAGTGTTTGGTTCTCAAAAAGCCAATTTATACCATATTTTCTTGGCACATAAATATCTTGATCTCCATCGTTATCATAATCAGCTATTGCAAGGGTTCTAGAAGTACTACCATCAAGCTGAATATAGCTAAATACTTCCTCAAGTATAATATCACCATTTTCGCTAAATCCGTTATTTCTAAATACGTAAAACTGCTCATCACCTTCTTTCTCGATTGCTACAATGTCTAAGTCGCCATCCAAATCAAAATCAATGAGTCCTTGACTGTGTAAAAAAGGAAGCTGAGAATCATCGAGATATTTTATAATTTTAAATTCATGGGAACCTTGATTCATTAGTAAGTGGTGTGACATTGAACGGTAAGAATTATTTACATCATAATAAAGCAAAGAATCTATNGCGTCGTAATCTTTAAATCTCCACTTGAGAATATCTGGATATCCATTGTTGTCTAGATCNCCAGAAACAAGCCCACGGCTACCTTGTATATCAATGCCATAGGATTGAGTAATATCATAAAATACGCCATTGTGATTTCTAAAGTAATATGATTGATTATAGCCATAGGTAAGGTCTAAGTCACCATCTAAATCAAAATCAATAAGTAAGCCGCNTTTGGCTTTTACTTTATTATAGTCTGGATTGCCATCATTAATATATGCACTATATAAGCCACTGCTCATATTTTGNGGTTCAGTATTAATATAAAAATCACTCCTATTGCTATTCACNACTTCAAANTAAGATGAGCTTTCTAACAAAGTAAAAAGAAAAATTATATTAATTAGTTTAACCACATCTAATATTAATGATTATTAATCTAAAATTGAAGTATATAGAAGTATCATTTTGTTACTTGTATGTTCAAAATTGTTTAACAATGATTTTTTTTGGAATTTTATAATTTGCTATATTTTTTTTAAGATATGATTTGACAAAGTTAGAATCTATATCTTTATTTGTTTTAATGATAATTCCAAAAGATTGACCCCATTTTTTATCTTTGAAAATGAAAGATGTAATTTCGCTGTTTGGCAGCAATGTTTCATTTAAAAACATAACTATTTCGCTCGGATTGATATTTTCTCCACCAGATATAATTTGTTCGTCCAATCTTCCGTCTATATATAAGAACCCATCTTTTAAGTATCCACTATCACCTGTTTTAATTTTATGTTCATTTTCGTCTTTTCCATAATACTTTTTCATAACGGTGCTAGACTCTAAGATAATATTATTTTTTATTTTACTTATTTTAACCCCTTCAAACGGCTTCCCAACTGACTTATTATGGTTAAAATTTTTCAGAAGCCAGAAACCAGCTATTGAAGAGCATGTCTCTGTCATCCCATATGATATAAATATATTTAAATTTTCAGCCTTACAAATATTTTTCATATCAATAGACATTTCAGATCCAGAAACAATTATACAGCGAAACATTTTAAGATTGTTTAACACCACTCTACTCTTAATCAATTCATAAAGTTGTGTTGGTACAATTGAAATGATTGTAGCCTTTTTATTAGACTTAATATACTTCTCAAACTGTGAGCTTAAAATTACGCTAAACCCTACGTGAACAGCTCTCATTATAATAGCAAGTCCTCCTATGTGATGCATCGGGAGTGCAAGCAAATATTGATCCTCTTTTTTTAGATTCACGGCTTTAGACCACTTAAGAGAACTCTGATAAAAATTATCATATGTCAAACATACAGGCTTAGGTGATCCTCTAGTTCCAGATGTAAATACTATAGACTGGATATCGTTTTTTGAATATTGAATTGAGCTATCTTTTGGAAAGCAGCTTCCAAAACTTTTTGAGAGCTCTTCAATGAAAATTAATGGAGCCTTAAAATGTGAGAATTTTTTTTTATCAGAAAACTTACAAATGATATAATCAAGTCTCATCGTATCGGTAACTTTCATTATTTCATTTTCTTTCCACTTTTCATTTAGAATGACTGATGTAGCCCTAATTTTATAGCACCCAAGATAAGATTCAACAAAATCAATTGTACTTGGTAAATACATGCCAACCATGTGTCCATTTCTTACACCAAAGTCCAATAAGGCTTGAGCCCTATCAAAAGCAATGCTATTCATTTCTGAAAATGTAAAAACTCTTGTGCTAGTTTTTATAAATACATCATTAGAATTATCAATAAATCTCTTAGCTAACCAATCATGATTCATTTTTTGCCCAACAATTTATCTATTGATATTTCATTTTTCATTCTTATAGAATTGCTTTTTGAAAATAAATCAACATTTGCAACACCGCAATACTCTTTGATTCCCAAAGCAGCAATTAAATGAATAATATAATTCTGAGCAATTTGAGTTTCAAAAGAAGAAGTTACAACAACTCTTATAAAATTTTTTTTACATAAATTGTTGATTTTTTCTATATCAAGAAAACTCCCAACCAAAGTAGGTTTTACTATTATGACGTCTGCTAATTTTTTTTCAATAAGATTTTTAATTGATTCTAAATTTGTAGCTGACTCATCAGCGGCTATCGAAATATTTGTTATTTTTTTTAATTTACCGATTGCATCTAAATTTTTACAATCAAAAGGTTGTTCAACATAATCGATATCAAACTGATCAAGTATTTGGAAAATATTTTTTGCTTGTCTGAGGGTTAGTCTGCCATTAAAATCAAGCCTAACTTTTGTTTCGTCATTACATTTCTTTAGTACTGCTCTGATTTTATTTTCAATTTTTACTGGGTCAGAGTTATCAATCTTAATTTTTATAACTTTTGAAATACTCTTATCAATAAGTGAGTTCTGGCTATCGATACAATTAACATTAATTTCATTAAGATAATTAGCCTTGAGAATTGATGCAATCGGTTGATTGTTCAATTTACTAAACAAGTCGTAAATAGCTGATTCCAAGCAAAACATTGCAGATGGAAGGCCATCACCGTGAACCCTACTTAATAATAATAATTCTTTAATACTTACATCATAATCAAGGCCTTCTAATGCCAATTTAAAACCTTGCAAGGCGTACTCAACATCATTGAGAGACTCTAAACTAATTTCCGGAATTGGCGCTGCTTCTCCAATTCCAAATGTGCCTACACCATGAATTTCTAGAAAAAAACCTTTTCGGTAATTATACTTTTTTTTTCCGAGATTAGTTTTTTTAATGAACTTGTTTTTATACTCCCGTATTTTAATATTTGATATTTTAATCATAATGATTCCAGATAAACAGAAAAACAAAAAAACAGAGCATTTAAAAATGCATATTTAGCAGTTTTTTCAAGTAATTTATTTAAATCAAAATTTTCGAAATTAAAAATGTTGTTAATTAAATTATAAGATATTATTGTATTCAAAAACACAAACGGTACACACCAAAAATTCTTGGTAATTATAAATATTGTAATAACACTCACTAAATTTATAAATAGCAAGAATGCGTACTCATAACATGCAAATTTTGTTCCAAAAAAAACTACTAATGTATTTTTACTATTTTTCTTATCTGACGAGTAATCTCGGAGATTATTTATGACTAAAATAGCAGTATTAATTGCTCCAATAGAAATGGATGATATTAGAATTAAAAAATAATTTTTAAAAAATAAATCGATATTATTGAGTGCCTGTGCCTGCAAGTATATTGACCCAGCTGTTGGTATAAGGCCAAAAAATAAAAGAACAAACAAATCCCCTAGTCCATTGTATGCCAATGCAAAACGACTTGCTGTATAAATGATAGCAAAAAAAATACTTGCTAAACCAATTATAACTATAGGCCATCCACCTATTAATGCAAGATAGTATCCCATAATGACACATAAAATGAATATAGTATACATTACATTAATAATTAAATTGACTTTAAGAACACCTTGCTGAGCCATACGAGGAGGCCCCGTTCGATCAATGCTGTTGTCTGCTCCTTTAAGAAAATCATATGCATCATTAGCTAAATTAGAACCAATTTGAAGCATTATTGCAGTGATAAGCGTAACAAATCCAACTATTATTTCAATATCATTAAAAATATAGAATGATATACTAAGCCCTATTAATACTGGGGAAATACTGGCAAAAAGCGTCTTAGGCCTTGAAGCAAGTATCCATGGTTTAAAGTTATACAAGATTTAAGGTTGCCTTTTAAATTTTTTGAAATTTGGTTTTCTTTTTTCTTTAAATGCATCACGGCCTTCTTTTGCTTCATCACTCATATAAAATAACATTGTTGCATCGCCAGCCAGTTGCTGAAGCCCCGCTTGACCATCACAATCTGCATTGAGAGATGCTTTTAATAAGCGAATAGCCGTTGGTGATTTATCAAGAATTTCACTACACCATTTAACCGTTTCTGTCTCCAAATTATTATAATCTACTACTGTATTGACCAAGCCCCAATCAAGCGCTTGCTTCGCATCATAAAATCTACACAGAAACCACATTTCTCTTGCTCTTTTCTGTCCAATTATTCTTGCCATATAAGAAGACCCCCAGCCTCCATCAAACGAGCCTACAATAGGTCCCGTTTGTCCAAATTTTGCGTTTGAAGCAGCAATTGTTAAGTCACACATCATATGCAAAACATGTCCACCTCCAACAGCGTAACCTGCAACCATTGCTATTACAGGCTTTGGAATATTTCTTATTCTCCTCTGTACTTCTAATATGTTTAGTCTAGGAACTCCGTCATCACCAACATATCCTGCATCACCTCTAATTTTCTGATCGCCCCCAGAACAAAAGGCTTTCGAACCCTCTCCAGTTAAAATAACGACACCACAATTATTATCTTCTTTAGCATAGTCAAGAGCATCCAAAAGCTCGAAAACTGTTTGGGGTCTGAATGCATTTCTAACCTGCGGCCTATTAATAGTGATTTTAATTATACCATAAGGTTCTTCTGCGCTTTGTTCGAGTTTGATGTCTTTAAAAGTTTTTATGCTGCTCCATTTCATTGTAAATTCTCCATAATTATAAAATTCTATAAAAATATTATGTCAAAATTAAATAAATATAGCATTTTTTTAATCTTAATTAATTATTTCTTTTGTCATGAATGCCTTATTCTGAATCCAAGTCAATATGGAGATTGCGAATTTAATCTTGGGTATTCGTGGAATGGGAGCGATTGCTTGAATTTAATTGATGGATGTAGTTTTCAAAATTCTGTAACAGGACTTGATGATTCAAATTCTTTTTATATTACATACGAAGAATGTATGGCAAATTGCTTTCAACACTCTGGGGTATTGGGAGATCTGAACGAGGATTTAGAAATTGATATTCTTGATATTGTACTTATTATCAATCTTATAATAAATAATTGGATTTACCCAGATCATCAATTTTGGGCTGGTGATGTAAATCAGGATGTTTCTCTTGATGTCCTCGATATCGTAGTTCTTTTAAATAGAATTATAACTAGTTGCCAAGATACTCGTTCTTCTTTAGAAATAATTTCTCAAGAAATATTTAATTCCGCTTGTGTTGGATGTCATTATGCAGGATCTTTCTATGCTCAACAATCAGGCTTAATCATGGAGCAAGATTTGCTTTACGATGAAATAATTAATAAGACACCAAAGAATATGGCTGCAGCTAATGATGAACTATATCTGGTTAGTAACGAAGGAGGAATGGCTGCAAAACAAAATAGTTATCTTTGGAAAAAAATAAACGTATGGGATCAACAACATTTTTATTCAGAACATCCTGATTATGGAGATTTAATGCCACTCGGAGGACCTTTTTTGACAAATGGACAGCTAGCTTTTATCGAAAAATGGATTATTGAAGGTGCTCCTGAAATGGGTTCCGTCGCGAATCCGGCTTTACTTCTAGATAATAATAATTACGAGCCCCCAACGTTTTCAGCTCTTCAGCCTCCAGAGAATGGATTTCAATTCCACTTAGGGCCTTTTGATGTTGCTCCGGGTAGTGAAAAAGAATTTTTTTACTACAAATCAAACCTTAGCAATGAAGATATTTATATAAATAGATTTCAAGTTACTATGAGACCAGGATCACATCATTTTATTTTCTATACCTTCAATAATGACATGCCTAATTTCTTGATACCCCAGCCAAATGAATTTAGAGATTTATACGATATTTCTGGAGATCTGATCACTGAAACTCAAATAACTATGGGCTATCATAAATTTGTAGCAGGTACACAATATCCATTCATGGATTATCAATTTCCAAATGGAATAGCACTTAGAGTCCCCCATGACTATGGATTTGATTTAAACGGACACTATTTTAACTATACAAATCAGCCTATATCTGGAGAAATTTATGCAAATATTCATACTGTAGATTTCGAAGAAGTAGAACAAATTGCAGAAATTCTGCAACTATCAAACAATAATATATTTCTTCCTCCAAATGAAGAAACTACTATTGAAAAAATATACAGTTTTAATCAAATTAAAGAAAGGCATGATCTTGATGAAGAGGTTGAAAATATATATATCTTTCAACTGATGAGCCATGCACATCAATTAATGAAACGATTTGATGTTGAATACTATGATGGCGATACAGGTGAAATCGATCTAATTTATACGGCAACAGACTATCTTCATCCTCCTATTCTAACATTAAATAATCATTTAAATATAAAGCAGAACGATTATATAAGAATAAAAGCTGTTTACGATAATACCACCAATGATCCTGTTGAGTTTGGGTTGCTAAGTGTTGATGAAATGATGATCTTGTTTGGATATTTTTATTTCGATTGAGCCTGTAATTATTTTTTTGCTTTTAATTTGAATAGTATTAGATTAATCTGTTCTGAAAAACAAAAAAGAGAAAAGCTTTGAATAAAAAAAATAAAAAGACAAGAAAAAAACATAAGCACAATATTGATCGTTTAAAATCTTTAAATAAAAAATCCCTGTTACTTGCCAAAGATAAACCTATCAAAAGTTCGCAGTCTTCAGTAGTTGAAGAGCCCATGCCCGCTAAGAAAGCTACGGCCAAAAAAACTACAGCTAAAAAAGCTACAGCCAAAAAAACTACAGCTAAGAAAGCTACAGCTAAAAAAACTACAGCTAAAAAAGCTGCGGCCAAAAAAACTACAGCTAAAAAAGCTACAGCCAAAAAAGTTTCAGCTGCAAAATAGGTTATTTGAAATTTGAAATAATATCTGAATGTAAAAAAACTGGAGCACGAGCAGGGAAAATTTATACTGACCACGGTGCGATTGATACCCCATTTTTTATGCCAGTTGGAACGTATGGTTCTGTCAAAACTCAAACTAGTCAGGAAGTAGCAAAATTGCCTAGTAAAGTATTACTTTCAAATGCTTACCATCTTTATCTTCGTCCAAATACAAAAATATTA
>PBGO01000011.1 GCA_002719095.1 Fidelibacterota bacterium
ACCATCATCATCTATTCCATTGCTACAATCTTCTCCACCGCAGTCGCAATCAAAATCATCACAATCAATGTATCCATCACCATCATTGTCAATGCCATCATCGCATATCTCGCTTGGGCATGCAGTATTTCCATTACAACCAAAGTCATCACAATCAATGTATCCATCACCATCATTGTCAATGCCATCATCGCATATCTCGCTATTGGTTGAACCGGAGCAAACTGATTCATAGTCATCGCAACAGTTCCCAAACTGTGAGCACATATCATTGCATTGACATAAATTTCCTGGAGTATAACCGACACATCCATATTCTGCACATGAACCACCTGTACATGCTGAATTTCCGGAGCAATCAAAATCGTTACAATCAATAAAGCTATCGCCATCATCATCTATTCCATTGCTACAATCTTCTCCACCGCAGTCACAATCAAAATCATCACAATCAATGTATCCATCACCATCATTGTCAATGCCATCATCGCAAACTTCATTATCCGAGCTACCACCATCACATGCTAATACTTCTTCATGGGGATGAGAACCAAGGTAACACCAAGAATTTTGATTAAGAACAACCCACTCGCATGATTCTGAATTGGACGATTCTAACCAATTATCGTTTCCACTATCAACTGAAGACATTCTGACCAATGTATGGTCTTTAGTACCATTTGTAGTACCACAAACATCCCAACCATCTCCTGGATCATTGCCTATCGACCCAATGATATCCATAACTAATCCTGTACTGATTTGAGTGAGACCAAAGACATCATCTCCATTACTTAAATAGGTAAACTGCTGATCACAATCTGTTAGTATTTGCGGATCAGAAGAGCTATGGCAGACTACGTAAACATCTCCTGGCAATAACATTGTTCCACTATCAAAAGTAACATTATCGGGATAATCCCAACTTACGCTGTCATCACAGCCATTAGAACAGCTTGATAAGGAGTAATCTGATAGGTCAATTTCAGAATTTGATCCATTATATATTTCTATATATTTGTTGTTGCTTGTACCCTCAGCATATTCGGAGAAAAAAATTAAAGAATCACCACAATCATCAGGATTTGAATTGCCATTACATATTCCACATGAATCAGTTTGTGCAGAACCATTACATTGCCCCAAGCAATCCTCTACAGCAGTTCCTCCACATTCTCCAAGACAATCATTAAAGAGACAACTTCCATCATTAGTAGTTGCTTCTGAATTATAGTTACAAGCACTTGAATCTGTACATCCAGATACAACTTCAACATCTCCAGGAAAAATAACTGAACCGCTAGAAGCAGTAATAACTAAATTATCAACGCTTAAAGGTGCACCATCATTGTATGAATAAAGTCTTGCTTCAAGGATAAAACCTACCTTTCCATTTTCTACTGTCCAGGTGTTACACATTGTTTCCCAATCTCCATATGTATCGGCATAATCTGAAGGACCAGAGGCGGTGCCATCATAAGATGAAATATCAACACCATCATAATAATGTCCCCAGATTCTTCCCTTAACATCACTATTAGGGGTATACATATCAACACAGACTTCTATCAATTCACCACCATTTAAACCTGCTACAGCAGCAATGTATGCTGATGGAGTTCCATCGATTGGGTCCTCGGTCAAAATTAAAGTATTATCAACGTTTGTAGCTGATCCCAAATTTCCATAAGAACCAAGAATTGTTTCGTTATTTTCCCAACTAAATGTTTGAGCTTGTGAAATACTGAGAAATAAAAAAGTAAAAAGTATCCTTTTCATACTAAAAATCTCCTATAATTAAAAAATGGTGAGACTTAATTTAATAGAGAAAGTATAATTTTACTTTAAAAAAATTAACTATTTAAAATAAAACTTACTAAGCTGACAATATCTAACACATTTAGGGAATTATCAGAATTAAAATCTCCAAGTGAGCTACTATTTGAATCACAATTATCATTTATAATACAACCAACGATGGATACTATGTCAAGCACGTTAATCGCCCCATCATCATTAATATCTCCAATTAATTGCTCCGATGGTAAGCTAGAAACAAAAATAAACGCAGAAGAAGGAGGAAGCTCCCAACCACCAAAGAAATTAGATTCTATTTCAAACTCAACATCATTCAAAAAATCGTACCAAGTACCTGACTGAGGAAATTCGACATCAATATATTCAGTTACATTGTTAAAGTTTGCTACAACAACGATTTGATCTTGCTCATGTACTCTCCAATAAACAATAGATTTTTTTGAATTATCAATTAATTTCAAATCATTATATCCATTTTTAAGCACATCATAGCTTGAACGTAATTTTGAAAGCATTGAATAATGATTAAATAATGATTGACCAAGGTCAGAATTTAAGTTTTCCCATTGTAGTGGCTGAGGAGATATGGGGTATCCAAAATCATCTCTATGAGGTGTATTTTGACCAAATTCTTGTCCATTGTATATCATGGGAACGCCTAAACTTGTAAACAGAACAATAGACCCTAATTTTGATTTTTGATATGCACCTTCTATTGGGAAACCTTGATAATTTGTAAGTTCATATATGATTCTGCCTTCATCATGATTTTCGATATAATTAATAGATCCATAATGATCTTGATATCCTTGACTATATGAGTTAATGTGGTTCCATAAATCATTCATATCTCCCCATAAATGACCATTCGAATTTATTTCAAGTAAATTTGAATCCATGGTATGAAAGTAACTATAATCCCAACCACTATCAAAATCAGTCTGATTAATTTGGTAATAGTTATCTTCCTCTGCAATTAAAATTAAGCTTGAATCAATGTTATCCAAATAGTTTGCGTAAAATGAGGCTCCATTAGCATCTCCGCCCCATCCTATTCCAGGAGTATAATCAAATCTAAATCCGTCAATGTGGTAATCATTGACCCACATATCTAAAGCATCTACAACATATCGCCACCCTCTGTATGGCCTTCCGTTAACCTCGTGCCAATTTTCAATTTTATATCCCCAAAGTGATTCTTCATCATCAAAGTAAGGACAATTGAGATAATCATGGTCTTGCCAATTAAAACTATCCATCGGCTGATAAAGTTGAAAAAGAGGAGAACTTCCCCACAAATGATTAAAAACAACATCTAACAATATAGCAATATCATGATTGTGGGCAACATTTATTAAATTTTTGAGCTCATTTACTGTTCCATATTGTGATTCTGGAGCCATATAGAAACTAGGATCATAACCCCATGAATTACCACCTTCAAATTCCCCTAAAGGCATCAGCTCAATTGCATTAATACCAAGATTTGTAAAATATCCAGATTCAATTTTGGCTGTCAAATCATTAAACGTTCCACTGGAATTTTGATTTGCTCCAAAATCTCCGATATGCATTTCATATATAATTAATTCGTTCATTGTTGGGCGAACGAACTCTGAATCAGACCAATTAAATTGCATATCACCAATAGAAAATGATGTTTTAGCACGTTGGAAATTAGAAGATTCACTTATTCCGATTATATCTTTCCACACTACATCTTTTGACCAAGGATCTGCAATTAATTTATCCCCATCGATGTTAAACTGATATTCATAATTTCCATCTGGTAAATTAGAATTATACCACCAAAATCCATCCTGTGAATATTTCATTAATTCTCCATTTGGATAATTAGTATTCCAACTTGATTTAAGTGCAATATAATCCTTGTTCGGAGCATATAAACATATTTGAATTTCATTACCGCTAACAGTTAGTCCATCTTTACATAAAGAGGTGGGATTTTCAATTGTAGTGTTTACAGGTAAATTTACAACTACGTTAGTAATAAATACTCTGTTATTTACTCCATATGCAATAGCGTAAATTTTATTTTCACCAAATAATTGTTGATCAGGATTCCATAAAAAAGTAAATGGTGGTCCATTTTCTGAACTACCTACTAAATTGCCATTAATCCAATATTCAACGCGTTCAGCAGTTCCTACTGATGTAATTTGTGTCGGACCGGTTATATTACTGTTGCTTTGAGGATTTAAGAAAAATACATAGGGTTCATTTTCTTGAGATTGAAAATTTACGTAAATATCGTAGAAAAGTAGTTGTCCATTTGATAATAAATCCCAATCTCCATTTACTTTTCTGCTAATAAATTTAATTGATTCAATTATTTGAGCTCCCTGATTGAAAGGACCCAAAGAAACTTTTCTTTCCCCGCCTTCACCTTCTGAAACTGGAGTAACTACAAAATTTCCATCAATGTATGAACCTTCTGGCCAATAAACTTGATGTGGTTTTGAAAAATAATTATTACCTGTATTAATCATCCATGCTATTTCATTAACAGAGTTATCAGCTATTAGAATGTCAATAACATCATTTGGCGTAGGTTGAAGAGGTGTCCAAAAACTACTTAAGCTAATGTGCCAGTCAATACCAACTCCGCCATTATTATCCCAAATTTCATTTGAATCTCTAAAGACAAAGTCTATGGTCTCAGCATTTTCAGGTATATTGTATATGAATTTAAACCAATTACCATTAGGAATCTCTGGTTGATAAAACATTTCATAATCTTCAGTATCTTGCCAACCATTATAACCAAGATGTATGAATACAGAACTTAAATTATCCGCAAGAGCACCCTCCTGAGAATCATAGAATATTTCAATAGTACCTCCAGGAGTTGGAATTGCGGGCTCCCATAAAACGTAATTTGAAACTAAAAAATTAAATACTATTATAAAGAAATACTTAAACATATCAACCTCTCTTAATTTTGAAGAATCACACTAACAATAATTACTACATCAAGAATGTCAACACTCAAATCGAAATTAATATCTGCTTGACAAAGAGAGTCACCTATCAGTAAAGCTTCAGAGGTCAAATGGTCAACAATCATGACAATATCCAGAATATCTACTTCAGAATCATTATTAGTATCTCCACTAACACCTCCGCATGCTTCGATAGTAGGCTCATTTAGGTCGTAATCCCATGCATTATAAAACAAAGGATTTATAGAGCCCCAATAAGTTTTAATTCTTGGATTTGATAGATTAATATTTTCAATATGATTTAGTCCATAACCGGACTCGTTATCACCGCCTCCAATTCCCAATTTAAATTCTTGACCAAAAGTTGACTCTTCATTGTAATTCAACTGAATGGTGTATATTCTATCTCCTGCCACGGAATCTCCATTTGTCCCATCATCAACCATTTTTTTGGAATCCGTATTTGCAAGAGTTAGGCCCCAAGGTGTCCATTCCTCTCCATTAGCAAAAAATGTTGCGGGCCCATTCATCCATACACCTAATTGATATACATCATTTGGACTTAAAATATCTATAACACCTTGTATATCGTTTAGAGTTGAACCAGAGTATATTTGATAATATGCTGGTCGCATGTCGACTTCCCAGGTTACTGTAATTTCTTGATTTATTTGGTTTGTGTTCATGAATAACGGACTTCTCCTAGCGTCAACATTTGAATTAATACTATCATCAATAATTACGCTGCTTCCCTCCAATGTATTTTCATCAAAATTAAAAAATCTTCTTTCTGCTAAATTTTGATCATCTCCATTATAATCAAAATTGAAATACACTTCTCTAAATTGAATATTGTCGACAATTTTATAATATTGGTAAAAAAGGCCTTTTTCCAAATTTATTTTTGGGATTTCAATTGTTTTACTAAAATTTGTTCCAAAACCCTCAGTATTTAAAGTATCTGTTCTTTCTATTAATTGCGTATCAGCATAACCCCATCTTACTATTATAAGATTTCCCAGGGTGAATCCATTATTAGCTATAGCATTACTTAAATTTGTTGTGAACTCTAAGCTAGCTAATTCAATACCATCGAAAAAATCACATAATTCAATAGAATTAAAACAAACAGGTTCTAAAATTACATTTTCATCAACAGTTAATAAACTTCGGTTTTCTAATTCATCATCCCCAAATACATTTCCATTAATAAACTTGTAAAGATACTGAGTATTTGGTAGCAAAGAAATTGTCACTTCATAAATATTATCCAAATCGTCATCACTTAATTGTAAAGATGAGGGATTCCAAGCAGGAATAGTTGCATTACTTGTTATATCAATACCAAATGAAGTGTAAGTGTCATCGCTACCCATAATATGGATTCCATTTTCAGATATAGTCTCATTACTCATATCAACTTTGAAGGTTACATTAATGTAATCCTGGCAAAATGAATATGATATGATAGTCAATATAACGAAAAATTTTATCATTTTATTTTTTTGGTGAAAAGCGTATTGCTTGCCCTCCTCCTTCGGGTAATACAATTGTGTATTTATCAGAACTATTAAAAACTTTTTCGGTAATTTCAAGAGATTCAGGATTAGATTCCCATCCACCATCAGATGGGTCTTTGTATATAGTTGCAACATATGATGTATTTGAATCTAAGAAGGATAGATCAACATCCAATTGTCTTCTATCTTCATTAGTAATACTTCCAAGATACCAATCATCGCTATTAATATCTTTACGAACCATCGTTATATATTCACCTATTTCACCATTTAAAGCAATAGATTCTCTCCAATCCACCGGCACATCTAAAATAAATTGAAATCCATCATGATCTTC
This sequence comes from Fidelibacterota bacterium, assembly GCA_002719095.1. Taxonomy (GTDB): domain Bacteria; phylum Fidelibacterota; class Marinisomatia; order SCGC-AAA003-L08; family D37C17. Next base: position 6,639 of record PBGO01000011.1, read on the forward strand.
ATAATGCTCAGGTAAATCTGCAGCCATTTGAACTGGAGCATAAATGATTACATACAAAGCTAATTCTTTTGCAATTGTACTTGGTATATGGTGGCTGGTATTTATTGTTCTGTCGTCTGGACTATTATAACGGTATTCTTTTAAATTAAAAATTCCAGGGGTATAATCCATAGGACTGCTCAATAGTCTCGTGAATGGTAAAATGGTAGTATGATTAGGCTTATTATTCCAATCTTTAGGCATAAAACCGTTAAATTCTTGACCTCTAGCACCCTCGCGAGAAAGCATATTTGGATATGTTCTCCTTAATCCAGTATCTTTTATAGGTTCGTGAACGACAATTCCCACCTCGTATTTAGCAGAGGTCTCTAAAACTTTTCGAAAATGCTCAACCATGTACTGACCATGATGCCATTCTTTAACTTGAGTTCCATCGCTTTTTATTCTTTTTATATTTTGACTTCCATCATTAACATAGCCGGTTTTAACAACTCTTATTCCCATTTTTTGGCAATATGCAAAAGCACTATCAAGCTGCGATTCATAATTGTCAATTTGGGTTCCAGTTTCATGATGTCCTACAATTCGAATACCTTTTCCCTTAGCGTACTTTGCAACTTCCTTATCATCAAAATCAGGATGTGAATGATAAAAATCAAAAGCTTCTCCTTCACCGGTACAACACCAATTTTCATCCCATCCTGTATTCCATCCTTCAACAAGAAGACCTTCAAAACCATATTTTGAACCAAAATCTATATATTTTTTTACTTTTTCAGTAGTTGCTCCGTGATGTGACCCAGAACCCCATGTTGATTGATTAGTTCCTATCATCTCCCACCACAATCCAATATATTTTCCAGGTTCAATCCACGAAACGTCTTCAATTTTATTTGGCTCATTTAAATTAAGAGTAAGTGTTGACATAACTATCTCAGATGGATTATTACCTACTATTATAGTTCTCCAAGGAGAAACCATAGGCGTTTGCGTTTTTACCTTATCTCCATCTGACCAAGGTATAAGATCGCACTCCATGTTTGAGGTACCATTAGTTTTAAGTGTCATACTTGAGTAGTTAGATAGATTTGCTTCATGTATTGCGATTGTTATTCCATCATCTCTTTGGGTGGTAAAAGGTGTTTGGACTGCCTCAGGACCTATTCTGGGGTCATGCAAATGTTCAACAAGTTTTGAAAAATTATCTCTATTAATTTCACTAATTAAGGTATTTGCATACAAGAATTCATATCTTCTATATGCATAAGCTGGAATCCACCATGACTCAGAATCCTGAGTGAATCTGAACTCTGTTTTTTCATCTGTTATACTAAATTGCACATCCTCTTCCGGATGAAGAATCTCATATCTAAATCCAATTCCATCATCAAAAATTTTAAAATGAATTTTCATTAAATAATCATTTAAGTCAGAATCCAGTGATAAAACAATCTCATTATGGTGATCTTTAATTACTTTTTGCTCTCCCCAAACCTGACTCCATGAAGAGTTGTTACTTCCATATGTAACTTTTCCTAAATTCAAGTTATCTGACAAATCAAATTTATCGGATATAATTCCAAGTTTAGATTTTTCAATAATTTCAATGTTATTTTTAAATACAGAATAAAAGATATTTCCATTTTGACTACTAATACTCACCGATAATGAATTATCAGGCGATGAAATAGTTAACTTATCAGAACTGCAACTTGACAGATACAAAGCTAATATAGGTAATAAAATAAGTTTAATATTTTTTTTCATTTTTTTCTCTCAATTAAAGGTTAAAAATAAAATCAACATGAGGTACGAATCCAAAAGCTTCAAAATTTTGATATGCGTAATTTAAGTCAAAATCCATTCCAAGTAAATATAATTTAGTTCCTATTCCCAAGCTCAAACCTTTAATGGAATCTTTGTTGCCTAAATCGCTGTAACCAGACCTAAAAAAAACTCTATCATAATATGATAATTCAAAACCTAAATTCAATGTTTCAACATCATCGCTAGGTATTACAAAATCAAAGCTTGATAAAATTTTTATATTTTTACTTAAAGATTCTTCAAAAGAAAAACCCATTCTATAAATTAAGGGTAGAGGAAAATAATCAGTATTTAAATTTGCTATTATTGTCTCATTATTTCCTTCTGAGTTTGGATCTAAATCAATTGGTTGATATAAATCTTTTCCATCTAGTTTCATATCAAAGCCTACATTTGATATGCTCATGCCAATATTATATTTATTATTTTTTGATGTGTATAGCAATCCCATATCAATTGCAAGGGCTGAAGATGATTCATTGTATATATTTTGACTTATATATTTTAAGCCGCCACCAAACGCAAACCTTTCAGTCAAATTCATGGAATAAATCAGGCCGATAACTAAGTCAGAAGCACTCCAATACAGTTTCGTGCCATCTTGATTATCTAAATCAGTAATTTCTTCTTCTCCATAATTTAAATAAGTCCAATATAATCCAATACTCTTATCGTTGATTTTTTTTATGTATGTAGAAAACAATAACTCTGTATCAACTAACCATGATACGTTTGAAATTTGAAATCTATCGCCATCGAATTTAGCAATTGCTCCTGGATTCCAATATATTATACTTGGATCATCACAATTTGAGGTGTATGCACCACCCATACTTACGGCTCTTGAACCAACGCCTATACCTAGGAAATTTGCAGCTGATGTGCCAACCTGAGATTGTGAAATGACGACGGTAAATAAAAATATATAATTAAAAAATTTTATCATTTTATAATCCCAATTTTACCTTTTTTAATACCTGATAATGATTCGACAATGTAAAAGTAAACACCATATGCAATATCAAGATTTTCTTTAGTTTTTAAATCCCAAGATATCGTTCCTGAATGAATGTTTCCAGAATGGCTGAGGGTTCGAATGTGTTGACCTCGCGATGTAAAGATTTTTACCGTTGCATCGCTTGGAAGATTTTGAAACTCAATTTTTCGCTCTCCTCTACCACTTGTAACTCCAGGAGGAAGAGGCGATTCAAACTTTGTGGCTGCTACATATGGGTTGGGTACAACTCTAACATCACTTAATTCATTTATAGATTTTTCAAAATTTACTTCAGGTAAATTTGTTTGAAAGTATAGAGTGTCTCTACTGCTAAATGGTTTGGATACTGATAAAAACAATGAATCACCATATGTATAATCCTTAATAGGATTTTGTAAACCATTGTCAAAAAAACTTATGTTCCATGAAAAATGATAATTGTCATTTATATCTTTTTCGTAAAAATAAATTATATCATTTCCATCAATCTTACCTGCTCTTCCGTAATCAAGAAAGAGATATGGAACATTAACGTTGTTGGTTAAATCAAAAACTTTGAAATTAGTTGCAACATTAGACTCAACTGCATCTGGAAATGCAGATAAATCTAAAGAATAACTTAAACCTAAATTTTCATCAAAAGAGATAACATAATTGTTAGGCATCTTTTGAGCGACTATTGAATTCACATCTTGTAATCCAAGACTAAAAATATAATTTTCATCTAAACTTGAAACCCAATATGATTCTTGCTCAATGTAGCTAATATCCCAATCATTATTAAAAGTAATACTTACACCATCAAAAACTTGTGCATCATCTGTCTCACTGACCCATGGAGAACCTTTTATATAAGGACTTTTATAAACTGGGTAATACAAATATCTTGCGAACAAATCCGTTCCAGATAGTTCGTTATCTATACTATTAAGCCTTACTCTTCCATTTTCAAAGTCTACTTCATAGTCATTTGCAGAGATTTCGAATCCATTGGGATTTTCTAGAAAGAAATAATCAGGTAAAATATTAGTATTTTCTAGGTTATAATAAAATGTATCAGACAAAGCTATTCTTTCATTTTTTTCGTTCAAATTTAAAACATTGTAAAAGCTAGTCATTGGTACATATTCATCGTCAATTTCATCAATTTCATTATCTAAATCGTTATCAATAGAGTCCATTGATGTATCAAAAAATGTAACCTCATATTCATGTCCAGATAATTGTGTTTCATCAATTATTTCAATCGATAAATTTCCTGTAGCAGGTCCAAAATGCGAAATGTTTATATTTTCATCTAAATTATATCCAGCAGCTGCTGAACTAGGCGTTGCAAAAGCTGTATTTTTATCTAGCAATATATCCCCAGAATTCAAAATAGAAATTAATTTAGAGTTTTCAGATGGAAACATTGATTCTGGGTCTCCATTATCGTAAGCAACAACTGCATAATAATATGTTCTGCCGTTCTGCACATCAGTATCAATAAACTGATGTACTAAGCCTGTACTATCCCCTAGAAAAAAAGTATACCCTTGAGAACTCTCAAATAATTCTTGTGAAGGATAAAAATAACCTCCTATGTCATCTTTTAAATCATACTGTGCAATTGGAGAATAACCTTCAATTACACCGTTTGCATTGGTTATATTTCTTACATCGTTAAAGTTTGAATCAGTTGCTTTATATATTTTATACCCCTGGAAATCAAATTCTTTAAGGACTGGATCCATCTCCTCTTCAGCGACTCTATCCCAATACAATGTTACTTTCTCATCACCAGGAACAGCATGAAGGGTTGGTTTGCTTGGAGGCGGTGGAAACCTATAATCTTGATCATAAATTGATTGAACTGTTTTTTTATTTGATAATAAATCGCTCTGATTTTCACCATAAACTAATGCAATTGAAAAGCGCTCAGTTTGTCCAGCTTTTAAAGGAAAATAACCCGATGTAAAAATAAAGTCACCATCTTCTCCGCTTAAAGGTAAACCATTTGAAATTGATGATGGAACGTCAAAAAAACCAGGTGTCATTCTATCCCAAATAGCTTCATCATCACTGTGTGGAAAATTATCTGCAGGAACAAAATAATCAAAACTACTCAATCCTATTTGATCAGATTCATCAGGGTCCGTTTCATCAAAATTAGGTTCTCCTGCATCTGGAAATCCATTACCTTCTCCTGAGTCATTAGTATTAGCTAAACCGTCAGTACCTAAATCATCATAGGTACTGTCCCAATCACCATCATTATCGATACCATCAAACCTATTTTCATCAATCATAGGATTATTCAAACCTTCACCAGACAAATAATTAATAAAATATCTCGGATTTAAAATATCAAATAAAACATTTCCATCCTGATCAACTTTTCTTTGTCTATAGTGTAAGTAATAGTTTTCATCAATCAGTCCGTCCAAATCATTATCAATTCCATCATAAGCATTTGGGTTAACAACAAGATCACCATTATTATCGATTATATTGCCTTCAACCAAGATGGTTTCACCTAAAATAATTTCAATATTATTTCCTTGAGAGTTTAAGCTTACTGTTGCCCCATTTGGCTCATTCATTAAAAGAATATTTCTATCAAAATCAGAATCAATCGTTACTATTGAACTTCCGTTTTCTATAAGGACTTCATCAAAATCTGACTCTTCAAAAATAGGTGCGGCTCCAAAACCTAAGGCATCACCATCATTATCGATACCATCATATGGATTACCTGGGCTCTCTAAAAAAGCATAGCCCACCATACCTACGTCTCCAACCCAATTTGGATTTGAGGTACAATCATTATCAAAATCACCGGTATATGTAATATTTTCGTTAACATCAAAAAAAGACCAATCGTCATTATACTCCTGAGCAGAGTCATCTGTACCTGTAACACCAACATATGTTCCAACTAACTCACCAAAAACAACTTTATTATAATCTGTTGAACTTTTATTTGTTATTTCATATAACCAAAAAATACAGTCCTGTGCCAAGAATTGTCCCCACTGCATACCTCTAACTTTAACTTCTAAACCAAGTCCATTAAGATTTAAGTTGTTCGGATCTGGTTTAAACTCAACTCCCCACTGATTGTTTTGAGAGAAATTAAATTCTTCATCGTTGTTGTCATCCATAACATAAAAACTTTCTTGTTGAATGTTTTGAACATCTTGACCAAAAAAACCATTCCACTTTCCGTTCCAGCTATAATCTTTATCGGGCCATGATGATGGCCAAGATGACGGAATGGTACTCATTGCAATAAACTCTTGAGACTCATTCATGTAGCCAGAGACAGGCTCAAAACCCCATGGAACTCCTGAAGTAGATTGTTCCTTGGGTCCTAAAAATGGACGGTCTATTGGACATACAACAACAGAATGAAAAGTTATTGGGTCGCCATTCTGATTCGGAGCTGTAACCTCAGCGCCGACTAATAAACTTACATCACCAATATATCCATTATTCTCATTAATCCAAGCTCCCCTTGGTCCCAAATAACCGGGTTGACCAACCACTCCCCAATTTCCAAAGATAGTTTTTACAAGATTTCCATTATGAATTCCTGTTCTTCTATACTCTTGCCCAGAATTTTGACAAAAAATAATTGATACGACTAGGAATGAGTATATATATTTTTTAAAAATCATACTTGACTCCTATCTCTACTCTTCTTGGATTGGAATAATAGGTTTCATTTATATACCAGTTTTCAATTGAATTTACATACTCACCTGTATTTTGTTCTAAGGCATCTTGTAAATAATTTGTGTTGTGCGCAACACCTGAATCATTATAAACATTTAAATTGTTTAACCGATTAAATAAATTTGAGATATTAAAGTATAATTGTGCATCATATGAGCCCAACGGTAAATTAAAAAAAGAACTTAAATCTACACTTGATGTTACGGGTTTTGTTTCAGAATTTTGAATTAAAGTACTCACATTTACTGAAGAAGCTGGGGTGTATGGTAACCCTGAACCTAATTTTCCTATAAAGCTAAATCCATAATTATTTTTTGTATAAGATAAGATCGCGGAAATTGTATGTGACTGATCCCAATCAAGGGGAATCATGAATGTTTCTGCTAAGTTGCCACCTTGGGAATAGCTCCATGCTTGACTAGGGTCAGATGCTGTTCCTTTTGCTTGCTGTAATGTATAATTAAGGTTTAATGAAAGACCNTTGAAATCNAAATAATTAGCTGAGAGTACAAGTCCTTTAACAAAAGCAAAATCAGAATTTTCATATTTACTGTAAGTTGAGGCGCCACCAAAAATAGAAATTTCTTCCGTNCGTGTTCCNGTTANNTCTCTNATATCTCTNAANTAAAAGGTAGCATCAAGAGTTGTAAAAGAATTGAACTGATATTTAAAACCAAGCTCATAACTTATTGTTTTTTCNGGATCTAANTCTGCATTGCCAACTATACCAACATTTCCTGTTCCTTGCGATAAATCAAAATCAGAATTATAATATAAAAGTTCAAATCTTGGGATTTGAAAGAAATGCCCGTAAGAAAAGTGAATTGCACCTTGGTCAGAAAATGGAAAAGATGCTCCAAACCTTGGACTAATCATAATTTTGGAAGATGGTTCCTTATACCAATATGACATTCTTTCTTCAATGCTTACTTCATTTTCATCTAAATCTTGAATTCCATTATTGTTATCATCATAGTATCGATTTGCTGGTTTGATTGGATTATAAATTGAAGGGTCTGATGAATCACTTAAAATTCTACCCTTTGAGTCAAAAAAATCAAACCTCAATCCTGCATTCATAATTAACTCTTCGAGCTCAATTTTATCCTGAAAGTAAAAACTATATTCAACAGGAGAAAATTCGTAATGACTTGCAAATATTGTTGAATCAGGCATCATTCTAGGATTAATCAGATAAGGTGAATCATAAATAGGGTCAATATTTATTTTCTCATATGGTGGCTGAAGGTAAATATCGCTATAATTAATATTATGTTTTCTATATTCAAAGCCCAGCTTAATCATATTGGATGGATTAATTTGATTTGTATAATCAAATTTTATTGTTTGAGTTTTAGTTGATCTGCTAAACTTGCTGTTATTAGACCCTCCAACATAAAAGCTATATCCATCTAAAACATCATTCATTTGATCGTGTACATATAAACCCTCATCTTCAAATGCAAAATGCCTATATTGCTTATCGAAACTTGTTATTCCAAAAGTTAAAAAACTTCTTTCATCAATAATTCTTTTTAATTGAATCAGTGATGTAATTCCAATGCGATTTTTCAATAAGTTGCCTTCGGGGTTAAACTTATACATTCTATCATAGTCCTGATATTCAACATCATCATTTATCAAGCAAAATTTTACCCTAGTTTTATCATTTGCTTTCCATATTGTGTTTAACTGTAAATATTTTTTTTGATTCCAATCCATTGAGACGAAATTTTGATTTCCAATTGGGTTCATATGGGCTGAACGTAAAGAATCAAACATAATTTCTACAAGGCTCTCATCGGAAGTATCCATTAATCTTGAATTCATTGTTTGAATATTCAAAACTGAATCTAAAACTGTACTTGTACCTAGTATGTGAAATATCTCGTCTCCATTTAAATCATCCATTACAACACCATAACTTTCAGGATTATATATTTTTTTACCCTCATGAACGCCATTGTAATAAATGTTCCTGCCATTAATGTAGTAGTAAATATTCTTGTTTATCTTACCATGAATATTTAAAGATACGTTTTTGGTAGTAAGTGGATTAAATGAATGAACATTCATAAAAATATCATTCCTTGCTGAAAGAAAATCTCCAGAATACAAATCTAATGATCCTCCAAAATCCTCATTTCCTTCTTTAGTGACGATATTTAAAATACCACTCATAGCTTGTCCATACTCTGCGTTAAATGCTCCGGATATTAGTTGCATTTCTTGAACCATATCCTTACTCACATCGATCACACTATTTCCATCATATTGATCTGTAACGGGAATACCGTCAACCCAATAAGCGACCTCGCCCGTTCTTCCCCCTCTTAAATGTCCATCAACGAATCCAGCCTGAATACTAATTATATCTGAAACTTCATTTATTGGAAGTTTATCAATTTTATCGCTTGTTATTATCGCAGTTGTTGAAGTTAAATTTTTATTTATTTTATTATTATTTGCATTAACAACAATGGTTGCTCCCTCTAAAGCAGAGATTCTCATTGGAACATCAATATCCGTTGTTAAATCTGAATTAATCTGCAATTCATTAAGAATGTAATCAGAGTACCCAATCATTGATATTGATATTGTATAAGTACCAGGCTTAACATTCATAATAATGAAGTCTCCATTGAAATCTGTAGCCGTTCCTATAGAAAGTTGATTTATAATAATGTTACAACCAATTAAAGGTTCATTCGTTTCGCTATCATATACTTTACCTCTTATCTTTCCAGTCACGCCTGCAAAACCAATAGAAAAGCAAAACAATATATAGAACAATTTATACACACGTAAAATTATAAGATTAAGAACTAAAATGTAAGAAAAAAAGCCCCTATCGCAGTGATAAGGGCTTTTTAAGTTTCTTATGCTGTTGAATGTTTTACTTCATCAACATCACTTTCTGGGTTGATACTTGACCTGCATATTCTGCCTTGATAATGTAAGCACCACTTGGTAATGAAGATGGCTCCCAAATTAAAGTGTGATTACCTGCATTCATATTACTGGATTTAATTAAATCTACTACTTGCCCAGATAAATTATAAGCTTTGACCGTTACAAAACCTGTTTCTGGCAAGCTCATGTTAAGAGCTGTAGTTGGATTAAATGGATTAGGATATGGCTCATCTAATGAAAAATTAGTCGGCTGAATGACATTTATGAACTCTTTTTGGTTTGCTACTAAAACTTCCTGAATTTCATAATCTCCAGAAGCCGTAAATATTTCATTAGCTGTTGGTACAACTACTAAAAGAGTAGTTTCACTCCCATTTGTAGCGTAGTCTGCCGCCAATGCTTGGTCTGTTAAAGAAAGATCAAAGTCTAAATCATGAGACAATGTCATCTGAACTGCTGCGATGAACCCATCTGCTAAAATGCTCAAAGAATCTCCATTAATATTTATTTTTGCTGAAGTTGCTCCAATTTGTCTTGGATTTAGGATAGAGTCAACCAAATTTATTACGTCTAGTACATTAAGGATGCCATCACCGTTAAAATCAGCACAATCATTAGCAGATGTAAAATTAACAATAGCATACACTATTGATACTACATCGATTACATCTACAATTCCGTTTTCAGTGATATCACCAGGAGCACAAGTACTATCAACAAAAATGCAGTCATCTGAATGATCATTTGGATTTGTTGCAGAAGTTCCAATTTCCGAAAGAATGGCTTCGCCTCCAAAACCTGAAACAATTAGGTCATCAATGCACATATCTCCAGATCCTAACTCATACTGTAAGTTTATCAATGTGCCATTACCTGCGGGGATGAAACTATTCGCGAAAGAAAAGCCTAACATAGTAGACCCTGATAGTGATACATCAAAACCTGCATCAGCAGAGTGTCCTCCAAATACATTTAAAACTTCCATAGGTCCCTCAATACTCATTTGGAATCCATAAATGTTCTCTTCACTGCTATACATAATCTGTTTTCCATCTTCTGACAGCCAAAAATATGCTTTGTAGTCGCAGGATGAACCGTCACCACCACATACTCCACATTCATCTTTGAATAAACCACATTCGCAATCATCACCAGTTTCAACAATACATTCTCCTAAGCAATTGTAGTTTAAAGTTGGACCATTACCATCACATACGCCGCACTCATCAAGAGCAGATTCTAAACAACAGCCGCCATCTGAATCGCTTACAGCTAGACCATTACAATCACCAAAGCAATCTTCTTGCGCAGAACCAAAACACTCACCAAGGCAATCTGTATCAGGACCGTATACATAATCACATTCCTCGCGTGTATTTATTTCATAACTGAAAATTGGTTTTATATTAAATTTTCTACTAAAACTAGAATCATCTCTACCACAATCACCTCCGTCATTACTATAGCAAGATAAATCACATCCCCATTGCTGTTCTGAACAATCAGCATAGCCATCTCCGATCCATCCCACTGGACAACAGTCGCCATCTCCAGAACAATCTGGTAACCCAGAATCTCCATCACAACCAGTTGAATTGTAGCAGTCGTTCATATTTGTTGCACATAAATAATCCGCTCCAACTGGACACGTTACCCATGTTGTTCCTGGTGAGGGTATCTCTCCACAAACATGCGTATCAGCGCAAATATTTGGCCCATTACACAATCCGCAAGCATCTTTCTGTCTTTCATAACAACATACGCCTTCAACGTCCTGAACTGCTGAGCCACCACAATTACCAAAGCAATCTTCAACTCCTGCCAAGCATTCTCCATCGCAGTTGTAATTCTGAGCAGGACCACTGCCTCCGCATACTCCACATTCATCCTTTATTAAGCCACATTCACAGCCGTCATCAGTTTCTGCAATACAATCACCATCGCAGTTGTAGTTTTCAGTGGGGCCACTTCCATCACAAACACCGCATTCATCAACAACTAAGCCAGAACCACAAACATTATCGCAACCGAGCACATTTCCATTGCAGTCGCAGAACCCTTCTCCTGTTCCAGTTCCATCGCATTGCCCGCATTCGTCAACAACAGCATCTCCACCACACTCATCCAAACAATCAAGCTGATTGCATTCGCAGTCACAAAATCCTACTACAGCAGCTCTCACAAAATCTTCTTCCTCTCCTGGCGGAGTCCAATATAGATATGCAGTCTCACCTCCTCCTTGATCGTAGTACTCCATTCTTAAATCATGCATTCCTGAATCTAATTGAATTGTAAAATCATTTGATGTATCGCCTTGATCCTCCCAATCATCAATTATCTTTTGGTCATTAATATATAATCTTACACCGTCATCAGTTACGGACCTAAAATTATAACTTCCTGAAATTGAAGCATAGATGGTTCCAGTCCACCTTACTTCAAAGTCATCACATTGGCTAAGCTCTGGAAAATCACCACAACCAGGAAAGTTAATAGAGTCAACAAAAACTGATCCTATGCTATTAGTAAAGTTTGAATCGTATGTATAGTATTCAGCTAAAAAGCTTCCTCCTTCTGGTTCTAAATTACTATCACCACAAACATCAAACACGCTTGTACCTGAACAATCACAATCACCTTCAGGAATGTCAGTACAGCCACACTCATATATTGCTCCCGGACCGTCACATACTCCGCAATCATCAAAATCAACCAGTCCACATGTTCCCTGACAATCATAAAGAGTGCCAAATTCATCACATGGGATGCCAAAAATTAGATTATCAGGTATGGTTATTTGCTGCTCGTTATTTCTACCCCATCCAACTAAAGTACCATCAGCTTTTAGAGCCATACTATGACCATCTCCGGAAGCGCTTATAGCTATAACATCACCTAATCCATCAGGTATAGTTTGAAGATCATAACCATCCCAGCCCCATGTAACAACACTTCCATCAGACTTTAAGGCAAGAACATGCCAATAACCCGCATCTATCGCAATAACATCAGACAAATCCTCAGGTATATCTAAAATATTATTATTATTATTCCCCCAGCCAATTACAGTTCCATCTGACTTAAGAGCAAAACTACTATGGTATGCAGCAGATACTTGAACTACGTCATTTAAATTTAAAGGCACATCAGTTTCGCCATATGGATTATATCCCCATGATTTTACTTTACCTTCTTTTGTAATTGCTAAAGAATGACGATGCTCCCCAGCATCGATTGCAACAATATCGCGTAAGTAATCTGCACCAGACACAGTATCATATTCATCTAATCCCCAAGCGCTTACAGTTCCATCTGACTTAAGAGCGAGTGAATGATAGTATCCTGCCGAAACCGAAACGACATCTTCTAATCCTTGCGGAACTAATGTTTGGTCATAAGGATTCCATCCCCAAGCGCTTACAGTTCCATCTGACTTAAGAGCGAGTGAATGATGACGACCCCCAGCAACATCAATTACATTTTCAAGACCTTGTGGCGCGGAGGTCTCTCCCTCATTATTGCGACCCCATCCAACTAATTTCTGATCAGATGTTATAGCAAATGAATGATAAGCACCAGTTGCAATTAAATTATTGTTTTGTTGAGCTAGACAAATTTCATCAGAAACTTCACCACATAAACCTAAACAATTAGTTTCACCAACACATTCAAGAGTGCAACTTAAATTCTCATCGCACTCGCAAACATAATCTGATAATGGTCCTCCGCAGAAATTGCATCCATCATACTCTAGGTCTCCTCCGCATTCACCAGCACAATCATATAAGCTACCATCTAAATCACATGCTATTGAAAATGTTAACTCATCTAATTTAATTGGTAGAACTTGAACATCATTTCCGGTATATCCCCAAGATACCAAGGTACCATCTGATTGTAACGCGAGACTATGCTCTCCACCAGCTGCAATTGCAACAACATTATCTAATCCATCCGGAATGCTTTGAAGATTATATCCGTTATATCCCCATGTAACCACAGTTCCATCTGATTTTAAAGCAAGATTATGATACCATCCAGAAGAAATGGAAATAACATCTGATAAATCTTCTGGCATTTCTTGCCATCCACCATCAAATCTACCCCACTCAACAACAGTACCATCTGATTTAAGGGCAATACTATGCTCATAACCTCCATCGATCGCAATCACATTGTTTAAACCTTCAGGAACATTAGCTTGACCTCTATTATTGTAACCCCAAGCTGAAACAGTTCCGTCAAATTTAAGTGCAAGATTATGCCAATTACCTGAGGCAATGTCAATCACATTATTTAAATCTGAAGGAGTTTGAATCCATCCACCATCAAATCGACCCCACTCAACAACAGTACCGTCAAACTTTAAAGCGATACTGTGCTCGTATCCTCCATCAATATTTATTACATTCGATAAACCTTGAGGAATGTCTGTTTGGCCACGATTATTATATCCCCAAGCAGCAACGGTTCCATCTGATTTGAGGGCTAGGGAATGGTGCCTGCCAGCTGCAACTTTGACTACACTTAACAAATCTTCTGGAACATTAATTTCTCCGCTATCATCTCTACCCCAAGCTACAACAGTACTATCAGAATTTATAGCCAATCTGTGATAACCGCCTGCCGCAATGAGATTATTTTGCTGGTTTGAGATACAATAGTTGTCAGATAAATCTAAACCACATAAACCAGCACAACCAACTTCTGTAGCACATTCTAGACTACAATCATCATCTATGCATGAACAAACAAAATCATCGCTTGGTCCTCCGCAGAATCCACAGCCATCATAATCCGAGGTTCCGCCACAAGAACCCAAACAATCATAAAAATTATTATTTAAATCGCAAGGAATATCAATTGAACCGATCGTTGGTATGTTAGGTGAATCTGACTCACCATATGAATTTCGTCCCCAACCAACTATTTGCCCATCTGACCTTAATGCAATAACATGCCCATCTGGCTTAGCTGAAATCGCCACTATATTAGATAATCCTTCGGGAACATCAATTTGTCCACTTCCATTACTACCCCAACCTACTACAGTTCCATCTGATTTAAGAGCAACAGAAAAATTCCAACCTGATGCTAATGCTACTACATTATCTAAATCTGAAGGTACATTTGTCTGACCATTATTATTTCGTCCCCAAGCAACAACCGTTCCATCTGATTTAAGGGCTACAGCATGATTTTCTCCTGCTGAAAGAGCTACAATATCCGTTAAGTCTTCTACGTTTAACTGTTCATAATTGTTTGAACCCCACGCCACAACGTTTCCATTTGATTGTAACGCCAAGCTAAAGTATCCCCCTGCTTCAACTTCTACAACTTCATCCAAGTCAAAAGGTACATTTGTCTGACCATTATTATTTCGTCCCCAAGCAACAACCGTTCCATCTGATTTAAGGGCTAAACTATGATAATAACCTCCTGATACATCAACTACGTCAGATAATGAATCTGGAACAGTAGCTTGGTCATAATTATCTCTACCCCAAGCATAGGTATTGCCTAATGAGTCAACAGCTAATAAATGATTATAACCTCCAGAAACATCAATAATATCATTCATATCAGGTATGCTTGAAATTTGACCGTAATTATCTCTACCCCAAACATGAATACTTCCATCAGAATTGATGAACATACTTGAATATTGCGTTACTGCAATAAGCTCTTTGTTTTGATTACTCAAACAATTTTGATTAGCAACTGTAACACCACACATTCCACAACTTTCTTCAACAGAACATTCTAAACTACAATCATCTCCATCACATACGCAGTCATAGTTTGAAAATTCATCACTCTCTAATTGAGGAGATCCACAAAAGTTACAACCGTCATACTCTAAGTCTCCACCGCATACACCAGAACAATCGTATAAATTACCGCTTTCATCACAAACTATAGCAAAAGTTAGCTGTTCAGGAACATAAGGATTGTTCAACTGACCCTCATTATCTCTACCCCAACTTACTAGAGTACCATCTTTTTTCAGTGCTAGACTGTGCTCGTGACCAGCTGAAATAGCAATTACATCTGTTAAGCCTTCAGGTATATCACATTGATTTTGATTGTTACGTCCCCAAGCAACAACCGTTCCATCCGACTTTAATGCAAGACTAAACCATTCACCAGAAACAATATCAACAACATTATCTAAATCTGAAGGTATTTCGGTTGAAGACGAGTAATTTCGTCCCCAAGCAACAACCGTTCCATCCAGCTTTAAAGCTTGACTAAATTCTCTACCGGCAGAAATTGCAACTACATCGGTTAGGTCAGTAGGTACCTCAGTTTGACCTCTATTATTATTTCCCCAAGCGACAACGGTTCCATCTAATTTTAAAGCAAGAGCGTGATCATCTCCCGAGGCAATAGAGATTACATTATCTAAGTCTAATGGAAAGCTCAATTGACCTTCGTTATTACGCCCCCAACCAACAATGGTTCCATCTGATTTTAAGGCTAAAGAATGATCTTCTCCTCCAGCAATATCAATCACATTGCTTAAATCTTGTGGAACATCACATTGATTCTGATTATCCTCACCCCAAGCGACAACGGTTCCATCTGATTTTAAGGCAAGAGAGTGATACTCTCCAGCTTCAACTTTTATAACGTCTGTTAAGTCTGAAGGTACATTTATCTCACCATTATTATTACGTCCCCAAGCAATGACTTTTTGTTCAGCGCTGATGACTAAATTCTGAAACCCTCCAGCTGTAATCAAATTGCCTGCTAAATTATTACAATAAGCGTCATCAATGTCGACGCCACATTGACCTAAACAATTTTCTTCCACAGCACACTGAACTGAGCAATCGTTACCACTTTCGTCACAAACACAGGCATATTCTGAGCTCGGTCCACCACAATATCCGCATTCATCAACGATTGCATTACCACCACACTCACCCAAACAGTCTGCTTCTGGCCCAACAGCAAATTCACATTCAGATCGTGAAGATTTTTCTTCAGGTAAAAGATACTCGCTTTTTCTAGGATTATATCTAACCAAGTCATTAGGAGCGGCTGCATTTAAGTTTGCTGTACACTCAACAATACACCAGTAATTACACGCTGTTTCTGTCGGATAATAGGTTTCACTTTCACTGCAGTACCAAGAAAAAGCGGCACTGTCTTCTTCGCAATCACCATTATCATTACCATAGCAAGATAAGTCGCAACCAAACATTTGATTTCCACAATCAGCATATTCATCACCTAACCAATCTGTAGGACAACATCTCATTGATCCATCGCAATCGGGTACTCCTGTTGTACCATCACAACCATTATTATCTAAATAGCAATCCAAATCTGTTGGAGCACACAAAAAATCTGCACCTACTGGACAAGTTACATAAGTTCCTGAACCGCTCGGATCACAATCATACGTATCCCAGCAAACATTCTCTCCATTTACTACTCCGCATGTATCGATGCACGATGTATTATCTCCTCCACATTCACCACAATCATCTACTACAGCACTTCCTCCACATACACCGTTGCAATCGCATGAATCACATGTACCTCCACATTCGCCAGTGCAATCTAGAGTCAAGCCATCACATGAACATTGTCCTGTAAAAACATAATTATACCTTGTAAAGTTTGGTTCCGTTATCTCAAAGTATCCGTCCGCAAATTCATTCGATAAATCGCATGCGCCATCAAACCATAATAAGCAGCTACCATTAATAGACATATAGTCAAATGAAGTACAATTTTGAGTATTTTCACATTCTGTTGCACAATCTTCAAAACTATAATTATTAGGTGCATCTAAACCAGATAGAAACTGATAATGAATATTTTCAATATAAGAAGTATCATCAGTACCATACAAATAGTCAACATTACATGCAACAGCATTTCCATCAACATTTACAGATACTTGCCAACCATTTGCATTAACTGGAAATGAACTGGTACCATTACAAACACCGCATTCGTCTTCAACTAATCCTGAACCGCAAACATCATCGCAGCCAAGAACATTGCCATTACAATCACAAAAATCATTTGGTATTTCTGAGCATCCACAATCATAAATAGCTCCGGGACCACCACAAACACCACACGCATCAAAAATTAATCCACTGTTTGGAATACCATCACAACCAGCACAAGTGGAATTATCACCATTACAAACACCGCATGCGTCTACTACAGCACTTCCTCCACATTCGCCAGTGCAATCTTGACTATCAAAATCGCTACCACCACAAACACCTGAACAGTCAAATTGCAACCCACTGTTTGGGATACCGTCACAACCAGCACAAGTAGAATTATCACCATTGCATACACCGCATGCGTCTACTACAGCACTTCCTCCACATTCGCCAGCACAATCCGCGTTATCACATTCAATATCTAAGGTCACAGAAAAGACATAGTTTCCATCTCCTACTCCAGTCCAAGCGCTGTAAGGTCCAATTTTAACTATGTATGTACCTGCATCTGGATTATCTAACGTAATAAGAGAAGCCAATGCTGATCCATCATCTGATGGGTCATCAGGTGTACCATTATCAAAACCAGCACATCCATCTTTATTATATGCAATATAATTGATATCCCCTCCAGCAGGAAAAAGACCATTATAAGCACACCCACCATTATATACACGCATCGATGTATCAAAGTTAGTTCCGCAAAGAGATATTTCCGCAGAAAGAGTATTTTCAGGTATGATTACTTCATGATATAAATCCACACGATCATTACCCCCTGTTAATGTTCCACCATCGGTTGTAAGCGCACATTCACAAAACTCCCCTGGATATTCTGAACAATCAAGATCACATGTGCCGCAATCCACACAATCTGTTCCAAAAGCACAATAATCTGGCTCATCACAATTCCCATCGAACGCTAAACTCCCTAATCCACCAAATTGACATGAATTATTGAAATTAACTGAATCACTATTTAGAAAGCAGAAATCTAAATCATCTGTCCAATCATCGCCACAAGCATCAGAGCATACACCCATAAATCCTGCATACATGAAATCTTGGTCTTGTGTATGACATAAAGCGCACTCATGAGACGGCCATCCATTATTACACGCCTCAGCTATTGATGCACAATTTCCAGATGGGATTGATATTTCTTCCAACGCTGCTTCGGATACGGTGCACAAACAAGCCTGGCAATCGTTAGGAAACCCACAACTATTATCATTTGGAGTTAATCCAGTTGTACCTCCTGAGCAAATACCGCAATCATCGACTATTGCAGACCCTCCGCATGAACCTGCGCAATCTTCCACTGAAGTTCCTCCACAAACATTAGCACAGTCTAAATATTGACATTTACCTAGAGCTCCAAAATTACATACTGTCGCATCCTCTGAATCATCACAAAAACAAGCTTCACTATCAAAATTAAACTCCTGACAATTAAACTCTTCATCACAAGTATCATTATCATCAGGTCCGTTTTCTCTACATTCAAGATCGCAATCAAAAATTCCTTCGTAATTCTCATATGTTATATTATAGCATAGACCACCTACCTGAGGTCCTTGGTGTGCAGCACACGCTCCTTCCGTTTCACATAAAGAACAATCATAATTTGACTCTTCAAGAGACTCGCATGAAAAATCTCCAAATTGCAAATAATATCCACAGTTTGAATCTGCGCAACTATCGGCACAAATATCGAGATTACTATATATCTCTGTAGAGCAACATGATGCTAGATTTTCATCTGCACCATTAGAGCAATCAGCTCCCCATGATGCATTTCCGAATTCATTTGATCCATCACACTCATAATCTGCACGAATGCATTCACCATTTCCGCAATCAAATTGATCTGAGGCGCAGTCTGAACGACCATCATTTACCTGCGAAAATGATAAAGATAAGAACATAAAAAAAGATATAGAAATTTTAGAGATAAGCTGATTATTCATTGTAGTTCCTCCCCGAACTTTAAATAAATTAATTAAACTTTTTAGATATTAATTAAAACACACAAATTTTTATAAAAACTTATGAAAATAATACTGAATTTCAAAGCACTATCGACCGAACGTTCGAGTTAAAGCTATGTAGTTAAAAGACGTGATTTATATCACATAATAAAAAGCCCCTATCGCAATGATAAGGGCTTTTTAAGTTTCTTATGCTGTTGACTACTTTACTTCATCAACATCACTTTCTGGGTTGATACTT